>NZ_PEBS01000055.1 GCF_002869965.1 Janthinobacterium sp. ROICE36
CTTGCCCGTCGAGACCGGCCAATAGCGTGCCGGCCAGACCGTCGGACAGATTGCTCTGGTTGCGCAGTTGCACCTGGCCATACTGCCCCGGCAGCACGCTGATTTGCACCACGCCATCGTGGATGTCCTGCGCGGGCAGATACGCTTGCGCGAGGAAATAGCCACGCTGCTGGTAATAGCTGGCAATTTTTGACGCCATGGCGCGCAGCTCGCCCAGGGTCAGCTCGCTGCCCGGCACGAAACCCGTGCTGGCGACCAGTTCGCTCTCGGCAAAGACGGGCGGCGCCGTCACCTGCAGGCGCTGTACCGTGATGCGCGTTGTATCGCCCAGCGTGGTGGCCGGTACATTGCCCTGCTGCACGCGGATGGCTGGCGGCGCCTTCGGCAACTGGGGCGCGACGGGAATCTGCTGCAGCTGGCTGCCGGCGCTGGGGGGATCGACGGCGTACGCGTTCTGGATCAGCAGTAGCAGGGTCAGGGGCAGGAGTTGGGTGCGCAAAAAATCCTCTCGATTACATCATCAGCGGTGGGCAGTGGGCGGTAAAGTTGCCAAATATTAATTTAATAGTTCCCACACTGTAACAGTTCCGCTCTAAAACTTGACGATCTATATTTTTTATATTAGGAAAGCGCACATGAATTCGCCTTCCTGGCGAGTTTGGCGCGCAAAATGCTCAAACGGCGCGTCGATCAAGCAGTTTCTGCTCGATTTGACGGCAAGCGGTCTTGTATAGTTGCCTGCGTTGGCGGCAACGGCGGCAGCGGCCCGGTGCGAGCGTGCCGCTGCGGTCATCGAAGCAAATACGTCAAGCCATGCTTTGACACAGCCAATGTATCTGCTGCACTGACACCATCGTCAGTGCAGTGCGCTGGAAAATGCGCGTCAAACGTCCTCTCAATGCCCTCCCCCCAGATACGCGGCGATCACCTTCGGATCGGTCTTCAGACTTTCGGCCGGGCCGTGCACGGAGATGCTGCCGTTTTCCAGCACATAGCCGTAATCGGCCACGTTCAGGGCGGCGGCGGCAAATTGCTCCACCAGCAGCATGGTCACGCCTTCGCCTTTCAGGCGCGTGATGATGCGAAACACTTCCTCCACCAGGATGGGCGCCAGGCCCATCGACGGCTCGTCGAGCAGAATTACTTCCGGGTTCAGCATGACGGCGCGCGCCATGGCCAGCATCTGCTGCTCGCCGCCCGACAAGGTGCCGGCCAGCTGTTCGCGCCGCTCCTTCAGGCGGGGGAACAGCTCCAGGGCCTTGTCCAGGTCGCCCTTGATGTCGCCTTTCGGGCGCGCACGCGTAAAGCGGGGAAAAGCGCCCAGCAGCAGGTTGTCCGTCACCGACATCGAGGCGAACACGCGCCGGCCTTCCGGCGAATGGGCCAGGCCGGCGCGCGCGATGCGGTGCGAATCGAGCCCCGTAACATCCTTGCCGCCCAGGGTGACGGTACCGGATTTGGGTTTCAGCATGCCGGAAATGGCGCGCATGGTGGTGGTCTTGCCGGCGCCGTTCGAGCCGATCAGGGTCACCAGCTTGCCCTTCGGGACGTCGAGCGAAATGCCGTGCAGGACTTCGACTTTGCCGTAGGCGGCGTGCAGATTATGAATGGTCAGCATGGTATTCCTCTCAGTGCGCCGCTGGCGCCAGGGTGTCGGCGCTGCCGCCCAGGTAGGCTTCGATCACTTTCGGATCGCTCTGGACAAGCGCGGGTGCGCCTTCGGCGATCTTCTGACCGAAGTCCAGCACCGTCACCACGTCCGACAGGGCCATCACCACGTCCATGTGGTGCTCGATCAGGATGATGGTGATGCCGTGCTCGCGGATCTTGCGGATGATGGCCATCAGCTCCTTGATGTCGGGCGCCGTCAGGCCCGCCGCCGGTTCGTCGAGCAGCAGCAAACGGGGATTGAGGCCCAGTGCGCGGCCGATTTCCAGCAGGCGCTGTTTGCCATACGGCAGATTGCGCGCCTCTTCGTTGGCCAGGTCGGCCAGGCCGACGAATTCGAGGATGCTGGCGGCCCGCTCGCGCGCCGCCGTCTCTTCGCGCTTGTAGCGGGGCGTGTGCAGCATCACGTCCAGCACATTCGACTTGAAGGTGTTGTGCAAGCCCACCAGCACGTTCTCGGTGGCCGTCATCTCGCCGAACAGCTGCACGTTCTGGAAGGTGCGCGCCACGCCGCCCAGGGCGATTTCGGACGGCGTGCGGCCGGAGATCACGGCCCCGGCAAATTCCACCTTGCCCGCCGTCGGCTTGTAGATCCCCGTCAGCACGTTCATCATCGTGCTTTTGCCCGAGCCATTCGGCCCGATCAAGCCGTGCACCGAGCCTTGCGTGACGTTCAAGTCCACCTGGTTCAGCGCTTTCAGGCCGCCGAACTGCATCAGCGCCTGGTCCACGCGCAGCAGCGTTTCACCGCGCTGGCCGCCTTGCGCATGGTCAAAAGGCGCCACGCCATGCGAAGCGACGGCCTGCACATGGCCCCTACCCTTGCCGACAAAGCTCATCAGGAAGCCGACGATGCCGTCCTGCAGGTAGTACACGACAAATAAAGTCATCAGGCCGAAGATGGTCAAACGCCAGTCGATCATGTTCTCCAGCTTATAGGAAAACGCAGCCAGGCCGATGGTGGCGACCAGGGGCACGAGCACGCCGCGCACGGTGGCGCGTTTTTTCGCCAGCATGAAGGCGGAGCCGATCACGCCCAGCACGGCGGCGCCGACGGCAATCTTGCGGAACAACTCGATGTCGGCCAGCAAACTGGGCAACATGACGACGATCAGCGCGCCGATCAAGGCGCCCGAACGCGTCTTGCGCCCGCCCATGATGACAGCCAGCAGGAACAAGATCGTCAGCTCGAAGTTATAGGTATTGGGCGAAATGTATTCTTCCGAATACGCATACAGGCTGCCGGCCAGGCCCGCGAAACCGGCGCTGATGACAAACGCATACACTTTATAGCGGTACACGGACACGCCCATGCAGTCCGAGGCGATGGGACTGTCGCGCAATGCTTCAAACGCCCGCCCCAGGTTCGACTTTAAAATGCGGTGCACGACCACCAGCGAGACCACCATCAGCGCGGCGACCATGTAGTAGTACTCCACTTCGCTCAATTTGTGGCCGAACAGGACGGGTTTGTGGATCTTGATACCCATCGGGCCTTCCGTCAGGAAGCTCATTTCATTGATCAGGATTTGTATGATGGTGCCGAAGGCCAGCGTCACCATGGCCAGGTAAGGGCCGGTCACGCGCAGGGCCGGCAAGGCCAGGATGGCGCCAAACACGGCCGCGAGCACAATGCTGGCGGGAATGGCCAGCCAGAACGACAGGCCCAGCTTGAACACCAGCACGCCCGTGCCGTAGGAGCCGATGCCGAACAGGCCTGCATGGCCCAGCGACACCTGCCCCGTGTAGCCGACGACGATATCGAGGCCGAACAGCAGGATGGCGTAGATCAGAATGGTCTCGGCCAGGTGGATGTAATAGGGGTTCGGGATAAGGATGGGGAACAGCACGAGCGCCGCCAGGCCCGCCGCGCTCAGCGCCAGCATGGTAATTTTCTTGTTCATGTGATCCTCAGACTTTCTTGATCGCGGCCTTGCCGAACAGGCCGGACGGCTTGACGGCCAGCACCAGCAGCAGCAATAGCAGGCCAGGCACTTCCTTGTAGCCGGTGGAAATGTAATAGCCGGTGGTCGTTTCCGCGATACCCAGGATCAGGCCGCCGACGATGGCGCCCACGCCCGATGTCAGGCCGCCGATGATGGCCACGGCAAACGCTTTCAAGCCCAGCGAGGCGCCCATGGTGGCCCCCGTCAGGGTCAGCGGCGCTACCAGCACGCCGGCAAAGGCGGCCGTGGCCGACGACAGCGCGTAGGAAAAGGTGATGACCATGCCCGTGTTAATGCCCATCAAACCGGCCGCGTCGCGATCGTTGGCTGTCGCCACGACAGCCTTGCCGTAGATCGATTTGCGGTTGAACACTTCGACGGCCAGCATGATGGCCAGCGCGCCGACGATGACGGCCACCTGCATGGGCTGCACGTTCGCGCCCAGGACCTTGAACGGCGCGGCGCTGAGCGGCGACGGGAAGGTCAGGTCATCCTTGCCCCAGATGTTTTCCGCCACGTTTTTAAAAATGATGGCCAGCGCGATGGTCGACATGATCCAGCCGAATTCGGACTTGATCTTGATGGCGGGCCGCACGCCTATCCATTCGACGAACACGCCCTGCAAGGCGCCGAAGGCGATGACGATGGGGACCATCAGCAAATAGCTCATGTACGGCCCGCCATGGAT
This sequence comes from Janthinobacterium sp. ROICE36, assembly GCF_002869965.1. Classification (GTDB taxonomy): domain Bacteria; phylum Pseudomonadota; class Gammaproteobacteria; order Burkholderiales; family Burkholderiaceae_D; genus Janthinobacterium. The sequence continues at coordinate 4,303 of NZ_PEBS01000055.1, forward strand.
GGTGCCCACCAGCGACAGGCCCACCAGCGCGCCCAGCATCAGGGATTCGCCCTGGCCGAAATTGAGGGTGCCGGAAGTGGCAAAGGTCAGCTGATAGCCGAAGGCGATGACGGCATAGATCATGCCCAGCGCGATGCCGCTGAAGACGAGCTGCAGGAAGATTTCCATGGTGTTCCCCGGAAGACGAAAGATGAAAAAATGGCCAGTCCTGATTCCTCAAGGCTGGCCATTGCGCGGCGAACGTCCGCAGGGATTACTTGGCGAGGACGACCTTGCCGTCCTTGACTTCGCCAAACACGGTCAGCTCGGCCGTGATCGCTTCATGGTTGGTTTTGCTGAACGGCTTGTTATAGGTGGTCACGGCGCCTTCCACTTTTTCGTTCAGGTTTTCCAGCGCGGCGCGCACTTTCGGGCCATCCGTGCCGCCCGCCTGCGTGATGGCTGCGGCCAGCAGGTAGATGGAATCGTAACCTTGCGCAGCCGAGACGGCCGATGGCATGCGTCCGCCCGATGGCTTGTAAGCAGCCACATAGGCGTCGATGAAGGCCTTGCGCTTGGGCGTGCTGGCATCCTGGATGAAGGTTTGCGGCATGCGCGTGCCATTGCCGTTCTTGCCCGCGTTGTCGATGAAGTTGCCCATGGCCAGGGTCCAGCTGCCGATCAGCGGCACTTTCCAGCCCAGTTTTTCCATGCCGTTGGCGATCTGCGCCAGTTCCGGGCCGATGCCGTAGGTCAGCACCACTTCCGCGCCCGCCTGCTTGGCTTTCAACAGCTGGGCCGTCATGTCGACGTCCTTGATGTTGTATTTTTCAACGACAACGGGCTTGATGCCCTTCTTGTCCAGCGCCTTTTCCAGGTCTTCGCGACCCAGCTGGCCATAGTTGGTGGAATCGGCCAGGATCGCCACTTTTTTGAACTTGCGGTTCTCGATGGCCTCGTGCACGATCATGCCGGACTGGATGGTGTCATTGGCCGCATTGCGGAAGATGTAGTTTTCCGGCTGGTCGGCGAATTGCTTGGTGACGATGGAGCCCGTCGCCACATTGTTCATGACGGGAATTTTCGCTTCCTGGTAAAAGCGTTGCGAAGCCAGGGCCACGCCCGTGTTGATGTAGCCGACGGTGGCGGCGACTTTTTCTTTGTTGATGAGCTCTTGGGCGATCTGTACGCCGCGTTCGTTCTTCGCTTCGTCATCGCGCTCGATCAGCAGCAAGGAACGGCCCAGTACGCCACCCTTGGCATTGATTTCAGCGACGGCCAGCTTGACGCCGTCGCGCATCGACACGCCCATCGGCGCGGAACCGCCCGTGAACGGACCGGACACGCCGATCTTGATGGGGTCGGCTGCGACTGCCGCCTGCGAGAAACCCAAAACCAAACTTGCCACAAGCAATTTCTGTTTCAAATTCATTGTCATCTCCTCTGATACAACGTTTTTAATGCCACTTATTTTTATAGTCGTACGCTGGATAACCGCCCCATCGATAAATCATTGTAGGTGAGTAAACATGCACCAGCAACAACTACATATGACGCATCGCAACATGCAGAAAAGACCGAATTGCTTGCCCTATGTCAGTCTTTTGTAAGGAAAATATGAGGTAAATTGGCGCACCTGCGCCATCGGGCAACAATCCATGGCAAAACCCGCCAGGCAAGCAGGCAAGCTCGGCGATTCACCAAGCCACTGATCTGGCGCAATATTGGCACTGTCCAGCATGCTAAGGTCGGCCATGCCAGCGCGTGCGCGCGGGCCCGATCAACCAAAGCTACCGCATGGAGGCCATATGCAGCACCCGCCGAACTCATCCGTTTCGACCCTGCTTCTTTACGCCACCGCCAGCTTGCTGCTGGGCGGCTGCGCCAGCAACCTGGCGCCCGTGCGTACCTTTGCCGAACAGACGCAAAAGATGTCGGTCCACTTCGAACCCATGCTGGCAAGCGGGGTCCACAGTTGCATGGACAAGGCCATGCGCAAGCGTTTGATCCTGGCCGAGCGTTTCGATGCGCAAGCGAGCGAACAGGCGGCGCGCGCCGATTGCGCTGCCATCGCGCAGGCCAGCATGTCGGTCGCCAGCCTGAACGCCGTCCTGCTGCGCTATGCGCACACCATGGCGGCGCTGGCCGATGACAAGCTGCCCCTCTACCAGGAAGAGTTCGGCGGACTCGGCGATGCGCTGGGCGGCTTGGCACAGCCGGGCGCCGGCGCGCCCCTGCTCGATGCGAACAAGCTGTCCAAGGTCGTCAAATTGAGCGAACACCTGAGCCGTCTGGCCACGCAGCGCCGGCAACAATCGGCCTTGCGCGAACTGCTCGACGAGCAGAAAGCCGTCGATATCGTCAGCAATGCGCTCAAGGAGTATGCCCAGCGCAGCTACCGCGCCGGCTTGCAGGATGAATTGCGCGACCTGGACCTGCTGCGCGGCGCCGTCGACAAGGCCGCGCCGCGCGAACCGCTGGCCGCCAACTACATCCGCACACGCTTGCACCTGGAAGGGCGGCAATTGCAGGAAAGGGAAAAGATCGTCGCCGCGTATGTTGCGGCCGTCGATGCGCTGCAAGCCAGCGTGGCCGCGCTGCGGGCCAATTTCGACCGCCTGCAGGCGACCGAACTGGAGCGGCAGCTGGCGCAGTTTTCACGCGACGTCGCCACGCTGCAAAAACAGGCTGTTTTCTATGGTCCCGCCCGCTGGTAAGCGGCGCGCACACTGGAGTATCCCATGGCCCCACTGACCGAACTGACGAAAGACCAAAGCTACGCCATCGCAGATAGCTTGGCGCAGGCTTCAAGCCTGGTGCTGGAATTGCGCATCCGCGAACGGGAAGCGCTGGCGCCGGACGAGCGCGCGCTACTGGAGCAATATGAAAATCACCTGGACCAGATGGTGGCCCTGTTCCGCGCGTATGGCATTTATCTGACCGTCGATGGCGCCGAACAGGCGCGCGGCGATATCGAGGGCGCAATCGCCAAGGGCAAGCTGCAGCTCAAGCGCATCGCCGACGTGAAGGCCGCCATAGCTGCGGCGGCCAGGCTGGTCGACCTGGGCGCCGCCATCCTGTCGCGCGACCCGCTCGCCATCGGCGAGGCGGCGGCCAGCTTGCGGGCCAGGGCAAAGAAGGAAGAGCCGGTGTAGTTCAGGGTTCCGGCGGGCGGTGTCCCATGGCATGCGTGGCCATCATCAGGTACAAATGGCCCTGCTCCTCGTTGTGCGCATAACCCATGCCTCCTTCCGCCAGGGCCACGGATTTCTGCTGCAGCGCTTCCGGGTATTGCGCATCACAGGCCGCGTCAAGCCAATAACGCGCCTGCGCTTCATCGCTGGCCAGCAGCATGTTCGCCGCGATGAACATGGCCGGCGCCACCTGGCGCTGCGCGGCCAGTTCCAGCCAGCGCAGCGCGGCGGCGCTGTCCTGCGGCCCGCCCATGCCGTTCTTGAACATCAAGCCCAGGTAATACGCGGCGGGACCGCTGCCCTGCCCTGCCGCCTGTTCGAACAGGGCGCGCGCCTGCGGCTGGGACGTCTCTCCTGCGCGCATCAGAATCTTGGCACGGGCCGTGACATCAGGCGCTGCCACCACGGGCGAGACCAGCGCGGCGGCCAGCAGCAAGTTTGCCAGCATCATTTCGACAGGTCTACCTGATACAGCGCAAAGCCCTTGCCCGCACCATCGTCAGCCTTCAGCTGCGTGACGTTATCGATGCCGGCCGCTCGCGCCAGGTCGATCACGTTCGGCGCCGAATGGAAAACCACCGGGCCTTGCGTGGCAACTCTGGCGAAGCGCCAGCTGCGCGCCGAACCGTTTTTCGCGCGCGTCAGGTTTTTCTGCTGCGTGACATAGGCAATCAGCAGTTCGCGGTTGTTGTCGGGCGAGGCCACCACCGTCTTGCTGCCGTCGAGGCCAGGGAAATTGCCGCCGCCGCTGGCGCGGTAGTTATTTGTCGCTATCAAGAATTCCTGGCTGGCGTCCACTGGCTTGCCCTTGTACGTCAGGCCCTTGATGCGCTGGCCAGGCGGCTGCGTGACGTCGATCTGGTAGCGCACGTCGGCGCTGGTGATGGCGTCGAAGTTGTAGCTCGGATGGGCCGTGTTGACCAGTTCTTGCGGCTCCGCCTTGTGCGGAGCGATGGTGTTGAAACGCCGCGCAGACTGTTCCAGCCAGGCTTTCAGCTCCGCGCCATTCATCTTCACGCCGTACAGCGCGTTCGGATACAAATACAGGTCGGCCGCGTTATTCAGCGCCACGTTGCCCGCCTTGACGTCCGTGTAGTCGGACACGCCGGCCGAGCCGCTCTTGAACGGCGACGACATCGACAGCACGGGCAAGTGCGCGTACTGCGGCAAATTCGCCTTCACATACGCGGCCAGGTAGCCCGATTGCGCCTGGTTCACCACCTCGATGGCGCTGACATCGCCCACGTCGGCGAAATACGTCGACATGCGGAAGTCCGTGGCGCCCACGGGCGTCTGCACGTAGGCAATCGTCGCCGCGTGCTCCTCGGCCACCAGTGTGGCGATGGCCGCATCGGGCTGCACGTAACTTTTGTCCGTATTCTGGATGCCGCGCGCTTCCACCGTGGTAGCGCTCTTCTCGACGGTCCACTGCTTGCCGTCGTGACGCAAGTGCAGGCCGATCACGCCCAGGTGCTTGCCCCACAGATTGGCCATCACGGTAGGCACGCCGTTGACCAGCCCTTTGACTTTGTCGACGCCGGGCAAATTAAACTGCGGCACCGTGCTGGTCGCGTTCGGGAATAGCTGGTGCGAATGGCCGATCAGCATGGCGTCCACGCCCGGTACTTGCGACAGGTAGTAATTGCCGTTTTCCATGGTCGGCGAGTACGGACTGTCATCGAGGCCGCCGTGCGAGATCGCCACCACCAGCTCGGCGCCCTTGGCGCGCATCTCGGGGATGAATTTTTCCGCGGTCTCGCGCACGCCTTGCGTATAGACCCGGCCTTCCAGCCAGCGCTTGTCCCACGCCATGATGGTGGGCGGCGCAAAGCTGATGATGCCCACCTTCACTCTGCTGGTCACCGGTTTGCCATCGGGGCCGGCCGCCGTGATCTGCTTGTCGATGATGTGATATGGCGCAAACAGGGGCTGGCCCGTCTTGACGCTGTAGACATTGGCCAGCACTTGCGGGAACGCGGGGCCGGCGCAGCGCGGTTTGCTGGCATCGACGCTGTCGACGTCGAAGCGGTTGCCCGTCACCTGGCTCAAGAACGCCAGGCCGTAGTTGAATTCATGGTTGCCGATGCCGCCGCCATCGACCTTCAGCAAATTCATGGCCTTGTAGATGGCCAGGGTCTGGTCGCAGGCCAGTGGTTTGACGAGGGCCTGGTAGTCGGCCAGCGCCGTGCCCTGGATGGTGTCGCCGTTGTCGAGCAGGAGATTGTTCGGAAACTCGGCACGCGCCTGCGCAATCAGGGCCGCCGTGCGTTCCAGGCCGATCGACGGTTCCGCCTGCAGCTTGTAGTAATCATAACTGAGCACATTTGCGTGCAAGTCCGTCGTCTCCAGCAGGGCGAAGGTGGCGCTGCTGCCCGCTGGCGCGGCGGCCAGCGCCCGGACAGGCCCGGTGGCGACGGGCGGCAAGGCGCCACAGCCGGCCAGCAGCAGCGGTAACAGGGCGAGACGGGGAAGTTGGCGCAGGGGTTGGCACATGAGTTGTTCCTGAGGAAAGACAATATCGCCAGCATCATACGCAGCACGGCAGCGGTCATCAAGTCAAAAATATTGTCGAAAATACAGCAAAATCATCATTTTATTGCCATGTGCAGCAGCATTTGCGCCGCAGCGGCAGCGGAAACCCGCCGCGCTCGCGTATAATTCAAGGTTTGATTTCACCATAGAAGACCAGAACATTATGGAAGCCGAACGCATCAATATCATCTCCGCCCTGCTGAACGACCTGACGGTCCGCGAAGCCGAACTTCGGAGGTATCTTTGACTTCGCTGTCAAGTCGGAGAAACTAGAGCAAGTCAACGAAGAACTGGAAGATCCGACCGTCTGGAACGATCCCAAGCGTGCCCAGGACCTCGGTAAAGAGAAGAAGGCGCTGGAAGCGATCGTCTTCACGCTGACCCGTGCCGATGCCGACCTGCGCGACACCCGCGACCTGTTCGACATGGCCCGTGAAGAAGGCGACGACGAGACGCTGGAAGCAATCGAGCAGGATGTACAGGAAATCCGCAAGGTCATCGAAAGCATGGAGTTCCGCCGGATGTTCAACAATCCGATGGACCCAAACAACTGCTTCATCGATATCCAGGCCGGCGCCGGCGGTACGGAGGCCCAGGACTGGGCCTCGATGCTGCTGCGCCAGTACCTGCGCTATTGCGAACGCAAGGGCTTCAAGGTCGAAATCCTGGAGCAGTCCGACGGCGAGGTTGCCGGCATCAAGACGGCTACCCTGAAGGTCGAGGGCGATCACGCCTACGGTTTCCTGCGCACGGAAACGGGCGTGCACCGCCTGGTGCGCAAGTCGCCATTCGACTCGGCCAACGGTCGCCACACCTCGTTTACGTCGCTGTTCGTGTATCCGGAAGTCGATGATTCGATCGAGATCGACGTCAACCCGGCCGATATCCGCGTCGATACCTACCGCGCGTCGGGCGCCGGTGGTCAGCACATCAATAAAACCGACTCCGCCGTCCGCATGACCCATGCGCCGACCGGCATCGTGGTGCAGTGCCAGAACGACCGTTCGCAGCACCGCAACCGCGCCGAAGCGATGGAAATGCTGAAAGCCAAGCTGTACGAACATGAACTGCGCAAGCGCATGAGCGAGCAGCAAAAGCTGGAAGACTCGAAGACGGACGTGGGCTGGGGTCACCAGATCCGCTCCTACGTGCTGGACCAGTCCCGCATCAAGGACTTGCGCACCGGTTTCGAGACGGGCAATACCAAGGGCGTGCTCGATGGCGACATCGACGAATTCATCTCCGCCTCGCTCAAGCAAGGCGTGTAAGGATGAATGCATCCGTTCCAGCCCGGCGTGCCTTCCTGTTTGACATGGATGGCACGATCGTCGACAACATGGCCTTCCACACGACATCGTGGCTGGCGTTCTTTGAACGCCAGGGCCATGTGCTGGATGCGGACGCCTTTTTCCGCGACACGGCAGGACGGCAAGGCCGCGAAATCATCGTCAAGTACCTGGGCGAGGATGCCGACCACGTCGCCCTGCTGGCTGAAAAGGAAGTCGTATACCGCGAACTGTATGGCCCGCACCTGGCGACGGTGGCCGGTTTCGGCCAGCTGATCGCCAACGCGCGCCAGAACGGCGTGGGACTGGTGGTGGGCACGGCCGCGCCGGACGAGAACATCGCGTTCACGCTCGATGGCCTGAACCTGCGCCATCGCTTCGACGCCATCGTCGGCGCCGCCGACGTGGAACGGGGCAAGCCGCACCCGGACGTTTTCCTGAAAGGCGCGCAGCTGGCCGGCGCACTGCCGCAGCACTGCATCGTCTTTGAAGATGCGCCTCTGGGCGTGGAAGCGGCGCGCCGTGCCGGCATGCGCGTCGTGGTACTCACCACCACCCTGCCGGCCGAAGCGTTTGCCGCATTCGACAACGTGATTGCCATCGTGCCGGATTTCTCCGCACTCGACGTCGACGCACTGTTTGCCAGCGTGGCGCCAGCGCTGGCACCACATCATCAATCATCACCAACGAAGAACACCATGACTACGGATATCCAAGAACAAGCCGCCGCCCCCGATGAAAACAAGATCATCGCCGAGCGCCGCGTCAAGCTGGCAGCACTGCGCGAACAAGGCATCGCCTTCCCGAACGATTTCCGCCCCGAGCACAAGGCGGCCGATCTGCACGCGCAATACGGCAGCAAGACGCGCGAAGAGCTGGAAGCCGAACCTGTCACCGTGGTGCTGGCCGGCCGCATGATGCTCAAGCGCGAAGCCGGCAAGAAAGCCGCTTTCGCCACCCTGCAAGACGCTTCCGGCCCGAAGGCCGACGGCCGCATCCAGATCTATGCCACCTTGGACCTCACCGGCGAAGCGGCCATGGCCGCCCTGCACCACTATGACCTGGGCGATATCCTGGGCGTGACGGGCACCCTGTTCAAGACCAAGACGGACGAACTGACCATCAAGGTCACGCAACTGCGTTTGATCACCAAGTCGCTGCGCCCGCTGCCGGACAAATTCCACGGCCTGGCCGACCAGGAAACGAAGTACCGTCAGCGTTACGTCGACCTGATCATGAACGAAGAGACGCGCCGCACCTTCAAGGCGCGTACCGCCGCCATCTCGTCGATCCGCCGCTTCATGGAAAAGAACGAGTTCATGGAAGTGGAAACGCCGATGCTGCACACGATTCCGGGCGGCGCGGCGGCAAAGCCCTTCATCACACACCACAATGCGCTGGACATGCAAATGTTCCTGCGCATCGCGCCCGAGCTGTACCTGAAGCGCCTGGTGGTGGGCGGCTTCGACCGCGTGTTCGAGATCAACCGCAACTTCCGCAACGAAGGCGTGTCGATCCGTCACAACCCTGAATTCACGATGATGGAATTCTACGCGGCCTACACCGACTACAAATGGCTGATGGACTTCACGGAAGCCGTCATCCGCCAGGCCGCCATCGACGCGCACGGCACCGCCACCCTGACCTACGGCGGCCGCGAGCTGGACCTGGCAAAGCCGTTCCACCGCCTGACCATCGTCGAAGCGATCAACAAGTACGCGCCGGGCTACAAGCCGGAACAGTTGAACGATGCCGACTTCATCAAGGAAGAGCTGAAGAAATTCGGCGTCAAGCCGTTCGCCACGGCCGGCCTGGGCGCACTGCAACTGACGCTGTTCGAAGAGACGGCGGAAGCGCAGCTATGGGAACCGACCTACATCATCGACTACCCTGTCGAAGTGTCGCCACTGGCGCGCGCTTCCGACACGGTGGCCGGCATCACCGAACGCTTCGAGCTGTTCATGGTCGGCCGCGAGATCGCCAACGGCTTCTCCGAGTTGAATGACGCGGAAGACCAGTCGGCCCGCTTCCTGGCGCAAGTCGCTGCCAAGGACGCCGGCGATGAAGAGGCGATGTTCTACGACGCCGACTACATCCGCGCGCTGGAATACGGCATGCCGCCAGCCGGCGGCTGCGGCATCGGCATCGACCGCCTGATGATGATCATCACGGATTCGCCGAACATCCGCGACGTCCTGCTGTTCCCTCACTTGCGCCGCGAAGACTAATCCCGGACGCCAGCCAATAAAAAGCCGCCTGATTTTTGCGATCAGGCGGCTTTTTCACTTGTGCGGCCGGCCGTCAATCGGCCAGGGTCACGCGCTGGTGGCTGCGACTGGCCTGCTGCGCCGCCAGCGCCGTGGCCAGCGCGCGCATGCCGTCGTCGCCAGTGGCGGCAGGCTGCCCTACACCGCGCATGGCGCGCTGGAAGGCGCGCACCGAGCGCACATACAGGTTTTCATGCTCGACGGGGATATCGACGCTGCCGCCGTCGCGCGTCAGGCTGATGCTGCCAACGGGGCGCTGCGTCATCACGCCGGAGGCGAAGATGCTGCCCTTGCTACCGATGATTTCCACGCCGGACAGCGAATGCGGCGCGTTGAACGCGTCGTGCACCTGCACCAGGGTGCCGTTGTCGAACTCGATAACGGCCATCAGGCCCTCTTCCAGCCCGGCCACCGTCATGCCGCCGCTGGTGGCGCAGGCGGTCACGTGGCGCGGCTCTGCATCGAGCAGGAAGCGCAAGGTGTCGACATCGTGCACGAACATGTCGAGCGTGACGCCGCCCGATTCCGGCGCGTCCAGGCGCCAGCCGCGCAAGTGCTGCGGCAGCTTGTTTGCGTGAAGCACGCGGCAATACAGGGGCTGGCCGATCTCGCCGGCGCGTATCAGCTCGCGCACCTTGGCGTGGCTGGCGGCGTTGCGCAGGTGGTGGTTAATCCCCAGCACTACGCCGGCTTCGGCGCAGCCGTCGACCATGCGGCGGGCGTCGTCCAGGTTCAGCGCCAGCGGCTTCTCGCACAGCACGTGCTTGCCCGCGCGCGCCGCCTGCAAGGTCTGCGCCATATGCCACTCATTGGTGGTGCTGATGTACACGGCATCCGCGCCCGGATGGGCCAGTGCCGCACTCAAATCCGTATAGCTGGCGGCTATGCCAAACTGCGCGGCAAAGGCGGCGCCGCGCGCAGCGTCGCGACTGACCACGGCCAGCACTTCCGCGTCGCCCTGCTGGCCGATTGCGTCGACCATCCATTCGCGCGCCACGGTGCTGGCGCCGACCAAAATCCATCCGATCTTCTTCATTCGATTCTCCCCTTAAAAAGTGTGGCGCAGGCCCAGGTTCCAGGCCTGGTTGCCGCTGCCGTTATCGGTGGCGTTGCCCACCAGGTAGGCGGCGCCGTTGCGGTTGTCGATATGCGCATAGGCCGCATACAAGGTGCTGCGCTTCGACAGCGCGTAGGTGTAGCCGATGCCGATCTGCGAAGCGTCGCCGTTGGCGGCGCGCCGGTCGTCGCGCCGTACGTACGAGAACAAGACGCGGTGCGGGCCCACCGGCAAGGTGGCGCCCAGCATCAGGTCCGCGCTGTCAACCGTGGTGGTGGCGCCCGCCGTGCTCTTGCTGACGGCAATGGCGCCATGCGCCTTGACCACGCCGAAGTCCCAGGTGGCGCCCAGCACCGTGTTCCTCGCCCTGCCCGCCAGCTGCGCGTTTGATATGGTATTGGCGTCCTGGTGCGCCATGCGCACAGTCAGCGGCCCGCTGGCATAGGTGGCCGCCGCGCCCATGTAGCGCCTGGCCGCGGCGTCGCCGGGCACTTCGCCGAAGCCGTACGCCAGTTCACCGGAAAGACCGCCGCGCACGGGCGAGCTGTAGCTGATGCTGTTGTCGACGCGGCTGATGTAACCGGCCGTGAAAACATTGCTCATCCTGCCCGCAAAACCCAGATAAAACGGGTCCAGCGCGCCCAGGCTGCTATCGATGAAGGTGTACTGGCGGCCCAGCCGCAGCGTGCCCGCCGCGCCGGCGAGACCGACGAAAGCCTGGCGCCCGAACAACAGGCCGCCCTGGGCCGAGCCGCCCGTGTCGGCCAGGATGCCCGCATCCATCGTAAAGATCGCCGTCATGCCGCCGCCCAGGTCTTCGCTGCCTTTGAAACCCAGCCGCGAGCCGTTGGCGATGCCGCTGGTCAGCTTGAGCACCCTGCCGCCGGCGCCGCCATTCTCGGACACCACGCCCATATCCGCGATGCCGTACATGGCCACATTCGACTGCGCCGAGCACAGGCTGCTGCAAGCGCCGGCGCCGATGATCATTGCCCTTGCTACCTTGTTCTTCATCTCTTTCCCTGTCTGTGGATACTGTTCTTAGCGCACCAGGTGACGCGGAAGCTCGCCGCGCAGGCCGGCCAGCAGGTTGTCCACCGCCTGCTGCGCCATGGCGTAGCGCGTTTCATGCGTGGCCGAGCCGATGTGCGGCAGCGCCACCACATTGGCCATGGCCAGCAGAGGATTGTCCGGCGCCACCGGCTCGCGCTCGAACACGTCGAGGCCTGCGCCGTGGATCGTGCCCTGTTGCAGCGCCTCGACCAGCGCCGCCTCGTCAACGATGCGCCCGCGCGAACCGTTGATGAAGATGGCGCCGGGGCGCATCAGCGCGAACTCGCGCCGGCCCATCATGCGTTCCGTCTGCACCGTCAGCGGCAGCACGACGCAGACGAAGTCGGAGCCGGCCAGCAAGTCGTCGAGCGCCACCTGGCGCGCACCCAGCGCCGCCTCCACCTCGGGCACCGCTTCACCATTCACGTACAGCACCTGCATGCCGAAGCCCAGCGCGGCGCGGCGGGCGACGGCGCGGCCGATGCGGCCCATGCCCAGCATGCCGATGGTCTTGCCATGCACATTGACGCCATACTGGTTTTCGCCCACGCTGCGCGTCCAGCTTCCCGCCTTGACGAATTCGGCCAGTTCGACGACGCGCCGCGCGCTGGCCAGGATCAGCGCGAAGATCGTGTCGGCCGTCGTTTCTGTCAGCATGTCCGGCGTATTGGCCAGCAAGACGCCGCGTTCGCGCAGGTAATCGACGTCGAACTGGTCGACGCCCACCGAAATGGTGGAAATGATGCGCAGCGCAAAGGCCGGGTCCAGCAGTTCGCGGTCCAGCCGCACGCTGGCGCCCAGCAAGCCATGCGCGCCGCGGATGGCGGCGGCGAATGCGGCGCGGTTGCCCGCATCGATCGCCTCGAAGTACGTCACCTCGCATTCGGCGCGCAGGCGCGCCAGCAGCGGCTCGGCCAGCTTTTTATACACAACCACATGTTTTTTCACGCGTTTTCCCCTGTTCTATTCAAGATTGAACCAGCGCGTCGAGCTGGGCGCGGGTAGGCAAGCCTTCCATGTCGCCGGCCACCTGGATGGCGAAAGCGCCGACTCTGTTGCCGCGCCTTACTGCCTGCGCCAGCGGCAAGCCCTCCAGCAAGGCGCTGACCAGGCCGGCCGCGAAGCCGTCGCCGGCGCCCACCGTGTCGACCACGTTGGTCACGCGCTCGCCCGGCACCATGCCGCTGTCGCCACCGGCCGTGCGGTAATAAGCGCCCTCGGCGCCCAGCTTGATGACCACCAGCCGCGCGCCCCGCTGCAGATAAAAGCCGGCGACGTCGTGCGGCAGGTCGTGACCGGTGAGGATTTTGCCCTCCCCCAGGCCGGGCAGCACCCAGTCCGCCTTGGCAGCGAGGCGGTTGATCTGTTCGACCATGACGGCTTGCGAGGGCCACAGCGAGGGCCGCAGGTTGGGGTCGAACGACACCGTGCGGCCATGCTCGCGCATGAAGTCGAGCGCCTGGCCGGCAAACGCCAGGCTGGTGGCTGACAGCGCCGCCGCCACGCCGGTGGCATGCAGGTGGCGCGCGGACAGGAAATAGGCGGGGTCGAAGTGCTCCGGCGCCAGCCGGCTGGCGGCGGAACCCTTGCGGAAGTATTCGACCAGCGGATCGGCGCCGTTCTCGGCCTTCTGCTTGAGCAGGAAGGCGCTGGACTGGCCGGCGACGGTGACGACCCGGCTGCAGTCGACGCCCTCGGCCTGCACGCTGGCGCGGATGAAGCGGCCGAAGGAATCGTCGCCCACCCGGCTCAGCCAACCGACGCGCAGGCCCAGGCGCGCCAGGCCGATGGCGACATTCGTCTCGGCGCCGGCCAGGCGGCGCGTGAAATGCGCCACGGCCGCCAGGTCCCCCGTCTCCTCGGCAACGAACATCGCCATCGCCTCACCGTAGGTCACAACATCGAGCGTCATCATGCGGCCTCCAGCATCTGAATGTAGCGGACCGTTTCGGCCACCAGGTCGGCGCCGGCCAAAGGGAATTCGATGGCCCGCTGCACGCCCGGAGCAAAGTGCGCGAAGACGGCGCGCCAGGCCGGATCGGCCTCGGAAACGGCGCACGCCGACAGCCGGCCCGCATCCTCCAGGACGGCCTTGCAATGCACATAGCGCACATACGGCGCCAGCAGGCGCGCCGCCTGCTGCGCATCCTCGCCCACCCAGCGCCAGTTGCCGATGTCGAAGGTCAGCCCCACCGGCAGCCCGCCTTCGCGCGCCGCCACAAGGAAGCGCGCCATCGGCGCCAGCTTGCCGCCATGGGCCGTCTGGTCGTTTTCCACCAGCAGCGCCACGGGCGCCGCTGCCAGTTGGGCCTTCAAGCCCCCAAAGTCCGGTGCGGCCGGGTAATGGCCCAGCGACACCTTCAGGTAACGCGCCCCCAGGCGCGCCGCCTCGTCCAGCATCTGCTGCAGCAGATCCTGCTGCAACAAGCCGTCCGCGTCCCACAATTCGATGGGCGTGGAATACACCGCGTACAGGCCGCGCGCGGCCACCGCCGCGCCCATGCGCGCCAGGTCCGGCAAGTCGGACGTAAACAGCTCGCGGCGGATCTCGATGCCGGCGCCGCCCGCATCGGCCACCACGTCGATGAAATGGCTCTGCCCCAACAGCCTTACCCTGCTTGCGCCATAGGCCGACGCCGCCACCAGGACGGGGCTCATTTGATCGCTCCCGCGCCGACGAACTGGCGCGCTTCGGGCGTTTGCGGGTTGCTGAAGAAGGCTTCCGACGGCCCGCTCTCCCACACCGTTCCCTGGTGCATGAAAACGGTGACGTCGGCCATGCGCCGCGCGAACTCCATCTCGTGCGTCACCAGCAGCATCGTCATGCCCGCCTGCGCCAGCGCTTCCATCACCTTCAGCACTTCCTGCGTCAGTTCCGGATCGAGCGCCGACGTGACTTCGTCGAACAGCATCACCTGCGGCTCCATCGCCAGCGAACGGGCGATCGCCACGCGCTGCTGCTGGCCACCCGACAACTGCTCGGGATAGGCGTCGCGCTTGTGGTCCAGGCCCACCTGCTTGAGCACGCGCAGGGCCGTGGCGCGGCCTTGCGCATCGGGCACCTTCTTGACGATGCGCGGCGCCAGCATGACGTTTTCTTCCACCGTCAGATGGGGGAACAGGTTGTAACTCTGGAAGACCATGCCGACCTCCTTGCGCAAGTCGAGCAGATGCTCCTGGCGCGCCGTCAGCGTATGGCCGGCCACGACGATGCTGCCGCTGTCGATGGTTTCCAGGCCGTTGATACAGCGCAGCATGGTGCTCTTGCCGGAACCGCTGCGGCCGATCACGGCGATGACCTGGCCCCGCTCGACGGCGAACGACACGCCCTTGAGCACGTGATTGGCGCCGAAGCTCTTGCTGATATTGTCGATGTCAACGATGGGCATGGAATTTCCTTTCCAGTGAATGGCTGTAGCGCGACAGCGGGTAGCACATCGCAAAGTAGATCAGGGCGACGACGGGGAAGACGATGAAAGGCAGGAAGGTCGCGTTGCTGACCAGATGCCCTGCGCGCGTCAGTTCCACCACGCCGATGATCGAGGTGATCGAGGTGTTCTTGATGATCTGCACCATGAAGCCCACCGTCGGCGGCAACGAATGGCGCAGCGCCTGCGGCAGGATGACGTAGCGCAGCTGCTGGTAGCGGTTCAGCGCCAGCGCGGCCGATGCTTCCCACTGCTGGCGCTGCACGCCTTCGATGCAGCCGCGCCAGATCTCGCCCAGGTAGGCGCTGGCAAAGATCGTCATCGCCGCGCCGGCCGCGATGATCGGCGACAGCTTGTAGCCAAACAGGGCCAGGCCGTAATAGGTCAGAAACAGCACGATCAGCACGGGCGTGCCCTGGACCAGCTGGATATACAGGGCGCTGATGAAGCGCAGGAACGGGCTGCGCGCCGTGCGCAGCAGCGCCACCGCGAAGCCGGCGATGCCGCCCGTGATGAAGACGATCAGCGACAGGCCGATGGTCCAGCGCGTGGCCTCGAGCAAAAATTGCAGGTTATCCCAGGAAAAATCACTGATCATGTCAAGCTCCCATGCGCACCGCGCCCAGACGGCGGCGGCGTTTGAAGACGATCTGGCCCAGCACCCAGAAGCTGAAGCGGAACAGCAGGGCCAGCAGGATGTACAGCACCATCACGACGATGTAGATCTCGAAACTGCGGAAGGTTTCCGAGTCGAGCAGGTGGGCCGCGGCGGTCAGCTCTTCGGCGGAAATGGCCGACACCACGCTCGATGCGAGCATCATCAAGGTGAACTGGCTGGCCAGCGCCGGATACACTTTTTCCAGCGCCGGCAGCAGCACCACATGGCGCATCACTTGCCAGCGCGTCATGCCCAAGGCTTGGGCCGCCTCCAGCTGTGAGGGGTGCACGGCGCCGATGCCGGCGCGCACGATTTCCGCCGCATAGGCGCCCAGGTTGACCGTCATGGCGACGAGCGCGGCGCCGTTGGCGTCCAGTTGCAGGCCCAGCGACGGCAAGCCAAAGAAGATGATGAACAGCTGCACCAGGAACGGCGTGCTGCGGATCACCTCGACATATGCGCGCACCAAAGCGCGGGCATAGGCGGGACCATTCTTCAGGATGACGGCGGCGCACACGCCCACCGCCAGTCCCAGCACCATCGCCAGGGCGCTCAGGCGTATCGTCAGTGCCGCGCCCCACAACAGGCGGTCCAGCGATTGCATGACGAGTTCAAAATGAAATTCATACGGCATACTCAACTCCTTATCTACGTGCGCATCCCCGGCGACGCCACCACGGTGGCGCGCCGTACGGACCAACACTTTCCCTATGCGGCTTGTGGTATCAGAAGGTCGGCAATGGCGGCAGCGGCGCGCCGCTCCACTTGCGCGCGATGGCGTCGAGTTCGCCGTTCAGCTTGACGTAGTAGATGAAATTGTTGAGCCACTGGTGCAGCTCGAAGTCGCCGCGGCGCACCGCCATCGAATTCGGTTGCACGGAATACGTGAACCGGACTTCGATCTTGCCCGCGCCGCGCGTCTTGATGATGTCGAGCGCCATCGTGCTGGGGATAGAGACGGCATCGACCTGCTTGCTGAGCAAGGCCTGGGTGACGGTGGCGTCGTCCTCGAAACGCACGATGGCCGTGCCGGCCGGCGCCATGCGGCTCAGTGCCGTGTCATTCGTGGTGCCACGCGTCACGCCCACCTTCTTGCCTTTCAAATCGGCCAGGGCCTTGAATTTGCCGCCGACCGGCGCGACGATGGCCAGTTCAAACGCGCTGTAGGGCATGGTGAACATCAGGGTCTTGGCCCGTTCCGGCGTGGGCGCCAGGGTCGCCACGAGGAAGTCGACCTTGCCCGATTCCAGCGACGGCACGCGCGAGGGTGCCGTCAGGGGCACCACTTCCACGGGCAGGTTCATGTATTTACCGATCAGGTTGGCGACATCGACGTCATAGCCGACGGGCGCACCCTTGGCGTCGATGCTGCCAAACGGCGGCGTGCCGCTGACCACGCCGATGGTCAGCTTGCCTTTCTTGATCAGGTCGCCAAGCGTCTGGGCGCCGGCATCGGCCGCCGCACCGAGGGCGCACGTGGCGGCCAGCGCGCAAGCCACGATCTTCGCGTAAAACAGTGTCGTCATCTTCATGTTTCCGTCTCCTGTGATCCCGGTACTGGCCTCGTCGAGGCACTTCCGGGAATATTGTCAAATGGACGATTTACTTCGTCTCTTGCCGTGTCGCTTCAACCTCATGCCAAACTCCTGCCATTGCCTTGCCTGACTATCCACGCCCCTTTCCAGTGTGATGAGATTCCATGAAACCGGTTCCATAACTTACCCAAAAAAAAGGGCAACGCCCTCTCCCCCGTCAATCGCCGTTCTTGCGTGCCGCGTTCCCCTGGGTGGAATGGCGCACAATCAGCTTGCCTGGCAACAGCACCTCGCGCGGCGGGCACTGCTCGCCCTGCAGGCGCGACAGCATGCACGTCATCGCCGTAAAGCCGATTTCATAGGTCTGCTGCTCGATCGTGCTCAGGCCCGCCAGCGGCGACCACGGCAATTCGTCAAAGCCCAGCAAACCCACGTCTTGCGGCATGCGCAATGCCAGGCGCTGCAGCATCAGCGCCAGTTCCAGCGCCACCATGCCGTTCGAAGCCAGCAGCGCCACGCGGCGGCCGCGCCACTGCACCAGGCATTGCCGCACCTGCGCGTCGATGGAAGGCCGGTCGTCCAGGTCCACCGCCAGCACTTCGCCCACGCAGCCCGGATGCTCGGCCATCACTGACTGAAAACCGTCGGCACGCATCAGGCGCGAACTGACGCCCGTCAAGGGGGGCGCGACGAAGGCGATGGCGTCGAAACCCTGCTCGATCAAGTGTTGGGTTGCCAGGCGGCCCGCCTGCACATTGTCCAGGCCCACCAGGTCGAAATCGGCGCCCTCGATGCGGCGGTCGACCAGCACGATGGGCATGCCCGCCTGCTGCAAGTCGGACGACTGAATGTTGCGCCCCTGCGTGTTGACGATCAGCCCTTCCACGCTGTACGAGCGCAGCGCGACCAGCGACTGGCGTTCGCGCTGTTCGTCATTGCCGGTATTACATAAAATCAGGGTATAGCCATGCTGCTGGCAAGCCGCCTCCACGCCTTGCAGCACGGCCACCGTGTAGGGATTGAGCATGTCGGCCACGACCATGCCGATCAGGCGCGTGCGTCCGCGCTTGAGGCCGCGCGCCATCTGGTTCGGCTGGTAGCCGAGGCGCGCGATGGTGCTGGTGATCTGCTGGCGAATGTTCTCGGACAAAGCGTCCAGTTCACCGCCGAGAAAGCGCGACACGCTGGTCTTCGACACGCCCGCCTCGCGCGCCACCTGGGCGATGGTCACGGGCCGGGCCGGTTCGCCGGAGACTGTTTTTTTACTGCCGCGTACTGAATCCAAGCTTGCTCTCCACTACCTGTTGACGTTCATGTTTTTATTTTGGAACCGGTTCCAAAGATAGCACCCACACATCGATGACGCAAGCGATTTGATTGCCTGTGGCGGCGAAGGAACACGATGGGGCATGAATGAAAAACGCCGCCCTCCCCCGGCAAACGCAGGGGGCGGGCGGCGCTGATTAAAAAATTACTGGACGACGGTATAGCAAGGCACGTATGCCGTGCCTGCCAGTTTCATGCGGTGCTGCGCCACGAACGAGGCCAGCAACGCATCCATGGGGCCCATGATGTCCTTGTCGCCGTGAATTTCGAAGTTGCCATGCTCTTCGATCGAGCGAATACCGTCGTCCTTGACGTTGCCCGCCACCACGCCCGAAAACGCGCGCCGCAACTGGGCCGCCAGCAAGTGCGTGGGCTGGTTCTTGTGCAGGCTCAGGTTGCGCATGTTTTCATGCGTGGGCTGGAACGGCTTCTGGAACTCATGGTCGATCTTCAGCAGCCAGTTGAAGTAATACGCGTCGCTGTGCGCCTTGCGGAATTCGCGCACCTGACGTATGCCTTCGAGCATTTCGCGCGCCACCAGTTCCGGGTCGTCAATGATGATTTTATAGCGCTGCTGCGCTTCCGGACCCAGGGTGTCGCTGATGAACTGGTTGATCTGCACGAAATACTCGCGCGACGTTTCCGGGCCCGTGAAGATCAGCGGGAACGGGATGTCGGCATTGTCCGGGTGCAGCAGGATGCCGAGGATATACAAAATCTCTTCGGCCGTGCCCGCGCCGCCGGGAAAGACGACGATGCCGTGGCCCGCGCGCACGAACGCTTCCAGGCGCTTTTCAATGTCCGGCATGATGACCAGATCATTGACGATCGGGTTCGGCGATTCGGCCGCGATGATGCCCGGCTCGGTGATGCCCAGGTAGCGGCCATTGTGCAAACGCTGCTTGGCGTGGCCGATGGTGGCGCCCTTCATGGGGCCTTTCATGGCGCCGGGGCCGCAACCGGTGCAGATGTCGAGGCCGCGCAAGCCCAGCTGGTAGCCCACTTCCTTCGAATAATTGTATTCGGCGCGGTTGATCGAATGCCCGCCCCAGCAGACGACCAGGTTCGGGTTGAGCTGGGTTTGCAACACATTCGCATTGCGCAGGATGTGGAAGACGGCGTCCGTCACGCCTTCCGTGCTCTGCAAGTCGAATTTCGGGTTGCCCGTGACTTCATCGCTGACGAAGATGATGTCGCGCAGCACGGCAAACAGGTGCTCGTGGATGCCCTTGATCATCTTGCCATCGACAAAGGCGATGGCTGGCGCACCCTTGATGTCGAGCTTGATGCCGCGCTCGCGCTGGATGATGGAGATTTCAAACGATTGATAGCGCTCCAGCAGGGCGCGGCCATCGTCGATGGTGCTGCCGCAATTCAAGACCGCCAGCGCGCAGCGGCGGAAAGTGTTGTACAGGCCGCCCTGGCTGGTGTCGAGCAGTTTGTTGACTTCAGTCTTGGAGAGCACGTCCAGGCGGCCTTCCGGTGAAACCAGAGTATCGATAACGTCGTGTTCCATAATGCGAAAAATTCCTTTAAAAATCGATGCTCGAAGGTCTTGCAACCTTAATATACGACAAGTCGGGCAAGTTGTGCTGTGCCGCCGCAAAATCGCCCGGGCCGCCCTTGCCTGCAAACCGGTTTGATTAATATGAAACAGTCATTCTTGCTAATGCGAATGGAAACCTTCGCTCAGCGCAATTTGTAGATTAGAATGCCTGCCTATTGGAATTCCCGTGCGTGAGGTTCTTCATGAGAGTCCCCGCCGCCCGCAGGCTTCCATAAGTTTGTTGTATCGATTGACTATAATAATTTTTCAGGAGGAACCGCATGAGCGGTGCGACTACGCCCAACAAGGAAGCCGTTATTCCCGAGTTCAAGCAGATTATGGGCCATCCAAGCCCATTGTGGATGTTGTTCATGACTGAATTCTGGGAACGCTTCGCGTTCTACGGAGTTCGCTGGGCGCTGGTCCTGTACATCGTGGCCCAGTTTCATGCTGGCGACGGTTCGGGACAGGCAGCGGCCAACCTGACCTACGGTTCCTTCCTCGCGCTGGTGTACGCCGGCGCCCTGTTCGGCGGTTACATCGCCGACCGGGTCATCGGTTACCAGCGCTCGATCCTGCTGGGTGCCGTCTTCATGGCAGCCGGCCTGTTCTGCATCTCGGTACCGAACCAGGACATCTTCAACCTGGGCCTGGCCACGATGATCGTCGGTAACGGCATGTTCAAGCCGAACATTTCGACCATGGTCGGCAAGCTGTACACGACAGCCGATCCGCGCCGCGACAGCGGTTTCACGATCTTCTACATGGGTATCAACATGGGCGCCATGGTCGCGCCCGTCTTCACCCAGTGGCTGGCCGAGTCGATCTTCGGCACCAGCGCCATGCCTTCGTACAAGATGGTCTTCATGGCGTCCGGTTTCGGCATGCTGATCAGCCTGGTATGGTTCTTCATCGGCCGCCGCGCCCTGAAGGGCATCGGCGCACCGGAAGCCGGTTCCGGCAACCCGATGCGCGTCGTCTGGGTCGCCCTGGGCTGCCTGTGCGTGATCCCGCTGATGTACTTCCTGCTGACGGTCGGCGCTGAAAAGCTGCAAATCGTCCTGACCGTGCTGTTCATCGGCCTGGCCTTCATGCTGATGATCGAAGGCATCCGCAACGGCAAAGTGGCGCGCGACCGCGTCATCGCCATGCTGCTAATCTTCGTCTTCAACATCCTGTTCTGGATGTTCTTCGAACAGGCTGGCAGCTCGTTTACTTTCCTGGCTGACAAGATCGTCAACCGCGACCTGGGCTTCTGGATCTTCCCGACCGCCTACTTCCAGACCGTCAACTCGGTTGCCATCATCGTCTTCGCGCCTCTCATCGCCGCCGTCTGGGTCTACCTGGCACGCCACAACGTCAATCCATCGATCCCGCGCAAATTCGGCCTGGGCTTGCTGGGCAATGCGCTGGCCTTCGGTTTGCTGATCTTCGCTCTGTCGAGCCTGGTCGGCGCCGATAACAAGATCCCGTTCTGGACCCTGACCACCGTCTACGTGCTGCAATCGATCGGCGAGCTGTGCCTGTCGCCTATCGGCCTGTCGATGGTGACCAAGCTGGCGCCAGTGCGCCTGGTTGGCCTGGGCATGGGCGGCTGGTTCCTGTCGACCGGTATCGGCAACAACCTGTCGGGCATCTTCGCCAGCCACGTCAGCGGCACGAGCGGCATGTCGGTGCAGTCGGCCCTGTCCGGCTACACCTTCGGCTTCTGGTCCCTGCTGGGCGCCGGCGTGATCCTGTTCCTGATCGCACCGCTGATCAACAAACTGATGCACGGCGTGAAGTAAGCGTTCTGCCTTGGATAAAGACGGCGGCCTGCGGGTCGCCGTTTTTCATTCCAGCGCCGGCTTTCCCCTTGCCGGGCGGTACAATACGGCCAGGGCCAGCGGCCATCGACCAACTTACACAAAGAATCCCATGTCCAGCATCTCCACCACCACGCCCCTCTCCGACGACGAATACGCCGAACTCGATACCCTGCTGGCGGCACCCGCCCTGGCCGGCGCCGCCATGGATGTCTCCATGCTGGAAGGCTTGCTCACGGCCGTCGCCCTGAGTCCGAAACAGATCACGCCAGAACAATGGTTGCCCTGGGTCTGGGACAAGGTAACCGGCGCTGCGGCACCCGCGCCAGGTACGGACAGCGAACGGGCGGCCAGCCTGGCGCAGCGCCACCACGCCTACATGGTCGAATGGCTGGCGAAGGACCCGGACAGCTTCGAGCCCATCTACGTATGCGGCCCCGAATGGAGCGTGCCCGCCTGGTGTGCAGGCTTCCTGCTTGGCACCAGCCTGGACAAGCCCCAGTGGGCCGCCCTGGCCGTCAGCCACCCGCAATACCTGGCGCCGTTCCAGCACCTGGCCGCTGCCAGCGAGCTCGATGACGATGCGGCCGAAACGGCCATGGATGGCGTGATTCCATCCGTGATCGCCATCAACGCGGCCTGGGCGCGCCAGCGCCACCTGAAAAGCCAGGCGCAAAGCCAGTCCGGCGCTACCGTGCTGCGCGACGTGCCGAAGACGGGCCGCAACGACCCCTGCCATTGCGGCAGCGGCAAGAAGTACAAGAAATGCTGCGCCGATGCCGATAGCGCGGCGAACTAAGGCAGCACCTCCTTGCGCCAGCTGCTGACGGCCCTGCTGCGCTTCCTGCTGCGCCACGCGCTGCAGTTCGCCCTGTTCATCGTCATCCTGCTGGCCGGACGCCTGCTGCTGGCCGAATGGCGCGCCTACAGCGCCGGCAGCGAGACCGTCGCGGCGCTCAGGCTGGCCGCCGACGGCGCCGATCAGCATGGCGCCAGCCTGGCCGATGCGGCCACGGCCAGGGTCAACGCCCTGCAGCACGCCTCGCAAACCGCCATCGCCACCCGCTTGCAGCAAGTACAGGCACAGCTGCACCAGCTGCGCGCGCGGCAGCAAGCATCGCTGTTCACCCTTCCCCTGCCCGATACGCACACGCTGGCCTTGCATGCGCAGCAGGAAGCGGCGCGCCGCGTGGAAATCGAAGTGCTGGCGCAGGAAGCCCGTTATCTGAGCGCCTTGCAAGCGGCGGTCGAAGGCGAAGATGCGCGGCACACGCTGGCGCGCCTGCATGCGGAACACGTCAACGCGTATGCCGCGCTGCAGCACAACCTGGCCCAGCGCCGGCAACTGGAAGCGCAGCACCCCGTGGCGGCGCGCCTGCCTGGCAGCGACGCTTACGCGCAGCTGTCGCGCCTCGAAGCCGAGGGTCAGCGCTGGCGCGAGATCAACCTGCAAGCGTATCGCGCCTGGGCAGCGCAGCGCGCGCGCACCAACAATGCGGCCCACCCCGCCCCATTCGCCATCGACAACGCGGCACTGGCCAGCGCACTGGCGCCCGTGCAGGCGGCCATCGCCACGAGCGAGGCGCAGCTGGCGCGCAACTGGATCGCCCGCTGGCGCGCTCCCATCATGGACGTGGCGCCTACGGCCGCCCTGCTGGTACTGTCTGCCATCCTTCTGCCCGTCGCCATCAAGGCCTTCTTTTACTTCGTGCTGGCGCCCCTGGCCGCGCGTTTGCCGCCGCTGTCCATCGCGCGCGAGCTGCAATCCGGCGATGCCAGCCTGCCCCTGCCGCCGCAGGGCGCATCGCGCATCTCCGCCGTCTCGCAGGCATTACAGCTAAACCCTGGGCAGCAGATGCTGATCCATCCCGCATACCTGCAATCGTCGCCCGTCAGCAGCACCAAGCGCACGCAGTGGCTGCTGGACTGGCGCTTCCCGTTCACCAGCCTGGCGGCCGGCATGGTGGCGCTGACGCGGCTGCACAGCGACGTGACTGCATCCGTGACGATTTCCGCCAGCGACGATCCGCTGCTGGAAATCGCCGTGGTACACCTGCCAGCCGGCAGCGCATTGATATTCCAGCCACGGGGCCTGGTGGGATTGATCTGCGACGCGAACCAGCCGCTGGCGATAGCTAGCCACTGGCGCCTGGGCAGCCTGCATGCCTGGCTCACCCTGCAACTGCGCTTCATCGTCTTTCGCGGCCCCGTCACGCTGATCGTGCGCGGCTGCCGCGGCGTGCGCCAGGAGCGGGCCGGCCAGGGCCGCGCCATCAGCCAGTCCGCCACCCTGGGGTTTAGCACCGACGTGCTGTACTCGACGATACGCAGCGAAACCTTCATCCCCTACCTGCGCGGCCAGCAGGCGCTGCTCAACGACCGCTTCGACGGCGACAACGGCGTCTACCTGTACGAAGAAACCCCGCGCCACGGCAAGCAGCCGGGCAAGGTGGGCAGCTGGTTCGAAGGTTTCACGGACGCCATTTTGAAAGTGTTCGGCATCTAGCCGAGGAAACTATGATGAACGACTTTCTGTTTGCCGATTTTCTTGAGGACCAGGCCACGTATGCGGCGGCAGAGGCCTGGTGGCAGGCACACCTGTCCTTCCTCGATGGCCAGTGCGCGCCGTATCTGCGCACCGCGTTTGCGAATGGCCAGCCGTTCCATGACGGCAATCCCATCGTCAACCTGGCCGACCGGAACGCTGGCAAGGCGGCGCGCATCGTGCAGCAATGCCCGCGTGAATTCGGCCACGACTACACAAGTTTCGAACAAGCCATCGAGCTGGCCGAGGGCGATGGGCATCGCCCGGCACAGGAAAAGATCATCGTGCTGACCTTGACGCAGGCGGCGGCGCAGAGGGCAGAGGATGAACTGCGCGCCTGGTTCATGCCAGGCTAAGGGCAGCACCATCCGGCACAAAATCCGGCTGCAGCAAGCCATAGACATGCAGATCGACAAACGCACCATTCAATAATTCCGCCTGACGCAACACGCCTTCGTG
Source organism: Janthinobacterium sp. ROICE36 (assembly GCF_002869965.1). GTDB lineage: Bacteria > Pseudomonadota > Gammaproteobacteria > Burkholderiales > Burkholderiaceae_D > Janthinobacterium. The sequence goes on from NZ_PEBS01000055.1 coordinate 28,973, forward strand.
CATAAATCCCAGCCGCCCGGCCAGCGCCATGCTGGCATGATTGCTTGCCGCGCACTGCAATTCGATGCGGTGCAACTGCAGCGCGCCAAACGCATGCGCCAGGACGGCGTGTACCGCAGCGCTGGCGATACCCCTGCCCTGGAACTGACGGGCCAGATAATAGCCAATTCTGGCATTGCGGTCCGCTGCGTCGATGTCTTTCAGGCGGATGCTGCCGCATAACGCTGTGCCGGAAAAAACATGCCATTCCAGCACTTCACCGCTGGCGGCGCGCGCGGCAGCGGCTTCCAGATAAGCCCTGGCATCGTCGACGCACGCCAGTTGCACCACGGCGGGAAGAAAAGCGTGCAGGTGTGCACGGTTTTCTCCCACCAGGGTGGCGAGCGCTTCGGCGTGTTCAGCCAAGGTTGGAACAATAGAGATATCAGGAAATGCTGAAAGAGTCAGATGCATATGTCCCTGGCGGGCCGGCAAAGTTAAACAAGAAACAAGTAGTGGGATCGCTACGCCGCAACCGAATGCGACACCGTCAGCCACTCGCCCGGCTGCAGCTTCGCCGCCGCCTCGCGGGTGGCCAGCACGCTGTCCGGGTCCAGGTCGGACCTATTGAGCTTGTAGGAATAGGCAAAATCGTCGGCATCGAATGCCTGCCCCGCCTTGACGTAATACTTGAAGCCGACAAAGGAGTCGGGATTGGTGACGACTGTGTATTCAAGCGTGACGCTGTTCATGGCGGGCCTCGTCGACGTTGCTAGAGTATCCATTATGCGTCAATTCCGGCGACAGCGATGCGAGCGCTGATCCTTGCGGCAAGTCAATAGCCCGGCCCGCTGCCGGCGCTACAGTAGCCTGAGCCAACCACCAACTGGACTGCCATGCGCGCCTTGCTCGCGAAGATCAGAAACACTCTGGCGCCGCCAGCGAGCCTGCCGGCGGCGGCGCGCATGGAGCGGCTGTCAGACCGGCGCGGCCTGCCCGCCGTCGACCCCGGCCCGCAAGCCGTCGTCAAGGCTTGCACCGCCTGGCTATGCGCGGCGCAGGACCATTCCAGCTCACACGACGGCGGCGTCGCACGCGACTACAATTTGCTGACAGGCTGGTCGAGCTCCTATCCGGAGACCACCGGCTACATCATCCCCAGCATGATCACCGTGGCGCAGCGCACGGGCGACGCTGCCCTGCATGGGCGCGCGCGCCGCATGCTCGATTGGTGCGTGGCCATCCAGTTCCCGCAAGGCGGTTTTCAGGGCGGGAAGATCGATTCGCTGCCGCGCGTGCCCGTCACCTTCAACACGGGCCAGATCCTGCTTGGTCTGGCGGCCGGCGTGGCAGCGTACGGCGCGCCCTACCAGGACGCCATGCAGCGCGCGGCACGGTGGCTGCGCGACAGCCAGGATGCCGACGGCTGCTGGCGCCGGCATCCGACGCCGTTCGCCAGGCCCGGCGACAAGGCCTACGAAACGCATGTGGCCTGGGGCCTGTTCGAAGCGGACCGCATCGCGCCGGGCCACGGCTATGGCGCGGCCGGCTTGCGCCAGGTCGACTGGGCGCTGAGCAAGCAGCGTCCCAACGGCTGGTTCGCTTCCAACTGCCTCGACAACCCGCTGCTGCCTTTGACCCACACCATCGGCTACGCCTTGCGCGGCCTGCTTGAAGCGCACCGCTTTGCGGGGCGCGCCGACCTGCTGGACGCTGCCGTGCGCACCGCCACGGGCATCGCCAACGCCGTGGCGGCCGATGGCTACCTGGCGGGCCGCCTCGGCCCGGACTTCCAGCCTGGCGCCGATTACGCCTGCCTCACGGGTTCCGTACAAAATGCGCATTGTTTGTTCCTGTTGTATCGGCTCAACGGCGAGCGGCGCTACCTCGACGCGGGGCGCCGCCTGAACCGTTACGTGCGGCGCTCGATCTGCATCGACGGTCCCGCGCACGCACGCGGCGGCGTCAAGGGCTCGTTTCCCGTCGATGGCGACTACGGCGCCTGGGCTTACCTGAACTGGGCCGCCAAGTTCTGCATCGATGCGAACCTGCTGGAACTGGAACTGGCACGGGAGGCCGGTGATGCTTGAAGCGGCCAAGCGCGCTGCCAGGGTCACGCTGGAAGCGTGGCGCCGCACCGGCAGCGCCCGGCACATGCGCCACAGCGCCCCCCACGTGACGCGCACCGGATTGGCCGCCGGCCTGGCGCGGTTGGGCATCGCGCAGGGAGACACGCTGTTCATCCATTCTTCGCTGAAAAGCCTGGGCTACGTGGAGGGCGGCGCGCTGGCGGTGATCGGCGCCCTGCAGGACGCCGTCGGCCCGCAAGGCACCCTGCTGCTGCCCACCTACTATCTGCCCGGCGGCACGCTGCGCGCCACCTGCGCCATGCCAGACTATGTCTTCGACCCGCGCCGCCATGGCACGCACATGGGACGCCTGCCCGAAGCGTTCCTCGCCGGCGCCGGTGTCCGGCGCAGCATCCATCCCACCCATTCCGTGTCCGCGTGGGGCCGCCATGCCGCCGATCTCACCGAGGCGCACCACCGCGCGCCCTCCATCTTCGGCATGGGTTCGCCCTGGCAGCGCTTCATCGGCTGCGAGCACGCCAAGGTGCTGGGTCTGGGCATCTCCATGGGGCCGGTGACGTTCTATCACGCCCTGGAAGACGCCATGGGCGACGCCTTTCCCGTGCCCGTGTGGGAAGACGATACAAAGCTACTGGCCTGCCTGGACCACGCCGGCCGGCGCTGGGGAGTGCCCGTGCGCCCTTTCGATCCGGCAGTCGCACAGCGCCGCATCGACCATCCCGGCCGTGGCGATCTGCGCGCATACTTTCACCGGGAATTTGACGCCGCCGGCCTGCGCGTGAACGGACAAGTTGGCGATGCGCCGTCGTGGGCCATTCCGGCACAGGCGTTTTTCGGGCACCTGCGCCAACTGGCCAGCGAGAACGTGACCATCTATGCCACTGCGGCGCAGCTGGCGGCGCGGCCCATATCGCCTCCATCGCCGTAATGCGCGCGCATAAAAAAACCGCCCGTATCGTCATGACACCGGGCGGTTCTCATTGGATTGGCCAAAGCATCAAGCCTGCGGGCTGTCCGCCTTTTTCTCTCTTGCCACGAGGTACAGCAGCACGATGATGACCGCATACGGCAGCAGGGACAGCGCATCCGAGTGCAGGCCCGCGTAGAACGGATTGCCGTGCTCGGCCCAGTCGGTCATCATCTGGTCGAAGTGCGTCAGCACGCCGGCAGTAATCGCGATGATGATGCCGGCCAGCGCGCCGCCGGCGATGTAGCCCGATGCGAGCAGCACGCCCGAACTGCGGTCGCCCGCCAGCTGACGCTCTTCCTCGTTGAGTTGTGCGTTGTGATCCAGCTTGCTGTTGCGGCGGTCCGCCAGCCAGCGCACCAGGCCGCCGACGAAGATCGGCAAGGTCGACGACAGCGGCAGGTACACGCCCACCGAAAACGCCAGCGACGCGATGCCGGCCATCTCCAGCACCACGGCGATCATCACGCCGAACAGCACCAAGGTCCACGGCAGTTGCTGATCGAGGATGCCCTTGATGATATAGGACATCAGCACGGCTTTCGGCGCATCGTACTTTTTTACTTCAGAACCATCGGGACGCTTGCTGTAATGGCCATTGATGCCCGGATCGACCAGGTAAGCCAGCTGGCCATCGTCCTTGACAAAATATTTGCCGGCCGGGCCGCCCACGGTATCCGTCTTTTGCCAGACTTTATACGTATTGTGGTCGGTGTCGGCTTGCGGGCCATGCAGTTCGCCCGTCACCGTCAGCTTCGATGCGTCGACCGTCAGGCCGGGCGCCACTTGCGCGGCCGGCACGTAGACGGTGCTCGCTTCGTTCAGTTTCAGCAAAATTGGTCCCAGGATCAGGGCCGACGACAGCGCGCCCGCCAAGATCGCGTACTGCTGCAGGCGCGGCGTGGCGCCCACCAGGTAGCCGGTTTTCAAATCCTGCGACGTGGTGCCGGCATTGCTGGCGGCGATGCACACGATGGCGCCCACCGACAAGGCAGTCACATAGTAACGCCCGCCCGTCCAGCCCATGATGAGGAAGATCAGGCAAGTAAACAGCAAGGTGGCCACGGCCATGCCGGAGATCGGGTTCGACGAGGAGCCGATTTCGCCCGTCAGGCGCGATGACACGGTAGCGAACAGGAAGCCGAAGACGAGAATGAGCAGCGCGCCCAGGAAATTCATGTGCAGCGGCGTGGCAAAGGTGATCACGGCGATGATGGCCAGGCAGCCGATGATGACCCATTTCAGCGGGATATCCTGCTCGGTGCGCAAGGTGGAATTGCTCTTGACGCCCTTGCCGATGCCTTTCAGGCCGGCCGACAGGCTGCGCCAGATCATGGGCATGGCGCGCACCAGCGAAATCAGGCCACCGGCGGCCACGGCGCCCGCGCCGATGTACAGCACGTAGGCGCTGCGCACGTCGTCGGCACCCATTTCGCTGATCAACTTGGTGCCGGGCGAGAGCACGGTAGTCAGGCTGTCGCCGAAGAACTTGATCATCGGGATCAGCAGCAGATAGGACAGCACGCCGCCGGCCGCCATGGTGGCGGCGATGCGCGGGCCGATGATGTAGCCCACGCCCAGCAATTCAGGGGAAATCTCGGCGCCGATGGAGCCGCCCTTCAGCGGAGCGGCAAACTCCACGCCCGGCGTGTCCTTCCAGCCCTTGAACGAGATATTGAACACTTTATACAGCAAGCCGACGGCGAAACCGCCGAAGATGATCTTGGCGCGGCGCTTGGCGTCCAGCGCGGCAGCCGAGTCTTTCTCGATGCTTTCGCCGGCGGCGATGCGCGATTCTTCCGTGGCGGCCGCCTTGAGCACTTCGGCGCAAGCCGTGCCTTCGGGGAATTTGAGTTCCTTGTGCTGGTCGACGATCATGGTGCGGCGCATGGGGATCATCATCAGGATGCCCAGCAGGCCACCGAGGATACCGACCAGCATGACCCTGGAGATTTCCAGGTCGAAGCCCAGGATCAGGATGGCGGGCATGGTCACGCCCAGGCCGAAGGCCAGCGATTCGCCGGCCGAACCGGCCGTTTGCGTGATGCTGTTTTCCAGGATCGACGAATCCTTGCCGCCCACCTTCTTGGCCAGGCCGAACAGGGTGATGGCGATCACGGCGACGGGAATCGAGGCGCTGACGGTCAGGCCCACTTTCAGCACCAGGTACAGCGAGGAGGCGCCAAAGACCATCCCCAGGATGACGCCCATGAACAGCGCGCGGAAGGTCATCTCGGGAAGCTTCGCATCGGCCGGGATATAGGGCTTCACGACGCTCGGTGTTGCATCTTTTGCCATGGATATTTCCTTAATTTTTAAAAATAAACAGCCCGGATTGACGCCCGGGCTATTGTCTTGAAGCCGAGACTATCGCACAGCCGCGTTTCGATGAAAAGGTTTTTTGCTCCCGCTCCCGGCCTCCGTCCGCGCCGGAGCGGCTGGCGCATTGGTCTATAATCGCTGCCACCGTGCCTTGCACGCTCACGTGAGACTGCCTTGACTGCCAAACGATCCGGATTCCCCTGGCCTTCCCGCCGCGCCACCGTGCGTAGCTTCATCCTCGCCGGCTGCGCAGCGCTGGCCGCTGTCCTGCTGCTGGCCGCCTACCTGTTCCTGTACGTGCGCCCTCGCCTGCCTGAACTGGACGTCATCACGGACTACCAGCCGAAGATACCGCTGCGCGTGTACACGGCCGACAATGTGCTGATCGGCGAATTCGGCGAAGAGCACCGCGACTTCGTGCCGATAGCGCAAGTGCCGGAAATGATGAAAAAAGCCCTGCAGGCCATCGAAGACAGCCGCTTCTACGAGCACCACGGCATCGACTTCGTGCGCGCTGGCGGCGCCGTGCTGTCGAACCTGCGCCACGGCTTCGGCCACGGCGGCGGCTCGACCATCACCATGCAGGTGGCGCGCAATTTCTTCCTGACGCGCGAAAAAGTCGCTTCGCGCAAGCTCAATGAAATCATGCTGGCCCTGAAGATCGAAGCGGCCCTGTCAAAAGAGCAGATTCTCGAGCTGTACATGAACCAGATGTACCTGGGCCAGCGCTCGTTCGGCTTCGGCAGCGCGGCGCAGACCTATTTCGGCAAGCCTTTGTCTGAACTGTCGATCGCGGAAATGGCGATGCTGGCCGGTTTGCCGCAAAACCCCTCGCGTCACAACCCGATCAGCAATCCGAAAAAGGCGCACGCGCGCCAGCAACTGGTCTTGAAACGCATGCGCGAACTCGATTACATCAGCGAGGGCCAATACCAGCAGGCGCTGGCGCAGCCGCTGCATATCAATACCCGCGGCAAGCAGGATTTCGACACGCACGCCGAATACGTGGCCGAACTGGCGCGCCAGGCCGTGTTTGCGCAGTTCAAGGAAGACAGCTACACCAAGGGCATCAGCGTCTACACGACCATCCTGAAAGCGGACCAGGATGCGGCCTACGCCTCGACGCGCCGCAACGTCATCGCCTACGACCAGCGCCACGGCTACCGCGGCCCGGAAACCTTCATCGACATGCCGGCGGACCCCGAGCAGCGCGACGATGCCATCGATGCAGCACTGCAAAAACGCCCGGACAGCGATGGCTTGATCGCCGCCGTCGTCCTTGACGTGGCCAGCGGCAAGGTGGTGGCCGACACGGGCGATGGCGACGCCAAGACCATCACGGGCGAGGGCTTGCGCTTTGCCGCCCCTGCGCTCTCAAGCAAGGCGAGCGGCGGCATCAAGCTGCGCCCGGGCGCCGTGATCCGTATCAACAAGGATGGCAAGGGCAACTGGGCCATCACGCAAGTACCGCTGGTGGCCGCCGCCTTCGTTTCGCTCGATGCGGACACGGGCGCCTACCACGCCATGGTGGGCGGCTTCGACTACAACCTGCAAAAGTTCAACCACGTCACGCAGGCCTGGCGCCAGCCTGGTTCGGCCATGAAGCCCTTCGTGTATTCGGCGGCGCTGGAAAAAGGCTTTTCGCCGGCCACCCTGATCAACGACGTGCCCCTCGAAATGCAGGCGGGCGGCAAGGTCTGGGCGCCGCAGAATGACGACTTCAAGTTCGACGGCCCCATCACCATGCGCTACGCGCTGGCGCAATCGAAGAACGTGGCCTCGGTGCGCATCCTGCGCGCGCTGGGCGTGTCGACCACGCACGACTTCCTGGAAAAATTCGGTTTCGATCCAAAGCGCCAGCCCAGCAACCTGACCATGGCGCTGGGTACGGGTTCCGTCACGCCCGTGCAGATGGCGGGCGCCTATGCCCTGTTCGCCAATGGCGGCCACCAGGTGGAACCGTACCTGATCGACCGCATCGTCGACGCCAAAGGCACGGTGCTGATGCAGACCAAGCCGCCCGCGCCGAACGACGACAAGACCCTGGCGCTGGACCCGCGCAACGCCTTCGTGATGGACAGCATGCTGCGCGAAGTGGCACGCACGGGCACGGGCGCGGCGGCGACGAAAAAACTGGGGCGCAGCGACATCGCCGGCAAGACGGGCACCACCAGCGACGCCGTCGACGGCTGGTTCGCCGGCTACGGCGGCGGCATCGTGGCGGTGGCGTGGATGGGCTATGACGAGCCGAAATCGCTGGGCGGACGCGAATTCGGTTCGACCCTGGCCATGCCGATCTGGATCGACTACATGCGCACCGCGCTCTCTACGCGCCCGCAAGTGACGCGCGCCGTGCCGGCAGGCCTGAGCCAGGTCGATGGCGAATGGCTGTACGATGAATTCATCGACATGAATGGCGTCAAGACGCTGGACATGGATGTGGAAACGCCAACGGATCCGGCGGCAGTGCCGGAGACGGTGCCGGTAGAGACCAACTAGTGTACTGCTTGCGAAATGGTTGCACTATTTAAAGACTGCGCTATCATCTACATATTGAGTTTGAGATGAGGTGAGCAATGCTGACTGCGGCGCCGATTATATTGAGCGAGGAAGACCGTGCCGAACTGGAACGAAGGGTCCGGTCGCAAACCATCGATACAC
>NZ_PEBS01000056.1 GCF_002869965.1 Janthinobacterium sp. ROICE36
AGAGAGATCGGTTCGTTTGCCATTTACGCGTCCAAATACCGAGAGTAAACGCCTTTCTCAACGTGTTTACAAGCAATATTTCACCCTATCGTCACTCCGAGCACCTACCCTTCATGCAATCGCCCTGCGGGTCTGCATCGTGGCTTGACGCGGCAGGGCAAAGCCGCTTATACTTGTCGGCTTTCCGTTCGCTCAGGAAAAGTAAATAAGGCAGAGTCCGCATAGCAATATCGGCGGAACCACCATTTGAGCGTGTAATCTATTAGGAAGTCAACATGAAAACATTTTCCGCTAAAGGACATGAAGTCCAGCGCGATTGGTTCGTGGTTGACGCGACGGACAAAGTCCTCGGACGTGTTGCCAGCGAAGTGGCACTCCGACTGCGCGGCAAACACAAACCAGAATTTACTCCTCACGTCGATACCGGCGACTTTATCGTCGTCATCAACGCAGGCAAACTGCGTGTGACCGGTACCAAAGCTACTGAGAAAATTTACTACCGTCACTCTGGTTATCCAGGCGGCATCTACGAAACCAACTTCCAGAAAATGCAACAGCGTTTTCCAGGTCGCGCGCTTGAGAAAGCGGTCAAGGGCATGCTGCCTAAAGGCCCACTCGGCTACGCAATGATCAAGAAGCTGAAAGTGTACGCGGAAGGTTCCCATCCGCACGCTGCTCAGCAACCTAAAGCACTTGTTCTCTAAGGAACTGACATGATCGGTAATTACAATTATGGAACCGGCCGTCGCAAAAGTGCAGTGGCTCGGGTTTTTATCAAAGTTGGCACAGGCTTGATCGTTGTTAACGGCAAACCAGCAAACGAATACTTTTCGCGCGAAACAGGTCTGATGGTCATCCGTCAACCTCTGGAACTGACCGGCAATGTCGAGCGTTTCGACATCAAAGTCAACGTCCATGGCGGCGGTGAGTCGGGCCAGGCTGGTGCAGTTCGTCACGGCATCACCCGCGCTCTGATCGACTACGATGCAGCGCTGAAACCGGAACTGGCTAAAGCCGGCTTCGTTACCCGCGATGCACGTGAAGTCGAGCGTAAAAAAGTTGGTCTGCGCAAAGCACGTCGCGCAAAGCAATTCTCGAAGCGTTAATTTCTACGCTACAGCACCTTCGGGTGCTGGTCGAAAAGCCGCTGGACTTCGGTCCTGCGGCTTTTTTGCATTTCAGCGGGATGCGCCGTTGCGCTGTAAAATACGCGGAAAACCCGCAGGGGTAGCGTTTCCCCTCATCTTTATGCAATCTATACACAAGGAAAGAACATGATCAAAGTTGGCATCGTCGGCGGCACTGGATACACGGGCGTGGAATTGCTGCGCTTGCTGGCAACCCATCCAGATGTCGAGTTGACGGCGATTACCTCGCGCAAGGAAGATGGCTTGCCCGTTGCTGACATGTATCCTTCTCTGCGTGGCCACGTAAAACTGGCGTTTTCCTCGCCGGACAAGGCGAATCTGGCACAGTGCGACGTGGTTTTCTTTGCCACGCCACACGGCGTTGCCATGGCGCAAGCCCCAGCCTTGTTGGCCGCCGGCGTGAAAGTCATCGACCTGGCCGCCGACTTCCGCCTGAAAGACCAGGCCAAGTTCGAGCAGTGGTACAAGATTGCCCACACGGCGCCCGAGTTGATCGAGCAAGCCGTGTACGGCTTGCCGGAACTGAACCGCGAAGATATTAAGAAAGCCAGCCTGATCGCCAACCCCGGTTGCTATCCGACCACCATGCAGCTGGGCTTTTACCCGCTGCTCAAGGCCGGCCTGGTCAACGCGGGTGGCTTGATCGCCGACTGCAAGTCGGGCGTGTCGGGCGCCGGCCGCAAGGCGGAAATCGGCATCCTGTTCTCGGAAAGCAGCGACAGTTTTAAAGCCTATGGCGTGGCAGGCCACCGCCACCTGCCGGAAACGACGGCGCAACTGCAGCGCTTCACGGATGACAAAGTGGCGCTGACCTTTACGCCGCACCTGGTGCCGATGATCCGCGGCATGCATTCGACCCTGTACGCGCAGCTGAACAAGGATGTCAGCAATGAAGAATTGCAATCTTTGTTCGAAGAGCAATACAAAGATGAGCCTTTCGTCGACGTGATGCCATTCGGCTCGCACCCGGAAACGCGCTCCACGCGTGGCTCGAACATGCTGCGCCTGGCCCTGCACCGCCCTGAAGGCGGCAATACCGTCATCGTGCTGGTGGTGCAGGACAATCTGGTCAAGGGCGCCTCGGGCCAGGCCGTGCAGTGCATGAACTTGATGTTTGGCTTGAAAGAAACGGCCGGTTTGCAACACATCGCCCTGCTGCCGTAAAAATAGGCAGCCGTGCTTGCACAGGTCCGACGAATTTTTGCCGGACCTGTGCTAAATTGGACTGCCACCTACCCCGACAGGATGACGTTCATGTTCGAGCGCAACGCGAAAAATCCCATCGACACCCTGATCGGCGCCTCCACGCGGATCGAGGGCGACTTGCTGTTTTGCGGCGGCTTGCGCATCGATGGTCATGTGCGCGGCAATGTCACGGGCGAAGCGGGCGAGCCCACGTATGTGGTGCTGGGTGAGGCGGGCCGCATCGATGGCGAAGTGCGCTGCTCCAGCCTGGTTGTCAGCGGCGAGATCAATGGCCCCGTGTATGTGTCCGAAATGCTTGAAATCCAGCCGAAAGCCCGCATTGTAGGAGAGGTCTATTACAAGGTGCTGGAAATGCACAGCGGCGCCTTGGTGCAAGGCAAGCTCAGTCGCCACGACAGCGCCGACCCCGTGCTGCACCTGGCCGTGTCGGAAATGTGAGCAGGAACAACACCGTCCAGCCGCATCAGCGGCGGTCGCAGCGCGAGTTGCGGCAACAGTCTATAATGAGTTAATGTTTTCTAGTAGGAGTGTCCGATATGAATGCCGTCGCTGAAATGCAAGATGTGATCCCTTCACCCATTATCTTTACCGATAGCGCCGCTGAAAAAGTCGCGCAGCTGATCGAAGAAGAAGGCAATCCCGACCTGAAATTGCGCGTTTTCGTGCAGGGTGGCGGCTGTTCCGGCTTCCAGTATGGCTTCACCTTCGACGAAATCGTCAATGAAGATGACACCACCATGGTCAAGAATGGCGTCCAGCTGTTGATCGATTCCATGAGCTACCAGTACCTGGTCGGCGCGGAAATCGATTACAAGGATGACCTGGAAGGCGCGCAGTTCGTGATTAAAAACCCAACGGCTACTTCTACCTGCGGTTGCGGTTCGTCCTTCTCCGTTTAAGTAGTCAACGGAGCAAGTAAGAAAATAGCGGATCGATGATCCGCTATTTGTGTTTCTACATCTGCTCAACGGGGATACAGCGCCCCCAGTACCCGTAAGCCCTGCGCACCTGTCACGGCGGGCAAGTTGCCCGGTTTGCGCTGCGTGAAGCGCCAGGCCAGCCAGGCGAACGCCAGCGCCTCGACCTGGCTGGGCGCCACGCCCAGCGCTTCCGTCGATGCCACCGCCATGCCCGGCAGTTCGCGCGCCAGCGCCGCCATCAGGCTGGCGTTCTGCGCGCCGCCGCCACACACATACACGTTTTCCGCCTGCGCCCCGTCGCGCGCAATGGCATGCGCCAGGCTGGCGGCCGTCAGTTGCGTCAGGGTCGCCTGCACGTCGGCCGGCCGGGCGGCTGGATGCCTGGCCAGCTTGCCTTGCAGCCAGTCGGCATGGAACAGGTCGCGTCCCGTGCTTTTCGGCGCCGGCAAGTCAAAATACGGTTCATTGAGCAATTCTGCCAGCAGGGCAGGGATGACCTTGCCCGTGGCGGCCCAGGCACCGTTGGCGTCATACGGCTGGCCCAGGTGCTGCAAGACCCAGCCATCCATCAGCGCATTGCCGGGGCCCGTGTCGTAGCCCGTCACCGTGCCGTCCGCATGCAGCACGCTGATATTGCTGATGCCGCCGATATTGGCCAGCACACGCGTGTGGCCGGGGAGATTGAAAATGGCTTGGTGGAAGGCCGGCACCAGCGGCGCGCCCTGGCCGCCGGCCGCCACGTCGCGGCTGCGCAAGTCGGCGATGACATCGATGCCCGTCAGTTCGGCCAGCAAGGCCGGGTTGTTCAACTGGCGCGTAAAGCCCAGCTCGGGGCGGTGGCGGATGGTCTGGCCATGTGCGGCGATGGCAACGATGGCGTCCGGGCCGATGCCCGCGTTACGCAATAGCATGGCGACGCAGTCGGCGTAGTGGCGCACGAGTTGATTGGCCGCCAGCGCCTCGCGTTCGATTTCATTCTGGCCGGCACTTTGCAGTGCCATCAGGTCGGCGCGCAGGCTGGCGGGAAAGGCAATATAGGCGTCGCCCAGGCTGCGTGCGCTGCCATCGTCGGAAAAATCGACCAGCGCGCCGTCGACGCCATCGAGGCTGGTGCCCGACATCAAACCGATATACAGCATGGGTGTTTCCTTGAATGCGTAAGTGATGGATGCATTGTGCCGCATTTTCCTGCGCACATAAAACAAAGGCACCGGCCATCTGCATGGGCGGTGCCTTTGTTCGTTGCCCGAGGGCAGTATTGCTTAGCGTGAAGCCAGTGCCGTGTCGTTAGGACGCAGCAGGGTGAAGCGGTGCATCATGTCAGCCGATACCATGCGGAAGCGACCCAGCTCGGCGGCCGTCAATGGCGCTTGGGCTTGGACGTTCAGCTTGCTTGGATCTTGTGCCACGCCGCCGACGCGGAATTCATAGTGCAAATGGGCGCCCGTGGACCAGCCGGTGGTGCCGACGTAGCCGATCACATCGCCCTGGCTCACTTTTTGACCTTTTTTCAAGCCCGAAGCGAAGCGGCTCATGTGGGCGTAGGCGGTGCTGTAATTGGCCCAGTGTTTCAACACAACAACATTGCCGTAGCCATTTTGGCTGCCGACGGTATCGACCACGCCGTCGCCCGAGGCGCGGATAGGGGTGCCCGTTGCTGCAGCGAAATCGATGCCCTTGTGCGCTTTCCAGTTGCCGGAAATCGGGTGCACGCGCATGGAGAAGCCGGACGAGATGCGGGAGAATTCGAGGGGGGATTTCAGGAAGGCTTTTTTGAGGGACTTGCCGTCGAAACTGTAGTAGCCGCCGCCTTGCTTGCTGGCTGGGTCTTCGAACCAAACGGACTGGTAAGTCGTGCCGCGGTTGGTGAATTCACCGGCCAGGATGCGGCCCGCTCGGAAAAATTCGCCATCTTGCCAGAATGTTTCGTAGACAACATTAAACGCGTCGCCGCGTTTCAGGTCGGAGCGGAAGTCGATATTGGTGGAGAACATTTCCACGATTTGCGCGGAAATCGAGTCTGGCAGGCGGGTGCCGTCCAGGCTGGAATCGGTGGCGGCGAACAGGGTGGAAGTAATCTTGCGCGCGTGCATTTCAACGCGGCGTTCCAGCTGGGCGGCCACTTCCGTGGCCACGAACTTGTCGCCCTTGCGGGTGATCAGGATGTTCTTGACGGATTTGTCGCTGCCATCGACCAAGGTGGCGCGCATCCAGTTGAGCTCGCCGTTTTCGGACGTTTGCGCTTGCACGCGCTTGCCCGATTTCAGCAGCATCACGCCGCGCGCGATCTTGTCGGTCTTGATGAAATTGGCGGCCGCCGTATCATCCACGCCGAGACGGGTCAGCAGGGTGGCGAGGGTATCGCCGGCGCGGACTTTTTCTTCGTGGGTGAAATTCTGGTTTACCTGTTCCATCGCGGAAATTTGCGAGGCGAGATCAGGCATTTCCAGGTTCTGGGCGATAGACGTGACCGGCAAGTCGGATGCGTCGGGTGCCATGGGAGACACAGCGACAGCGCCGAAGGCGGCAACGGCGAGCAGCACTGCGGACGCGCCGATTATGCGTGCCTTGCGTGTCGTCGTCAGCTGTGTGTACAAGCGTGAGCCTGTGATTTTATGTATAGGGTTCATGCAATCAGTTAAAATTTGCCCTTGAACGTGACCTGAACTAATGCTCTTTGTTATTGTTATTTTGGTTCGTTTTCATACGGCAAGATTGATGGGATCGAGCATTATAGCAAACTCCGCAAACCTACTACCATTTTGAGATCTACAGTCAAATTTTATGGAAATCAACACCACCGCATCGCCTGCAAAGGCTAACGCCGCTCAGACCGCACTTCCGCTGTCGGACAGAGTACAAGAAGCCCTCGCGATTACCAAGCGTGGCGTCGACGAACTCTTGATCGAAAGCGAATTTGCGCAAAAATTAGCACGCTCCGAGAAAACCGGTGTTCCACTGCGCATCAAACTGGGCCTGGACCCGACTGCACCCGACTTGCATCTGGGCCACACTGTCGTGCTGAACAAGATGCGCCAGTTGCAAAACCTGGGCCATCAAGTCATTTTCCTCATCGGCGACTTCACTTCCATGATCGGCGACCCTTCGGGCCGCAACATCACGCGCCCGCCTTTGACCCGCGAACAGATCGAGATTAACGCGATGACGTATTTCGCGCAAGCATCTTTGGTGTTGGACGCCAGCAAGACTGAAATTCGCTATAACTCCGAGTGGTGCGATCCGCTGGGCGCGCGCGGCATCATCGAGCTCGCTTCCCATTACACGGTGGCGCGCATGATCGAGCGCGACGACTTCACCAAGCGCTTCCAGGGCGGCATTCCTATTTCTGTACATGAATTCCTGTACCCGCTGATGCAGGGCTACGACTCGGTGGCCCTGAAATCGGACCTGGAACTGGGCGGCACGGACCAGAAGTTCAACCTGCTGGTGGGCCGCGAACTGCAAAAACAGTACGGACAGGAGCAGCAGTGTATTTTGACCATGCCGCTGCTGGAAGGTTTGGATGGTGTAGAAAAAATGTCCAAGTCGAAGAATAACTACATCGGCATCACGGAAGCGGGCAACACCATGTTCGCCAAGCTGATGAGCATTTCCGACGTCATGATGTGGCGCTACTACGAGCTGCTGTCGTGGCGCTCGATCGCCGAACTGGCGCAGCTGAAGAGCGAAGTGGAAGGCGGGCGCAATCCGCGCGATGCCAAGGTTGCCCTGGCGCAAGAAATCGTCGCCCGTTTCCATTCGCAGCAGGCGGCGGAAGATGCGCTGGCCGACTTCGTCAACCGTTCGAAGGGCGGTATTCCCGATGATATTCCCGAAGTGAGCCTGGCTGGCGCGCCGCTGGGCATCCCGCAATTGCTCAAGCAAGCTGGCCTGTGCCCATCCACGTCGGAAGCCATGCGCATGATCGAGCAAGGCGGCGTGCGCATCGACGGCAGCGTCATCAGCGACAAGGCGCTGCAAGTGGCGGCAGGCCAGTTCGTGTTGCAAGTTGGCAAGCGTAAATTTGCGCGCGTCACCCTGGCGGCATGATCGCGCTGCTGCAAAGAGTTACGCAGGCGAAAGTCGATGTCGGCGCTGCCACCATCGGCGCCATCGACGCCGGCCTGATGGTGCTCGTGTGTGCGGAGCGGGGCGATACGCAGAAGGAAGCGGACGCCCTGTTGAGCAAATTGCTCGGCTATCGCGTCTTTGCCGACGAGGCGGGCAAGATGAACCGCAGCGTGACGGATGTGGCCGGTGGCTTGCTGCTGGTGCCCCAGTTCACCCTGGCGGCCGACACCAAGTCCGGCACGCGCCCGTCGTTCACGCCGGCGGCCGCGCCGCAGGACGGCTTGCGCCTGTTCACGCATTTCGTGGAACAGGCGCGCCACCGCCATGCGAGCGTGCAAACGGGGCAGTTCGGCGCGGACATGCAGGTGTCCCTCACGAACGACGGGCCCGTGACCTTCTGGCTGCAAGTCAGTGCCAAATGAGTGCAAAGCAATCAATATAATGATAATGGGGAGCAAGCGATGAAATTGTGGAGCGAGACGTTTCGTGATGGCGGCCTGATGCCGGCCGAGAATGCGTTTGCCGAGATCGATCCGGCCAGCCGCGTGCGCCTCGCCGGTAACCGCAATCCCCATCTGGCCTGGGACGAGGTGCCGAACGGCACCGAGTCGCTGGCCCTGTTCTGCATCGACCCTGATGCGCCGCAAGACGCCAGCCTGGCCAACCGCGATGAGCAGGCCCTGCCGCTGACGGCGCCGCGCGGCGATTTTTATCACTGGAGCTTGCTCGACTTGCCGCCGGCGCAGCGTTCCATTGCCGCCGGGGAATTTTCCAGCGGCATCACGCCGCGCGGCAAGCCTGCTGGTACTGTGTTGCGCCAGGGCCTCAACGACTACACGGGCTGGTTTGCCGCCGATCCTGACATGGCCGGCGATTATTACGGCTATGATGGTCCGTGCCCGCCGTGGAATGACGAGCGCATCCACCATTACATTTTTCGCCTGTATGCGCTCGACATGCCGCGCCTGGCCTTGGCCGAGCGTTTTACGGGGCAGCAAGCCCATGCTGCCCTGTACGGCCACATCCTCGACGAAGCCCAACTCGTCGTTGCCTATTCGCTCAAGCCCGAGCTGGCACTTACCCTGAAGAAATAAAGCATGAGTACCACGATCTTACTGATACGCCATGGCGAAACGGCCTGGAATGCGGGTCGCCGCCTGCAGGGGCATATCGACATCGCCCTGAACGAGGCGGGCCTGGCGCAAGCGGGGGCGCTGGGGCAGGCGCTGGCGGATGAGCCGCTGGCCGCCATCATCGCCAGCGATCTGCAACGCGCGCAGCAGACGGCGCAAGCTGTGGCTGTTGTGAAAGACTTGCCCGTGCAGACCGATCCCTTGCTGCGCGAGCGCTGCTATGGCGCCTTCGAAGGCTTGCTGTATGCCGATATTGCCGCGCGCTATCCGCACGAGTATGCGCAATGGCAAGCGCGGCAGATCGATGCCGTGATGCCGTCCGGCGAGCGCCAAGCCGAAAGTTTCCGCCAGTTCTATGCACGCGCGAACGGCGCCATCGCCCGCTGGGCCGAACGCCATGACGGCCAGACGATTGCCATCGTGGCGCACGGCGGCGTGCTCGAATGCGCCTATCGCGAAGCGGTCGGCATGACGCTCGACAGTCCGCGCGACTTCCAGGTGAAAAATGCCAGTGTCAACCGTTTTTCGTATGCGGACGGCAAGCTGCATTTAGTGCACTGGGGAAATATCGAACATCTGAGCGCGCCCGCGATGGACGAGCTGGGCTAAGCGGCCCCATCGTCACTCTGAGGCACTGATCGAAAAAATAGTGCTTATTAATTAGGCAGGGTATCGGTTAAAATAGCAGGTTCCTCCGTCCATTCCAGGTTCTTCAGTGCAAATCGGCCCTCACATTCTGCGCAACAACGTTTTCGTCGCTCCCATGGCGGGCGTGACGGATCGGCCTTTCCGCCAGTTGTGCAAGCAGCTGGGTGCCGGCTATGCCGTGTCGGAGATGGCGGCGTCGAATCCGCGCCTGTGGGCGACGGAAAAAAGCACGCGCCGCACGGACCACGAAGGCGAAATGGAGCCGAAAGCCGTGCAGATCGCCGGTGCCGATCCGCAAGACCTGGCCGATTGTGCCAAGTTCAACGTGGACCGGGGCGCGCAGATCATCGACATCAACATGGGTTGCCCCGTGAAGAAGGTGTGCAACAGCTGGTGCGGTTCGGCCCTGCTGCAAAACGAAAGCCTGGTCGAAAAGATCTTGCATGCCGTCGTCAATGCCGTCGACGTGCCCGTCACCCTGAAATTTCGCACGGGCTGGAACCGCGAAAACAAGAATGCCCTGAACATCGCCCGCATCGCCGAGCAGGCTGGCATCCAGATGCTGACCTTGCACGGCCGCACGCGCGCCGATGGCTACAAGGGCGATGCCGAATATGAAACGATTGCCGCCGTGAAAGCTTCGGTGGGCATCCCCGTGGTGGCCAATGGCGACATTAGCAGCCCGGAAAAGGCCCGTTTTGTGCTCGATCAAACGGGTGCCGATGCCGTCATGATCGGTCGCGCGGCGCAGGGCCGGCCGTGGATTTGCCGCGAGATCGACCATTTTTTGCGCACCGGTACCTTGTTGCCGGCGCCGTACGTGGATGAAGTGCGTACCCTGATGGATGAGCATTTGCGCGCCCATTACGCGTTTTATGGCGAATTTCTGGGCGTGCGCACGGCGCGCAAGCACATCGGCTGGTATGTGAAAGACCTGGAAGGCGGCGAAGCGTTCCGACAGCAAATGAATGTGCTGGAGTCGACGGATGCGCAATTGCTGGCCGTGGATCAATTTTTTGAGTCGCAATGGAAATTTGGCGAACGGTTACAATACCGCCTCTCCGAATCGAGTGAAAGTGGCCTGCTCGAGGTGATCAAATCTACGGCCACGGCAGCATGAGCAGATAGCAACAAGCAGGGTAGTCAGTTACCAGCAGTACAAGGGCGAGCGCCTATATAGAGCGTCATGCAATATTAATTACAACACCGAGGCAAGAGGGCAGCAGGCGGACCGCATGAGCGGCGCGGCAGCGGATTGCCAGGTGTTCAGCCGGTTGAAGCATACAAATGAGCAAAGAAAGCATTCAGGAAGTCGTACAGAAAAGTCTAGAAGATTACTTCAATGACCTGGGCGAACAGCAAGCATCGAATATCTATGACATGGTCGTGCTGACCGTGGAAAAGCCCATCCTGGAAGTCGTGATGACACGCGCCGATGGCAACCAGTCGCACGCCGCGCAGATGCTGGGCATCAACCGCAATACCCTGCGCAAGAAATTGCAGGAGCACGGTTTGCTGTAATGCCGGCATGCAAGTGACGCCAAGATTTGAATCCGCCGCCGCTTCGGTCAGACGACCGAGCTGTGCCATTCGCCAAGAACACTTAACCACCTAGCCACAGCCATGATCAAACAAGCTCTCCTCTCCGTTTCCGACAAGACCGGCGTTCTCGAATTCGCCCGCGCCCTGTCCGCACTCGGCGTCAACCTCCTGTCCACCGGCGGCACCGCCAAATTGTTGGCAGACAACGGTGTTCCCGTCACGGAAGTTGCCGATTACACGGGTTTCCCGGAGATGCTCGATGGTCGTGTGAAGACCCTGCACCCGAAAGTGCATGGCGGTATCCTAGCGCGTCGCGATTTCCCTGAGCACATGTCGAAACTGGTCGAGCACGACATGCCGACCATCGACATGGTGGTGGTCAACCTGTATCCGTTCCAGGGCACGGTTGCCAAGGCCGATTGCACGCTGGAAGACGCGATTGAAAATATCGATATCGGCGGCCCGACCATGCTGCGTTCGGCAGCCAAGAACCACAAGGACGTGGTCGTCATCTGCGATCCGACCGACTACGATGCCGTGCTGGCGGAGCTGCGCTCGGCCGACGGCACGGCCGGCACGGTCAGCTACGACACCAAGTTCATGCTGGCGAAAAAAGTCTTTGCGCACACGGCGCAATACGATGGCGCCATCACCAATTACCTGACCAGCCTGGGCCCGACGAAAGTGCACGCCGAGCGCGGCGCCTATCCGCAAGTGTTGAATGTTGCATTTGAGAAAGTGCAAGACATGCGCTACGGTGAAAACCCGCACCAGAGCGCCGCCTTCTACCGCGACCTCGTCACCATCGATGGCGCGCTGGCCAACTACCGCCAGTTGCAAGGCAAGGAATTGTCGTACAACAACATCGCCGATGCCGATGCAGCCTGGGAATGCGTGAAGAGCCTGGGCGGTTTCGAGCAAAGCGCCGCCTGCGTGATCGTCAAGCACGCGAACCCATGCGGCGTCGCCCTGGGCAAGAATGCGGCCGAAGCGTACGCGCGCGCCCTGCAGACGGACCCGACTTCCGCGTTTGGCGGTATCATCGCCTTCAACACGGAACTCGACGGCGCCACCGCCGGCGAAATCGCCAAGCTGTTCGTCGAAGTGCTGATCGCCCCATCGTTCTCCGCCGAAGCGAAACAGATTCTGTCGAGCAAGCAAAACGTGCGCATGCTGGAAATCCCGCTGGGTTCCGGCGTCAATGCCATGGACTTCAAGCGCGTGGGTGGCGGCTTGCTGGTGCAATCGCCGGACGCGAAAAACGTCGGTATCGGCGACTTGCGCGTGGTCAGCAAGCTGCAGCCTACGCCGCAGCAATTGTCCGACCTGATGTTTGCCTGGAAAGTGGCGAAATTCGTCAAGTCGAACGCCATCGTCTTCTGCGGCAATAACATGACCCTGGGCGTGGGCGCTGGCCAGATGAGCCGTATCGATTCGGCCCGCATCGCTTCCATCAAGGCGCAAAACGCGGGCCTGTCGCTGACCGGTTCCGTGGTGGCGTCGGACGCCTTCTTCCCCTTCCGCGACGGCCTCGACGTCGTCGTCGATGCCGGCGCGACCTGCGTGATCCACCCGGGCGGCTCCATGCGCGACCAGGAAGTGATCGATGCAGCGGATGAGCGCGGCGTGGTGATGCTCTACACGGGCACGCGTCACTTCCGTCATTGATATGGAACAGGCTGGGATTGAACATCTCAGCCAGTAGCAACTCAGCGGCAGGCTCCGGTTATTCACCGGTGCCTGCCGTATTCATTATAGAATCTGGCGATGATTATTCTTGGCATCGATCCTGGCCTGCGCACCACCGGCTTTGGGGTCATAGAAAAACACGGCAACAAGCTGCGCTATATCGCGTCGGGGACCATCAAGACGGTTTCCGAAGGGGAATTGCCGCCGCGCCTGAAAATCATCCTGCAGGGCGTGAGCGAAATCGTCGGCACTTACGGGCCCGATTGCGCGGCCATCGAAAAAGTGTTTGTCAACGTCAATCCCCAATCGACCTTGCTGCTGGGCCAGGCGCGTGGCGCGGCCATTTGCGCCCTCGTCCATGCCGACCTGTCGGTGGCCGAATACACGGCGCTGCAAGTGAAGCAGGCTGTCACGGGCCACGGCAAGGCGGCCAAGGAGCAGGTGCAGGAGATGGTTGCCCGGCTACTATCCTTGCCCGGCTTGCCCGGCACGGATGCGGCCGACGCGCTGGGCGTGGCCATTTGCCACGCCAACAGCGTCGATGCGCTGGCCATGCTCGGCGCGCTGGCGCCGCAGCTGCAGGGCTTGCGCATGAAGCGCGGCCGGTTGGTGGGATAGCTGCATGACCCTCACATATATACACAACATTAGGAACACGCGATGATAGGCCGTCTCTCCGGTATTTTGCTTGAAAAGAATCCGCCACAATTGCTGGTCGATTGCCAGGGCGTCGGCTATGAAGTCGACGTGCCGATGAGCACGTTTTACAACTTGCCCCATGTGGGCGAAAAAGTCGTGCTGTTTACGCACCAGGCCATCCGCGAAGATGCGCACCTGCTGTTTGGCTTCGGCAATGCGGCCGAGCGGGCCGTATTCCGCCAGTTGATCAAGATCACGGGCGTGGGCGCGCGCATGGCGCTGTCCATCCTGTCCGGCATGACGATTGCCGACCTGGCGCAAGCCATTACCTTGCAGGATTCGGGCCGCCTGGTGAAAGTGCCCGGCATCGGCAAGAAGACGGCCGAGCGGTTGCTGCTGGAATTGAAAGGCAAGCTGGGGGCCGATATTGGCGCCAGCGGTGCGCATGCGGCACCGGACGCGCAATCGGACATTCTGAACGCGCTGGTCGCGCTCGGCTATTCGGACAAGGAAGCGCTGGCCGCCGTGAAGAACGTACCGGCTGGCAGCGGTGTTTCCGATGGCATCAAACTGGCGCTGAAAGCGCTGTCGAAAGGCTGATAAGGCATGAGCATCCAGACCGACAGCTTCACGGAACAGCGCATCATCGATGCGGTTCCCATCTCGCATAACGAAGAGGCCATCGAACGGGCCTTGCGCCCCAAGCAGCTCGACGAGTACGTGGGACAGGAAAAGATCCGCGACCAGCTGGAAATCTTCATCACGGCGGCGCGCCAGCGCAAGGAAGCGCTCGATCATACCTTGCTGTTCGGCCCGCCGGGCCTGGGCAAGACCACGCTGGCGCACATCATCGCGCGCGAAATGGGCGTGAATCTGCGCCAGACGTCCGGCCCCGTGCTGGAACGTCCGGGCGACCTGGCGGCGATCCTGACGAACCTGGAAGCGAACGACGTCCTGTTCATCGATGAAATCCACCGGCTGTCGCCTGTCGTCGAAGAAATTCTGTATCCGGCGCTTGAGGATTATCAAATCGATATCATGATCGGCGAAGGCCCGGCCGCCCGTTCCGTGAAGCTCGATTTGCAACCGTTCACCCTGGTCGGCGCCACCACGCGCGCCGGCATGCTGACCAACCCGCTGCGCGACCGTTTCGGCATCGTCGCGCGGCTGGAGTTTTATAACACGGGCGAATTGACGAAGATCGTCACGCGCAGCGCCGCCTTGCTGAAAGCGCCGATCGATCCGGAAGGCGCGATTGAAATCGCCCAGCGCGCCCGCGGCACGCCCCGCATTGCCAACCGCCTGTTGCGCCGCGTGCGCGATTTCGCGGAAGTCAAAAGCAATGGCGAGATCACCAAGGTGGTGGCCGACCGCGCGCTGGCGATGCTCGACGTCGATTCCGCCGGCTTCGACGTGATGGACCGCAAGCTGCTCGAAGCCGTGCTGTTCAAGTTCGGCGGCGGCCCCGTCGGCATCGGCAATTTGGCGGCAGCCATCGGCGAAGCGGCCGATACCATCGAAGACGTGCTGGAACCTTATCTGATACAGCAAGGTTTTTTGCAGCGCACGCCCCGTGGCCGCGTCGCCACACCAGCCGCCTATTTGCATTTCGGCGTCAGCGCGCCGCGCATGGGCCCGGGCGGCGAAGCGTGGGAACCGTAATGGCGGACGAGGGAAGGACGGGCATGCCGGGTATGCAAATTTGGATCGACGCCGATGCCTGCCCCGTGGTCATCAAGGAAATCCTGTACCGCGTGGCCGACCGCCTGGAGTTACCGCTCACTTTGGTGGCCAACCAGGGTTTGCGCGTGCCGCCCTCGCGGTTTATCCGCACCGTGCAAGTGCCGTCCGGCGCCGACGTGGCCGACCAGGAAATCGTGCGGCTGTTGAATCCCGGCGACCTGGTCATCACGGGCGACATTCCGCTGGCAGCGGATGTCTTGACCAAGGGCGGCTATGCCTTGAACCCGCGCGGCGAGTTTTATACGAAAGATAATATTGCCCAGCAACTGACGATGCGCGCCTTCATGGAAGAATTGCGCAGCGGCGGCGTGGACACGGGCGGCCCGGCTGCCTTCAGCCAGTCCGACCGGCAACAGTTTGCCAACAGCCTGGACCGGCATTTGAGCAAGCATCACCGCAAGCCGGCGCCAGCGCAATAAGCGGTGGACGAAAAGAACTGTGGACGAAAAAAAACCGGCGCAAGCCGGTTTTTTACGTGCGCATGCAACTTAGCGCATGACTTTTCTCGTGCCCACCACTTCTACCGTCACGCGGCGGTTCTTGGCGCGGCCGGCGGCACTCGTGTTGTCGGCCACGGGCTGCGTTTCTCCCTTGCCTTCCGTGTAGACGCGGCTCGTTTCCACGCCTTGCGCCACCAGGTAAGCCTTCACGGCTTCGGCGCGGCGCAAGGAGAGCTTCTGGTTGTAGGCATCGGAACCGACGGCATCCGTATGACCGACCGTGACGATGACTTCCAGGTCCATGCCCGTCAATTGACCGAGTAGCTGGTCCAGCGCCGCCTTGCCTTGCGGCTTGAGCGTCGATTGATCGAAATCAAACAATGCCTCCGAAGCAAACGACACTTTTTCCGCCACGGGCACCGGTGCGGGCTTGGCTTCGATCAGCGGCGCCGGCATGGCGACGACAGGGGCGGCTTCGGGCACCCGCTGGTAGGCGGGTGTGGCGCTGGCCGGGCGGCCCAGCTTGTACACGAGGCTGACGGAATACAGGTCGGCATCGCCGCGGTTGCCCACGGCGTCGTTCAAGCGATAACGCTCGACTTCGCCGCGCAGGGCCAGCGCTTCGCTGAACTTGTATTCTAGGCCCAGGCCCAGCTTGGCATTGAGCTTGCGCTCGCTGGCATGCGTGTTCGTCGAACCCAGCAGGCGATTGCCGCTGAACTCCGTATTCGTCTTGGTGTAATGCATGCCGACCCGGCCCAGCAAGGACAGCCGCTGCGACAGCGGCAGCTGGCCCAGCAAGTCCAGGTTCACGCCGCGAAAGCCCGCTTCGCCGTTGAGCACGCCATTGCCGCTGGTGGTCGATTTGAAGTCGAACTTGCCCAGGTCAAAGTAACCGCCTTCTACGGCGAAATACTGGTTCAGTTGCCGGCCGACAAACAATTTATAGCCGGTGTCGCGCTGGTCTTTGCTAAAACCGGTGACGCTTTCACCATTCGCGGCCAGGCTGGCGCGCAGGCGCGGCTCGTCGATGGTGGCGCGCGACTGGCCCACGCCCGCGCCAAGGTACCAGGCGCTGTTGGCCCAGTCGGGGTTGATGAAGGTGTTATCTTGCGCCTGCGCCGCTTGGCTTGCCAGCAAGGCGCCGGTCATCACGCTCAGGGCGCCCAGTGTGTGTGCGATCGTCATGGTTATGTCCCGATTATTTGGTGATCTGGTTGTTGCGCAAGGTAACGGCAGCGGCCGTCAGCACGCGGCCATTGAGCAGGGTCGTGTTGTCGCCCACCGTGATGGCGGCCGACTGGCCCAGGATATTGCCCTTGAAGACGCTGTTGGCGGCCAGGGTGGTCGGGCCGACGGGCAGCCAGCTGACGTTGTCGGCCGTGGCGCCATTGTTCAGGGCGACGATGGAATTGACGGTCGAATCCAGGGTCAATGCCGTGCGGAAGATGTACACGCCGGGACCGTTCAAGGTCAGAGTGCCCGTAATGCTGATGGCGCCCGCATAGCAATACACGCCGGGACCGAAGGTCTGGCCGCCCAGGTCGATGCCGCCGGCAAAGCTGACGTCGCAGGTCCGGCTATTGCCATCCGTGATCGCCGCCTGCAAATCCGTCATGGCGCCGGCCAGGATGGCACCCGACTTGTAGTTGGTAAAACCAGCCGCCTGGGTGGGATCGGTAGTTTGCGATGGCGCGCCGACGTCGCCCGTGATCAGGGTGGTGCCGCCCGAATTGTTCGTGATCGAGGTGCCGGCCAGCACGCCGAACGGTGCCGCGCGGCCCAGGATGATCGGATTGAGTACGGGCGGAATGGCGACGGCCGTGACAGTCAGCAGCGCGCTGCCCGACTGGCCGCCGGCCGTGGCGGTGATGTTGCTGGTGCCGGTGGCCACGCCCGTGGCGACGCCTGTGTTCACTACCGTGGCATTGGCGACGGTGCCCGAGGTCCAGCTGGCGCCGGCCGTGACGATGGCTTTCGAGCTGTCCGAATAGGTTGCGGTGGCAACGAATTGCTGCTGGGCACCGACAGCGATGCTGGCGGTAGCGGGCGTGACGGCGATGCTGACCAGGGTGAGGGCAGGCACGGTGACGGTGGTGCTGGCCGTCTTGCCGTTGAAGCTGACGTTCATGACGCTGCTGCCGGCAGCAAGGCCGGTGACCATGCCGCCGCTGGCGACGGTGGCCGAGGCGGGCGTGACTGAAACGAAGCTGCTGCTGGCCGTGACATTCACGCTGCTGCCATCCGAATACGTGGCAAGGACGGCCAGCTGGCGCGTCGCGGCGACGGGGACGACAGGGTTTTGCGGCATGACGGCGATAGCCAGCAAGGTCGCTGGCGTGACGGTCAGCACGGCGCTGGCGTTCTTGCCGCCAAACGCGGCAGCAATGTTCGAGGTGCCGGCTGCGATGCCGCTGCTCATGCCCGTGGCGGCATTGACGGTCGCGCTGGCCGGTGTGGCCGACGTCCAGGCCGCCTTGGCGCTGACGTCTTGCGCGGAACCGTCGCTATACGTGGCGATGGCCGTGAATTGCTGGCCGGCACCGATGGCGACCGTCGCCGTGGCGGGTGTAACAGCCAGGCTGGACAGGGTGGCGCCCGGCAAGCCGAGGATGGGATCGCGTCCCTGGTCGCCGCCGCCGCAACCGGCCAGGGCGGCCATGGCCAGCAAACCTGCCGCGACGAGCAGCGGGTGCAGATATCGTTTGAAGAGGTTCATGTAATTCCTTTGTGCATGGCAGTCACTGCCGGGCATCCGCGGATGAGGTCATCGAGCAGAGTCATGCCGCCCGTCGCTACAGGGCGATGGCGTCACTGGCATGCACTATTTCATTTAGGAAACTGGAGGTATGTGCGCTGGCGCGCTTAGCTTGCTGGCAACTGGAAATCTGTTCAAAAGAGAATGATTCGGCCTGAAAAACAACGGCCTTCTGCGAGATGATGACGTAAAAAAGCCGGCGCAGGGCCGGCTTCGACAGGGCAGGACGTGTGCCGATTACTCTTCGCGCACCCATGTCTGCGAGCGGCCAAACATCGGCACGCCGATATAGCCGCGCACTTGCAGCTTGCTGCCGCCTTCCGTCAGTTCGGCCTTGCTCTTGTAGGTCTTGCCATTGGCCGGGTCCGTGATTTCGCCGCCCGTCCATTCCTTGCCGTCATATTTCAGGCCGGACAGGATCACCAGGCCGATGATGGGCTGGTCCTTGTTGGCGCCCGTGCACTTGTCGCACTTGGGGTTTTGATCTTCATTCGGGCCACGGAACAGCTTGTCGATCTTGCCTTGCAAGACGCCGTTGTTTTCCGTGATGACGACGAGCGACTTCGGCTTGCCGGTGGCGTCGTCGATGGTTTTCCACGTGCCCACGGGGGTGTGGTTATCGTCGCGCGCGCTGGCGCTGCCGGCGATGGCCAGGGCGGCCACCATGATGCTTGCTGTGACGCTTGCTTTGAATATTGTCTGCATTGCTAGTCTCCAATGGTTTTTTTTGATCGGGTCACGAACAGTGTATATACCAAGGCAAGACCAGCGGTACTGCGCGGCGTCACTGGGACGGCCGCGCAATCCTGCCAAACTTGCCTTATGCGCTGGCTAGTTTAGCAAACTGTTCGCGCAATTTTTCAATTGTGGCCGAAAAACTGAGCAAGCGCTCGTTTTCTTGCGCAACGATGGTGGCCGGGGCGCGCGCGACAAAGCTTTCATTGCCTAATTTACTATTCACTTTGGCAATTTCAGCTTCGATGCGGGCGATTTCCTTGCCCAGGCGCTCGCGTTCGGCCGCCACGTCGATTTCCACTTTCAGCATCAGCTTGGTGGTGCCGACGATGGCGACGGCCGCAGGCGAGTCCGGCAGCGCATCGACGATCTGCACGTCGGCCAGCTTGCCCAGCGACTGGATGTAGGGCGCGTAAGAGGCCAGCGCGGCCTTTTCCGTCGCATTGCCCGCTTCGACGATCAGCGGCACGCGCACGGACGGCGAGATCTGCATTTCGCCGCGCAGGTTGCGCGTGGCGTCCGTCAAGGCTTTCAGCTGCTGCATCCACGCTTCGGCCGATTCGTCGATCTTGTCGGTATTGGCGATCGGGTAGGGCTGCATCATGATGGACACGCCCTTGGGCTCGCCCTCGGCCTTCGGCAGCTTGCCGGCCAACGGCGCAACGCTTTGCCACAGGGCTTCCGTGACGAAGGGAATGATCGGGTGGGCCAGGCGCAGCACCACTTCCAGCACGCGCAGCAGGGTGTGACGGGTGGCGCGCTGCTGGCCTTCCGTGCCCTGTTGCACTTGGACTTTCGCCACTTCCAGATACCAGTCGCAATACTCGTCCCAGACGAATTTGTAGATGCTGGCGGCGATGTTGTCGAAACGGAAGTCGTCAAAGCCCTTGGCCACGTCCAGTTCGGCCTTTTGCAGCAGGGAAATAATCCACTTGTCCGCTTGCGACAGATCAACGTCGTTCGGGGTGCAATCCTTGCCTTCCGTATTCATCATGACGAAACGGGTGGCGTTCCACATCTTGTTGCAGAAATTGCGGTAGCCCTCGCAGCGGCCCAGGTCGAAGTTGATGTTGCGGCCCAGGGAAGCATAGCTGGCCATGGTGAAGCGCACGGCGTCCGTGCCATAGGCCGAAATGCCGTCCGGGAATTCCTTGCGCGTCGCCTTGGTGATCTTTTCCGCGTCGCGCGGATTCATCAGGCCCGTGGTCCGCTTGACGATCAAGCCTTCCAGGTCGATGCCGTCGATCAGGTCGATCGGGTCCAGCGTATTGCCCTTCGACTTGGACATTTTTTGCCCTGTCGAATCGCGCACCAGGCCGTGCACGTAGACGGTTTCAAACGGCACCTTGCCCGTGAAGTGCGCCGTCATCATGACCATGCGCGCGACCCAGAAGAAGATGATGTCGAAACCCGTCACCAGCACGGACGACGGCAGGAAGGCCTTCATGTCCGGCGTTTCTTCAGGCCAACCCATGGTCGAGAACGGCACGAGAGCCGACGAGAACCACGTGTCGAGCACGTCGTCGTCGCGTTTCAAGGGGCCCGTGCTGCCGGCAGCCAGGGCTTTCGCTTCGGCTTCGGCCTGTGTTTTTGCAACGAAGATATTGCCGGCGTCGTCGTACCACGCCGGGATTTGGTGGCCCCACCACAGCTGGCGCGAGATGCACCAGTCCTGGATGTTGTTGAGCCACTGGTTGTAGGTGGTGCTCCAGTTTTCCGGCACGAACTTGATTTCGCCATTGGCGACCTTGTCCAGCGCCGTTTCCGCGATCGATTTGCCGGGGAAGAACGTGCCTTCCGGGGCCGGTTTGCTCATGGCGACAAACCACTGGTCCGTCAGCATCGGCTCGATGACGACGCCCGTGCGGTCGCCGCGCGGCACCATCAGCTTGTGCGGCTTGACCTGTTCCAGCAAGCCTTGCGCATCGAGGTCGGCGACGATCTGCTTGCGCGCGGCGAAGCGGTCCAGGCCGCGATACGCTTCCGGCGCGTCGTCGGTGATCTTCGCGTCCAGGGTCAGAATGACGATCTGCGCCAGTTTATGGCGCTGGCCCACGGCGTAATCGTTCATGTCATGCGCTGGGGTAATTTTGACGCAGCCCGTGCCGAATTCCTTGTCGACGTATTCGTCGGCGATGATGGGGATTTCGCGGTCGCTCAAAGGCAGTTTCAGCATCTTGCCCACCAGCGCTGCGTAGCGCTCGTCCGTCGGATCGACGGCCACGGCCACGTCGCCCAGCATGGTTTCAGGACGGGTCGTGGCGACCGTCAGGAAACCGCTGCCGTCGACCAGCGGGTACTTGATGTACCACATGGAGCCGTCTTCTTCCTCGGACACCACTTCCAGGTCGGAAACAGCCGTGCCCAGCACGGGGTCCCAGTTGACCAGGCGCTTGCCGCGGTAGATCAAGCCTTGCTCGAACAGGCGCACGAAGACGTCGGTGACGACTTTCGAACGTGGCTCGTCCATCGTGAAGTATTCGCGTTGCCAGTCGGCCGAGGCGCCCAGGCGGCGCATTTGGCCGGTGATGATGGACCCGGATTTTTCTTTCCATTCCCACACTTTTTCCACGAATTTCTCGCGCCCCAGGTCATGGCGCGAAATCTTTTGCGCATCCAGCTGGCGTTGCACGACGATTTGCGTGGCGATGCCCGCGTGGTCGGTGCCGGGAATCCAGGCCGTGTTGTGGCCCAGCATGCGGTGGTAACGGGTCAGGCCATCCATGATGGTCTGGTTGAACGCATGGCCCATGTGCAGGGTGCCGGTGACGTTCGGCGGCGGCAACTGGATGCTGAAGGAAGGTTTTCCCGCATCGAGGGTGGCGGTGAAGTAACCGCGCTGTTCCCACTCGGTGCGCCAGAATTGTTCAATGTCGGCGGGCTCGAAAGACTTGGCTAATTCCATGATTTGGCGTGTGATTGGCAAAAGGAACCATTATAGATGACACGGCATCGCCTGCAGCGTGGCAAGCGGCCTTTTTCAGTGTTTTGGCGGCTTTGCGGGCCGTTTTGCCGCAACCGAATGGGCGGCTGGCGCTGCCGATGTTATAATGTCGGCCTCGGCGCCTCCTGCCCCATCTTTGCGGACGGCGCCAGCAGGCGCGGTTTTATCCAACTCTCGCCCGCATCACACGGCCAGTGCATCAGCGATGCCAGCCATCTTCAGCGCGTCCCCTTCGGGCCGGGCGCCTGAGCCACGCGCACCGCCAGCGGTGCACCATTCACGGCGGAATAGCGCGCGCCATTGTCTTTACCGGCCGCGCCGCCACAGCTTAGCCAGGAATGTTGTTATCTGGCCCGTCGTCTTTCGATACGGCAATAACTACAGCGCACCTAGTCGCCTGTGGCTATGCCATGGCCGCGCGCTTTCCCGGTTTTGCCTTTACAAGGAAACCATCATGAAGAAAATCTGTCTCGCACTCGCCGCCCTGGGCGCCTTGCCTGCCGCCCACGCCCAGTCCTCCGTCGACCCGACTTCAGTCACCCCGTCGTCAGTCACAATATACGGCTTGATGGACGCGGCCCTGGTGCAGGAGCGCGGCATCAGCAAGCTCACCAGTGGCGTCTCGGCTGGCTCGCGCCTGGGCCTGCGTGGCACCGAGTCCTTGGGCAATGGCCTGCAAGCCGTGTTCACGCTGGAAGCGGGTCTCTTGAGCGACACGGGCCGCTCCGACCAGGCAGGCCAGTTGTTTGGCCGCCAGGCTTTTGTCGGCCTGAACAGCCCGCTGGGCATGCTCACCGTGGGCCGCCAGTACAACCTGCAAAGCCAGGCGCTGACGGACGTGGCCGACCCGTTCGAAGGCGGCATGGCGGGCGCGTCGACCAATCTGGCCGGCTATTCGGCCACGCGCATCGACAATACCGTGCGCTACACCTCGCCGGAATGGCGCGGCGTGACGGGCACCGTCATGTTCGGCGCCGGTGAACACACGGGGATGGCGGCAGATCAACGCTCGCTGGGCCTGGCCCTGGGCTATGTCAACGGCCCCTTGACCCTGCGCCTGGCGCGCCAGAGCCGTGGCGGCGCATTCGGCAAGGCCGACGTCAACAACACCATTCTGGCCGGTAACTACAACTTCGGCGTGGCCACCGCGTTTGCCGGCTATGGCCGCAACACGGGCGATGGCAGTTCCATGTTCTTTGCCGAAAACCCGTATGGCGCGGCGCAGGCGCCGGCCCAGTCGAGCGACAGCCGCGACGCCATCGTCGGCGTGTCCGTGCCACTGGGCGCGACCACCTTGCTGGCCTCGTTCATCCACAAGGATGACCGCGACGCCGCCAACCGCGACGCGCAGCAGCTCGCCATCGGCGCCACGTATGCCTTGTCGAAGCGCAGCAAGGTGTATCTGGCCTACGCGCATATCCGCAACCGCAATGACGCCGCCTACATGGTGGGCAATGCCACGGAAGTGGGCAGCGGCAACCGCGCGCTGAACATCGGCTTGCGCCACGCGTTTTAAGCGGGCAGCATTTTCCTCTGCAGTAACAGTTCTTCGAAGGCGGCTGCGGTCAGCGGGCGGCTGAACAGGTAGCCCTGCATCTGATCGCAACCGTGCTGGCGCAGGAAGGCCAGCTGCTGCGTCGTTTCCACGCCTTCAGCGATCACTTTCAGGCGCAGGCTGTGCGCCAGCGAAATAATGGCGCGCACGATGGCCGCGTCGTCGTCGCTGTGCGTGATGTCGCTGACGAAGGTCTTGTCGATTTTCAGCACGTCGATGGGGAAGTGGCGCAGGTAGGCCAGGCTGGAATAGCCGGTGCCGAAGTCGTCGATGGACAGTTGCACGCCCAGCGCCTTGAGCTTGATCATGATGGCCGTGGCTTGCTCCACGTTATGCATGACCATGCTTTCCGTCAATTCCAGTTCCAGATGGGCGGCATCGAGGCCCGTGTCGGCCAGTGCCTGCGCCACCGCGTGCAGCAGATTCCTTTGCTTGAATTGCCGCGCCGACAAGTTGACGGCCAGGCGCAGCGGGCCATGGCCAGCCTGTTGCCAGGCGCGCGCCTGGGCGCACGCCGTGTGCAGCACCCAGTCGCCGATGGGAATGATCAAGCCCATTTCTTCGGCCAGGCCGATAAAGCTGGCAGGCGCAATGCGCCCCAGTTGCGGATGTTGCCAGCGCAATAGCGCTTCCATGCCCACCACCGTGCCGCTGACCAAGTCCAGTTGGGGCTGGTATTCGAGGTGGAACTGCCCGCGCTCCAGGGCGTGGCGCAACTCGCTTTCCAGTCCCAGCCGTTCCAGCGTGCCCGCATTCATGCCCGATGCATAGAATTGCCAGTGGCCCCGTCCTTGATCCTTGGCGCGATACATGGCGATGTCGGCATGCTTGATCAGTGTGTCGGCATTTTGGCCATCGTCGGGATACACGGCCACGCCCATGCAGCAGCTGAGAAAAAATTCATATTCACCCAGTTGCAGCGGCTGGGCCACCGCATCCTGGATGCGCTGCAGGATGGCGGCGCCCGGTTCGCCATTGCCATGCTGCGGCAGCAGCAGCACGAATTCGTCGCCGCCCAGGCGCGCCACCGTGTCGACTTCGCGCGTGGCGTCGCGCAGGCGCTCGGCCACATTTTTCAGCACCGTGTCGCCCGCATCGTGGCCCAAGGTATCGTTGACGAATTTAAAGCGGTCGAGGTCGATGAACACCACCCACAGGGGCAGGCCGCTGCGGCGCGTCACGGCCATCGCCTGTTCCAGCCGCTCGCGCAGCAGCAGGCGGTTGGCCAGGCCCGTCAGAATATCGTGCCGCGACTGGAATTGCAGCTCCTGTTCGAAGCGCATGACGGTGCTGATGTCGTATTGCGCCACGACAAAGTGGCTGACGGGGCCATCGCCATCTTCGCGCACGGGCGCGACGAACAGCTCGCTCCAGTAGCAGCTGCCATCCTTGCGGAAATTGCGCACGATGGCCTTGCCTTCGCGCTGTTCGCGCAGGGCGGCTGTAATCTCATGCATGTCTTGCCGCCCTTGCTCGGGGCCCTGCAAGTCTTCCAGGCGCTGGCCAATGACTTCGTCGGCCGCATAGCCGGTGATGCGCTCGAAGGCGGGGTTGACGTATTCGATCAGGTAGCCTGGCGCATCGGCGCTGCACAGGATGACGGCATTGGCCGACACCTCGATGATGCGTTCGCGCAAACGCAGCGACTTTTCATTGTGCATGCGTGCGGCGATGTCTTCGGACAGGCGCAAGTTGGCAAACTGCAGCGCCGCCGTGCGCTCGCCCGTGATGCGGGCAATCACGGAATTGCGCGACACGAGTTGATACACATAGGCGGCCGCTAGCAGACTCGACAGTAATCCGCCCAGCAGCACGTACAGGGAACCGCGATGGCTGACGTCCAGGCGCATGCTGCTGGCAGGCAGCAGGGCGGCGCCCAGCGTGTGACCGCTGGCCTGGTACTGCAGCAGCAGCCGGGTGCTTTCCGACTCGATCTGGCGCGCCGAGACGTAGCACAGGGCCGTCAGGCACAGCCCGACGGCCAGCGTGATCAAGGCCGAGGTCGAAACGGAAATGGAAATGCGTCTGAAGAATGATTGCATGATGGCGTCCGGTAAACAGCGCCGGTGCCGATCCCTGATCCGGCAGCCCTGGCAGTGACTGACTGTAGGGCACAGGGCACGTGGCTGTCCGTTCGCTGGCGAACGGACAAGCATGCCGGCACGAAATATAGTGGGGGCACTGCGCAAGCGCTGTGTTACGCTGCGGCATAATATGGCGGCCCTCGTTCGGACGTCTTTCATCTATCCCCTAGCTGACGACTGGAAACCAGGAATCCTGCCCATGTCGAGTCCGCATGCCCAGCTGCACAACCCGAATCAAAACCATTTGCTCGCCGCCATGCTCGACGCCGATTTCGCGCGCCTGGCCCCCCATCTTGAGCAAGTCTCCATGCTGCTGGGCGATGTGATCTACGATTCGGGCGACAAGCTGCAGCATGTGTACTTCCCCACCACGGCCATCGTTTCTCTTCATTACCTGCTGGAAAACGGCGGTTCGTCGGAAATCGCCGGCGTGGGCAACGAGGGCGTGGTGGGCGTGTCGCTGTTTATGGGCGGCAACTCGACGCCCAGCCGCGCCTTGGTGCAGACGGGCGGTGTCGGCTATCGCCTGAAGGCGCACCTGCTGATGGAAGAATTCGACCGCGCCGGTCCTGTCATGCGCCTGCTGCTGCGCTATACGCAAGCCTTGATCACGCAAATGTCGCAGACGGCCGTGTGCAACCGTCACCATACGGTGGAGCAGCAGCTGTGCCGCTGGCTGCTGCTGACCATGGACCGGCTGCCGAACCGCGAGCTGACCATGACGCAGGAACTCATCGCCAACATGCTGGGCGTGCGGCGCGAAGGCGTGACCGAGGCTGCGGGCCGCTTGCAGGCGCGCGGCTTCATCAGTTACCGGCGCGGCCATATTTCCGTTCTGGACCGCGCCGGCCTCGAAGGCCATGTGTGCGAGTGCTATGGCGTGGTGAAGAAGGAATTCACGCGCCTGCTGTCGGACGTGCGCCAGCGTCAGGCGCATTGAACACCGCATCCACTCTATTATCGTCGTCACAGCCCAGGCTACCTCATGCAATCTGTTGAAAAAAATCCCTCCCGCGCTCCATCGCGCTGGCCCATGGCGCTGGCGTTTTCCTTCAGTGCCATCGTGTTGCTGGCCGTCGGCGTGCTGGCCTGGCGCGCACCGTTCGAGACGGCGTGCGTCATTGACTCGCTGGTATTTTTGCTGCTGCTGCTGCTGCTGGCGCTGTACCGGCGCACGCTGGCCGCCAGCCTGCCGCGCCAGTTGCTCAAGGCGGGCGCCTTGCAGGATGCGATTTTCCATAGCGCCAATTTCTCTTGCATCGCCACCGATGCGCAGGGCGTGATCCAGATTTTCAATGTGGGTGCCGAACGCATGCTCGGCTATGCGGCCAGCGACGTGGTCGACAAGCTGACGCCGGCCGGTATTTCCGACGCGCAAGAAATCATCGCGCGCGCCGCCGCCCTGAGTGCCGAACTCGACACCGTCATCACGCCCGGCGTGGAAGCGCTGGTGTTCAAGGCCACGCGCGGCATCGAAGATATTTATGAACTGACCTACATCCGCAAGGATGGCAGCCGCTTCCCCGCCATCGTCTCCGTGACGGCCTTGCGCGACGCGCAAAGCAAGGTCATCGGTTACTTGCTGATCGGCACCGACAATACGGCGCGCAAGCAGGTCGAGGCGGAACAGGCGCTGCTGGACCAGCGCTTGCGCGACCAGCAGTTTTACACGCGTTCGCTGATCGAATCGAATATCGACGCCCTGATGACGACCGACCCGCGCGGCATCATCAGCGACGTCAACCAGCAAATGGAAGCATTGACGGGCTGCACGCGCGATGAATTGATCGGCGCGCCGTGCAAGAATTACTTTACGGAACCGGAGCGGGCCGAGGAAGCCATCGCGCGCGTGTTGCGTGAAGGAAAATTGACCAATTACGAGCTGACAGCCCTGGCGCGCGACGGCAAGCAGACTTTTGTTTCCTACAACGCTTCGACCTTCCACGACCGCGACCGCAAGCTGCAGGGCGTGTTTGCCGCCGCGCGCGACGTGACGGAACGCAAGCAGTTCGAACAAGCGCTGCAAGACACGAATATCGAGATGGAAAAGGCCCGCCAGGCAGCGGAAAAGGCCAACCTGGCGAAGTCCGAATTCCTGTCGAGCATGAGCCATGAATTGCGCACGCCCTTGAACGCCGTGCTGGGCTTTGCCCAGCTGATGGCGTCCGAGACGCCGGCGCCCAGCTTGCCGCAGCAGCGCTCGATCGACCAAATCCTCAAGGGCGGCTGGTATCTGTTGCGTTTGATTAATGAAATCCTTGACCTGGCCATGATCGAGTCGGGCAAGGTCACCATGTCCGAAGAGGCGATGTCCTTGCTCGACGTGCTGCAGGATTGCCAGGCGATGATTGCGCCGCAAGCGGAAAAGCGCGGCATCGGCATGCATTTCCCCCGCTGCGGCCAGGCTTTCTATGTGCATGCCGACCGTACGCGCGTGAAACAGGTGATGATCAATCTGCTGTCGAATGCCATCAAGTACAACCAGAGCGGTGGCAACGTGAAGGTCGATTGCCGCCAGCACGGCGACAAGGTGCGCACCAGCGTCACCGACACCGGCGCCGGCCTGGACGCCGAGCAGATGGCGCAGATGTTCCAGCCTTTCAACCGCCTGGGCCAGGAAAACAGCACGGAAGAGGGCACGGGCATCGGCCTGGTGGTCACCAAGCAACTGGTCGAACTGATGGGCGGCACCATCGGCGTCGACAGCACGGTGGGCCTGGGTACTACTTTCTGGGTCGAATTCAAGGCCTCGCGCGCGCCCGAACTGCAGCTGGAAGAGGGCGTGGCCTTGCCCGTGATACAGGCAGGCCAGGAAAGTCAGCGCACCTTGCTGTATGTGGAAGACAATCCGGCCAACCTGGCGCTGGTGGAGCAATTGATCGCCCGCCGCAGCGATTTGAAACTGCTGACCGCCATCGATGCGCACCTGGGCATCGACCTGGCGCGCACCTACCAGCCGGACGTGATCTTGATGGATATCAACCTGCCCGGCATCAGCGGCTATGGCGCGCTGCACATCCTGCACGACGACCCGCTCACCAGCCACATTCCCGTGATGGCCCTGTCGGCCAATGCCGTGCCGCGCGACATCGAGAAAGGCCTGGAAGCGGGCTTCTTCCGCTACCTGACCAAGCCCATCAAGGTCGTCGAATTCATGGATGCGCTCGACGTTGCCCTGCACCATGCGGCCGCGCACGGCCTGGCCGACGATACTCACGCAGTACGCTAATTCAGCACTTCATTTTAGGAATACCGCCATGCTTCAATCCACCGAGATCCTGAACGCCAGCATCCTCATCGTTGACGACCAGGAAGCCAACGTCATGCTGCTCGAACAGGTGTTGCGCAATGCCGGCTATACGCGCATTACGTCCACCATGGACCCGCAAGCCGTGCACGCGCTGCACCAGCAGCATCGCTACGACCTGATCCTGCTCGACTTGCAGATGCCGGAAATGGATGGCTTTGAAGTCATGGAAGGCTTGCGCGACATCGAGGCAGGCAGCTATCTGCCGGTGCTGGTGATCACGGCGCAACCCGGCCACAAGTTGCGCGCGCTGCAGGCGGGCGCCAAGGACTTCATCAGCAAGCCCTTCGACCTGGTGGAAGTCAAAACGCGCATCCACAACATGCTGGAAGTGCGTTTGCTGTACCAGAAGCTGGCCGAATACAACAAGTCGCTGGAACAGATGGTGGAAGAGCGCACGGCGGAGTTGCGCGAAAGCGAAGCGCGCTTCCAGCGCTTCACGGAGCTGTCGTCCGACTGGTACTGGGAACAGGATGCGCAGGGCAATCTGACGCGCTTTTCGGGCCCCGTGGCTGAAATGCTGGGCATCGGCAGCGAAGCAGAGCCGCAGCGCTGGAATGTCACCGAACGAGCGCTGCTCGACGCCAAGATTGCCGCGCGCGAACCATTCCTCGACTTCATCTACAGCCGCGTCAACCTCGACGGCAGCATGCAATACCTGCAAGTCAGCGGCGAACCGATGTTCGACAATGGCAGCCGCTTCATCGGCTACCGCGGCATCGGCCTCGATGTCACGGAGCGCCATCGAAGCGCCTGATTTATACTTGCTGCTATCCATATCCACAAGGAAAGCATCATGGCTGACAAATCACCACAGCAATACTGGTTTCCCGCCAAAACCTATGGCTGGGGCTGGGGCTTGCCCATCACCTGGCAAGGCTGGCTGGTGTTCCTGGCCGCGCTGGCGCTGTTCGCCTGCGGCGCCTTCCTGTTTCCCCCGCAAACCATGTTCGTAGGCTACATCGTGTATGAAGTGGCCGTCGTTGCCGCGCTCATTTTCATCTGCCAGCTGAAGGGCGAACCGACCGCCTGGCGCTGGGGCAAGAAGAAGTAGGTCGATGCACAAAGGCTACAGCTGCAAGAAATCATCTGGCCACGCGGCGTGAACCGCGTATAATTGGCTCGCTGCCGCAAGGCGGCAAACGCTAGGGGTCCTGCCTTTCGCTGTGGAAACACAGTGCAAGCGCGGGTGAGAAATACCCTCCGAACCTGATCTGGATAATGCCAGCGAAGGGAAGCTTTAGGATGAACGCACCCCGCCTTTCTGCGTGCGCAATTCCGAACCTCCTTAGCTGGCTCCAGGCTTAAAACAAGTCTAGCCAAGGAGCCAAAATGAACGCCAACCCGAAATTCCTCTCCGCCACCGCCACGGTCGACGAAGCCGCCATCGCGCCGCTGCCCAATTCGCGCAAGATTTACGTGCAGGGCAGCCGCCCCGACATCCGCGTGCCCATGCGGAGAATCAGCCAGTCCGACACGGAAGCGTCGTTCGGCGGCGAAAAGAATCCACCGATCTACGTGTACGACACGTCCGGCCCCTACACGGACCCGGACGTGAGCATCGACATCCGCTCGGGCCTCGATACGCCGCGTCTGCCGTGGATAGTCGAGCGTGCCGATACGGAAGAATTGCCCGGCCCCACCTCCGACTACGGCATCGCCCGTCTGGCGGACCCGAAGCTGGCCGAACTGCGTTTCAACCTGCACCGCAAGCCGCGCCGCGCCAAGGCGGGCGCCAATGTGACACAGATGCACTATGCGCGGCGCGGCATCATCACGCCGGAAATGGAATTTGTCGCCATCCGCGAAAACATGCGCCGCCAGGAGTATTTGCGCGAACTGCAAGCCTCCGGTCCCATGGGCGAACGCCTGGCCGAGCTGATGGGCCGCCAGCACCCGGGCCAGTCGTTCGGTGCCCGCATTCCGGCCGAAATCACGCCTGAATTCGTGCGCGAGGAAATCGCCCGCGGCCGCGCCATCATTCCCGCCAACATCAACCACCCGGAAGTGGAACCGATGATTATCGGCCGCAATTTCCTGGTGAAAATCAATGCAAACATCGGCAATTCGGCCGTCACCTCGTCGATAGGCGAGGAAGTGGAAAAGATGACCTGGGCGATCCGCTGGGGCGGCGACAATGTGATGGACTTGTCCACCGGTAAGCACATCCATGAAACGCGCGAATGGATCGTGCGCAACAGCCCCGTACCCATCGGCACCGTGCCCATCTACCAGGCGCTGGAAAAGGTCAATGGCAAGGCCGAAGATCTGACGTGGGAAATTTTCCGCGACACCCTCATCGAGCAGGCTGAGCAGGGCGTCGATTACTTCACCATCCACGCGGGCGTACTGCTGCGCTATGTGCCGATGACGGCCAAGCGCTTGACGGGCATCGTCTCGCGCGGCGGCTCCATCATGGCGAAATGGTGTTTGGCGCACCACCAGGAATCGTTCCTGTACACACATTTCGAAGACATCTGCGAAATCATGAAGGCGTATGACGTGTCGTTTTCGCTGGGCGACGGCTTGCGCCCGGGCTCCATCTACGACGCCAACGACGAAGCGCAACTGGGCGAACTGAAGACCCTGGGCGAGCTGACGCAAGTTGCCTGGAAGCATGATGTGCAAGTGATGATCGAAGGCCCGGGCCACGTGCCCATGCAGCTCATTAAAGAAAACATGGACTTGCAGCTGGAGCAGTGCGGCGAAGCGCCGTTCTACACGCTGGGGCCGTTGACCACCGACATCGCGCCCGGCTACGACCACATCACGTCGGGCATAGGCGCGGCCATGATAGGCTGGTATGGCACGGCCATGCTGTGCTACGTGACGCCGAAGGAACATCTGGGCCTGCCCAACAAGGCCGACGTCAAGGACGGCATCATCACCTACAAAATTGCGGCGCACGCGGCCGACCTGGCGAAAGGCCATCCGGGCGCGCAAATCCGCGACAACGCGCTGTCGAAAGCCCGCTTCGAATTCCGCTGGGACGATCAGTTCAACATCGGCCTGGACCCGGACAAGGCGCGCGAATTTCACGATGAAACCTTGCCCAAGGATTCGGCCAAGGTGGCGCATTTCTGCTCCATGTGCGGCCCGCACTTCTGCTCGATGAAGATCACGCAGGAAGTGCGCGAATACGCGGCCGGCATGGGCATCGCGGAAGACAAGGCGCTCAAGCAGGGCATGGAAATCAAGGCCATCGAATTCATCAAGAACGGTGCCGAGCTGTACCGCAAGGTCTGAAGGAGAGTGTGATGCCTGCATTGATATCCATCACGCTCAACGGCGCACCGCACCAGGTGCCGCCGGGGCAAACCCTGGATCAATTGATCGCCGCGCTGGCGCTGGAAAACCAGGCGCTGGCGCTGGCCGTCAACCGCAACGTCGTGCCGCGCAAGGCGTGGCCGGGACAGGTCTTGCAGGTGCAAGACCAAGTGGAAATCGTTCGCGCCATCGGCGGCGGCTAGACTAAGGAAAAAGCAATGACAAGTAATAACAACGACGACCTGCTGACCATCGCAGGAAAACAGTACCAATCGCGCTTGCTGGTGGGCAGCGGCAAGTACAAGGACTTGCCGCAGACGCGCGAAGCGACGGACGCGGCGGAAGCGCAAATCATCACGGTGGCGATACGCCGCGTAAATATCGGCCAGGACCCGAACGCGCCCAGCCTGCTCGATTTCGTGCCGCCCGACCAGTACACGATTTTGCCGAACACGGCCGGCTGCTACAACGCGAAAGACGCCGTCTACACTTTGCAATTGGCGCGGGAACTCTTGGGCGGACGCAATCTGGTGAAGCTGGAAGTGCTGGGCGATGAAAAGACCCTGTTTCCGCACATGTCGGAAACCCTGATCGCGGCCGAAGCGCTGGTCAAGGATGGCTTTGACGTGATGGTCTACTGCAGCGATGACCCCATCCAGGCGAAAATTCTGGAAGACATCGGCTGCGTGGCCGTCATGCCCCTCGCTTCCCTGATTGGCTCGGGCATGGGCATTTTGAATCCGTGGAATCTGTCCTTGATCATCGACCAGGCGAAAGTGCCGGTGCTCGTCGATGCGGGCGTGGGCACGGCGTCGGACGCGGCCATTGCCATGGAGCTCGGCTGCGATGGCGTGCTGATGAATACGGCGATTGCCGGCGCGCGCGACCCCGTGCGCATGGCGCATGCGATGAAGCTGGCCGTGCGGGCCGGGCGCGAGGCTTTTTTGGCGGGTCGCATGCCGAGAAAGTTCGCCGCTACGCCGTCGTCGCCGATGGCGGGCCGGCTGGCGTGACGGAGCCAACGTTGCCGACCGTGCTGGTGTTTGCTGGCCTCGATCCCTCGGGCGGCGCCGGTCTGGCCGCCGATATTGTGGCCATTGCGGCGCAGGGCGCGCATGCGCTGCCCGTGATCACGGCGCTGACGGTGCAGGATAACGACCGCGTGTTTGCTGTCGAACCGGTGGCGCCGGAATTGCTGCGCCGTCAGGCGCAGGCGCTGATAGCCAAGGTCGCCATCGACGCCGTGAAAATCGGCATCCCGGGCAGCGCCGCGAATGCGGCCGTCATTGCGCAACTGATCGCGCAATTGCGGCTGGCCCGGCCAGACTTGCCCGTGGTGCTAGACCCCGTGCTGGCCAGCGGCCATGGCGACGTGCTCAGCACGGGTGATGCCGTGCTGGCGCTGGCGCCCTTGCTGCCGTTGACGACCGTGATCGTGCCGAACGGGCCGGAAGCGCTGGCCCTCGGCGGCGAGGCAGCCTTGCTCGCGCAAGGTTGCAAGAACGTGCTGGTGACGGGCGGCCATGGCGACGGCGAGGACGTGCTCAACCGCTGGTTCGACGCCGAGGGCGGCGAGCGCGAGTGGCGCTGGCCCCGTTTGCCCGGCGGCTTCCACGGCAGCGGCTGCACTCTGGCCTCCGCCATCGCGGCGCGCCTGGCATTGGGCCAGCCGCTGGCGCAAGCGCTTGACCTGGCGCAACGCTATTGCCATGCGGCCCTGGCCGGCGCGTATGCGATTGCGCCAGGTCAGTTGATACCGCAACGCTTCATTCAATAAGGAAAACATCATGCGTGGACTGTATCTGGTCACCCCCAATTGGGATGACACCGACCGCCTGCTCGACGTGAGCGAGCAAGCCTTGCAGGAAGGCGTGGCCCTGCTGCAATACCGCCATAAGAGCGCCGAGGCGGAGCAACGGCGCGAACAGGCGGGTGCCTTGCTGGCCCTGGCCCGCAAGTATGGCGTGCCCTTCATCATCAACGACTTTATCGCGCTGTGCGAAGAGCTCGACGCCGATGGCGTGCATGTGGGCGGTACGGACGCTTCCGTGGCGCAGGCGCGCGCGCGCCTGGGAGCCGGCAAGATCGTGGGCGCCTCGTGTTATGGCGATATGGCCCTGGCACGGACGGCCGAGGCGGGCGGCGCCAACTACGTGGCCTTCGGCGGCTTTTACCCTTCGCTGGTGAAAAAGTATGCGGTGACGACGCCCTTCGATATCGTGCTGCAAGCCAAACGCGAGATCAGCTTGCCGTGCGTGGTGATCGGCGGCATGACGCCGGAAAACGCGGCGCCGCTGGTCGCGCGCGGCGCTGACATGGTGGCGGCCATCACTAGCGTCTATCAAGCGGACGATATGGATATTGCAGTGCAGCAATTTAATCAATTGTTTGCGGCGTGAGCATGGGAACGGGGGGCTGATGTGGGCGAATAATCGGCATATAATAAGAACGTCAGTGCGACACGGTCGCAAAATCGTCGCTATGCGGCAATCATTAGAAGCAGGAGCGGGTTAGTATCCCTTTGAATTTAAAGGAAAATTCGCCCTAATTGATACAAACGTAATAGTCTGAGAAGCCGTAATTCCTAGTGTGGATACAAAGTGGGTTTTGTGTTCCAGTGGGTCAATTGTGTCTGCGAATCCAGTTTAACGGTTCGCTTACGTTGTTAAAATACGACAATAGAGTCCTTCCAAAGAAAAATGAGTCCTCTCATGCAGCATATCAAGCGGGTTGCAAAAGACGATGTTCGGACCTTCTTCGCGCCTTTCGTGGCGATGTATGGCTTTATCCGAAAAGAGTTGAAGCGGCCTCCAATACGGTAAGCTCGGACACTAACAGCAAGGTCTAACACCTCCGCTAGTATTTTAGTAGGTATCTCAATACTTACATCAATGAACTTCTAGAGCGACAAGCTCTTCGATATCTTGTCGTACCCAAATCTTCATTTACTTGGTGCTACGACCGGGCGCACGACCGCCCGTCACCTACTCGAACATGCGTCATCGGTAACGATGGGGTATGAAGCTTCGAAGACAATGTACCCCCAAAATTTCGGTGGCTAACCGCGTGAGCGTTTGGTCAGAGACTGCTAGCAGTAATGCGGTTTAGGGGCTAGGTGAGTGCTGCAAGAGTAATGTAATGTGAACCATCGTTTGAACCCTCGTAAATATTGATAGGCCAAAACTGCTGATAGGCCTAAACCAAAACGGTACGTGGTCGGATATCTCCGTTGATGTTGGGGATACGTCGTCATTTAAACCACCGGGGGAAAGATGGACTCTAAACAGCTAGTCGCGATGTAGCTGTCGCGTCGATATCGTTGGGAACGTGGTAAGCCCGATTTTCTGCCAAAAAAAATCAAAACAGTGAGAAATTGGCAAGTAAGCCGCAAGGCGAGCAGATGGGAAAGCGGGTATGGGAGGATGGAGAAAGCGAATGCCGGGTTTTAACGACTCGGATAGGGGTTCAGAATTTGCCCCAGCCTGAAAGGGCGCAGACTTCCATCTGGTGTAATAGTCGTCATAAAACAGTATTGTCTCCAAGTAGTCATTATTTTTCAATCACCCCGAAGGGATTCAGTTCACCCTTCGGGGAGAACTGCGCCTCTAGGGAAACTACCCGAGGTACAGCATGAAAGTAACCGTTAGTAGTCATACCGGTTCTGCGTCCTCGCATGCTCCGTCTGAATGGGCCGCCATCAACTGGCGGCTCGTTCAACGGAACGTGAGAGCCATGCAGTGTCGATTAACGAAGGCCACACAGGAAGGTGACTGGCGCAGGGCAAAAGCTCTGCAAAGGTGGCTGACCCACTCGTTTAGCGCAAAAGCACTCGCAGTTAAACGGGTGACCGAAAATCAAGGTAAACGGACCGCAGGGGTGGATCAGCAATTATGGGATTCACCGCAGCAGAAATTTGCAGCAATTGCGAGATTGAAGAAACAAGGCTACATGTCAAGACCGGCCTGGTTATATACGCGTTTAACGAATAATTCCGGCTTTTTCTCCTGCCATTTCTTCATCGCCTGAATCGGTGTTGCGTTATCCAAGGCGCGCTGGGGAATGTTGTGGTTGTAGAT
>NZ_PEBS01000057.1 GCF_002869965.1 Janthinobacterium sp. ROICE36
TAGCAAGAAGTGGACGATGCCAATACGGGACTGGAAAGCGGCACTGAACCGCTTCGCCATCCAGTTTGAAGACCGGGTACCGCAGACTTAAACGAAAAACCGTTTACACAGAATTCAGTACACCCCCACGATCAGCTTCCTGACTTACTCCTTGTGACGAATAGCTTCGACAACAATCCGAAGTGCCCTCGATTCGTGGCGGCGGCTGGGATAGTACGCATGGAGGCCAGGAAACTTTCCACACCAGTCGCTCATGACGCTGATTAATCGGCCCTCCCGTATGTATCCCGCCACCAGGTCTTCCGTGACGAACGCCAAGCCATTGCCGCTCAAGGCCGCTTGTACCATGGGCACGGCGCTGGTAAACACGGCCTGGCCGCTCACCCTAGCTTCCACGTTGCGTCCATCATGCTGCAGTTCCCACGCTTAGATGCCGCCACTGCCTGCGAGCCGCAGTGTGATGCAATTGTGCTTCATCAGGTCATGCAAATTGGTGGGTTGCATATGCCAAGAGAAGTAGGCAGGTGAGCCAACGATCATGGTAGGAATATCGGGCGTGAGCCGGACGGCAATCATGTCTTCCGCCACCTGATCTCCATAGCGTACTCCGATATCATAACGGTCCGCCGCAATATCGATCAGCTTGTAATCTGATTGAATCTCGATATTCAGGTCTGGATAATGAGGCAGCACCGGTGCCAGCCTTGGCCACAGCAGGGTATCAATAACATGGTCGATGGCGGTGATGCGCACTG
This sequence comes from Janthinobacterium sp. ROICE36, assembly GCF_002869965.1. Lineage (GTDB taxonomy): Bacteria > Pseudomonadota > Gammaproteobacteria > Burkholderiales > Burkholderiaceae_D > Janthinobacterium. Next base: position 756 of record NZ_PEBS01000057.1, read on the forward strand.
TTCCCGCCGGCTTGCCATTCAAATCGCTGACAGCGGCGATTTCAGCATGGACCTCATCAAGCCGCGGCGCGACATTGGTCAGCAGACGCTCGCCTGCTTCTGTCGGCGAAACACTCCTGGTCGTACGATTGAGCAGCCGCACGCCCAGCAGGGCTTCCATATCCCGAATGATGTGACTGAGAGTGGATTGGGACATGCCTAGCTTGATGGCGGCACGGGTGAAACTGCGTTCGCGTGCGACCTCAAAAAATATAAGAATGTCAATGATGTTATCTCTGGCCATTTGAATAATTCCTGAAACCGGCTGTTAAGGGTATCCCGTCGTGGTGCCTGGCAACGGATGATACCAATTGGATATGCGATTTTTAATATAAATATACACAATATTCATGGCCGTCACACATATACCTATTCGAGATTTCGGTGCGCAGGTGCGTTAAGCGCGACGTACGATGCACGTCAACACCTACAACGTGCCCCATACCTAACGAACTGGAGAAGCAGACATGAGCATAGATGACATAGCACGCCGTGATTTCTTAAAGACTGCTGGCACAGGCATGGCCGTGCTGGGCAGCCTTTCCGTTGCCGCTAGTTCAGCGTTCGCCGCCGATCGCAAGCCAATGCCGGATATGTCCAACAACGCTGACAACTTCTACAGGAGCGCGACAGTCACTTCGCGCAAGGTCAGTTTCAACAACCAGTACCAGATGCAGCTCGTCGGCGCTCTGTTCACACCCAAGGATATCAACCGCAATGCCAGGCATCCCGCGATCATCATCGGTCACCCGATGGGCGCGGTAAAGGAGCAAAGCTCAAATCTGTACGCGCAGAAACTGGCCGAGCAGGGTTTCGTCACGCTGGCCATCGATCAGTCGTTCTGGGGCGAAAGCGCCGGCCAGCCGCGCAATGCCGTAGCGCCGGACATCTACGCCGAAGCCTTCAGCGCGGCGGTGGACTATCTGGGCACCCAGCCATTCGTCGACAGGGAACGGATCGGCGTTCTCGGCATTTGCGGCAGCGGCAGTTTCGTCATCAGTGCCGCCAGGATCGATCCGCGCATGAAGGCCATTGCCACTGTCAGCATGTACGATATGGGCGCCGCCAACCGCAATGCACTGCACCATTCGCAGACGCTGGAGCAACGCAAGCAGATCATTGCCGAGGCGGCGCAACAGCGCTATGTGGAATTTACCGGTGGCGCCATCAAGTACACCGGTGGAACCGTGCACAAGCTCGATGGCAATACGCATCCAATCCAGCGCGAGTTCTACGACTTTTATCGCACCGCGCGCGGCGAGTTCACCCCGGCAGGGTCGTTGCGCGAACTGACGACGCACCCGACGCTGGCCAGCAACGTCAAGTTCATGAACTTTTATCCGTTCAACGACATTGAGACGATTTCCCCACGTCCCATGCTGTTCATCACGGGCGACCAGGCGCATTCCAGTGAATTCAGCGAAGCGGCTTTCCGGCTTGCGGCCCACCCCAAGGAACTGGTGATCGTGCCAGGCGCCGGGCACGTCGATCTGTATGACCGGGTGAAACTCATTCCCTGGGAGAAGTTGAACGCATTCTTCCACAAGAATCTGGCATAGGCCCGTACCATGACAGCACCAATAAGCAGCACGATCCCGGATGGCGTGCAGGGGCGCGCTGACGCCGGTACGCAGGCGGCCTTGTGGGGCGGCGTCTTCGCCATGACGCTGTGCGTTTTCGCGCTGATCGCCTCGGAATTCATGCCCGTCAGCCTGTTGACGCCCATGGCGAGGGATCTACTCGTCAGCGAAGGATTGGCAGGACAGGGCATTGCCATCTCCGGCGCCTTCGCCGTGCTCACCAGCCTGTCGATTTCCACAATCGCTGGCAACATGGACCGCAAAACACTCCTGCTGGGGCTGACCGCACTGATGGCCGCTTCCGGGGCCGTCGTCGCGATGGCGCCGAACTATCTTCTGTACATGGCGGGACGTGCGCTAATCGGCGTGGTGGTTGGCGGCTTCTGGTCTTTGTCGGCCGCCATCGCGATGCGCCTGGTGCCTTCCCCTCAGGTGCCGCGCGCGCTGGCCATCTTCAATGGCGGCAATGCGCTGGCGACCGTCGTCGCCGCGCCCCTGGGCAGTTACCTCGGTTCTGTCATCGGATGGCGTGGTGCTTTCTTTTGCCTGGTGCCAGTGGCCTTGATTGCCTTTGTCTGGCAGTGGATCAGCCTGCCTTCCATGCCACCCCAGGCTGCCTCGGCGGATTCCCGCAACACCTTCAGACTGCTGCGGGATCCGAAGGTTGCCCTGGGCATGCTGGCTGTCAGCACGTTTTTCATGGGTCAGTTCGCCTTGTTCACCTATTTGCGGCCATTCTTTGAAAGCGTGACGCGGGTAGGCATATCCACCTTGTCGCTGATACTGCTGGCAATTGGCGTAGGCGGCTTTATCGGCACCATCGTCATCAGCAAGTTCCTGAAGTGGAATTTCTCCCGGACACTGGTTGCCATTCCCATCCTGATGGCATTGATCGCCGTGGCGCTGACCGTCTTTGGCAGCAAGGTCGCTGCCGTGGCGGCACTGCTGGGCACCTGGGGCGTTGTCGCGACCGCCGCGCCGGTAGGCTGGTGGTCCTGGCTGGCAATAACGCTGCCCCGGGATGCAGAGGCGGGTGGCGGGCTGATGGTGGCCGTCGTGCAACTCGCCATCGCCCTGGGTTCCACGATCGGCGGTCTGCTGTTCGACAGGAGTGGATACCAGAGCACGTTCATCGCCAGTGCGGCCGTACTGTTGCTGGCAGCCTTCCTGACCTCGCGTGCGCTAGCGCTGCGGGCAAGCTGATCCATGCACCGGAGCAAGCAATGACTGCGCGCAAGCCAGCGCTTCGTAACGGCGCACGGCACCCAGGGGCCGGCAAGAGCGAACGCCGCCTATCTGATCGCCTGCATGGACTGGGCCTGTTGCTTGGCCTGCTCTTCCTCGGCGCTTGCGAAGCCCGACAACAATCTGCCTGCGTGCCATGCGTTTTTTCCGCGGCTGCGGTACCCCTGAAGCCGAAGGAGTCGCGTATGTGGATGGTTGTTGGAGAACGTCGCTTCGTCGTCATCTTGTCCGACAACGCGACCGGGCATGCATTTGCCAAGTTGCTGCCGCTGACGCTGGATATGGCCGAACTCAACGGTAACGAAAAGTATGCAGATCTGCAAAAGGCGCTGCCGGCTACCGCGACCAGGATGGAAATGATCAGCAATGGCGACCTTTTGCTGTACGGCTCGAAGACCTTGGTTGTCTTCTATAAGGCATTTACTTCACCGTACTCCTACTCAAACGTTGGTCGCGTGGCAAATCCGGTTGGGCTGGCCCATGCACTGGGCGAGCACGGCGCCAGGGTCGAATTTCTTAGCTACAAATGAACGCGGTTAGTATGGCGAGCCCAAGCAACGCAGCCATGGCCGTTTTCTCAGGCCCGCGGCTCTGGCCCGCCTTTCAATACAACCTTACTGAACACGCGCCAGGTACTCTGCCAGCTGGCCGAAAGTCGCCTTGAAGCCCTGCTGCATCGACTCAAACCCCTGCTTGAACGTCTCATGCTGCTCATCCGTCGCCTTGTGCGGCGTCGACCTTAACGTCATCGTCGTTCTGCCGTTTTCCTCGGTGAGGGTCATGGTATTGAACGACTCCAGCGGCCAGGTGGCGCTGACGGGGTGCTGCACGGGGTTGCCCTGCTTGTCGGCAAACGACAGGATGGAAACGATCCTTTCCGGCACTTCGATAGACTGGTAGGTGAACTTGCCCCACATCTCATAGCCATTCTCGGCGCGCATGCCGTAGTGGAAAACGCCGCCCGGCTGCAAGTCCAGCGCCAGCACGCTCAATTCAAAGCCCACGGGACCCCACCACTGGGCCAGTCGCTCCGGCTCCACCCACGACTGGAACACCAGTTCACGCGGCGCGTCAAAGGTTTGCGTGATGACAAAGTCGCTGCTGTCGCGGTGCTGTCCTTCCTGCTTCTGTTCTGCGGTGGCCATGCTCTCTCCTGTGTTGGTAGACTGGCAGTGAATGTAACAGTAGCGCCGAAAATGGGAAAGCCCTGTACGCCGCTTGACGGAGATAACCGTCGCTACTTCGCCTTCCCCGCCGCCACCTGGTCGAGGATATGCCTGGGCACGGCCGCATAGTGCTGGAATTCCATGGTGTAGGTGGCCCTGCCCTGCGTCAGCGAACGCAGGGTAGTGGAATAGCCGAACATTTCGGCCAGCGGCACCAGAGCCTTGACGATGCGCCCCGCGCCGCCGGGGATGTCGTCAACGCCCTGCACCATGCCGCGCCTGGCCGTCAAATCGCCCATGACGTTGCCCATGAATTCTTCCGGCGTTTCCGCCTCCACCTGCATCATCGGTTCCAGCAGCACGGGCGACGCTTTGCGCATGCCATCCTTGAAGGCGATGGAACCGGCCATGCGAAACGCGTTTTCATTCGAATCGACGTCATGGTAGGAGCCGAAGGTGAGCGTAGCCTTGACGTCCACCACCGGGTAGCCGGCCAGCACGCCGGCCTTCAAGGTTTCGACGATGCCCTTGTCGACGGCGGGGATGAATTCGCGCGGCACCACGCCACCCTTGACGGCGTCGACGAACTGGTAGCCCGTGCCTGGCGGCAAGGGTTCCAGTTTCAGCACCACGTGGCCGTACTGGCCCCGTCCGCCCGACTGCTTGACGAACTTGCCCTCGATATCTTCCACCGTGCGCGTGATGGTTTCACGGTACGCCACTTGCGGCTTGCCCACGTTCGCTTCCACGCCAAATTCGCGGCGCATGCGGTCGACTAAAATTTCCAGGTGCAATTCGCCCATGCCCGATATGATGGTCTGCCCCGACTCCTGGTCCGTATGCACCCTGAACGACGGATCTTCCTGCGCCAGGCGGTTCAGGGCGATGCCCATCTTTTCCTGGTCCGGCTTGGTCTTCGGTTCGACCGCCTGGGAAATCACGGGTTCCGGGAAGATCATCTTTTCCAGCACGATGATGTGGTCGATGGCGCACAGGGTGTCGCCCGTGGTGACGGCTTTCAGGCCCACGGCGGCGGCGATGTCGCCCGCATACACTTCCTTGATTTCCTTGCGCTCGTTCGCATGCATCTGCAGGATGCGCCCCAGCCGTTCGCGCGCGCTCTTGGTGGGGTTGTAGACCATGTCGCCCGAGTTCACCACGCCCGAATACTCGCGGAAGAAGGTCAATTGCCCCACGAACGGGTCCGTCATGATCTTGAAGGCCAGCGCGGCAAAGTGCTCCTCGTCCGTCGGGTGGCGCTCCACCTCGTTGTCGTGCTCGTCGTGACCCATGATGGGCGGCACTTCCATGGGCGACGGCAGGTAGTCGATGACGGCGTCCAGCATCGCCTGCACGCCCTTGTTCTTGAACGCGCTGCCGCACAGCATGGGCACGATTTCATTGCCGATGGTGCGCGCGCGCAAGGCCTGCTTGAGCTCCGCTTCCGTGAACGTGTCGCCATTCAGGTAGCGTTCCGTCATGTCAAGCGTGGCTTCGGCTGCCTGTTCGACCATACGCTCGTGCCACTCCTGCGCCTGTTCCAGCAGTTCGGCGGGAATCTCGCCATAGCTGAACTGCACGCCCTGGCTGGCGTCGTCCCAGGTGATGGCGCGCATTTTCAGCAGGTCGATCACGCCTGTAAAGTGCTCTTCGGCACCGATGGGCAGCTGGATGGGCACGGCCACGCCTTTCAGGCGCTCGCCGATCTGCTTGCGCACGCGCAAGAAATCCGCGCCCACCCTGTCCATCTTGTTGATGAAGGCGATGCGCGGCACGTGGTATTTATTGGCTTGCCGCCACACGGTTTCCGATTGCGGCTGCACGCCGCCAACGGCATCGTAGACCATGACGGCGCCATCGAGCACGCGCATCGAGCGCTCGACTTCTATCGTGAAATCCACGTGGCCCGGCGTGTCGATGATGTTGATGCGGTGTTCCAGGAAATTGCCGGCCATGCCTTTCCAGAAGGCCGTGGTGGCGGCCGAGGTGATGGTGATGCCCCGTTCCTGCTCCTGCTCCATCCAGTCCATGGTGGCGGCGCCATTGTGCACTTCGCCGATCTTGTGATTCACCCCCGTATAAAACAGGATGCGCTCGGTGGTGGTGGTCTTGCCGGCGTCGATATGGGCGCTGATGCCGATGTTGCGATAGCGCTCGATAGGTGTTTTGCGGGTCATCACAATCTCCATGGCTAGCCCCGGCACCCGGTTTTCCAGTGTAGCAGACATCAATTTGGAGGGCGATCGGTGCGCAGTTTTTACCATGCGCGCAACACTGACATGAACGCGCACGCGCATTGCACAGGATAAACAAGAGTTTCCGCTATACTTTCAACTCTGTAAATCCAACAAAGATTAATCAGAATCAAGACGCACGGTGATGTACCGTGCAAGGCGACGCCGCTGGCATGCCAGCCCAGGTGCGCACCGAATGACATGTCCCTCTCAGCCTATGACTATCCGACTAAGAAAAATAATCCTCTCTTCCCTGCTGGCGTCGCCGGCGCTGGCCATGGCCGGCGAACTGGAACAGCAAATGCAGCGTTGCGCCGTGCTTGGCGATGCCAGCGCCCGCCTGGGCTGCTTCGACACCCTGGCCAAGGCGGCGGAAAAAGCCACCATCGCCGCTGGCGGTGATCCCGCCACCGCGGCCGTCACCCTGGCAGCGGCCGCCGAGGTCTCCCCCCTCACGCCGGTCAGTCCGCCGGGCGTGGCCACGCCCGACGCCGTCAACGCAGCCATTCCCGCCATCGCCCAGACTGGCGCGGCGCCACCGGAAGCGCCGATTTCGCGTACGCAACAATCGTGGGAGCTCAATGACGCTTCGAAGCGCGGCCTGTTCAACTTCCGCCCGCACCGCGACACCTATCTGTTGCTGGCCAATTATAGCGATGCGTCCAACGACGAACCGTTCCAGGATTTCACGCCGGGCGGCATCAAGAGCCAGCATGTGGAATTGACCTTCCAATTGAGCTTCAAGATGAAGCTGCTGGAAGACATCGCCGGCACGCCCATCGACATGTGGTTCGGCTACACGCAGCAAAGTTTCTGGCAAGCGTATAACCGCAAGGCATCGAGTCCCTTCCGCGAGACAAACTATCAGCCGGAATTGATGCTGGTCTTGCCGATCAACAAGAATTTCGCGGGCGTGGAGTTCAATTACCTGAACTTCGGCCTGGTGCACCAATCGAATGGCCAGACGTCGACCCTGTCGCGCAGCTGGAACCGCGTGTATGCCGAGCTGGGCGTGGAAAAAGACAACCTGGCCGTCACGACGCGCGTCTGGCACCGCCTCGACAATGGCAAGACCGACAATGACAACATCGACATCACCGATTACATGGGACATGGCGACTTGCGCGTGAGCTACCGCAACAAAGGCCATGAATACGCCGTGACGGCCCGCCGCAATTTCAGCAAGAAACACGGCTCCATGCAGGCCAGCTGGGCTTTCCCGCTGAAAGCCAACCTGAAAGGCTATCTGCAACTGTTCTCCGGCTATGGCCAGAGCTTGATCGACTACAACTATTCGCAGAAATCGATCGGTGCCGGTTTCATGGTCGACCTGTAAGCAGCATAGTGACAACAACGAAAAATGGCGCCGAGGGCGCCATTTTTTATTGCGGAGAAGTAAATCTCAACGCCGCCCGCCACCCAGCACGCGCGCCGGCAGCATGACGATGGCGCGCAGCAGTTCGAACACGCCTTCCACGCCGATGCCGATCAAGCGCAATGGCAGCAACAGCAGCCAGGCCAGCGGATACAGCACGAGCGCCAGCAAGGCCAGGGGCCAGCACACCAGCAAGAGCAGCAGCCACAGCATAAATCCCAGCATCGCGTTCCCCTCGAATGAAATGTGCGGAGCAAGCCATGCTTGCCCCGCTACCGTGACAGCACTATAGTAAAGCGCCGTCACGGCGGCAACGGCCATGCGATGAACTGCATAATGCGGGGATGAACTGAGTAAAAAAGGGGATGAACGGTCGCTGGCGAGCGCTTTATTGGCCGACGCAAATCACCTTCGTGACGTACTCATGCGCGTTCGGCTTCTTGCTGGTGGCCCATTTGATGGCCTGGTTGGCTTCTTCGATGGTCAGTATGCTGGCCTTGTCCTTCGACTTGATGAAGGACACGCCTTCAAACACGCCTTCCTTGCTACGCATTACCTTGGCAAACACGGGCGGCTTGGTCTCGCCATCGCTGATTTTGTTCTGTTGCACGAGGTAACGCTGATCGATCTGTTCCATGATAATAAAGCTGTCCAGTTGTAAAGGACGAAATATACCCTGAATGGACAAACGCCGCAGGACGAAATCGCTGCGGCGCTGCTTTTAAAGCAATGATATTTATGCGTAAACGGGGCTCTGCACTGCCGGTTGCAAGTTGACATCGTAGATGACTTGCGCGCGGATCGACGCTTCCAGCGAAGGTATCGAGCCGCCAGCGCGGTACTGGAAGCTCACTTGCAGCACGTCGCCCGCCTGCACGGCCAGCGGCGTGGCCAGCGGCAAACACATGTAGTGGTTCAGCCAGTCGATGGTGCTCGAACGCTCGGGCACCACGGCCAGGATGTTCTTGGTGACGAAACGCAAGGCGTTCAGGGTGCCGCTGCGCTCGACGACAAACTTGCCGTCAAAGCCGAACACGCTGTCCGTCGGCTGGCTGAAGTCGATGATGCTGTAGACGGACGGCGGCGCCAGTTCCTGCACGCCCGGGTGGATGGCCGTGGTTTCCTGGAATTGCACGATGGGCGCATGAAAACCCTCGAAATCGTATTCCTGCTGCATGGGCTGCACGGCCATGATGACGGCTTCGGGCAGGAAGATGGGCAGCGGGCCACCAAAACGGGCCAGGTAGCGGCGCTTGAACGATTCGATCACTTCCACCTGCTTTTCGCGCAGCATGCCAACATGAATCATTTCGCAAATGACCACATCGACGGGCTCGGGCGGCAGGTATTCGAAGGCGTCCGCGTGGACGACTTCGACTTTTTCACCGTTGGGATTGAGCGCCAGCATCTTGCGCGCTTCCTTGACCATGTCCGGATTGAACTCCACGCACCACACCTTGTCGGCGCGCGCGGCCGCAAACCACGACAGCACGCCCGTGCCGCCACCCAGTTCCAGCACCTTCATGCCGGGTTTTACCGCGTAATCGATGGCCGACTTGAAGCCATGCATGCGGTTCTGGTCCATCAACATATTGTGATGGTAATGGACGGGGATAAATTGCCCCAGGTAACAACTCTCGATTTCTCGTTCATTCAGCATGTCTGTCCTCTTGGAGTCTGGCTCCGATGGCCGATCGGTTTTGTCATTCCAGAAAGCAGTGATGTCGCACGGGCTGCGCGAGGGGCGGCGACAATACAGCCGGCGCCTGGCGGTGGTGGGATGGCCCATGCGATGATCTCCTGATTAATGCGACACGCTCATTATCGTTAATCGCCACGGAGAACAAAGGGTTGAGGTGAGAGGCAATTCCATGCCAGTTTCAGCGCTGGCATGGAAAATATTAAAATTAAAATATCATTTACGGGCTGCACGCGCCTTCTGGGCAGCTTCGATGATGGCCACCACCCCGGGCTTGTCGCCCGCCTGCGCGAACTGCGCGGCCGTCCAGCCATGGTCGCTTTTCAGGCTGGCGTCCGCGCCCCAGGACAGCAGCAGCTGGACGGCGCCTTCCTGCCCTTCGCGGGCGGCAAACATCAGCGGCGTGACGTTGGCGGGCGCGCGCGCATCGACCACGGCGTCGCGCTCCAGAAAAATCTTCATGATGGGCAAGTCGCCCGCCGAGGCCGCATAGTGCAGCGCCGTCCAGCCGCTCTGGTTGACCTTGGCGCCCTTGGCCAGCAAGGCGTTGACCGCGTCCTGCTTGTGCTTGTAGGCCGCCATCATCAGTGCCGTGTTGCCATTCACCGAGCGCGCTTCGAGGTCGATGCCGGGCGTGTCGAGCAGCAGCTTGAACACTTGGTCCGCATCGTCCCGCAGGGCCAGCACGAGGGGAATGTCGCCCCGCTGCGCATCGGCCTGGTTCGGATTCATGCCGTCCGCCAGCATGCTGCGCACGCCGCTGGCGTTGTTGACGGAGACGGCGCGAAAGAAGGCATCCGGTTCCGGCGCCGCGTGGCTGGCGGTGGCGCAGCACAGCAACATCGCCAGCGCGAGTTTTTTCATCATGTCGTACCTTAAGAAGTTATGGCAACTGATTGAATAACTTGAAGAAATTTTCCGTCGTCTGGCGTGCCACCTGCTCCAGGGGGATGCCTTTCAGGGTCGACAGGTATTCCGCCACGTGGGCTACATAGCCGGGCTCGTTCATGCGGCCGCGGAACGGTACGGGCGCCAGGTAGGGCGAATCCGTCTCGATCAGGATGCGCTCGAGCGGCACTTCCAGCGCCACGGCTTGCAAATCCTTGGCGCTCTTGAACGTGACGATGCCGGAGAACGAAATGTAGAAACCCATGGCTATGGCGGCGCGCGCCACTTCGAGCGATTCCGTAAAGCAATGCATGACGCCGGCCACGCCGCCGTCGGACACCCCGGCGCCCTCTTCTCGCATGATGCGTATCGTGTCTTCGCTAGCTGCCCGTGTGTGAATAATCAAGGGCTTGCGCGTGATTCTTGACGCTTTGATGTGGGTCCTGAAACGCTCGCGCTGCCACTCGAGGTCGCCCGTCAGACGGAAATAGTCGAGGCCCGTCTCGCCGATGGCGATAATCTTCGGGTGGTCGGCCAGCCGCACCAGGTCTTCCACGGACGGTTCAGGCGTGTCTTCGTAGTCGGGATGCACGCCGACGGACGCGAAAATATGCGGATACTGCTCAGCCAGGGCCAGCACCTGGGGAAAGTCCGGCAAGTCGACGGACACGCACAGGGCGTGCGTCACCTTATTCTCGGCCATCTTGGCGAGAATCTCGGGCATGCGAGCAGCCAGCTCGGGGAAATTGATATGGCAATGGGAATCGATATACATAAGAAGGGATTGTACCGGAGGGAGCAAAAACTGGCAGGGGAACAGCGCCGTCATCCCCTGCCACGGTGGTGCGGATGCTTACAGCTGCGAGGCAGGATGTTCCGACAGCGGAACGAAGTGGCCGGTCGACTCGTCGAGCGCGTCGAGAGAACCGTTCTCGATGTCGTACACCCAGCCGTGCAGGGTCAGCCGGTCTTGCGCCATGGCCAGCGCCACCGAGGGATGGGTGCGCAGATTATTCAGTTGCGCCACCACGTTGGCGCGCACCATGCCGTCGATGCGCGACTGTTCCGTCGGATGCGCGATCGACTCGTTGATCATGCGCGCCGCGTCGGCATGGTGCAGCCAGCTGCGCACGGCCGGCATATGCTCGAGGCAGGCGCAGGTGGCAATCGCCTTCATCGCGCCGCAATCGGAATGGCCGCAAATGACGATGTCGCTCACGTTCAGGGCCGACACGGCAAATTCGACCGTGGCGCTGACGCCGCCCGGTTCCGGACCATACGAGGGCACGATATTGCCCGCGTTGCGGATCACAAAGAGCTCGCCTGGCTCGCGCTGCGTCACCAGCTCCGGCACCATGCGGCTGTCCGAGCAGGAAATGAACAGGGCCTTCGGGGTTTGTCCCGTGGCCAGGGTCTTGAATAACTCGCGGCGGGCGGGAAAAACCTCTTTTTGGAAGCGTAGAAATCCAGCAATAATGTCGCGCATAAATAAATAGAATGGTTGGCAGAGCCGATATTATGGCTGAATGGCGCAGTTTTCGCCTATTGCCCCCGCCTATTGCCCTGCCGACGGCTGCCACAGCTCCACCTTGTTGCCCTCGGGATCGATGACCCAGCCGAACTGGCCGTATTCCGAGTCGGCCCCGGGCGTGGCAAACGGCCATGACACCCTGGTCAAAAAAGTTATCTGGATTAACTTTGCAAGGCAAGTGCTTGATTCTATTGGCAGCTTGATGCGTAGTCGAGCAGCATGTCTTCCAGGAACAGCTTGGGCGACAAGGGATGCTCGGCAATCGCCCGGCGCTCGTTGGCGGCCTTGATGGCGGCCATCAAACGGCTGACATTGATGCGCCCAGCCAGCGCTTCCAGCTCGCGCCGGTGGCGCGGGTAGTAGCGGATGGTGCCGGACAGCTTGACGGAAAACACGTCGTACAGCCAGCGCTGCAAGGACGCCACCAGCGGCGCCAGCGGCGCCTTCTGCAATTTATCCGCCGCCTTCAGGGCCGCTTCCACGCCGGGATTGGCCAGCACTTGCAGCAACTGTTCCGTTTCTTCGCGACCACCCGATTCGGATTGTGCCAGCGCGGCCAGCGGTGCGCCGCCCTGCTCGCGCAGCCAGCTGTCCGCATCGTTCAAGCCCTGGACCTTGAGCCAGGTCAAGGCCTGCTCGTGGCTGGGCATGGGCAAGGCAAACTTGCGGCAACGCGACAGGATCGTCGGCAGCAATCGGTCCAGGCTGTTCGATGCCAGCAGGAACACGGTGCCTGGCGGCGGTTCTTCCAGGGTTTTCAGCAAGGCGTTCGAGGCGGGAGTGTTGAGCGCCTCGGCCGGGTACAGCACCACCACGCGCAAGCCTTGCCGGTGCGTGGAAATGTTCATGAAGTCGGCCAGGTTACGGATCTGTTCGATCTTGATGTCTTTCGACGGCGTCTTGGTCTTGGCGCTTTTCTTCGCGCCGTCGCCGTCTTCGCCATCGTCGGCCACCTCATCTTCCAGCGCTTCCGGACGGACCCTGCGGTAATCGGGATGGTTGCCCTGGCTAAACCAGCCGCACGAGGCGCACGCGCCGCAGGCATGACCATCGGCGCGCACGTCCTCGCACAACAAGGCTTGCGCGAAATGCTCGATGAAGTCGGCCTTGCCGATGCCTTGCGCGCCATGGAACAGAATGGCGTGCGGCATGCGCGTACGCAAAGCTTGCAATTGCTGCCAGGCGTCCTGCTGCCAGGAATAGAGAGAGCTGATCATTCTTTATTTCTATAAAATCATACGGTTGCAACGCTTTGCTCAAGCAAAACATCAAGCAGTTGCGCAAGCTGCACTTGAATATCGGCAATGCTTTGCGTGGCATCGATGATGCGGAAGCGGTCGGGGAACTGCGCCGCGCGGCGCAGATACTCCTTGCGCGTGGCGGCAAAGAAGTCCGATCGCTCCTGCTCGAACTTGTCGAGCGCGCGCGTGGCGTCCAGGCGGGCGCGGGCCACGGCCAGCGGCACGTCGAACAAAAAAGTCAGGTCCGGCTGCAAATGCGGGTGCACCCACGCTTCCAGCGCCTCCATCTTGGGCAAGTCCATGCCCCGTCCGCCGCCCTGGTAGGCGAAGCTGGCATCGGTAAAACGGTCGGAAATGACCCACTCGCCGCGCGCCAAAGCGGGCGCGATGACTTGCGCGATGTGTTCGCGGCGGCTGGCGAACATCAGCAAGGCTTCCGTTTCCAAATGCATTTTTTCATGCAGCAGCAATTCGCGCAGCTTTTCGCCCAGGCTGGTGCCGCCCGGTTCGCGCGACGACACGAGGCGCACGCCCCGCTGCTGCAGGTAGTCGGTGACAAAGCCGAGATGCGTCGACTTGCCCGCGCCATCGATGCCTTCGAAGGTGATGAAACGGGGTTGATAGTGTTGTGTCATGAAGCTTTTAGTTAGAAATAATTAACGCTGGTATTGGTTCACGGCGCGGTTATGGTCGGGCAAGTTGGCCGAGAACTGGCTGGTGCCGTCGCCGCGCGCCACGAAATACAGCGCTTGCGTGCGGGCCGGCGCCAGCGCCGCCGTCAGCGATTGCGCGCCAGCGAGGGCGATCGGCGTGGGCGGCAAGCCGCCGCGCGTGTAGGTATTGTACGGGGTGTCCGCTTCCAGGTCGCGTTTGCGAATCTTGCCCTGGTAGTTGTCGCCCATGCCATAGATCACGGTCGGGTCCGTCTGCAGCAGCATGCCTGTTTTCAGGCGGTTGACGAAAACGCCGGCGATCATGGCACGCTCCGACTTTTGTCCCGTTTCCTTTTCCACGATGGACGCCATGATCAGCGCCTCGTACGGGTTTTTATAGGGCAGGGCCGGATCGCGCTTGTCCCACGCTTCGGACAGGCGCCCTATCATGGCCGTGTGCGCCTGCTTGAAGATCTGCATTTCGCTGGCGCCCTTGGCGAACAGATACGTATCCGGGAAGAACAAGCCTTCCGGCAGCACATATTCAGGGCTGATTTTCGCCATCAGTTCCTTGTCGGAGAAACCCGCCGTATCGTGCTTGAGGCCAGGGTGGTTGGCCATCGCCAGGCGCATCTGCTTGAAAGTCCAGCCTTCGATAATGGTCAGCGACTCTTGCGCGAATTCACCGCGTGCCAGTTGCGTGATCAAACGCTGCGGCGTCGTGCCCGGTTTCAGCTCGTAGGAACCGGCCTTGATCTTCGACGTCTTGCCTTCGACGCGCGCCAACAGGTTGAACAGGATGGGCACGATGGGCACGCCCGCATCCGCGATCTGCTGGCCAGCCGCATGCGCGCCGCTGCCCGGTGCGATCGTAAACGGGATCGCGTCACCTTCCGTGGTGATGGGCTGCTGCGCCCAGTACACAAAAGTACCACCCACGCCGATGGCGGCGATGACTGAACTGACTACAAGTTTTTTAAAGAAAGCCATTGTTCCGATTCTTGTGATGCGCTCGCTGGCGGACAGCACGCGCTTGTTATGATCGTTCATTTGTGAAGCAAGTGCGCGCAAAGCGGCGCCAGCACTGGCAATCTTGCCGCTGCCGACGCAATCTGCGCGACATCACTATAATGAACCCGTAATGATAATGCTTAATCGCTGATCTAATGGAAATTATGAATAACTGGAATCAATTTTTAAGCGCCCAAGGCGCCCGCCCCGTTGCCACCGATGGCGCGCCTGACAGCACCGCGAACTCCCCTATTGCCAATTTCGGCCAGTCTCTGACAGTGTCCCAGCTGCAAGAAGGTTTTGTCGCGGCCATCACGGACCAGGGCTTGATCGGCTTGAACGGCGAGGAGGCAGCCAGTTTCCTGCACGGCCAGCTGACCAACGATGTGGAACACCTAGACCAGCAGCAAGTACGCCTGGCCGGCTATTGCACGCCGAAAGGCCGCTTGCTGGCCAGTTTCCTGATGTGGCGCAATGCCACCAGCATTTATCTGCAATTGCCTCGCACCATACAGCCTGCCATCCAGAAGCGCTTGCAGATGTTCGTGCTGCGCGCGAAGGCCAAGCTGCACGATGCGTCGGCCGACGCAGCGAACCAGGTCATCCTGGGCCTCGGCGGCAAGCAAGCCAGCGCGGCACTGTCCGCCTGGTTTCCCGCGCTGCCCGCCACGCCGTTCAGCAAGGTCGAGCACGCGCTGGGCACCCTGCTGCGCGTGGCCGATGCCTTCGGCAGCGCCCGCTATGAATGGCTGACGTCTGCCGCCACGGCGCGCGACGTCTGGCCGCAATTGACGCAACAACTGGCCAAGGGCGGCAACGACGCCTGGCAATTGTCGGACATCCATGCGGGCATCCCGCAGATCACCGTCGCCACGCAAGAGCAATTCGTGCCGCAGATGATCAACTTTGAGCTGCTGGGCGGCGTCAATTTCAAGAAAGGCTGCTACCCGGGCCAGGAAATCGTCGCGCGCAGCCAGTACCTGGGCAAACTCAAGCGCCGTACCACCCTCGTCAGCATCGATGACGCAGCGGCAGTGGCCGGTGGCGACCTGTTTGCCGTCAGCGACCCGGACCAGCCTTGCGGCATGGTCGTCAACGCCGCGCCCAACGGCAGCGGTGGCATCGACGCCCTCGTTGAAATGAAGTTGGGGGCGATAGCAGAAGGTTCAAGCGCAGCCGGCGCCGTGCGCTATGGCTCGGCCCAGGGTGCGGCCGTGCATTTCCTGCCCATGCCTTACGTGCTCGACGCACTCGACTTGTGAGAATGCCATGAAAGATTTATACATTTACTATCAAGTGAAGGAAGAGCACGCCCAGGCGCTGGAAGCCAGGGTGCGTGCCCTGCAGGCGAAACTGGCGGCTGCCTCTGGCGTGGCGCCGCAACTGAAGCGCCGCCCGGAAGTGAAGGATGGCTTGCAGACGTGGATGGAAATCTATCCCGTCGTCGGCGAAGGTTTTGCCGAATTGCTGGCCGCTGCCGCCGACGAGGCCGGCTTGCTGACCCTGACGGCAGGCGCGCGCCATACGGAAGCATTCATGGATTTGCCTCCATGTGCCTGATCGTTTTTGCCTGGAAAGTCAATCCGCACCTCCCGCTGATTGCCGCCGCCAACCGCGACGAATTCTATGAACGCGCCAGCGCCCCCGCCGGCGTCTGGCCCGAACACCCACAAGTATATGCGGGCCGCGACCTGCAGGCAGGTGGCAGCTGGATGGGCATCACCCAGGCCGGCAGCGGCAGTTCGCGCTTTGCCGCCATCACGAATATTCGCAGCCCGCAAGACCACAAGCCGGACGCCCCGTCGCGTGGCGCCCTGGTGGCCGACTACCTGGCCGGCAATATGTCGCCGCAAGACTACATCGCGCAAATCCGCCCCGGCTGCAAAGCCTACAACGGTTTTAATCTGGTGCTGGGCGACGCGCATACGCTGATCTGGTTTTCCAACCGGGGCGATGGCGATGCGCGCAATGGCCAGCCATTGGAACCGGGCATCTACGGCCTGTCGAACGCCCTGCTGGACGCGCCGTGGCCAAAAGTCTTGAAGACCAAGGCCCAGTTCGCCAGCCTGCTGTGCCAGGGCGCGCCCGACGACGCCTATTTCGACATGCTGGCCGACACCACGCGCGCGCCCGACTTCCGCTTGCCCGACACGGGCGTGCCGCTCGACCTCGAGCGCGTGCTGTCTGCCGTCTGCATCGAAACGCCGGGCTACGGCACGCGCACGTCCACCGTCGTGAAACTGTTCCCGGACTCGCCCGGCGAACTGCATGAGCTGGTGATACAGTAAGGCTTGCGGGGCCGGCAATGTCCGGTTCCACCCCGTTTTCCTCCCGCTTACCCTCCCTCCAGCTTTTGCAAACACTGCTCGCACAAAAAAAGAAAGCGCTTGCGCAAGCGCTTTCTTTTGTTTACGATAGGTTCAAACGCGGCGACACAGCCGCACATTATCGCAGCACACAATAATAAAAAAACCTCAGGAGACACCATGGCCACCATGGAAGATGTAGCGCGCGCGGCCGACGTATCGTTATCGACCGTTTCGCACGTACTCAACGGCACCCGCAAGGTCAGCCCAAAAACCGTCGCCGCCGTCAACGCGGCCATGCAGCAGATCGGCTATGTGCCGAACATGCTGGCGCGCGCACTGGCCGGCTCTTCGTCGGGCACCATCGGCGTGGCCATTTCCGCCTTCACCAATCATTACTTCAGCGAAACCGTGCGCGCCATCGAGGCGGCCTGCACGCGCCACGGCTTGATGATGCTGTTTTCCGATACGCATGACGACCCCGCGCAAGAACTCAAAGTGGTGCAGAACTTGCACCAGCGCCGCGTCGACGGCATCGTGCTGGCGCCCTCGGGCGATCCGCACAACCGCACCCTCGCCTATTTAAGCAGTAACAAGATCGCTTCCGTGCTGGTCGACCGCATGTCGTCGCAAGCGTTCGACCAGGTGGGCGTGGAAAACATCGAGGCGATGGCGCAGCTGGTGCAGCACCTGATCGCGGCCCACGGCCACCGTCGCATCGGCTTCATCGCCGGCGCGCCCGGCCTGTCCACGACGGACGAGCGCGTCCAGGGCTACCGCCTGGCCTTGCAGCGCGCCAACATCGTTTTTGACCCCGCACTGCTGCGCTCGGGCGACTCCCAACTGGAGCGCAGCGGCGCGGCCACGCGTGAATTGCTGGCGCTGGCACCCGGACAGCGCCCGACAGCCATTGTGGCCGGCAATAACCTGATGACCATCGGCACCATGCACGCCTTGCGCGACGCGCACATTGCGGTACCGCAAGACGTGGCACTGGCCGGCTTCGATGATTTCGACTGGGCCGATTATTTCAGCCCACGCCTGACCGTGATGGCCCAGCCGCTCGAAGAGTTGGGCGCCATGGCCGTCGACCTCTTGATCGAACGTATCGCCAACCCGGGCCGCGCCCAGCACGTGCAGCGCTTGTCGCCGACCTTGCGCGTGCGCAATTCCTGCGGTTGCCCCTGACCTTTTACCGTAAAACAATATGCATCCAGCGATTTCCCTCGGTATCGACCTTGGTACCTCCGAACTGAAAACCGTGCTGATGGACAGCACTGGCAGCGTGCGCGGCCAGGCTTCCGTGCGCCTGAACGTGAGCCGCCCGCAGCCGGGCTGGTCCGAACAGTCGCCGCAGGACTGGTGGGCCGCCTGCGTCAACGCCTTAGCGCAGCTGCGCGCCGGTTGGCCGCAGGACTACGCGCGCATCGCCTGCATCGGCCTGTCGGGCCAGATGCATGGCGCCGTGCTGCTCGATGCCAACGACGCCGTGATCCGTCCCGCCATCCTGTGGAACGATGCGCGCGCCGAGGCCGAAGCGGCTAACTTGGCGCGCGACTATCCCGCGTATGCGGACGTGACGGGCAGCCTGCCCATGGCGGGACTGACGGCGCCGAAACTGCTGTGGCTGCAAACCCATGAGCCGGCCGCCTTTGCCGCCATCGCCTGCCTGCTGTCGCCGAAAGACTATCTGCGCCTGCGCTTGACGGGGATCAAACTGACGGACATGTCGGACGCGGCCGGCACCCTGTGGCTGGACGAGGCCAAGCGCACCTGGTTCGCGCCCATGCTGGCCGCCTGCGGCCTGGCACTGGAACAGATGCCGGCGCTGGCCGAAGGCAATGCCGCCACGGGCACCGTGCTGGCCGCCATCGCCGACCAGCTGGGCTTGCCACCGGACGTGGTGATGGCGGGCGGCGGCGGCGATAATCCCGTCTCGGCCGTCGGCATCGGCGCCGTCAACGGCGGCGACAGCTTTATCTCGCTGGGCACCAGCGCTGCCATCGTTTGCGTCACCGAAATGCCTTTGGGCAATCCGGCCGGCGGCGTGCACAGCTTTTGCCACGCCCTGCCCGGGCGCTGGTATGCGATGGGGGCGATCCTGTCCGGCGCCAGCTGTCTGCGCTGGGCGACCAGCGTGCTGGGCCAGCGCGACGAAGCAGCCCTGCTGGCGCTGGTGGAAGCGGGCTTGCCGCTCGACACGCCTGTCGCGCCGTCCGCACCCCTGTTCCTGCCGTATCTGTCGGGCGAGCGCACGCCCCATAACGACCCGCAAGTGCGCGGCGCCTTCTTGCAGCTGGGCCACGACAGCACGCCGACACAGCTGGGCTACGCCGTGCTCGAAGGCGTGGCCTTCGCCTTGCGCGACGCGATGGCGGCAGTCACCTCGACGGGCGCAGTCGTGCCCCACTGCATGCTGGTGGGCGGCGGCGCGCGCAGCCAGTACTGGGCGCAGCTGCTGGCCAATGTGCTGGGACGCGAAATGCGCACCCTGCACAACAGCGAACTGTCGGCCAGCCTGGGCGCTGCCAAGCTGGGCTTGGCCGCCATCGGCGATACCAGCCTGCTGACGCAGGGCTTGCCCATCAAAAACACTTTCCTGCCCGATGCCGCGCACAGCGCAGCCTTGAGCATACGCTATGGCCGCTACCGTAGCCTGTTTCCAGCCGTGCATGCTCTGCACCAACTCAGTGATAAGGAATAGTAATGAATCAGCTGCAACAATTAAAGCAAACCAGCACCGTCGTCGCCGACACGGGCGACTTCTTGCAACTGGCCCGTTTCGCGCCGCAAGACGCCACCACCAATCCGTCGCTGATTTTAAAAGCGGTGCTGCAGCCCGATTACGCGCCATTGCTGGAAAGCACAGTTGCCGCGCATAAATCGGCCTCGCTGGACGATATCGTCGATCAGGTGCTGGTGCGCTTCGGCCTGGAAATTTTGAAAGTCGTGCCGGGCCGCGTGTCGACCGAAGTCGATGCCCGTTTGAGCTTTGACCGCGCCGCCACCGTGGCCCGGGCGCGCCGTTTGATCGCCCTGTACGAGCAAGCGGGCGTCAAACGCGAGCGCGTGCTGATCAAGATCGCCGCCACCTGGGAAGGCATACAGGCGGCGCGCGAACTGGAAGCCGATGGCATCTTTTGCAACCTGACCCTGCTGTTCGCGTTTTGCCAGGCCGTCGCCTGCGCCGATGCCAAAGTACGCCTGATTTCGCCATTTGTGGGCCGCATCTACGACTGGCACAAGAAATTCTTGGGCGCGGCATGGGACGAAGCGGCGCGCAGCCTGTCCAATGATCCGGGTGTACAGTCCGTCACGCGCATCTTCAATTACTACAAACAACATGGCATCGCCACGCAAGTGATGGGCGCCAGCTTCCGCAACGTGGGGCAGATCACGGCCCTGTCCGGCTGCGACTTGCTGACCATCAGCCCGGACTTGCTGGCCAAACTGGAAGCGCTTGATGCGCCATTCGAGCGCGCCCTGGGCGCGGATCTGGGCTCGCCGCAAGCTGCCATCACCTATGACGAGGCGTCGTTCCGCTACGCCCTGAACGACGATGCGATGGCAACAGAGAAACTTGCCGAAGGCATACGCAGCTTTGCCGTCGATGCGGGCAAGCTCGATGCCATGATAGAGAAATTGCGCAATCACTAACGCAATCAATAAGTTTCACCCGTAGCACCGTTTGTTTTTACAATAAAAACCCTTGGAGATCCTCATGAAAAAAGTCATTACCGCCACCCTGCTGCTGTCCGCCGCCTGCGGCGCCTTTGCTGCCGACAAGCCATTGAAATCGATCGGCGTGAGCGTGGGCGACCTGGCCAACCCGTTTTTTGTCGCCATCGGGCGCGGCGCGGAAGAAAGCGCAAAAAAACTGGGCGGCCCTGGCGTGAAAGTCACCACGGTGTCCAGCAAGTATGACCTGAACACCCAGGTGGATCAGATTGAAAACTTTATTGCCAACAAGACCGACATCATCATCCTGAACGCCGTCGATTCCAAGGGCATCGCACCGGCCATCAAGAAAGCGCGCAATGCGGGCGTGGTCGTGATCGCCGTCGACGTGGGCGCCGTGGGCGCCTCGGCCACCGTGATGTCCGACAACACCATGGCCGGCGACGTCTCGTGCGCCTACCTGGCCAAGCAGATCGGCGGCAAGGGCAATGTGGTGATACTGAACGGCCCGCCCGTCACGTCCGTGATCGACCGCGTCAACGGCTGCAAGAAAACCCTGGCTGCGTTCAAGGATATCAAGATCCTGTCCGATAACCAGAACGCGGGCGGCAGCCGCGATGGCGGCATGACCGTCATGTCGAATCTGCTGACGGCCTATCCGAAGATCGACGCCGTGTTTGCCATCAACGATCCGACCGGCATCGGCGCCGAACTGGCGATCAAGCAATCGAAGCGCACGGACGTGAAACTGATCACGGCCGTCGATGGCGCACCCGATGGCCAGAATGCCCTGAAAAACAAGGCCGGCCTGTTTGCCGCCACCTCGGCGCAAAACCCCTACCGCATGGCAACGGACGCCGTGCAGATGGGCTACGACATCATGAACGGCCGTACGCCGAAACAGACCATGGTGCTGTTGCCGACCCCGGCCATCACCAAGGAAAACGTCGCCACCTACACGGGCTGGGTAAAGAACTGATCTGCCTGACCTGAACCACGTGGCGCCGCCTGCCAGTTCGCAGGCGGCGCCAGTTTCACCAGCAAGGAAGGACAGTCATGAGCGACGAGATTATTTTTGAAATGCGCGGCATCGAGAAGCGCTTTGGCGCCACGCGCGCGCTGCGCGGCGTGCACCTGACGGTGCGCAGTGGCGAAATCCATGCAGTGATGGGCGAGAATGGCGCCGGCAAGAGCACCCTGATGAAGATTTTATCGGGCGTGTACACGCCGGACGCGGGTGAAATCATCCTCGACGGCAAGCCGATTCGTATCCGCAACCCGGGCGAGGCCCGCGCGCTGGGCATCAACCTGATTTACCAGGAACTCAGCGTGGCCAAGAACATGACCGTGGCGCAAAACGTCTTCATGGGCAGCGAGCCGCAAGGACCGTTCTGGACCGTCAAGGGCGGCGAGATGCGTGCGCGCACCAACGCCATCCTGGCCGATCTCGGTTCCCGTTTCGATGCCGACACCATGGTGGCCAGCCTGTCGATCGCCGAGCAGCAGCAGGTGGAAATCGCCCGTGCCCTCGTGCACGAAAGCCGCATCCTGATCATGGACGAGCCCACTGCCGCCCTGTCCGACCGGGAAACAGAACAATTGTTCCGCATCATCGAAGAACAGCGCGACAAGGGCCTGGCCGTGCTGTACATCAGCCACCGCATGGCCGAAGTGGAGCGTTTGGCGCGCCGCATCACGGTGCTGCGCGACGGCGCTTATGTGGGCGAACTGGGCAAGGATGAGCTGGATCAAAAGAAAGTCGTGCAAATGATGGTGGGCCGCCCCGCCGACGACTTTTATGCGCACCAGCGCCGCACCACGCGGGGCGCCGAGCGCTTGCGCGTGGAAAACGTGGGCGGTGGCAAGGTCAAGCCTGCCTCGTTCAGCCTGCATGCGGGCGAAGTGACGGGCTTGGCGGGCCTGGTCGGCGCGGGCCGCACGGAACTGGCGCGTTTGATCTTTGGCGCCGACAAAAAGCAATCGGGGCAAGTCTGGCTCGACGGCCAGGAAGTGCCTATCCACCGGCCGCTGACGGCGATACGCCACGGCATCGGCTACCTGCCCGAGGACCGCAAGAGCCTGGGCTTGTTCATGCAGTTGTCGGCCATGGAAAACATGTCGATGAATATACTGTCCAAGCATTCGACGGCGGGCGTGGTCAACCGTGGCGCCCTGACCCAGCTCACGCGCGAAGCAATTGCCAACCTCAACGTGAAAGTATCTGGCCCGGAAGGCATCGTGGGGGGATTGTCTGGCGGCAACCAGCAAAAAGTCTTGCTGGCGCGCTGGCTGGCCATCGCGCCGAAAGTGCTCATCCTTGATGAACCGACGCGGGGCGTGGACGTGGGCGCGAAGAGCGAAATTTACAAGATCATCCACCAGTTGGCCGATGCGGGCACGGCCGTGCTGTGCATTTCCAGCGAACTGGCCGAGCTGGTCGGCATCTGCGACCGCGTGATGGTGATGTGCGAAGGACGCCTGACGGGCGAAGTGACGGGCGACGACATCACGCAGGAAAACATCCTCGCCTATGCCACCCATCTGGACGCCGCTTAAAAAATCAATACAGGGAGAATTATCATGACCACCACCACCACCGGCGGCGCCGCAAGCGCGCGCCAACCCTTCAATGCCTCGAACCTGATGCGCCGCCTGGGCATGCTGCCCGTGCTGGTGGTGCTCTACCTGGCCATGTATGGCTTGACCGTGTACTTCTCGGCCGACGGCACGTCGACCTTCATGACCAGCAACAACACCATGAACATCTTCCGCCAGGTGTCGATCAATATCGTGCTGGCCTCCGGCATGACCTTCGTCATCTTGACGAGCGGCATCGATTTATCGGTCGGTTCCGTGCTGGCCGTCTCGGCCGTGGCGGGCATGCTGATGTCGCTGTCGGCGCAGTTCGCCGGCTTCTCGATTCCCACCTTCCTCATCGTCGGCCTGCTGCTGGGTGCGCTGAACGGCGTGCTGGTAGCCCTCGTCGGCCTCAACCCCTTCGTCGTGACCCTGGGCACCATGACGGCCCTGCGCGGCGCCGCCTACCTGTTCGCCGACGGCACCAGCGTGCTGAACACGGAAATCCCCAGCTTCGAATGGATGGGCAACGGCAGCTTCCTGGCCATTCCCTGGCTGATCTGGCTGGCTGCGGCCGTCGTCGTGCTGACCTGGTTCATCCTGCGCAAGACCACGCTGGGCCTGCATATCTATGCGGTTGGCGGCAATATCCAAGCGGCACGTTTGACGGGTATCAAGGTCGGCCTCGTACTGATGTTTGTCTACACCATCAGCGGCCTGTTCGCGGGCCTGGGCGGCGCCATGTCGGCCAGCCGCTTGTATGCGGCCAACGGCAACTGGGGCACGGGTTATGAGCTGGACGCCATCGCCGCCGTCGTGTTGGGCGGCACCAGCCTGATGGGCGGCGTGGGTTCCGTCTGGGGCACCGTCATCGGCGCACTGATCATCGGCGTGATGAACAATGGCTTGACGATTTTGGGACTGTCGTCGTTCTGGCAGTATGTGGCCAAGGGCGTCGTGATTGTTTTAGCCGTGATTCTGGATAAATGGCGCCAGAGCCACGCGCAGAATTAAGAGCAAGCCGTTAAGTGCCGGGGTCGCACACTGCAGGGTGCGACCCCAGTCCTTGCCCTTGGGTCAAGGATTAAAACGCCAGCCCCATTTCCAGATGCGCAATCCCCGCCTCTTCGAATACTTCCCCGGCTTGCACGAAACCGTGGCGCGCATAGAATGGCGCGGCCACGGTTTGCGCGTTCAGCACCACCGCTGCATCGCCCCGTTCGCGTGCTTTTTCCATCAACAATTGCAGGATGGCGCCGCCCACGCCCGTGCCGCGGCCCGGCTGGCGCACGGCCATGCGGCCGATACGGCCGTCCGGCAATAGCCGGCCCGTGCCGATGGCGGCACCAAAGGCGTCATAGGCGACGGCATGCAGGCAGACGGCGTCCATGTCGTCGAGTTCGATCTCGGCCGGCACTTTCTGTTCATCGACAAAGACTTCAAAGCGGATGGCGGTGGCGTCAAGGCCCAGGGTGGCCCAGTCGCCGAGGCGGATGGTGTGCTTGGTCATGGTAGGTGCGAATAAGAGACGGGCCGCCATTGTCGCACGGCCCGCCTTGAGGGAGGAAGCTCAGCCCAACTTCACCAGCTGCTTGCCGAAGTTACGCCCTTTCAACAGGCCAATGAAGGCGTCGGGCGCGCTGGCCAGGCCGTCGGCCACGGATTCGCGGAATTTCAGCTTGCCCGTCGCCACCAGGCTGCCCAGTTCCGCCAGGCCTTGCGGCCATAATTCCGGATGCTCGGAAACAATGAAGCCGCGCACGGTGAGGCGGTTGGTGAGGATGAAGCGCGCATTGTCGAGCGGCGTCGGCTCGCCGTTGTAGCCGGCAATCCAGCCGCACACGGCCACGCGGCCAAAGGCGTTGGTGCGCGCCAGGGCCGCATCGAAGATGGCGCCACCCACGTTTTCATAGATGGCGTCGATGCCGTCCGGCGTCGCCGCCGCCAGGTCGGCCTCCAGCTTGCCCGCCTTGTAGTCGACGCAGGCGTCGAAACCCAGTTCCTTGACGACATACGCGCACTTCTCGGCGCCGCCGGCGATGCCCACCACCCTGCAGCCTTTCAATTTCGCCAGCTGGCCCACCACGCTGCCCACGGCACCGCTGGCGGCCGACACGACCACGGTTTCGCCCGCTTTCGGCGCCATAATCTGATTCAAGCCATACCAGGCCGTCATGCCGGGCATGCCGACAGCGCCCAGGTAGGCGGAGGCGGGAATATGCGTCGTATCGACCTTGCGCAGCATGGTGCCGTCCGATACGGCCACTTCCGTCCAGCCCAGGGTACCCACCACCGTGTCGCCCGTGGCGAACTTCGGATGCTTCGATTCCAGCACCACGCCCACCGTGCCGCCTATCATGGTTTCATCGAGTGCCTGCGGCGCCGCATAGCTTTTATTGGCGCTCATGCGCCCGCGCATATAGGGGTCGAGCGACAGGTACTGGTTGCGCACCAGCAATTGCCCATCCTTGATGGCGGGGATCTCAGCCGTTTCCAGGCGGAAGTTATCTGCTTGCACCTCGGCCGTGGGGCGCGAAGCGAGGACGATGCGTTGGTAGGTGCTCATGATGCTCCTGTCAATAAAGTGAGAGAATTACTTGCTGATGAACAATGCTGATGTGGTGTCACTGCACTTCATAATCCATGCACTGTCGCGCTTCCCGCACCGCCCCAAAAAACGGCTTGATTTTCACGTGCTCGGGATGGTTCTGGTAGGCGTCGAGCGCTGCGCGGCTGGCGAACTCGCTGTACAGAACGATGTCGTAAGTGGCTTCCAGGCCCGGCTGGGCCACGGCCGCTTCGAATTTCAGGATGCCGGGCACCAGATCCGAACAGGAATCGAGCAAGGCTTTCAGTTTCAAGGCGTTCGTGGCCCGGTCGGCGCCTTCGGCGTGGTCTTTGAGTTTCCAGAAAACGATGTGCTTGATCATGGTGGCAGAGTGCGTGTTGATAAATGAAGCATGACTGTACCCGCTATCGGCGCGCCTTGCAGAAAGTAGGCAGCGCAAGAAAACGCGCGGCCCTGGAAGCCGCCCGCAGACTGGGTTCAATCTACATCACAGCACCTCGAACAGACCGGCTGCGCCCTGGCCGCCGCCGATGCACATCGTCACCACCACATATTTGACGCCGCGGCGCTTGCCTTCGATCAAGGCGTGGCCCGTCAGGCGCGCGCCCGACACGCCGTACGGATGGCCGACGGCAATCGCCCCGCCATTCACGTTCAGGCGGTCCATGGGGATGCCCAGCGTGTCGGCGCAATACAGTACTTGCACGGCAAACGCTTCGTTGAGTTCCCACAGGCCGATGTCGGCTACCGTCAAGCCCGCCTTTTTCAGCAGTTTCGGAATCGCGTAGACGGGGCCGATGCCCATTTCATCGGGTTCGCAGCCAGCCACGGCGAAGCCACGGAAGATGCCCAGCGCTTGCAAGCCTTTCGCTTCAGCCACTTTCGCGTTCATCACAATGGCCATCGACGCGCCATCGGAGAACTGGCTGGCATTGCCGGCGCTGATGACGCCGCCGGGGATGGCCGGGCGGATCTTGGCCACGCCGTCGTAGGTCGTATCCGCGCGGATGCCTTCATCGCTGGAAATCGTCACTTCGCGCGACACCAGCATGCCGCTGGCCTTGTCGGCCACGCCCATGATGGTGGTCATCGGCACGATTTCCGCGTCAAACAGGCCGGCAGCCAGGGCGGCGGCGGCGCGCTGCTGGCTTTGCGCACCATACACATCCTGGCGCTCGCGCGAAATCTGGTAGCGCTTGGCCACGGTTTCGGCCGTCTGCAGCATGGGCCAGTACACTTCCGGCTTGTGCTGCTGCAGCCAGACATCGCGGAGCATATGCGTATTCATTTCATTTTGCACACAGGAAATCGATTCCACGCCGCCCGCCGCATAGATATCGCCTTCGCCGGCGATGATGCGCTGGGCCGCCAGGGCGATCGCCTGCAAGCCCGACGAGCAGAAACGGTTGACGGTCATGCCGGCCGTCGTGACGGGGCAACCGCCGCGCAAGGCAACCTGGCGCGCGATATTGCCGCCCGTGGCGCCTTCCGGGAAGGCGCAGCCGACCAGCACGTCTTCCACTTCTTCCGCCTCGATACGCGCGCGCTCGATGGCGGCCGCCAGCACATGGCCGCCCAATGTGGCGCCGTGCGTCATGTTGAACGCGCCCTTCCAGGACTTGGCCAGGCCCGTGCGGGCGGTCGATACGATGACGGCTTCATTCATGCTGTGTCTCCTTGTGGGAAATATTATGGGGTGGAATATCTGCGGAATCAGAATAGCACATTTAAGTACGGTCGTTCGCAAAGTTGTAGCATACATCCATTTGTAAGCTTGGCGTAAGTTTCAAGCAAGCATGACGTAAGGTTCGGAGAACACACTCGCCTCCAAGCTGTTGCAAGAATGGTCAAAAAGACCTCGGCAGCAGTTCACTATAAAACATAGGGAGACAAACCATGGCAACACCATCCGGCTCGGCCGACGTACGGAAATTTTCCCCCAAGGGAACACCGATCACGCCCGAAGAACGCAAGGTCATCTTTGCGTCCTCACTCGGCACCGTCTTTGAATGGTACGATTTTTACCTGTACGGTTCGCTGGCATCGATTATCGCCAAGCAATTTTTCATCGGCGACCCCACCACCACCTTCATCTTTGCGCTACTGGCCTTTGCCGCCGGCTTCATCGTGCGTCCGTTCGGCGCGCTGGTCTTCGGCCGTCTGGGCGACATGATCGGCCGCAAGTACACCTTCCTGATTACCATTTTGATCATGGGCGGCTCCACCTTCATCGTCGGCTTGCTGCCGGGCCATGCCTCCATCGGCATCGCCGCGCCTATCATCCTCGTCATCTTGCGCATCCTGCAAGGCTTGGCGCTGGGCGGCGAATACGGTGGTGCAGCCACGTATGTGGCCGAGCACGCGCCTGAAGGCAGGCGCGGCGCGTTCACGGCGTGGATACAAACGACGGCGACCCTGGGCTTCTTCCTGTCGCTGATGGTCATCCTGGGCACCCGCCTGGCGACCGGCGAGAAGGATTTCGAGGCCTGGGGCTGGCGCATTCCCTTCCTGGTTTCCGTCATCTTGCTGGGTATTTCCGTATGGATCCGCCTGGCCATGAATGAGTCGCCCGCGTTTTCCAAGATGAAGGCCGAGGGCAAAACCTCGAAAGCGCCACTGACGGAAGCGTTCGGCAAGTGGAAGAACCTGAAGATCGTCATCCTGGCCCTGATCGGCCTGACCGCCGGCCAGGCTGTCGTCTGGTACACGGGCCAGTTCTACGCCCTGTTCTTCATGATCCAGACCCTGAAAGTGGACCTGGCAACGGCCAACGTGCTGGTCGCCATCGCCCTGCTGCTGGCCACGCCGTTCTTCCTGTTCTTCGGCAGCCTGTCCGACCGCATCGGCC
The DNA here is from genome assembly GCF_002869965.1 of Janthinobacterium sp. ROICE36. GTDB lineage: Bacteria > Pseudomonadota > Gammaproteobacteria > Burkholderiales > Burkholderiaceae_D > Janthinobacterium. The sequence continues at coordinate 29,396 of NZ_PEBS01000057.1, forward strand.
GCAAGTACATCATCCTCGGCGGCTGCCTGATCGCCGCCCTGACCTACTTCCCCATCTTCAACGGCCTGACCCACTTTGCCAATCCGCAGCTGGAAGCGGCACTGAAGAACTCGCCAGTGGTGGTGGTGGCCGATCCCGCATCGTGCCACTTCCAGTTCAACCTGACGGGCCAGAAGAAATTCCCCTCGTCGTGCGACATCGCCACGGCTTTCCTGTCGAACAGTTCGGTGAATTACACGAAGGAAGATGCACCGGCCGGCAGCGTGGCCAAAGTACGCATAGGCGCCAAGGAATTGACCTCGTTTAACGCCGTCATGACGGCCGACGGCTTGAATTTCGATGCGGAAAGCAAAGCCAAGGAAGCCGCGTTCAAGAAAGAAATCGGCGCCGGCATCAAGGAAGCGGGCTACCCGGCCAAAGCAGACCCTGACCAGATCAACAAGCCGATGGTCGTCTTGTTGCTGTTCATACTGGTGCTGTACGTGACCATGGTGTATGGCCCGATTGCCGCCATGCTGGTGGAAATGTTCCCGACGCGTATACGTTATACCTCGATGTCCCTGCCCTACCACATCGGTAACGGCTGGTTCGGGGGCTTGCTGCCGACCACGGCCTTCGCGCTGGTGGCCTTCAAGGGCGATATCTATTACGGCCTGTGGTATCCGATCATCATCGCCCTGGCGACTGTCGTGATCGGCACCCTGTTCGTCAAGGAAACCAAGGATAACAATATCTACGCCGACGACTGATATGCTCCACCCCCGGCCGCAATGCCGGGGCCCGCAATGCAAAACGCCGCTGACTGGTCAGCGGCGTTTGTTTTTTTTAGCGGCGTATGCGGTGGCAAGCTTACTTGTCGCTCTGGCTCTTTTTCCGCTGGTCGCGCTGCTGCACATATTCCTGGTAGCTGGTCTGGTTGCGCTTGCGGCAGGCATTGCGGTCGTCAAAATTATTGAGACTGTTGCAATATTCACCGATCTTGTCGCGGTTAGCGTCATACAAGACTTCACAGCCAGTCATGGCCAGCAAGAAGGGAACGATAAGATATTTCATTGCTACTCTCATGGATAGGGACGGATTGCGCGTAAAAACACCAGATTGCCCACTTGATAAGCGAGCAAGCTTTATCTTAACGCGATCCTGACGGAAAGTACAAGCGCTCGGTATTGCTGAGTGGTAAGGATTTCCGGCGCGCCGCATGCTATGGTGGTCGTTTCTCCCACCGGACTCGTGCCAGGCATGCCGACCATTGCTCCCGCCCCCTGCGGCCCATTGCAGCCCCATTTCGACGCCTTGCTGCACGACGTCTGCGCCAGCCTGGCCACGCAAGCCGGTCACTTGCTGGACGGCATTTACTTGTACGGCAGCATCGCCCGTGGCGACGCCACGCCGGGCGTATCTGACCTTGATCTGACCCTGGTGCTGCGCCAGCCGCCCACGCCGCCGCAGGGTGAAGCACTGGAAACGCTGCGCCAAGCGCTGCAGACGCGCCACCCGGAGGTGCTCAAGATCGATTTCGATATCGGTTACCGGGCACAGGTGCTGGCGACGGAGCACCTGTACAGCTGGGGTTACTGGCTCAAGCACCAGTGCCGCTGCCTGTGCGGTAATGATCTGGCACTGCACTTTGCGCCTTTCCCACCCTCGCGCGCCATCGCCCTGGCCGTGAATGGTGACTTTGCCCAGGTGCTGGACGCGTATGCGCGGCGCCTCGATGACGCGCGCGAGCCTGCCGCTTTACGCCGGCGCTGCGCCAATTTACGCGGTGGCTGGCGCAACAACAGGCGAGCTAGACGCCCGGCTCCTCGTTCAACAGCGGATTGCCCGCCGCAAACGCCACCAGGTGCTCGGGCAGCATCGTGGCGCCGCTCGCCAGCCGCCCTTAACCGGCAGTCGGCCGCCGCCAGTGTCACTCGCTTACCTAGGCCCACGACCGTCCTGATCCGGGCTATGCTATGGTGGTCCTTATTTTTACAGCGGAATGCCCATGCTCGATCACGTTTCCCTTACCGTTAGCGACCTGGAGCGCGCCGAGCGCTTCTACGACGCCATCTTCGCCGCGCTGGGTGTGCCCAAGGTAGGCAGCGAGCATGCCAACGCCTGGGTAGGCTATGGCGAGCGCAGCGATGCCGAGCACCCTGAACGCAGTTATTTTTCCGTGCGCCTGGGCCCCAGGCCAGACGACGCGCCGCGCCGCCACTGCTGTTTCAAGGCCGCCTCGCGCGCGGCCGTGGAAGCGTTCTGGCATGCGGGGCTGGCGCATGGCGGCATCGACCTGGGCGCGCCGGGGCTGCGCCACTATCACGCCAGCTATTACGCGGCCTTTTTGTTCGACCCGGATGGCAACCGCATCGAAGCCGTCTGCCATCGCACCGAGGCCGGCTGACAGGACGGGAAATCCACCTCTGTTCGGCATTTCCACTTCCCTGCGATTTGCCTATAATGGCTGGCACGCCTTACCGGTCCCCGGTCCCGGCACCAAGAAGGAAATTCATGCATCATCTATTCGTCGGCCGCCCCGCGCGCACCATGCTCCTCTCCAGCGCAGGCTTGCTGCTGGCAGGCTGTTTTTCCGGCTGCTCCCTGTTGCCGTCGTCGCCAGCCACGCCAGGCGTGCCGGCCACCGCCGCCCTGCCCGACGCCAGCATCGCCTACACCCTGAGCGGCCAGGGCGGCTTGCCCGTGGTCTTCCAGTCGGCCATGGGCGACGGCAAGGATGTGTGGGCCAAGGTGGTACCCGAAGTGGCCAAACAGCACCGCGTGCTCGTCTACGACCGTCCTGGCTACGGCGACAGCAAAAAAACTACCACGCCGCGCGACCCGTGCACCATTGCCGCCCAGCAGCGTGCCCTGCTGGCGCAAGCGGGCTTGAAGCCACCGTATGTGCTGGTCGGCCATGGTCTGGGCGGCCTGTACCAGTATGTGTATGCCAGGCTGTACCCGCAGGACGTGGCTGGCCTGGTCTTGCTCGATCCCACGCACCCGCAGCAATGGAGGCGCATGCAAACGGACGCGTCCACCTACGCCATGCTCGTGAAAACCCGGCGTAAACTCATGTTCAACAGTACCGAATCGGCCGAATTCGATGCTCAGGCACAGTGCCTGCAGCATGTCGACATGGCCAGCGCGCTGCGCGTGCCCGCCATGCTGCTGGTGCGCGACAAGTTCGGCATCGAGGAAATGGGCTCGTATGAGAACGTGGTGCGGGCCCAGGAAAAGGATTGGCAGCGCCTGTCCGGCGCGCCGGCCATCGAGCGCATCACGGGCGCCGGCTATTACATCCAGAAAGACAACCCCGTCATCGTCAACGAGGCGATCAAGATGGTGGCGAAGAAGAAGTAATACGTATCGCTGGCATTTAACCCCAGCAGCAAAATCCGGAGTCGGACCCTGAGGGTCCGACTCCGGTCTCTGCCGTTGCGTTTTCTAGCTATTAAATCCCTTGCCCTCGCCCGCCAGTTTCACCAGCAGGGGCGCCGGCGTCCACGCTTCGCCGTGGCGGCCCTTCGCATAGTTATTGATGGTGTCGAGTACGCTGGGCAAGCCGAGCGTGTCGGCGTAGAACATGGGTCCGCCACGGAACAGGGGGAAGCCGTAGCCCGTCAAGTACACCATGTCGATGTCCGAGGCGCGCAGGGCGATGCCCTCTTCCAGGATGCGTGCGCCTTCATTGACCAGCGCAAACACGAGGCGTTCGACGATTTCCTGGTCGCTGATCTTGCGCCGCGCCACGCCGATGTCGGCGCAGTGCTGAACGATCATGGCATTGACCTGCTCCGACGCATACGCCTTGCGGTCGCCCGCCTTGTAGTCATACCAGCCGGCGCCCGTCTTCTGGCCGTAGCGGCCAAGTTCGCACAGCAAATCGGCCGTCTTCGAATACGTGACGTCCGGTTTTTCCACATAGCGGCGCTTGCGGATGGCCCAGCCGATATCGTTGCCGGCCAGGTCACCCATGCGGAACGGGCCCATGGCGAAGCCGAATTTCTCCACCGCCTTGTCGACCTGTTCCGGCAGACAGCCTTCTTCCAGCAAGAAGCCGGCTTGGCGGCTGTACTGCTCGATCATGCGGTTGCCGATGAAGCCGTCGCACACGCCCGAGACCACGCCCGTCTTTTTCAGCTTTTTCGACAGCGCCAGCGCCGTGGCCAGCACATCCTTGCCGGTTTCCTTGCCACGCACGATTTCCAGCAGCTTCATGACGTTCGCGGGGCTGAAGAAATGCGTGCCGATCACGTCCTGCGGGCGTTTGGTGAACCCGGCGATCTTGTCCAGGTCCAAAGTTGAGGTGTTCGAGGCGAGGATGGCGCCCGGTTTCATGACGGCATCGAGCTGCCTGAAGACGCTTTCCTTCACGCCCAGCTCTTCGAAGACGGCTTCGATGACGATGTCGGCTTGCGCAATGTCAGCATACGCCAACGTGCCGCTGACCAGGGCGATGCGCTGCTCGGCCTTGTCCTGCGTCAATTTTCCCTTCTTGACCGTGTTTTCATAATTCTTGCGGATGGTGGCCAGGCCCTTGTCCAGCGCTTCCTGCTGCGTTTCCAATAGCTTCACGGGTATGCCCGCGTTGGCGAAATTCATGGCGATGCCGCCGCCCATGGTGCCGGCGCCCACGATCGCCGCGCTGGCGATGCTGCGCACTGGCGTGTCGGACGGCACGTCGGGCACCTTGCTGGCGACGCGTTCGGCAAAGAAGGCGTGGCGCAGGGCTTTCGACTCGGGCGACTGCACCAGTTGCATGAACAGTTCGCGCTCATACTTCACGCCATCGTCGAACTTCATCGTCACGGCGGCCGCCACGGCATCGACGCATTTCAGCGCTGCGGGGAAAGGGCCGGACATGGCTTTCACCGTATTGCGCGAAAACTGCAAAAAGGCTGCGTGGTTCGGATAGTCAACCTTGCGCTCGCGCACTTTCGGCAGCGGGCGCACATCGGCCACTTTCGTGGCGAAGGCCACGGCGGCGGCCAGCAAATCGGCGCCGGGCGCGATGACTTTATCGAACAGGGCCGTGCTAGCCAGCTTTTCGGACGCCACGGGCGTGCCCGAGACAATCATGTTGAGGGCCATTTCCAGGCCCAGCACGCGCGGCAGGCGCTGCGTGCCGCCCGCGCCCGGCAAGATGCCGAGCTTAACTTCAGGCAAGGCCATTTGCGCGCCAGGCGCGGCCACGCGATAGTTGCAGCCCAGCGCCAGCTCAAGGCCGCCGCCCATGCACACGCTGTGGATGGCCGCCACCACCGGCTTGGTCGACTGTTCGACGACGTTGATCAGGGTGTGCAGGGTCGGTTCCGTGAGCGCCTTGGGCGAATTGAATTCCTTGATATCGGCGCCGCCCGAAAAGGCCTTGCCGGCGCCCGTGATGACGATGGCTTTGACGGCCGCGTCCGCCAGCGCCTGGCGGATGCCGGCCACGGCGGCCATGCGCGTTGCCAGGCCCAGGCCATTCACGGGTGGATTGGCAAGGGTAATGACGGCAACGGCGCCGTTTACTTGATATTCAGCACTCATGTCTCTTCCTTATTGGTTTTTGCTTAGCGATGAGGTGGTTGCAAGGGATGAAGCTTGACTATACCGCATAAAAGAACGCTCGTATTATTTTTGTCGTGGCGCGCGAGACGCCGGTGGCCGCCATCATGGTACAACATCGCCGGCTCCGGCCGGCGGCACCGGCGACGGCAGGCGCCAGCAACTATCGATTGCATATCCATTTTAAATAATTAAAACATAATAAAAACCGCCGGTTTATTATCCAGTAAATGCTCTTCCATATACCGGCACGGGCCAATATGGACACTTTTTCAGCATTATTCATGCACGCCCCTTGTTTTTCGCCAGGCGCTGGAGAATAATAAAATTATTGATTCAAATCAACACCCTGCAATTGATTTACTATTATGCAGCAGCGCCGCCGAATAGCGCGTGTGTTCGTCTGTGTTATATCGCGCAGATTCTCACCGATTATCACGCCGGCTCATGTGCGGGGCATGATGCAATCATTTTATATCGTCATTACCTGTCAGCATTAGCAGGGTGTTGAATTAATCGCCGTGCCCGTCAACCATCACGGGCCGGTAAACGTTGTTTCATCAGCCCCACTTTCCCACCGCCATCATGCGCAAGACCGACGTCACCCAGCACTCTCTGTACAGTTACCGCTCGTTGGAGGAACGCATCCCGGATGCGCATCCCTTGCGCAAATTGCGAGTACTGGTCGATGCCATCCTGGCCAACATGAACGATGATTTCCAGGCGCTGTATT
>NZ_PEBS01000058.1 GCF_002869965.1 Janthinobacterium sp. ROICE36
ATGCCGTTGGCAAACGGCAGATGTTGGCGCAGCCAGTCGAGCTTCGTTTCGCTCCACTCGACAACCGTCGTCCAACTCTCAGCGCCACTGATGACGGCGCAGATCGCCGCCAGCAGCAACTCGTCGAATCGATAGGGGCATTGCCGCGCACGTGGGTCGTTCAAGTCATCGAATGCTGCCACTAAAGAGATCGGTTCGTTTGCCATTTACGCGTCCAAATACCGAGAGTAAACGCCTTTCTCAACGTGTTTACAAGCAATATTTCACCCTATCGTCACTCCGAGCACCTACCCTTCATGCAATCGCCCTGATGCAAGCCCCTTGGGCTGGCCGTGTAAAAATTTCTTACAAATTTAGCGATGTCTGGGGCACTTTTCGCCGATTTCAAGGCCTTGAAGGCCGCTTGATCGTCCTTAGATTGGGTAGCAAGCGGATGCTCACGGTGAGGTCCGCCCCTCTTATCGCTTCATTTGAAAAGGATATTTATCATGCGTACTTTTGACCTTGCTCCCCTGTATCGTTCCGCCATTGGCTTTGACCGCCTGGCACAGCTGCTCAACGAACAGCGCGCCGATGCCCAGCCCAGCTATCCCCCCTACAACATCGAACTGGTGTCGGACGATAAATACCGCATCGTGATGGCATTGGCCGGTTTCTCGCGCGAAGAGATCGACATCATCACGGAACGTGACTCGCTGCATGTCACGGGCCGCAAGCAGAAAGATGGCGTCGAGCGCACGTTCTTGCACCGCGGCATCGCTGCCCGCGATTTCGAACAGCGTTTCCAGCTGGCCAACCATGTGAAGGTCACGGGCGCCACGTTTGAAAACGGCATGCTGACCATCGACCTGGTGCGTGAAGTGCCGGAAGCGCTGAAACCGCGCAAGATCGAGATCGGCACCGGCAGCGACACCCACGCCACCGCCGCTAACGTGAATGCGCTGGAACAGCGCCAGGCAGCCTGAGCTGAGCTGAGCTGACCCCCGCGCCCCTCGGGCGCCCGGGCAGCCAGGAGGGTACCCTCCCATGCAGTAAAATACTGGCCGGTTGATCCGGCCAGTGTCACGTCCAGGCCCTGTATGCCCCTCCATAGCCCGCCATGCGGAACGCTGGATTAAGCGATGCTTAAAGGCGCCAACGCCTGTTTCCAAATGGAAAAATGTTAAGCACCGCCTAAGACTCGTGGCCCACTATTGCATACATCAAAATCTCATTGAATGAGGAGCAATTCATGGAACAGCAAACGAATACCGCATCGCTGAAAATCAAACGCACCGTAGCCGCGCTGGCCGCGATCGGTGTGCTGGGCGCCGGCGGCGCCATGGTGATGCATCAGAACAATGCCGGCGCGAATGTCGCCGCTGGCGCGCCCGCCCCCACCGTGGCTGCCACCGTGGCGCCTGCCGCTGCCGCGCCCTTGGTGGCCTTGCCTGATTTTAGCCAGATCGCTGCGCGCAACAGTCCGGCCGTCGTCAACATCAGCGTGACGGGCAGCACCAAGGTGGCGTATGACCCATCGGCCCAGGCCGGCAACGATGACTTCGGCAACGACCCTTTCTTTGAATTCTTCCGTCGCTTCCAGGGGCCGCAAGGCGGGCAGCGCGGTGGCCGCGACGTGCCCACGCACGGCCTCGGTTCCGGCTTCATCGTCAGCCCGGACGGCGTCATCATGACGAATGCCCACGTGGTGCGCGATGCGCGCGAAGTGACCGTCAAGCTGAACGACCGCCGCGAATTCCGCGCCAAGGTGCTGGGTACCGATCCGAAGACCGATATCGCCGTGCTGAAGATCGACGCCAACAACCTGCCCATCGTGCCGCTCGGCCATTCGAGCGAGCTGAAAGTGGGCGAGTGGGTGCTGGCCATCGGTTCGCCATACGGCTTCGACAGCACGGTGACGGCGGGCGTGGTCAGCGCCAAGGGCCGTTCCCTGCCAGACGACAGCAATGTGCCGTTCATCCAGACCGACGTGGCAGTGAACCCCGGCAATTCGGGCGGCCCCCTGTTCAATACACGCGGCGAAGTGGTCGGCATCAATTCGCAGATTTACAGCCAGACGGGCGGCTTCCAGGGCTTGTCGTTTGCCATCCCGATCGACCTGGCCGGCCGCATCAAGGACCAGATCGTCGCCACGGGCAAGGCCAGCCACGCCAAGCTGGGCGTGACGGTGCAGGAAGTCAACCAGGGCTTTGCCGATTCGTTCAAGCTGGCCACGCCGGAAGGCGCGCTGGTGGCCAACGTCGAACGGGGTAGCCCGGCCGACAAGGCAGGCCTGAAGTCGGGCGACGTGGTGCGCAAGGTGAATGGCCAGCGCATCATCGGCTCGGCCGACCTGCCCGCGCTGGTGGGCACGTCCTTGCCAGGCGACAAGATCAGCCTCGATGTCTGGCGTGACGGCAAGATCGTCGGCCTGACGGCGACCTTGGGCAATGCAGCCGACAAGGTGGCCGAGGTGGCGAAAAGCGACAGTGCGGCCGGCAAGGTAAAGCTGGGCCTGGCCCTGCGTCCCTTACAATCGGATGAAAAACGCGAGGCGGGCATCAGCGCCGGCCTGCTGGTGGAAGACGCAGGCGGTGCGGCGGCGAATGCCGGAGTGCAGCCGGGCGACGTGCTATTGTCGGTGAATGGCCGCCCCGTCAACACGGTCGAGCAGGTGCGCGATGTGGTGGAAAAATCCGCCAAGTCGGTGGCCTTGCTGATACAGCGCGGCCCGGACAAGATCTTCATCCCCGTGCGTTTGGGTTGAAAACGAGAATAACGAGATAGAGAGGCAAGCCATGCGCTTATTGCTGGTAGAAGACGACACGATGATAGGCGAGGTGGTGCTCGATTTGCTGCGCGCCGAGCATTACGCGGTGGACTGGGTCAAGGATGGCGACATGGCCGATACGGCACTGCAAACGCAAACCTATGACCTGGTGCTGCTGGACCTGGGCTTGCCCCGCAAGGATGGCCTCGACGTGCTGCGCTCGATGCGTTTGCGCAAACTCGACACCCCGGTGCTGGTGGCCACGGCGCGCGACGCCGTCGAACAGCGCATCGCGGGCCTCGACGCGGGCGCCGACGATTACGTCTTGAAGCCGTATGATCTCGACGAACTGCTGGCGCGCATACGTGCCCTGCTGCGGCGCGCCTCGGGGCGGCCGGAACCGATCTTCGAGCACCAGGGCGTGAGTATCAATCCGCTGACGCGCGAAGTGATCGCCGAGGGCCAGCCCGTCAACCTGTCGGCGCGCGAATGGGCCGTACTGGAAGCCTTGATCGCGCGCCCTGGCATCGTGCTGTCGCGCGCGCAGCTGGAAGAAAAACTGTATAGCTGGAAGGATGAAGTCAACAGCAATGCCGTGGAAGTGTATATCCATGGCTTGCGCAAGAAGCTGGGCAGCGATTTGATCCAGAACGTGCGCGGCCTCGGTTACATGGTGCCCAAGGCATGAGGATGAAGGTCACGGTGACGCACTCGCTGCGCGGCCGCCTGCTGTGGTTTTTGCTGGCGGCCATCATCATGGCGGCCCTGGCGCAGGCGTCGATCGCCTACCGCAGCGCCCTGTACGACGCCGACCAGATTTTTGACTATCACATGCAGCAGATGGCCCTGTCGCTGCGCTCCGGCGCACCGCTGGCCAATCACGCGCAAGCCTTGCCGGCCGACCCCGTCAACAACGACATGGTGGTGCAGGTGTGGACGCCGGACGGCGTGCAGGTGTTTCGTTCGATCACGCGTGCGGAATTGCCGCAGCGCGCCGTGCTGGGCTTTTCCAACGTGAAGGCGAACGGCACCACTTACCGCATCTTTTCCGTGCAAACCAGTTCCCAGACCGTGCAGATCGCCCAGGATATGGCCGTGCGCAAGCGCATGGCCGGCAGCCTGGCGTTGCGCACAGTCGGCCCCATTGCCCTGATGGCGCCGATTCTGATGCTGGTCGTGTGGTGGGTCGTCAGCGGTTCGCTGGCGCCCGTCTCGCGCGTGCGCAAGCAGGTGGCGGCGCGCCAGGCGGACGATCTGTCGCCCGTCTCGGAAGCGGGCTTGCCCGACGAAGTGCGCCCTCTGGTGCATGAATTGAACCTGCTGTTCGGCCGCGTAAAAACGGCGTTCGACGCGCAGCAGCATTTTGTCGCCGACGCCGCGCATGAATTGCGCACGCCGCTGGCGGCCCTGAAATTGCAGGTGCTCAGCCTGGAACGGGCCGAATCGGAAGAAAAACGCAGCCTGGCGATTTCCCGCGTCAGCGCCGGCATCGAAAGGGCCACGCGCCTGGTCGAGCAGCTGCTGGTGCTGGCGCGCCAGGAAGCGAGCGCCGCCAGCGGCGACCAGCTGCAGGCGGTGGACTTGAACGATGTCGTCAAGCGCGCGCTGGGCGACATGGCCGGCATCGCGCAGGCGCGCAAGATCGACCTGGGCTTGCACCACATGGACCCGGCCAAGGTGGCGGGCCAGGCCGACGCGCTCAATATCATGCTGCGCAACCTGGTCGACAACGCCATCAAGTACACGCCGCAGGGCGGCACGGTCGATATCGACCTGCGCGCCAGTCCCGTCGGCGTGACCTTGTCCGTGGAAGACAACGGTCCCGGCATCCCGCCCGAGGAGCGCGAGCGCGTCTTCAGCCGCTTTTACCGCGTGCCCGGCACGGACGCCAACGGCAGCGGCCTGGGACTGGCCATCATCAAGGCCATCGCCGAGCGCCACGGCGCGCGCCTGGTGCTCGATAGATCCGAGCGCCTGGGTGGCCTGTGCGTGCGCGTGGAATTTCCGCAAGCCGTGAAAAAATAATGTCTTGACCATGATCTTTGGCATGTTGCATTGACGCGCGCGCCGCTGGCATATATTGTCTGCGCAATAAGCAATCAAGCAAACGGAGCGCAGCATGCAGAAGATCGGCTTTTCAGGAACGCTAGACCCCATCACCAATGGCCACATGTGGGTGATCGGCGAAGCACGTTCGCTTGCCGACGAGGTGATCGTCTTCCTGTCGCAAAACCCTGCCAAGAAACCGCAATTTCCCGCCGAGGACCGCAAGCGCATCATCGAGCAGAGCGCGCGCGAGTGCGGCTGGGAGAATGTGCAGGTGGTTATCGTCAAGGGCGACTACACGGCGCGCGCGGCGAAAAAGCATGGCTGCGATTACCTGATCCGCGGCATCCGCACGACAGCCGATTTCGACTATGAAAACCTGATCCAGCAAACGAATGTGGACGTGCTTGCCGGCGCCAAGACGATTTTCGTCATGCCGCCGCGCGACCTCGGCTCCGTCAGCTCCAGCTTCGTCAAGGCGCTGGAAGGCCCCGTGGGCTGGAACTGGACCATGAAGAAATTCGTCCCCGGCCCCGCCTACCAGGCGTGGATACTCGACTGCCTGCGCAAGGAGTGGGAAGCGCTGTGGAATTACGCCACCGCCTCGCAAGCGGACATCGCGCTGGCTGACCACTGGTTCGCGCATCTGACGGGGCCGCAGGCGTATGGCGGCACGGACCGTCACTATCACAACCTCGACCACCTGGTGCACGGCCTGTCGGAAATCCGCGTGTGGGCCGACAATACTTATGCGCCCAAACGCGATAGCGCGCTGCTCAAGAAAGCCTTCTGGTTCCATGACGCCGTCTACAGCCACGACGAAGACGCCCTGTATTCCAGCGAAGAGGCGAGTGCCCAGCTGTGGCTGTCCAGCGGCCTCGATGCCGGGGACAACCTTGATGTGGCGCAATTGATACGCGCCACCGACCATTTCCAGGGACCGGGCATCAGCCACGCGCTGAAGGATGCCATGCTCAGCGCCGACCTGGCCATCCTCGGGCAGGACGAGGAAGTGTATCAAGCCTATACGCAAGCCATCGGCCTTGAATACGCGCATGTGGACCCCGCGCGCTTCAACGAGCAGCGGGGCCTGGCCTTGCAGCATCTGTGCGCCAAGGCGCAGGCGGGACAGTTGTTTGGCGATGCGTATTTCGCCGACCAGTACAATGAGCGGGCGATAGCGAACATGCAGAAAGAGATTGCGGCGCTGGCCGGCGGCTGAGCGCCGTCAGCCGCTCGCCAGTCCTGATTTGCCGTCCTAGCGGCTTGCCGCCTTGGCGCGTGCCGCGTGCAGCTTTTTGAAGCTGTCGATCAGGCGCTGGTGCCTGTCGAGTCCTTCCAGTTGCAGGCTGGTCGGGGCCAGGCCGAAGAAGCGCACGCTGCCGTCCACCGAGCCCAGCACCGCGTCCATGCGGGCGTCGCCAAACATGCGGCGGAAATTGACGACGTAATCGTCCAGCTCCAGCTCGTCATCGAGTTCCACTTCCAGCACCACGTTCAAGGCTTGATAAAACAGTTTGCGTTCGAGCGTGTTGTCGTTGTACTGCAGGAAGGTTTCCACCAGCTCTTTGGCTTCTTCGAATTGCTGCAAGGCGAGATGAATCAGCAGCTTCAATTCCAGGGTCGTCAGCTGGCCCCACACGGTATTTTCATCAAATTCGATGCCGATCAGGGTGGCGATGTCGCCGTACTCGTCGAGCTCGCTGTTTTCCAGGCGCTCGAGCAGGTCTTCCAGGCTGGCATCGTCCAGCTTATGCAGGTTCAGGATGTCGGCGCGGAACAGCAGCGCCTTGTTGGTGTTGTCCCAGATTAAATCTTCGACCGGATACACTTCCGAATAACCGGGCACGAGGATACGGCAGGCGGTGGCGCCCAGCTGGTCGTACTCGGCCGTGTACACTTCCTTGCCCATGTCGGCGAGGATGCCGAACAGGGTGGCCGCTTCCTCGGCATTCGAGTTGTCGCCGTGGCCGGAAAAATCCCACTCGACAAAGTCGTAATCGGCCCTGGCGCTGAAGAAGCGCCACGAGACGATGCCGCTGGAATCGATGAAGTGTTCGACGAAGTTATTCGGCTCGGTGACGGCTTCGCTGGCAAAGGTGGGCTGCGGCAAGTCGTTCAAGCCTTCAAAACTGCGCCCTTGCAGCAATTCCGTCAGGCTGCGTTCGAGCGCCACTTCCAGGCTCGGGTGCGCGCCGAACGAGGCAAACACGCCGCCCGTGCGCGGGTTCATCAGGGTGACGCACATCACCGGGTACACGCCGCCCAGCGACGCATCTTTCACCAGCACGGGGAAACCCTGTTCTTCCAGCCCCTGTATGCCGGCCAGGATGCCCGGATACTTCGCCAGCACTTCCTGCGGCACGTCGGGCAGGGCGATTTCGCCTTCGAGGATTTCGCGCTTGACGGCCCGTTCGAAAATTTCCGACAGGCATTGCACCTGCGCTTCGACCAGGGTATTGCCGGCGCTCATGCCATTGCTGACATACAGGTTTTCAATCAGGTTGGACGGGAAATACACGACCTCGCCATCGGACTGGCGCACATACGGCAGCGAGCAGATGCCACGCTCGGCATTGCCGGAGTTGGTATCGACCAGGTGCGAGCCACGCAGCTCGCCATCGGGGTTGTAGATCTCCAGGCAATATTCGTCGAGAATCTCCTTCGGCAGTGCATCCTTGCGGCCCGGCTTGAACCAGCGCTCGTTCGGGTAATGCACGAAGGGCGCGTTGGCGATGTCCTCGCCCCAGAACGAACCGGCGTAGAAATGGTTGTTGCTGAGCCGTTCGATATACTCGCCCAGGGCCGACGCCAGCGCGCTTTCCTTGGTCGCACCCTTGCCGTTGGTGAAACACATGGGCGAGTGCGCGTCGCGGATATGCAGCGACCACACATTGGGAATGATGTTGCGCCACGAGGCGATTTCAATCTTGATGCCCAGGCCCGCCAGCAGGCCCGACATATTGGCGATGGTTTGTTCCAGCGGCAAATCCTTGCCGACGATATAGGTGCTCGCGCCCGGAGCCGGATTCAAGGTCAGCAAGGCCTGTGCATCGGCGTCCAGGTTCTCGACTTCTTCAATGACGAACTCTGGCCCCGCCTGCACCACTTTTTTCACCGTGCAACGGTCGATCGAGCGCAGGATGCCCTGGCGATCCTTGGCTGAGATATCGGCCGGCAATTCGACCTGGATCTTGAAAATCTGTTGGTAACGGTTTTCCGGATCGACAATATTGTTTTGCGACAGGCGGATATTCTCGGTGGAAATATTGCGCGTATCGCAATACAACTTCACGAAGTATGCGGCACACAGTGCCGATGATGCCAAAAAGTAATCGAACGGGCCAGGCGCCGAGCCATCGCCCTTGTAGCGGATGGGCTGGTCGGCGATGACGGTAAAATCGTCGAACTTGGCTTCGAGACGCAGCTTGTCAAGAAAGTTGACTTTAATTTCCATGAGGTAATCCAATACTGTGCTTATGAGTTAGCCGCTATTATCCGTGCTTTCCGCCGCAGGGCAAACATTGTTCACTGCGGCTGTGCTGGCTGAGCAATCCCATTGCGAAGGTAAGCGTTATCAACCAGAAAAGGAAAGAAGGCCGTCCCCATGCAAATTTCCATGAATGATGTGATCGCTGAGCAAGAAGTGATAGCCATCTACAAGGCCAATCATTGGTCGTCCGCAGAAAAACCAACAGAATTGATGGCCGCACTGCGCAATTCCCACAGCCTGGTGACGGCCCGCGTAGATGGCAAATTGATTGGCATCGGCAATGCCATTTCCGATGGCTATCTGGTTGTCTACTTCCCGCATATGCTCGTCGATCCGATGGCGCAAGGGCAAGGCGTGGGCAGAAAGATGATGGCTGCCATGCTGGAAAAATACGCGGGGTTTCACCAGCAAATGCTGACAGCGGACGGCAAGGCCATCGCGTTCTACGAATCCGTGGGCTTCGTGCGCGCAGGAAAAACAGAGCCCATGTGGATCTATGCAGGCGATGAGCATTGAATCGTGATGCCGACATAAAACACAGCGGCTGCCCATGCTGGCGCAGCCGCTGTCTTTTCAGGTGGATACGGTGATCAGAACTTCACCCACAGCCGTCCGAAATGCGAGGCGCCGTTCAGGCCGAACTGCACGCTGTCGTATTTGAAACCGTTGTCCGTTTCATCCGCGTTTTGCGTGGTCGGCTTGACGTTGAAGATATTGTTGCCGCCAAAGGTCAGCTTGGTATTTTTGTTGATACTGTAGGTAAAGCTCAGGTCGGCCGAGGTCTTGGCCGCATAATGGGCGTTGGGTACGCCGGCGGCCGTGCCGCTGAAGGTGCCCAGGGTTTGCGGGCCAAAATAAATGATGCGCAGGTCCGATTCCAACTTGCCCGTGATGTAGTCGAAGCCCAGCGTGGCTTTCGCGCGGGGGCCGCCCTGTTCGATGAACAGGCGTTCGCGCTCGGACAGCAAGACATCCTCGAAGCCCGTCAGCGAGGCGGGTGTCTTGACTTTCGTCACTTCCGTTTTGCTCAAATTCAAGGCCAGGAAGGTATGCAGGCGGTTGCCGGCCAGCTCGCCCTTGTGCGTAGCCGTCAGGTCCAGTCCGCGCGTGCGCGTGTCGATGGAGTTGACGAAGAATTGCGCCTCGCCCACGCCCAGCAGGGTCAGGCGCGCTGCCAGGTACGGATAGTTGTCGGCATTGAAGCGGCCCGACAGCACGATGCGGTCCTTGATCTTGATATTGTACAAGTCGGCCGTGACGGAAATAGCTTGCGTCGGCGTCCAGGTGGTGCCGAACGTGAAGCTGGTGGATTTTTCCTCTTTCAGCTTGGGAATGCCGGCCGCGTTGGCGACGCTGCCGCCGTTCGGTGCCAGCACCACGTCGGTGGGCACGCCGCCGATGAAGTCGGTGAAGGTGGACGAGAAATACACTTGCTGCAAGGATGGCGCGCGGAAACCCGTGCTGGCCGAGCCGCGCAGCAGCACGTTCGGCGCCACTTTATAGCTGGCAGCCAGCTTGCCCGTCACGGTGGAGCCGAAATCGCTGAATTTTTCATAGCGCAGGGCCGCCTGGGTTTTCAGGCGTTCCGTCCAGTCCAGTTCCACATCGGCATACGCGGCGATGCTGTGGCGTTTGGCCTTGGTGGCGTCGCCGGGCTGGAAGCCGGGAAAGCCCTGGCTGCCTGCATTGCCGCCCACGCCCACGCCGTCGGCGTCGCTGTAGGAGCCCGGTTCGCCGGCCATGATCTTGTATTCCTCGCTGCGGTATTCGGCGCCGAAAGCCACGTTCATGCCGCTCATCACCGTGTCGTAAAAACGACTGAAATCGGCGTTGCTGGTCAGCTGCTGGAACGAGAAGCCGCCCGCGTCGTAGCTGCTGGCGCTGACGCCCTTGCCGCCGTTTATCAGGTCGAGGTTGGCAATCGAGGCGTTCAGGGTATGGCTGATGTCGTAGCGCATCTTGTTGTCGCCATAGGTTTGCGAAAAGTCAGCATGCCATTCGCCGATCTGGCTGCGGTGGCCGATGGTAGCGTACTGGTCGTCGATCTTGCCGTTAATGAAGGGTACGAAGCCGTCCGGATACATGGCGGCGGAATTGCGCGACGGAATGTCGTCGCTGCCGATGCCGCCCCGGCCAAACGCGGCGCTCGATGCATCGCGCGTCTGCGCGCCGGCCGTGAAGTACAGCTTGCCTGTGGCGCTGGTGGCGTAGTCGCCATTGATGTACAGGGTTTTGTTCTTGGCCTTGGTATCGCCGATGATGCGCATGCTGTCCGCGTCGGCCCGGTTCGAGCGGCCCCGGTCCAGGTATTCGCCCGTGATGGCAAGCGTGCCCTTGTCGCCCAGCGCGATGCCGCAATAGGCGGACGTCATGTAGTTCTTGCCGTCGCCGGCCGAATACTGGCTGTAGCCGGCCACCGCTTCGCAACCCAGGCTTTTCTTCAGTTCGATGTCGATTACGCCGGCAATGGCGTCCGAGCCGTACTGGGCGGCGGCGCCGTCGCGCAGCACTTGTACGTTCTTGATCGCCAGCAAAGGAATCGCATTCATGTCCGTGCCCGTGTTGCCGCGGTTGCGCGCGCCAAACAGATTGACCAGGGCCGTCGTGTGGCGCCGCTTGCCATTCACCAGCACCAGGGTCTGATCGGAGCCGAGGCCGCGCAGGGCGGCAGAATCGACGAGGTCGGCCCCGTCGGCGCCCGTCTGGCGCGTGGAATTGAATGAGGGCGAGATGTATTGCAGCGATTGCGCCAGGTCAAACTGACCACCTTGTTCTGCCACCCTGGAAATCGGAATGATATCGACCGGCACCATAGTATCGGTGGCGGAACTGGTGACCCGGCGCGAGCCGACCACGCTGACCGTTTGCACGGGACCATCGGTGGCGCCCGCTTCCGTGGTCTGGGCCATGGCGGCGGGACTGAAGGCGGCCAGGGCGGCGCTGCCGTGCAGGCTGATGAGAACGGCTTTACGCAAGGTGGTGAGGGTCGGCACGCAGTATCTCCAAGTGGTATTGTGACTTGATTTTAGTGCCATCATTTCAGCATTCACCAGCGATACTTTGTTTTGTTGTTACAAATTTTCTGTAACTGTTGTTTCCTGGTTGATTATCTTTTCGCCATTGCCTGGCTTGCCACGTACTGGTGCAATATGCCCCGTTCAGGTGCTGCGTTGCACCATTCCGCCTACCCAGATTGCCTGCGCGCTGTATTGCACGTCGATCAAACACGGTTGCTGCGTCACGTGGCCCTGATGCAGGCGCAGCGACTGTTGCAGATGCGCTGCCAGCGCGCCGGCCGCCACGCCCGTGGCACTGTCTTCCAGCGCCGGGTCGAGGTGGTTGAAGTTGCGCCCCTCGTACGCGTGCTCGCCCATGCGGCAATACGCATAGCAGCCATTGACTTGATGCAAGGCGCTCCAGTCGGCGATCAGTTCCAGGTTCGGCCGCAGCGCGCGCAGGGTGGTGCTGTCGGCCACTTCCAGCAGCAGCTTCGGGCTGCCGACGGAGGCGATGACGGCTGGCGACAGCAAGTGCATGTGCTGGCCCATGAGTTCCGACGGGATATATTTTTCCACGCTGACGGCAGGTGCCGGTTGCGGCGCCAGGCCGATGAACAGACCGGCTGCGCGGCGTACCAGTTGCAAGGCTTGCCCGCGCATGGCGGTCGTCACCGTCAAAATTGCCGGGGCGTCAGGCGCCGTCAGCAGCACATGCGCGGCCGCCAGGGTGGCGTGCAGGCACAGGGGGCTGCGCGTGTGCGGATAAAAATAGTCGAGCACGATGCCGCCGTCCGCTTGCCGGTCGATGAAGACGCAGGCGCTGACCTGGTGTTCGTGGGCGAAGGCCTGGCGCGCCGTTGCGCTGCCGTGCTCGTTTTCCACGACCAGCGCCGCATTACCGCCACCGGGTGCGGCGCCGAAACATTTCAGAAGTTGGACGATCATGGCGGTCAAGGCAAAAGGTAAAACACCAGCATAAACGATAAGCCCGATTCCAGATGAGTATAATATACTGTGTTTATATACAGTATTGAGGTAGATCATGTGGGGCGCAGTCTTACCCGAGTATGCTGAGTTGTACTGTCTGAGCAATTTCACCTTCCTGCATGGGGCCTCGCATGCGGAAGAGCTGGTGGCGCGCGCCGTCCAGCTCGGGTATCACGCGCTGGCCATTACCGACGAGTGTACACTGGCGGGTGTCGTGCGCGCCCATGCAGTGGCCAAGCGGGCCGGTTTCCCTTTGATTATCGGCGCGCATTTCCATTTGACGCAGGCCGACGGCAGCGCGGCGCTGTCCCTGCTGGCGCTGGTGCAAGACCGCGATGGTTACGGCAACTTGTCGGAACTGATCACCATGGCGCGCACGCGGGCGGCCAAGGGACGTTATTTGCTGACGCCCGATGATTTCGCCGCACCCTTGCCGGAGTTTGCCCATTTGCGGGGGCTGCCCGGCTGTCTGATGATCTTGCTGCCCAGCTATCCGGCCCGACCCGAGACGCTGCGCGCGCAGGGCGCGTGGATGGTGTCCACCTTTGGTAGCGAGCGCAGCTGGATGGGCCTGAATTTGCTGCAACGGGCGCAGGATGACGCCCACCGCAGCGCCGTGCAGGACGCCGCGCAGGCGCTGGGCTTGTCCGTGGTGGCCGTCGGCCATGTGTGCATGCATGTGCGTTCGCGTAAACCCTTGCTCGATACCCTGTGCGCGATACGCGTGGGCAAGCCGGTGAGTGAGTGCGGCTATGCGCTGGCGCAAAATGCGGAGCAGCATCTGCGCGCGCGCTTGCGCCTGGCCAATGTGTATCCGCCGCAAGCGTTGGCGGAAACCGTGCGCATCGCCAAGCTGTGCAAATTTTCCCTCGACAGCTTGCGCTATGACTATCCCGACGAGCTGGTGCCGCACGGCCACACGTCGGCGAGCTATTTGCGTGAGGAAACGTATGCGGGCGCGCGCATCCGTTTTCCTCTGGGTATTCCGGTCAACGTGCAGGAGCAGATCGAGCACGAGCTGGAACTGATCGCCGACCTTTCCTACGAGCCGTATTTTTTGACCGTGTACGACATCGTACGCTTTGCACGCGGGCAAAACATCCTGTGCCAGGGCCGGGGCTCGGCCGCCAACTCGGCTGTCTGCTATTGCCTGCACATCACGGAAGTGGACCCGGCGCGCGGTAATTGCCTGGTCGAACGCTTCATGTCGCGCGAGCGCAACGAGCCGCCCGATATCGACGTCGATTTCGAGCATCAGCGGCGCGAAGAGGTGATTCAATATATCTACGGAAAATATGGCCGCGAGCGGGCCGCGCTGGCCGCGGTGGTGATCAGCTACCGGCCGAAAAGCGCCTTGCGCGACAGCGGCCGGGCGCTGGGGATCGACCTGGACATCGTGGAAAAGGTGGCCAAGGCGCATCGCTGGTTCGACGGCAAGCGCGATCTGCTGGAGCGCCTGGCCGAATGCGGTCTCGACCCGGAAGCGGCATTGTCGCAGCAGTGGGCGAGCCTGGCGCAGCAGCTGCTGGGCTTTCCCCGCCATTTGTCGCAGCATCCGGGCGGCTTTGTCATCGCTCAGGGAAAATTATCGCGCCTGGTGCCGATTGAAAACGCCAGCATGGCCGAGCGCAGCGTCATCGAATGGGACAAGAATGACCTGGAAGAACTGGGCTTGATGAAGGTCGACGTGCTGGCGCTGGGCATGTTGTCGGCCTTGCGCCGCGCCCTGGAGCTGGTGAGTGCGCGGCGCGGCGAGCAATTCCGCCTGCAAGATATTCCCGCCGAAGACCCCGCCACCTACGACATGATGTGCCAGGCGGATACCATCGGCGTGTTCCAGATCGAGTCGCGCGCGCAGATGAGCATGCTGCCTCGGCTGCGTCCCCGTGAATTCTACGACCTCGTCATCGAGGTGGCGCTGGTGCGCCCCGGTCCCATCCAGGGCGGCATGGTGCATCCGTATTTGCAGCGGCGCCAGCAGAAGGAGGCCGTGGTGTTTCCCAAGGGCTTGCAAAAGGCGCTGGGACGCACGCTGGGCATCCCCATCTTCCAGGAACAGGTGATGCAGGTGGCCATCATCGCCGCCGATTTCACGCCCGGCGAGGCGGACCAGTTGCGGCGTGCCATGGCGGCCTGGAAACGCAAGGGCGGCATGAACAATTACAAGGAACGCATCGTCGAAACGATGGTCAAAAATGCGTATGAGCGGGAGTTTGCGGAAGCCATCTTCAGCCAGATCGAGGGCTTTGGCGAATATGGTTTTCCCGAGTCGCATGCGGCCAGTTTCGCCCTGCTGACCTACGCCAGTTCCTGGCTGAAATGCCATGAACCGGCCGCCTTTCTGTGCGCCTTGCTCAACAGCCAGCCCATGGGCTTTTACAGTCCCTCGCAACTGGTGCAGGATGGTCGCCGGCATGGCGTGCAAGTGCTGCCCGTCGATGTGGCCGTCAGCGGCTGGGAGGCGGCGCTGGAAGAAGCGGGCGAGCCGTGCGCCGCGCCCGCTGTGCGCCTGGGCTTGAACAGTCTGTTCGGCATGCGCGCGCAGGCCGCCCAGCGCATCGAGGATGCACGCGCCATCGCCGCCTTTGTCGACGTGGCCGACCTGGCGCGGCGTGGCGGCCTGGACCGGCATGACTTGCAGGTGCTGGCCGCCGGCAACGCGCTGCACGGGCTGGCCGGCCACCGGCGCGCGGCGCTGTGGCAGGCGGCCGGCGCCGTGCCCGACAAGGATTTGCTGCGCTCCACCACACCAGAGGAAGACTTGCCCGTGCTGGCCGCTCCCACGGAAGGCGAAAGCATCGTCAGCGATTACCGTTCGCAAGGCCTGACCCTGGGCCGCCACCCGCTGGCGCTGCTGCGCAAGTCATTGCTGGAACAGCGCTTCCTGCCCGCGTCCGCGCTTGCCAGCTACACCAATGGCCAGCTGGCGCGCGCTTGCGGCATCGTCACCGTGCGCCAGCGCCCGGGCACGGCCAAGGGCGTGATCTTCATGACACTGGAAGACGAAACGGGCACGGTCAACGTCATCGTCTGGCCGGACCTGGTGGAAAGCCAGCGGCGTGAAGTGCTGAGCGCGCCCCTTCTGGGCGTGTATGGCGTGTGGCAGCGTGAAGGGCAGGTGTGCAACCTGGTGGCCAAGCGCCTGGTCGACATGTCGCATTTGCTGGGGCGTTTGAGGACCAGCAGCCGCGATTTCTGTTGAGAGTTGCCGACGGGGAGGAGGGCATGGCATTATTTGACTATGACAACATTATCCGAACCGATCATGCGTCCCGCCCTGGTCGCCGACGCGCCCGCCATCGTCGCCCTGATCGACGACTTGATGCCCTTTTTGACCTTGCACCCCGATGGCGCGGGGGCGGAAAAGTTCATCGAACACTGCCGCCAGCCGGCCATCGAAGGCTATCTGTCCGATGCCCGTTATGCCTACCAGCTGGCGCATCTCGACGGCGAACTGGCTGGCGTGGTGGCCATGCGCGACAACACGCATGTGTTCCACATGTTTGTGCCGCGTGCCCTGCACCGGCGCGGCATGGCGCGCCGTTTGTGGCAGGCCGCCCGCGAGGCGTCGCTGGCCAGGGGCGGCGTGACGGCATTTACCGTCAACTCCTCGGCCTACGCCTTGCCCCTGTATGAACGCCTGGGCTTTGTCGCCACGGGACCGAAGGTGGAGACGGGCGGCATCGCGTTTGTGCCGATGCGCATGGCGTGGACGGCCTGATTACCAGCGCACGATCTTGCCCGGATTCATGATGTTCTTCGGGTCCAGCGCGTGTTTCAAGGCGCGCATGGTGTCGATGGCGCCTGCACCATGTTCTTCCACCAGGAAAGCCATCTTGTGCATGCCCACGCCGTGCTCGCCCGTGCAAGTGCCGTCCATGCCGATGGCGCGCGTGACCATGTCGCTGTTGACCTTTTCCGCGCGGGCGATGTCGGCGGGGTCATCGGGGTCGACCAGCATCTGCACGTGGAAATTGCCGTCGCCCACGTGGCCGATGATGGCATAGACCAGGCCCTGCGCCTCGCAATCGGCCTTGGTGGCCAGGATGCATTCGGCCAGGCGCGAAATGGGCACGCAGCAATCGGTGGAAATGGCGCGGCTGCCGGGGCGCATCTGCCGCAGGGCGAAATACGCGTTATGGCGCGCAGCCCACAGGCGCGAGCGCTCTTCGGGGCGGCTGGCCCACGCGAAATCGCTGGCGCCGTGCTCCGCCGTGATGGCTTGCACCAGCTGCGCCTGCTCGGCCACGCTGGCTGGCGTGCCGTGGAATTCAAACAGCAGCAGCGGTTTCTCTGGCAACGCCATCTTGTCGTAAGCGTTGATGGCTTTGACGCCGTTTTCATCGAGAAACTCGACCCGCGCCACAGGAATACCCATCTGGATGGTCTGGATCACGGCGTTGACGGCTTCGCCCGTGCCGGGGAACGAGCACACTGCGGCCGAGATCGCTTCGGGCAGCGGATACAGTTTGACCGTCACTTCCGTGATGATGCCCAAGGTGCCCTCGCTGCCGACAAACAAGCGCGTCAGGTCGTAGCCGGCCGAGGATTTTTTCGCCCGCGTGCCCGTCTTGATGATGCGGCCATCGGCCGTCACCACCGTCAGGGCCAGCACGTTTTCGCGCATGGTGCCGTAGCGCACGGCGTTCGTGCCCGAGGCGCGCGTGGCCGCCATGCCGCCGACGGACGCATTGGCACCCGGGTCGATGGGGAAGAACAAGCCCGTGTCACGGATTTCTTCATTGAGTTGCTTGCGCGTCACGCCCGCCTGCACGGTGGCCGTCAAGTCTTCAGCATGCACCGCGACCATGGCGTTCATTTGCGACAGATCAATCGTCACGCCACCATGCAGGGCCAGCACGTGGCCTTCGAGCGAAGTGCCACTGCCATAGGCGATGACGGGCACGTCGTGCGCGCTGCACAGCTTGACGGCGGCAGCTACTTCCTCGGTGGAATGGGCGAAGATGACGGCGTCCGGCAATATGGGCGGATAGCTCGACTCGTCGCGGCCATGGTGTGCGCGCATGGCTTGCGTCATGGAAAAGCGGTCGGCAAAGATCAGGGAAAGTACGGCAGCAAGGGATGCGGGCAGCGGTTTTTTCAGTACCGCCAACTGGTCAGTTTGATTCACGCGAGTCCTCCGTTTTTTTTATTCTACTCCGCGCCCGGGGATTTCACCGAAGCACTATGTTGATTTTTGCCAGTTGTAAAAAAATCTGCATGATGTGCCATGCATTTATTATAAATGAGAATCATTTACATTAAAATGCCCGCCTGTACCTATTACAATGCGCGCTTTACCTGAAAGGCCATACCCATGAAATTCCCCCTGTCCG
Organism: Janthinobacterium sp. ROICE36; assembly: GCF_002869965.1. Classification (GTDB taxonomy): domain Bacteria; phylum Pseudomonadota; class Gammaproteobacteria; order Burkholderiales; family Burkholderiaceae_D; genus Janthinobacterium. The sequence goes on from NZ_PEBS01000058.1 coordinate 17,611, forward strand.
TCGCCGCCGTCCTGCCCGCCTGCGTGCTGGCGCTGAGCGCCTGCAGCAGCGTCGCACCGGCCACTGGCACGGCTGCCGCCACGACCGTCGCGCCTGCTTCTACGCAAGACCTGCGCCAGTTGGGCGAGATCGTCGACCTGCGCAGCGGCCAACGCTTGAGCGCCGAGCAATTGCTGGTCCAGCTGGCTGCCGCCCCGCGTGTGATCATCGGCGAGCAGCATGACCAGCTCAGCCATCACCGGATCGAGCAATGGCTGCTGCAGCAATTGCAGGGACAGCGTCCGCAAGGCAGCGTACTGCTGGAAATGTTGAATCCGGACCAGCAAGCCAAGGTGGACAAAGTCAAGCCGTGGCTGCAGACGGACCCCGTCGTGCGTCCCGAGCACGTGGCCGAGCTGCTGGCCTGGCAACCGAGCTGGAAGTGGGCGCAATATGGCGACCTGGTCCTGACGCTGATGCGCGCGCCGTATCCCGTCTGGTCGGCCAACCTGGACCGCAGCGAAATCAAGCAACTGTTTGTCGACCAGCCGGCCGTGCAGGGCAAGCATTCCAACCTGGCCAACGATGGCAAGGTGCATGACAAGCTGAAAGACATCATCCGCGTCATGCATGACAACCAGATCGACGCGCCGCGCCTGGCCGCCATGCTGTCGGTGCAGCAGCAGCGCGACCGCCGCATGGCCGAGCGCCTGCTGGCCGCGCCCGCGCCAGCCGTGCTGATCGCCGGCGCCTACCATGCGCACAAGGACCTGGGCGTGCCGCTGCACGTGCAGGACTTGACGGGCGGCCCGGCGCCGCTGGTGCTGGTGCTGGCGCAGCGCGGCGCCACGGTGCTGGCACCGCAGGCGGACTTCGTGTGGTACACGCCGGTTGCGGCAGCTGCCATCGCCGGCGCCAAGTAAGGCGTTTCACCTCTCCCCCAACAAGCTTCTTCGCAGCAGCCAGGTAGTCCGTCCGATTTTTTGCATGCGCGTGCGCGCCGTTGGCGCAGCCATGCCTGTCAACTACTGAAGCTTCCATGCGTATACCTTGTATCAAAGCCGCCAGCTGCGGCATCGTTCTTTCCCTGTTTCATGTCACGGCGCAAGCGTCCGCGCTGCCGCACGACATGTCGCCGCTGGGCATGTTTTTCGCTGCCGACCAAGTGGTGAAAAGCGTGCTCATCGGCTTGTTGAGCGCCGCGCTGGCCACCTGGGTGGTCTTGCTGGTGAAGGGCGCCAGCTTGCTGCAAGCGCGGCGCGCGGCGGCGCTGGCCGTCGCCGTGCTGAAGACGGCCACGTCCTTGCCGGATGCGGCAGCAAAGAGCGGGGCGTCTTTTCTGGCGCAACGGTTGCTCGATGATGTGCAGCAGGAACTGAGCTTGTCGCACGCCTATGCGCCGGCGGCGGCGCTGAAAGAGCGGGCCGGCTTTCGCCAGGAACAATTGATCGCGCACAAGGTACGCAGCATGACGCAAGGCATCGGCCTGCTGGCCAGCATCGGCGCCGTGGCGCCGTTTGTTGGCCTGTTCGGCACCGTGTGGGGCATCATGAACAGTTTTATCGGCATCGCCGTCAGCCAGAGCACGAATCTGGCCACCGTCGCGCCGGGCATCGCGGAAGCCTTGCTGGCGACGGCCCTGGGCCTGGTGGCGGCGATTCCCGCCGTCGTCATTTATAACGTGCTCAGTCGCGGCATCAACCAGTACAAGGCGCAGCTGCGTGCCGCTTCGGCGCAAGTGCTGCTGATGCTGAGTCGCGACCTCGACACGCGCCAGCAGGCTTGAAGCATGGCATCCCTGTTTCCATCACCGGACGACGATACGGCCGACATGCCGGAATTGAGCGAGATCAATGTCACGCCCTTCATCGACGTGATGCTGGTGCTGCTGATCATTTTCATGGTGGTCTCGCCGCTGGCCACCGTCGACTTGAAGATCGACTTGCCGGCCGCCACGGCCAAGCCCGAGCCGCGTGCCGAGAAGCCGTTGTTCGTTTCCTTGAAAGCCGATCACAGCCTGTATCTGGGCGAGGCGCCCGTCGCGCGCGCGCAACTGGGCCGTCTGCTCGACGCCGAAACGGGCGGCGATCGCCAGCGCACGCTGTTTTTCCAGGCCGACAAGCAAGCCGCGTATGAAGATGTGCTGGGCGTGATGGATGCCTTGCGCCAGGCCGGCTACCTGAAAGTGGGACTGGTCGGCCGGGAGGGCGGCGGGTGAGTCCGCGTCCGATATTGAGCTGGGGCATCGCCACGTCGTGGGTGGTGACCGCCGCGCTGGCCCTGCTGTTGTGGGCGGCCTGGCAGCCTGTCAGCGTCGCGCCCGCTAATCCGGCCGCCAGCGTGATGCTGGTGTTTGCCGCGCAAGCGATGTCGCCGGAGACACAACAGGCGGCAGCAGCAGGGGCGCGCCAGTCGGCCGCCTCCGGCGCCGCCCGGCCACCGAAGAGCACGACCCGGCACGAGGCGCTGCCCGTGCTGGCGCGTGCCTCCGCGCCGCAGATCGTCGCCGCGGAAAAAGAGGCGAAGGCAGAAACCGCTCCGTCGCCAGATCCCGGCAAGGATGCAGCCAAGGAAGCGTCATTGCCCGCGCAGGCCAGCAGCAGCGCCACGCCGGCGCCAAGCCCCGTACGCGGTCCGCAGGCGGCGCCGTTCGACAGCGACACGCCAACCGCCAGCGCGGCGCCCGCCAGTTGGCAAAGCCGGGTGCTTGGTCATCTGGCCCATTTCAAGCGCTATCCCGGTGACGCGCGTCAGCGCAAGCGGGCCGGCGCCGCCTGGGTGCGCTTCCAGCTGGACCGCGACGGCAAGCTGCTGGCCAGCGAATTGATCACGTCATCGGGCACGGTGCTGCTCGACCGCGAAGCGCTGCAAGTGCTTGAGCGCGCGCAACCGTTGCCGGCGCCGCCCGCCAGCGTATTGCATCAAGGCACGGTGACGGTGACCTTGCCCGTGTCGTTCAAGCTCGATGCCGAGAGCGGCCACGGCGTCAGCTGATTTTTCGCATTTTTCAATCACATAAGAAATCGAGGGTGTATGACTATCAAGACAATGGCGCATGCCGTGGGCGTGTGCATGGCGTTGCTCGCGCAACAGGCGTGGGCGCAAGAAAATACCGGCGGCAAGGTCGAGCTTTCGCCGCTGAATGTATCGGGCGAGGCTGTTTCGGCCGAGCAGCAGGCGCTGGAAAAACCGGGCGCCGTCAGCGCGCGCGGACCGGACACGCGCTTGCAGCCGGTGGACCAGATCGTGCGCAGCATGCCGGGCACGTTTACCCAGATCGATCCGGCGCAGGGTGCCGTCAGCGTCAACATTCGCGGCTTGTCGGGTCTGGGCCGCGTCAACATGATGGTCGATGGCGTGAGCCAGAACTATTATGGCAGCGCGCCCTCGTCGGTCTCGCACGGCGGCGTGCCCAGCAGCCAGTTCGGCGCCTTGATCGACCCGAACTTCATCATCGGCGTGGATGTGTCGCGCGGCAATGTCATCGGCGGCGACGGCGTCAATGCGCTGGCCGGCAGCGCCAATTTCCGCACCATCGGCGTCGATGACGTGGTGTTCTCTGGCCAGAAAACGGGGGCGCGCAGCAAGCTGTCGTCAGGCAGCAATGGCGTGGGGCGCAGCGCCATGCTGGCCGTGGCCATGAAAAACCCCGCCTTCGATGGCGGCAGCGTGGGCTTCATGGCCGCCACCAGTGCCAGCGTAATCGGCAACAACTACAAGAATGCCAAGGGCGTCAACAGCGAAGAATTTGGTTTCGGCTATAACCGCTATTACAAGCAAAAGCCCAAGTCGCAACTGCTCAAGCTGGACCTCACATTGAGCGATTTTCACTCTTTGGAACTATCGGCGCGCGATTACCGCAGCACGTTTACGCGCCGCGACATCCAGAGCGATGATTACTACGTCAAATATCACTACACGCCGTTTTCGGAATTGATCGACCTCAATATGGTGGCCAGCAGCAGCCGTGGCAGGCAGAAATACATGCCCGAGGCGCTGACCAATTTCATCAACACGAATGCGGCCAACCGCGCTGATGCCTTCGATATCAACAACACCAGCAGCTTCAAGCTGGCCGGCGGCGATGCGCTGGTGACCGTCGGCGGCAAACTGATGCGCAACAAATACAGCAAGCACGTGGAAAGCCTGGTTTACGATCCCGACAACCCCGAGGCGAACCAGCAATCGATTGAAAACAATACCTTCGGCCCCGAGGGCGTGCAAAAGATCAGCAGCCTGTATGCGGGCCTGCAATACAACCGTGACATCTATCAAGTCAATGCCGGCCTCAACTATACGAGCTTCGAGCTGACGGGCTACAAGCCTGCCTGCGATCTGCGCGTGCAGTGCTTCCCGCAAGGCGCGTCACGCATTGCGCTGAAAGAACACGGCGTGTATCCTTCGCTGATGCTGTCGGCCCAGGTCGCGCCGTGGTTCCAGCCGTTTGCCAGTGCCGAGCGCACCATGCGCGGCCCGAATCCGCAGGAAGTGTTTTTTTCCAACGATGGCGGCGCTTCCATGAACCCCTTCCTGAAAGGGGAGCAGGCGACGACTTACCAGTTGGGCTTCAATTCCAGCCTGCATGGTTTGCTGAGCAAGAATGACGTGCTGAACTTCAAGGCCCTGTATTTCAAGAGCAAGATCGACGGCTATATCACCAGCCAGTCCTTCCTCGTGTGCGACAGCGGCCGCAAGTGCAATATCGCGGAAGTGATCGCCAAGGATTGGCAGAATGTGGATGAGTACGTGACGAATATGTATATCTACATCAACTCGGCCACGCCCGTGTATACACGCGGCTGGGAACTGGAAGCGCAATATCAGCTGGGGCCGGCCTATGCGCGCCTGTCGTACACGCGAGAAACGACGCGCCAGCCCACCTCGATCGCCAGCGCCTGGTTTGGCGTGGCCGACATCAGCGAGCTGCCCAGCGTGTATTACAACCTCGACGTGGGCACGCGCTTGCTGGACAATAAACTGGAAGTGGGCGCCATCCTCAAGCACACGGGTTCGTATCGTCGTTTGTCGCCGGAGAATGCGGCCGATGAGGTAACGGGCGAAGTGCTCAAAGCCGACAATCCGAAGATCCCCGCCGTGGTGGACCTGTATGCCAGCTACCAGGTCAGCAAGAATCTGTTCCTGCGCCTGTCGGTGCAGAATGCCATGAACAAGGATTTTTCGGAAGCGCTGAACCGACTGAACTCGATGCCGTCGCAGTCGCAAGAGAATACGCCGCTGAGCACGGCGCGGGGCAGGACGTATGTGGCGGGGCTGGAGTACCGGTTTTAACAAGGTGAGGCAACCACCCCAGTGCCAGGCGCCGGGGCGGTTGCTGCGAAAAGCTGACTATTCCCGCGGGGTGGTGCCGTAATAGCTGTGAATCGAGTTCACCCACGTCGTATCGGCCATGTTCGGCCAGTTATCCGTGTCGAAGCCGGGGGCGTTTTCGATGCGCTCCTTGTCGACGTTGAGCGTGAAGCGCTTGTTGACGGTGTCGAGCAGCAGCGCTTCCCAGGGCACGGCGAACAGCTTTTCACCGATGGTGAAGACACCGCCGTGCGACATGACGGCATAGGCAATCTTGCCGTTGCGCATGTCGATCATGATTTCCTTGATTTCGCCCAGGTGTTCATCCTTGGCGTTGTGCACATGGTCGCCGATCAGGGTGTCGGCACCCATCAGTTCAGGGCCGGGACCTTTGTGGCCGTGGTTGACATACATGCCGTAGGCGTCGCGTTCTTCGTAGCTCATGATGGACCTCCGTTGAAAAATCCCAGTCTGCCGCCAGTGCGCGGCAGGGTCTGTTCGCTCGCCCACACAAAATAAGGAATTGGAAATATTTCAATTATTACTATTGAGTAATTTTGTTGTGTGTAGACCGCAGGAGCGGGGGGCGATAGTCGACATTTGGCGCAAATTTCCACGTGTGGAGAGCGCCGCAGGCGGGCTTTAGTGTATAATTTCAATTTCCCGCACGTGCCGTTCGGCACCATCTGCAATGACCAAATTTGTCTTCGTCACTGGTGGCGTTGTGTCTTCCCTTGGAAAAGGGATTGCCGCCGCCTCCCTCGCCGCGATCCTCGAATCGCGCGGCCTTAAAGTCACCATGCTCAAGCTCGACCCGTATATCAACGTCGATCCTGGCACGATGAGCCCTATGCAACACGGTGAAGTATTCGTCACCGATGACGGGGCCGAAACCGACCTCGACCTCGGTCACTACGAGCGCTTCATTTCCACCCGCATGAAAAAGGTGAATAACTTCACCACTGGCCAGATCTATGAATCGGTGATCCGCAAGGAACGCCGGGGCGAATATCTGGGCAAGACCGTGCAGGTGATTCCGCATATTACCAATGAAATTCAGGATTACATCCGCCGTGGCGCCGAAGGCTACGATGTGGCCCTGTGCGAAATCGGCGGCACCGTCGGCGATATCGAATCGTTGCCATTCCTGGAAGCGGCGCGTCAGCTGAGCCTGCGCGCCGGCCGCAAGAACACGGCCTTCGTCCATCTGACCCTGGTGCCTTACATCGCCTCGGCCGGTGAACTGAAAACCAAGCCGACCCAGCACTCGGTGCAAAAGCTGCGCGAAATCGGCATCATGCCGAACGCGCTGCTGTGCCGTGCCGACCGTGCCATCCCGGAAGACGAGCGCGCGAAAATCTCGCTGTTCTCGAATATCGAAGAGCATGCCGTCATTTCCGTGTGGGACGTCGACACCATCTATAAAGTGCCGCAAATGCTGCATGACCAGGGCCTCGACGCCATCATCTGCGAAGCGCTGGACCTCGATCCTGCGCCGGCCGACCTGTCGATCTGGAGCAAGCTGATCTACACGATGGAACACCCGAAGGCGGAAGTGACCGTCGGCATGGTCGGCAAGTATGTCGAGCTGACCGAATCGTACAAGTCGCTGATCGAAGCGCTGCGCCACGCCGGCATCCACACGGAAAGCCGCGTCAACATCGAGTACATCGATTCGGAAGAAATCGAAACGACCGGTTGCGAGAACCTGGCCAAGTACGACGCCATCCTGGTACCGGGCGGCTTCGGCAAGCGCGGCGTGGAAGGCAAGATCATGGCGGCCCAGTTCGCCCGTGAGCACAAGATCCCTTACCTGGGCATCTGCCTGGGCATGCAAGTGGCCCTGATCGAATACGCGCGCAACAAGGCTGGCATGCCGAACGCGAATTCGACCGAGTTCGACCTTGATACGGATCAACCTGTCGTTGCACTGATCAATGAGTGGCAAAACCACGATGGTAAAGTCGAGTTGCGCGATGAAAACTCGGACCTGGGCGGTACCATGCGCCTGGGCGCGCAGACCTGCGCCGTCAATCCGGGCACCCTCGCCGCCGAGATCTACGGCAGCGTGGTGACCGAGCGTCACCGCCATCGCTACGAAGCCAATAATCACTACCTGGCCCGTGTCGAAGCGGCTGGCATGATCGTCTCGGCCCGCACGCCGAGCGAAGATTTGTGCGAAATCATGGAATTGCCACGCACGGGTGAAAATTCCCACCCATGGTATATGGGCGTGCAATACCATCCCGAGTTCAAGTCGACGCCACGCACTGGTCATCCCTTGTTTACCTCGTTCATCAAGGCAGCGCTGGCGCACAAAGAAGCCAACGCCGCTGCGCAATAACGCGGTCGATTGCGAGAGTATTACCCGTAAGACAGCTCCCGGCCAGATGGTACCCGCCGGGAGTTTCTTTGCCCCCTTTGTGCAATTGCGCATCAGAACGCAGTGTGCAGCCCCTGTTACGCTTAACTTTGGAGAATGACATGAGTGCTATTGTTGATATTATCGGTCGCGAGATCCTGGACTCGCGCGGCAATCCGACCGTCGAATGCGATGTGTTGCTGGAATCGGGCGTGATGGGCCGTGCGGCCGTGCCGTCGGGTGCCTCGACCGGTTCGCGCGAAGCCGTGGAATTGCGCGATGGCGACGCCAAGCGCTACTTCGGCAAGGGCGTGCTGCAAGCATGCGAAAACATCAATACCGAAATCTCCGAAGCCATCATGGGCCTGGACGCCAATGAACAGGCATTCCTGGACCGTACCCTGATCGACCTGGACGGCACGGAAAACAAATCGCGCCTGGGCGCCAACGCCATCCTGGCCGTGTCCATGGCTGTCGCCAAGGCCGCTGCTGAAGAAGCGGGCTTGCCGCTGTACCGCTATTTCGGCGGTTCGGGCGCCATGCAGATGCCAGTGCCGATGATGAACGTCATCAATGGCGGCGCACACGCCGACAACAACCTGGACATCCAGGAATTCATGATCATTCCCGTGGGCGCCCCGTCGTTCAAGGAAGCCGTCCGCTACGGCGCGGAAGTGTTCCACACGCTGAAAAAGATCCTGCACAAGAAGGGCTTGAACACCAACGTGGGCGACGAAGGCGGTTTTGCGCCATCCTTGGCCAACCATGAAGAAGCCATCAAGCTGATCATCCAGGCCATCGAAGAAGCCGGTTACGAGCCAGGCACGCAGATCGCCATCGGCCTCGATTGCGCCGCGTCCGAGTTCTACAAGAACGGCAAGTACGAAATGGAAGGCGAAGGCCTGAGCTTGACGGCTACCGAGTTCACCAACCTGCTGGCGACCTGGTGCGACAAGTACCCGATCATCTCGATCGAAGACGCGATGCATGAAGGCGACTGGGACGGCTGGGCGATCCTGACGGCGGAACTGGGCAAGAAAGTGCAACTGGTCGGCGACGACCTGTATGTCACCAACACCAAGATCCTGAAAGAAGGCATCCAGAAGGGTATCGCCAATTCGATCCTGATCAAGATCAACCAGATCGGCACCCTGACGGAAACCTTCGCCGCCATCGAAATGGCCAAGCGCGCCGGTTATACGGCCGTCATTTCGCACCGCTCGGGCGAAACGGAAGATTCGACCATCGCCGATATCGCCGTTGCCACGAACGCCCTGCAGATCAAGACCGGCTCGATGTCGCGTTCGGACCGCATGGCCAAGTACAATCAGTTGCTGCGTATCGAAGAAGACCTGGGCGACATCGCCAGCTACCCTGGCCGCGATGCGTTCTATAATCTGAAGTAAGCTGATGTAAAACCCACTGGCCGGCCGGAGATATCCGGCCGGTTTTTTAACTGAATGCCCCATGCGCCTGATTACGCTCGCCCTGGCAGCTCTGCTGCTGTTGATCCAATTTCCCCTCTGGCTGGGTAAAGGCGGCTGGCTGCGTGTTGCCGACATGGAAGCCCAAGTGGCGCTGGCCAACAAGAAGAATGTGGAATTGAAGGCGCGCAACGCCAAGCTCGAATCCGAAGTGCGCGACCTGAAAGATGGTACGGGCGCCGTCGAGGAGCGTGCCCGCTATGAGCTGGGCATGGTCAAACAGAATGAGATTTTCGTGCAGATCGTGCGCAAGGGCCAGACCCCGCCACTGCTGGAAATGCCGGTGGACGCTGCTGCGCCACACTGAGTACTAAGGACTTCCCGCTTGTCAGCCTGGACCGATTGCCAGGCTGACCTGTCACCTTGCTATACCTTGTACTGCTGCACGCGATGACCTTGCTGCTTGCTGATCAGAAACGGGCCTTGCCGGTCGAGATCAGGTAGAAATGGATGCCGGTGACCACGACGGCCACGCTTACCAGTACGGTTTCGAGAAATATCATATAAAAATCCTTGTCAGTATTTAGTTGGCTTAAAAAATGTCCAGGGCCAGGCGCCAGGCCGAACGTACGGCGAGGCGCAGGCAATGCCGCCCTGGGCGTTTTTTATCCGCGCGAAGCCAGGAAACGCAGTTCCGAGGCCAAGTTCGGCATCAGGTTTTCATAACGGGTCGCTTCCGAGTTCAGCAGGGCGATGTCGCGCTTGCTTGGGCGCACATGGCGCTGTTCTTCGGCGCTGCTGGTACTGGTGTGCGTGACGATGACATTCTTCTGTGCCAGTTCGCTGTACGGCTTGGTAGCGAGCAGGGCGCCCAGGAAGGCGCGCGTGGCGCGGCCCAGGTTGTTGAAATAGTTGTCGTCGTTGCTGTAGGTGTTGGTAAAAGTGGACATATGCCCTCCATGAATGGTCTGTTGTTGCATTGCACAATAATGGAGTTGGCGATATATGTCTAATTTCAAATTCCAATTTCAGTAATTCAAGAAACGAATAATAAGGGCGTAGCCGCCGGTCACGCCCTGAAAATGAATTTGTTACGAAATGTTTATCCGGCGGCGATGCGCCCCAGCCCAGGATCGTCGCTGAAAAAGCCGTCCAGTCCCGTTTCGATATAGCGCCGCATTTCCGCCACGGAACCGGCTTCGTTGCGCGCATTTTCGCCATTGCCATCGCGGAAGTCTGCTGCCAGGAAACGGTTTTCCGGGCGGAAGGTCCAGGTGTGCAACAGTAAGCCCGCCTGGTGCGCATCGTCGACGATGGTCGTGGGCTTGGCCAGGCGCTGGTCGGCGCCCAGCGCAATGACGCCACGCGTGGGCGGCGCCACCACGTCTGCGTAGGCGGCGATGTCGCGCAAGCCGGCCGGCGTCGTCATTTGTCCGAAGGTCAGCTTGCCGCCCGCCTTGACCACATCCATCGGGCGCACATCGCCACCCACCACCAGCTGCATCAATCGCACGTTGGCGCGCCGTCCCAGCTTCTCGCGCACATACTTCAAATTGGCCACTTCGAAGGACTGGATCTCGATCGGCGCGCGGCGCGTGTACTCGTGCGCCAGCATGGTCGACAGGAAAAGGTCTTCCAGCGCCAGGCCCGCATCGCGGAAGTAGGTGGAACTTTTCAGCTCCGGCACGAGGCCGATGATGCGCCCGCTGGTGGCCGATTGCGCCGCAACAAAATCGATGATTTCTTCCCAGGTGGGGATCTGGAATTGTCCATCGTACAAGGTGTTGCCGGTGCGTACTTTCGGCAACCGTTCGATGGCGCGCAGCGTCTTCAGTTCCGCCAGGGTGAAGTCGTCGACGAACCAGCCCTCGTGCCATTCGCCATCGACCATCTTCTTGCCGCGCCGGCTGGCAAATTCGGGCCGGCGCGCCACGTCGGTGGTGTCGATCAGATTGCTTTCGTGGCGCGCCACGAGGATGCCGTCGCGCGTGGCGACCAGGTCTGGCTCCACGTAGTCGGCGCCATCGAGGATGGCCTTGGCATACGCCGCCAGCGTATGCTCTGGACGCAGGGCGCTGGCGCCCCGGTGGGCGAATACCAGCGGACGCGCGGGAGGCGGGGCCAGCAGGCCGGCGGCAAAGCCGGGGCCCGCCGCCAGGGCCAGGCCGCCTGCGGCCGCCTGGACGAAGCTGCGGCGTGAAAAATGCCGTTGTGGCAAGACAGGAGCGCGCATCAGAAATCCGCCGTCAAAGTGAGAAAGCCCTGGCGCGGGGCGATCGGGAAGGTGTTGTAGGTCTTGTCGGCCGCGCCCACCACCACGTTCAGCGCGCCTTCGCGATTCGCCAGGTTGCTGACGTTCAAGCGCCAACGGGGGTTTTTCAGCCAGCTGGCCATGGCCGGCAGCTTGCCCGACACGCCCAGGCCCATCAGGAAATAGCTGGGCACGGACAAATCGTTGGTGTACGTCGCGTAGCGCTTGCCCACATAGTCACCCGTCAGTTGCACTTCGATATCGCCCACCGTGGTCGAGGCCACGAACTTGTTCAGCCATTCCGGCGAACCGGGCACGTTCTTGTTGGCCGTCAATACCAGCGCGGCGCCATTGTTGTAATTGTCTGCGTATTGCGAGCGGTTGTACGACAGGGCATTGTAGAACGAAAAATTGTTGCCAAAGTGCACGGTGCCGGCGATGTCGATGCCATCCGTGCGCACGCTGCCCACGTTGGCCAGCACGGGGTTGCCGCCGATGATGGAGGAAATCACGGGCGTGGGACTGATCTGCAGCAAACGGTTGCTGAAATCGACGTGGTAGACATTGACCTGGCCATCGATGGAAGTGATGGCGCCCAAGCGCAATGGATGGCTGCCGCGCACGCCCACTTCATAGGTGAGGGCCGTTTCCGGCTTGGCGTCGCGCTTGAACAGGTCGAAGGCGGCCTGGCTCGACAAGCTCCATGGCGAGGCGCCGCCACCGCCATAGGTGACGAACTGGCGCATGTTTTTCTGGATGTTGAAATACAACTGGTCTTGCGGCGTGACATCCCAGCGCGCACCCACTTGCGGCAAGAACCATTTTTTCGTGTTGATGGTGCCGACCGGCAAGGCCGTCGCGCCGCCGGCAATGGCTCCCACGGCCGGCTGCACGGGGAATTGGCCATCGGCAAACTGCAGGCTGGACTTGAAGCCCGCCTGCAGGGCGATATCGGGACGGATGCGCCATTCATCCTGCAAATGCAGCTGCACCACCTTGTTGTCGATCTCGCTGCCGTACTGCGTGATCAAAGGATTGCTGGGGCGGTCATATGGCGAGGTGGGGTTGTTGACGTCCAGCGCATACCAGCGGCGGTAGGCGGACGAACGGTTCTGTTCCAGCCACAGGCCCGCTTCCAGCTGATGCTCGCCGATTTCCTTGCGCAGCGTGGAAATGAAGCCGCCGCGCTGGATGTCGTATTCCGTCGTGCGCACGGCGTAGCCCGAGTTGCCAAACACCTGTTTCAGGTTCTGTTTCGGGTAGTACACGCTGAACAGGCCCGGCAAGCCGGCCACGCCGATGGGGCCGGCCACCACGCCCGCGCCGTCATCCTTGTGGTAATACACCTGATTCGCCCAGCTCGTGCCTTCGCCCAGCTTGGCGTCGAACTTGGCGTAGGCCAGGTAATCGGTGCGCTGCGCATCGCTATAGTAATTGCGGTAATTGTTGCCGTCGGCGGCAGGCGTGGCGCCCGTCGACGACAGGTAATTGACGGCCGCCTTGAAGTCCGGGTACAGGAAGGGGCGCGTGTAGGGCGCGCTCGTTTCGCCTTTCACGTGCACGGTGCTGTCTTCGTTCGGCTCGATCTTGTCCGAGTAATTGAAGAACAGGGTCAGCTTGCCCGCTTCGCTGCGGTTGACGTATTTGGCGTTGAACTGGTCGCCGCCCTGGCGCGCATCGAAATCCCAGGCCCGCGCTTCATGGTGCAGGATGGAAAAGTAGGCGCTGCTGCCGTCGCCGAAGGCGCCCGTGTCGTAGCGGGCAAAGGTGCGCGAAGTGCGGTGGCTGCCCACGGTTTGTTGCACGCTGGCGCCTTGCGTGGCCAGCGGGTCGCTGGAATAGGTTTCGATGGTGCCGCCCAGGTTGCTGGTCGAGGCTGTCGCCAGGTCGCCCGCACCCGAGGACAGCACGACGCTGCGCACGTTTTCGCTGATCACGGCGCGTTGCGGCGACAGGCCGTTGTAGTTGCCGTACTGCTGGTCACCGAGCGGTACGCCATCCATGGTGTAGCCGAGTTGCTGACCGGAAAAACCATGCACGAACAGCGACAGGTTTTGTTCGTTGTTGCCCCAAGGGTCAGCCGTCTGGAAGCTGACGCCGGGCAGGGTTTGCAGGGCTTTCAGGGGATTCGTGCCAGGCAGGATTTTCTGGATATCATTCTTGCTCAAGGCCACGGAGGAGCGCGTCTTGCGCGAGGAAATCTCCACGGTGGTCATCGGGGCATTCTCGTCGGCAGTCGGGGCAGCGGCCACGGCCGTTTGCGCCAGCGCCGGCAGGGAGAGGCCGGCGGCGCAAGCGCCCAGCAAAACATGAAAGGAATGGCGGCGCAGGGCCAGCGTCAAGTGGGGTTTCATCATCAGCCTGTGGAAAATATTGGAAGTAATACAAGCTGCGCAGCCTAACGGCGGCGCGTGACGGGCTGATGACGAACTGATGACGGGAAGATGACAGAGGAAACAATGGCGCCGCCTGAGGGGCGGCGCGCGGAGTATTACAATTAGTTAATGCTTGTTGCGGGTGGAATCAAGAGTTCGGCTGGCGCATCCGTGATGAACAGCTGCGCGCAATCGACCTTGTCGAATGCATAGTGCTGGCCGCAGAAATCGCAGTTCACGCCCACTTGCCCCACTTCGTCGAGCGTGCCGTTGACTTCTTCCTCGCCCAGCATCTTGAGCATATTGCCCACTTTTTCGCGCGTGCAGCTGCAATGGAAGCTCGGATGCAGCGGGTCGAAGACGCGGATCGTTTCTTCCCAGAACAAGCGTTGCATCAGGGTCTCGATGTCGGTGGCGAGGATTTCTTCCTCTTTCAGGGTCGACGCCAGCATCACGGCGCGGTGCCACGTGTCCAGCGCGTCTTCTTCCGACACGGGCGTCGCTTCGGCCTTGCCGCCATGGTGCGGCAACTTTTGCAGCAGCAGGCCGCGCGAGACGCTGTCGTCCGTGGCCAGCCACAAGCGCGTGTCGAGCTGTTCCGAACGCAACATGTAGTTTTCGATCACGGTGGACATGTCGTCGCCGTCCAGCGGCACGATGCCCTGGTACGGTTGCTGGCCTGGCACCTTGTCGGCCGGGTCCAGGGTGATGATGAAGCGGCCGTTGCCCGTGGCGTTGAGCAATTGCGGCACGGTGGCAACCTCGGGAACGGTGGCGTCCGGGTCCAGCTTGGCCGTGGCGCGCAGGCGCAGGTCCGAATCGCACTCGACCACCATCAAGCGCACGGGACCGTCACCATGGATTTGCATGATGATGGAACCGTTGAATTTCAGGTTGGCCGACAGCAGGGCGGCGGCGGCGACCATTTCACCCAGCACTTTTTTCACGGCCGTCGGGTAGGCGTGGCGCGACAGCACTTCCTGCCAGGTGCCGGAGACGTCGATGAACTGGCCGCGCACGGCGGCGTTGTCGAAAATAAATTTTTGCAGGGTATCCTGGCCGGTAAGGGCTGCGCTGACGGCGCCCGTGGTTTCAGTCGTCATTCTCTTATCCAATCTTCTTGAGTTGCGTATTAAATAGCTGGCCGCGTTGCACATAGTTCACGGCGTTGCCTTGTAGCCTGGTGATATCGTCTGCCGTCAGGGCCCGCACGGCTTTTGCCGGTGAGCCGATGATCAACATATTGTCGGGAAATTCCTTGCCTTCCGTGACCAGCGCGCCTGCGCCCACCAGACAGCCCTTGCCGATCTTCGCGCCATTCAGGATCACGGCCTGGATGCCGATCAGGGCGCCATCACCAATCGTACATCCATGCAACATCGCCTGGTGACCGATGGTCACGTTCTGGCCGATGTCGAGCGGGTAGCCCGGGTCCGTGTGCAGGACGGCGCCTTCCTGCACATTGCTGTTGGCGCCCACGGTGATGCGTTCGTTGTCGCCGCGAATCGTGGCGCCGAACCATACCGACGTATTCGCTTCCAGGGTCACTTTGCCGATCACGTTGGCCGTGTCGGCAACAAAAGCGGAAGCGTCAATCTGTGGCGCATCGGCGCCCAATTGGTAGAGTGTCATCGTTAGCCTATGGCGGTGGTGGAAGCGTCGGGCTGGACCGGACGCGGAAGTTTTGCTTGGCTTAGCTGCTATGTACGCTATTTTACGCTGTTGCAGGGCAAGTCCTGACGCCGTCCACCAATCCGGTATAATTATCGAACGGTCGTACTTTTATATCCGCACCATCCTACAGACACAGCATGTGGCGCCATCCGCGCCACTTTCAAGGCAGGCAATCAGATGAAACCCATGAAACTTTCCCGTTCCGAATTCATCAATATCCGCGGCGCGCGCACGCATGTGCGCCATTGGGGCCGCGAAGGCGCGCCCATGCTGTTCATGGTGCACGGCTGGATGGACGTGGCTGCCTCGTTTCAGTTCGTCGTCGACGAGTTAGCTGGCGACTGGCACGTGATCGCGCCCGACTGGCGCGGTTTTGGCCTCAGCGATTACACGCAGTCCGATACTTACTGGTTCCCCGACTACCTGGCCGACCTGGACGCCATGCTGCTGCACTATTCGCCGGACGCACCCGTCAACCTGCTGGGCCACAGCATGGGCGCCAACGTGGCCGGCCTGTATGCGGGCGTGCGACCCGAACGCATCAGCCGCTTCATCAACCTGGAAGGCTTCGGCATGATGGCGACGCAGCCGGAGCAGGCGCCGGGCCGCTATGCCAAGTGGCTGGACGAATTGCGCGAGCCGCCCGTCATGCGCAGCTATCCGAGTCAACAGGCCGTGGCCGAACGCCTGCAAAAGACCAATCCGCGCCTGCCGGATGCGCGCGCCGCTTTCCTGGCCGAACACTGGTCGGCGCAGAACGAGGCGGGCGGGTGGGACATCATGGGCGACCCGCAGCACAAGCGGGTCAATCCCATCTTGTATCAGGTGGAAGAAGTGATGGCTTGCTGGCGCCGCATCACGGCGCCTGTGCTGTGGGTGGAAGCCAGTGAGACGAATATGTGGCAATGGATGGGGCCCAAGGAAGAGGCGCGCATTGAAATTGACCGGCGTTTGGCCTGCATCAAAGATGTGCGCTGCGAGATGATGCTGGATGCGGGCCACATGCTGCACCATGACCAGCCGGCGGAGCTGGCGCGCCTGGTGGAAACATTTTTGGCATGATGTGTGTCGGGAACGCTGCAGCGCTATTTGACAAGCAGCGTACAATGAAAACTTCTGTGCGACACGATAGTCGCGATCCGTCGCTCTGCGGCATTGATTCAAAGCAGTAAGTAGTAATCAAGAAAGCTGTATCCATCCTGCAAGCCTCGCGGTAAGTCTTTGATTTAACTCCGTTAAATCTAAAAATAAGACTGGCACTAAACACCGTGGGCTCCCTAGTTGCGTCTGCAAATTCGGGGAAAAATCAAACAATCGCAATGTTCCAATGACTTGGTTTAATACGTCTTGATTACTGAGTTATTTGTAATTTAGGCACTATTTTCCTCGATTCTCCACTCACAAGGTGGCCATTGCGTTGCTAATTTGCGACAAATTCCACGAAATTTTTAGGGATTTTGAACAATCTGATTTCCTCGTTAGCAGGAAATCTACGGTAGGCCATTTTTCGGCCTTGTCTAAACAGAATGGAACAGCAAGATCGCGCAAGCTCTGAGATGCCTTGTCACACTCAACTATTCTGCGTCCTGGAATGTTGTTGCTGTGACCGGGTGTGCGACCACTTGTCACCTACTCGGACATGCGTCTCCGGTAACGGAGGGGTTTTGAAGCTCCGATGACAATGTACCCCCGCGTAAGCGGCGTGAACACCATGCGAATGGTCGAGCGGAGACTGCCAGCAGAAAGGCGGTTGAGGGGCTAGGTGAGGCTGCATGGGTAATGTAATGTGAACTGACGCTTGAACCCTCGTGATCATTGACAGGCCTAATCTACTGTTGGCCTGAACCAAAAGGTACGTGGTTGGATATCTCCGTAGAAGTTGGGGATACGTCGTCGTCAAACCACCGGGGGAAAGTCAGACCCTAAACAGTCATGTGCGGCGCAATTTGGCCGTGCGGGCATCTCAAGGAACGTGGTAAGCCCGACTCGTCGCTTATCGGATCATTGAAGGCAAGTAACCCGTGAGGGAAACCCATGGCGGAGCGGGTATGGGAGGATGGAAAAAGTGAATGTCCGGCTGTAATGGCAGGAATAGGGATTCAAAATTTGTCCCGACGTGAAAACGTGCAGACTTCCATCTGGTGCAATAGTCGTCAGCGACTACATAGACAAAAGTAGGTTAATTTCAATCGCCCCGAAGGGATGCAGTTCTTCCCTTCGGGGGAAGCTGCGTCTTCGGCGGGCATTACTACGACGAGGTTCAGCAATGAAAGTAATCGAAGGTTTCGCAATCGATTCTGCGTCCTCGCACGTTCCCAATGAATGGGCTGCCATCAACTGGCAACGCGTTCAGAAGAGCGTGAAAGTCATGCAGATTCGGTTAACGAAGGCAACGCAGGAAGGTGACTGGCGCAGGGTGAAAGCCTTGCAGCGGTGGCTGACCCGCTCGTTCAGCGCAAAAGCGCTGGCAGTTAAACGGGTGACAGAGAATCAAGGTAAGCGTACTGCTGTGGTCAAGTAATTTCGGACACCGCGATAGGTTCGCGTGCTGTCATTTTTCGTTCATAGGCGGCGGGAGACAGATTGCCCAACGCTGAATTGATGCGCTTGCAGTTGTAAAAGCCGACGATGT
>NZ_PEBS01000059.1 GCF_002869965.1 Janthinobacterium sp. ROICE36
TCAAGCTCACCGCGCGTCAGGGCGGAGAGATCGGGAGGGGTACGTTTTTTTGCCATGACAGCATGATGAGCCGGTTTGAAAAGGTTTACAACTGTTTTTTGAAACACTGCTCATGCTGAACAGTTACGTTATTTGTACATTTGGATGCCTTTCAGCAATGGAACGATGACGACGCTGTGCTTGAACCTTTACGTGTGGCACGACGTGCGGCTGCGCCCGAGGATATTAACGATAGTGCGCAGACAGCGCCATAGAAGCGCATACTTGCTGCGATGAACGTCTACCAAAAGACCTTCCATGGGCCATTGATCGCCTGCGATATTGGCTTGCATGCCATGCGACAAGATTGCCCGCATTTTGACGCGTGGTTGAAGAAGATTGAAGGCCTGGCCTGAGCGTCAGCTTTCAGGTCGGGCAAACCCACCGTGGCTAGTTTTGCCAATCTTCCTACAGCCGCGCCTCATCGCCCCACACATGGCGCATGCTGAAATGCAAGCCGGCATCGTCTTCATGCAGCGAAGAAACGATGGCGAAGCGGCTGTCGGCCGTGTCGCGCGGGGCGAGCTGCATCAGCTCGGCGGCGGTCAGCGGCGCGCCCAGCGGGTCGCTGAGCGGATGCACGTGGGCGGCGCCCCGTTGCGTGACGACGCCCAGTTCGCCGCTGCGCAGGCGCACCAGGGTGCCGGGTGGGTATTTCCCCAGCAGCTTGACGAACTGTTCTCCCAGCAGCGGGTCGATGGGCATGCCCTGGTCGAGGAAAATGTGCTGCAGCGCCTGGTCGGGCACGATGGAACGGCGGTAGTTGCGCGCCGACACACGGGCGCAATAGCGGTCGGCCAGGCCGATCAGCTTGGCGTTCTGCAAGATTTCATCGGCCGTGCGGCCCTGCGGGTAGCCGCTGCCGTCGTCGTTTTCGTGGTGCAGCAGCACGCAACTGAGCCATTCCTCGTCGTCGACGCCGGCACAGCGCAGCAGTTCCGCGCTTTCCTGGGGGTGCTGGCGCACGATGCGCATTTCTTCGTCATTCAGGGGGCCGCGCCGGTCCTGGAAGCTGTCGTGGTGGCGCAGCATGCCCACGTTCATCGTCAGCGCGGCGGCACCGATCAGTATTAGTTCATCGTGGGACTTGTGCATGCTGCGGCCCACCAGCATGGCCAGCAGCGCCGTTTCGATGCAGTGGCGCACGGCGTAGCGGCCGGCGATTTGATTCAGCAAGATGCTGGCCAGGGCGATGTCGGCATCGTGCCTGAGCGCGCGCAGCAGTTCGCGGGCGATGTCGCGCACGTCGCGCTCGGCATTGCTTTCGCTGCGCAAGTCCAGCAGCAGCCGTTCCAGACGCTGCGCCGCCTCGTTCAGCAGGCGCAGCACGGATGGCTGCTCGGGCGTGCCCACGTACAGGCCCAGCTGCAGCAAGCGGCCCAGCTGCGCGCCGTCCGTGATGATCTGCCCCTTGCGTAGTTGTGGGCCGGCACTATGGTCAGCCAGAAACAAATCCCAGGGCAGGGGTTCGCCGGGAACCAGGTCGGCCGGGCCGATGCGACGCTGTACCATGCTGTCATCCTTTGCTCCGCCGTGGCGTAGCCTTGCTCAGTGCTCGGTTATATGCTGCGCAGGCGCTCCAGCGCCTGGCGCAAGGTCTCGTCCTGCTTGGCAAAGCAGAAGCGCACGATGCCCGACTCCTTGCCCTGCGCGTAAAACGCGGAGACGGGAATGGCGGCCACCTTGATCTCGGCCGTCAGCCATTCGGCGAACTGCGCTTCGGTCTCTTGTGAAATGGCATCGTAGCGCACGCACTGGAAATACGTGCCATTGGCCGGCAGCAGGGTAAAGCGGCTGCCCGCCAGGCCGTCGCGGAACAGGTCGCGCTTGCGCTGGTAAAACGCGGGCAAGTCCAGGTAGGGCTGCGGGTCCGCCATATAGCCGGCCAGGCCGTACTGCATCGGCGTGTTGACGGTAAACACGTTGTACTGGTGCACCTTGCGAAACTCCGCCGTCAGGGTCGCTGGCGCCGCCACATAGCCCACTTTCCAGCCTGTGACGTGATACGTCTTGCCGAAGCTGGAGACGATGAAGCTGCGCGCCGCCAGTTCCGCATTGCGCGCGAGCGACTCATGGCGCACGCCGTCATACACCATGTGTTCGTAGACTTCATCCGACAAAATCAGGATTTGCGTGCCGCGCACGATGTCGGCCAGCGCCGCCACGTCGGCAGGGCGCAGGATGGTGCCCGTCGGATTATGTGGCGTGTTGATGATAATCAAGCGCGTCTTGCTGCTGACGGCAGCGGCCAGCTTGTCCCACGGCACGCTGTAGCCGGTCTCGTCCACTTGCATGCAGACCAGCACGGGCACGCCGCCGGCCAGCGCGATGGCCGGCAGATAGCTGTCGTAGGCCGGTTCGATGACGATGACTTCGTCGCCCGGATGCACGCAACACAGGATGGCGGTGGTGAGCGCCTGCGTGGCGCCCGCCGTGACGGTGATTTCCGTGCCCGCATCATAAAGGTGGCCGTACAGGCTGGCGATCTTCGCGGCAATGGCTACGCGCAAGGGCGCCGCGCCCGTCATCATCGGATACTGGTTGTGGCCGGCACGCATGGCGTCGCTGACCAGTTCGACCAGTTGCGGCGCGCAATCGAAATCGGGAAAGCCCTGGCCCAGGTTGACGGCGCCATGCTGGGCCGCCAGGCTGGACATGCGGGTAAACACGGTGGTGCCCACCAGAGGCAAACGCGTGCGCAGGGTGGGAGTCAGATGGGGCAGGGACGGGCTGTTCATGAACGGTAGGGGCGCGGTGCGGAAAGTGGAATCGTGCCCCATTCTAGCGCAGCGCGCCCCGTTGCGGGTGGGGCTTTGGCGGCTCAGCCTGGCAAGGCCCAGCCTTCCGGCAGCATGATCTTGAACATGCCGGCCTTGGCCGTCTTGCGGGCCAGTTTCAGCAGCGCCTTGTCCTTGGTGATGAGGATGTCGGCGTTGGCGTCGCGCGCCAGTTCGAGGAATTTCTGATCATCCTTGTCCGTGCACACGGGCAGGCGCACGCCGGAAACGGGCGGGGCCACGATGCTGATGTGTGCGTCGAAGCGGGCGGCGGCGACAGCGCGGCTGGCCTCATCGAGCGGCAGATGTTTGTAATGCAATACGACAAGATATTCCGCGCGGCAATCTTCGCGCGTGATGGCGTGCACGGCGCCGCTTTCCATGGCCGCCAGCAAAGCTGCCCAGCGCGGGTCGTTAAAGACGAAGAGGTCGAGGCAAACGTTGGTGTCGAGGACGAGTTTTTGTGGAGCAGGTATCATGTCGGCAATTCTATTCTGTAGTGATAATTTATGTTGATCGTGCTTTCGCCCGCCAAGAGTCTCGACCTGGAGACGCCGCCAACAACCTCGTTGCACAGCACCCCCGATTTTCTCGACCATTCCGCCCAGCTGATAGCCCGCATGCGCGAGTTCTCGCCTGCCGAAGTGGGCAGCCTGATGGGTATTTCCGACGCCTTGTCGGCCCTCAACGTGGCCCGCTACGCCTCCTGGACGCCCAAGCTGGCCGAAGCGCGCCAAGCCATCATGGCCTTCAATGGCGACGTGTATGCCGGTTTCGAGGCGCGCAGCCTGCAGCCGGCCCAGCTCGACTATGCCCAGTCGCGCGTACGCATTTTGTCGGGCCTGTACGGCTTGCTGCGCCCGCTGGACCTGATCCACCCGCACCGCCTGGAAATGGGCACGCGTTTATCGACCACGCGCGGCAAGGATTTGTACGCGTTCTGGGGCGATACCATCACCAATGGCCTGAACCGTACCGCGCAGGAACAGGGCGCGAAAGCGCTGGTTAATCTTGCTTCTGAAGAATATTTTAAATCCGTCAAGCCGCGCCAGCTGGACGTGCCCGTCATCGCGCCCGTATTCGAAGACTGGAAGAACGGCAAGTATAAAATCATTTCCTTCTATGCCAAGCGCGCGCGCGGCATGCTGGCACGTTACGCGGCCGTCAACGCCATCCGCGACCCGGAACAGCTGAAACAGTTCGACGTCGATGGCTATGGCTATGTGCCGGAAGCGTCGAATGACAAGAGCTGGGTGTTCCGGCGCAAAGTGGCTGACTAAGTAAATGACTAAGTAAAAAAAACCGGGCTAGCCCGGTTTTTTATTGCAGCTTACTGCCAGAATTTCCACCACTTGCGTTCCTTGTTCACCCCTTCCGGGCTGAGGAATGCCGTGTTCGGGTAGTTCTTGGTCAGTACGCGCAAGGTGTCGTCGCGCAGGTCGGTCAAGCCCAGTTTGTCATACGAGCGGTACATGATGAACAGCGCTTCTTCGATGGCGGGCGAAGCGGCAAAGTCGCTGACCGTCGTTTGCGCGCGGTTGGCGGCGGCCAGGTAGGCGCCGCGGCGGTAGTAATAACGCGCCACGTGCACTTCGTATTTCGCCATGGCATCGATCAAATAGTTCATGCGGGCCAGCGAATCGGGCGCGTATTTGCTATTTGGGAACTTGTCGACCAGTTGCTTGAAGGCCGCAAACGCTTCGCGCGTGGCTTTCGGGTCGCGCTCGGTCGGGTCTTGCTCGTACAGGAAGTTCAGGAAGCTGATCTGGTCGTTAAAGCTGATCAGGCCACGCAAGTAGTACATATAGTCTACATTGGCGTGGTTCGGATGCAACTTGATGAAGCGTTCGACAGCAGCCAGTGCCTGCGCCTGGTCTCCCGACTTATAATACGCGTAAGCGATCTCCATCTGCGCTTGCAGAGCATAGTTGCCGAAAGGATAGTTAGCCTCCAGCTTCTGAAACAGGCCGATTGCAGCTTCATAGTGCTGCCCGGCCATTTCTTCACGCGCCTCCGAGTATAATTTCGTAACGGACCAGTTTTTGGTCTCATCCACTTTTTCAGGCAACAAGCTGCAAGCGGACATGCCGAGCAGAACGACTGAAGCGACTACCAACGATAATTTTTTTTGCATGACGTTTTGCAAGAAGGTTTTAACCAAGATTTTACAATAGGCTGATTATAGCCGATGGGAATGCTGTGATATTAACTCCGAAGCCTAATTTGGCTGACTCCGCGTTTGACTCCCTTTCTGACCATGGCGCCGAAGAGGCGTTTGACGGCGATTTTGCCGCCGACGACGCCTTCGAGATCATGGCCCCGATTACATTGGAACTGACGCCGGACGCCTGCGGCCACCGCCTCGATAAAGTCATTTCCAAGCTGGTGCCGCAATACTCGCGCAGCCGCTTGCAATTGTGGCTGGAAGCCGGTTTCGTGACCGTCGATGGAAAAGTTGCCAAACGCAACATGACCGCCTATGGCGACGAGAAGATCGTCATTCTGCCGCAAAGCGCGCCGGAAGACGAGGCTTTTAAGCCGGAAGCGATGGAATTGAACATCGTGCACGAAGATGAGCATATCATCGTGATCAACAAACCGGCCGGACTGGTCGTACATCCGGGCCCCGGCAACTGGTCGGGCACGCTGCTCAACGGCTTGCTGCACCACTGCCCGCAACTGGCTGGCGTGCCGCGCGCCGGCATCGTGCACCGCCTGGACAAGGATACCAGCGGCCTGATGGTGGTCGGCAAGACCCTGGCCTCGCAAACGGATCTGGTGCGCCAGTTGCAGGCGCGCACCGTCAAGCGCGAATATTTTGCGCTCGTGTGGGGCACGCCGAAAATGGCGGGCACCATCGACGCATCCATCGCGCGCCACCCGCGCGACCGCGTCAAGATGGCCGTCTCGGAAAATTTCACCGCCAAGCCCGCCATCACGCACTATGAATTGATCGGCAGCGGCGAACTCGATCGCCGTCCCGTCAGCCTGATGCAATGCCGTCTGGAAACAGGCCGCACGCACCAGATTCGCGTGCACATGCAACACCTGGGCTTTGCGCTGGTCGGTGACTCCGTGTATGGCAAACAGCACCTGGTGTCCGTCTTCTCGCGCCAGGCGCTGCAGGCGCGCCGCCTGGGCCTCGTGCATCCGGGCACCCTGGACGCGTGCGAATGGATCGTGCCGCTGGCCGATGATTTCGCTGAACTGATCGCCACAGCCGGCATTCCCGAGCCGGAACAGGTCTGATGACGGCACCGTTGCCTTGTCTTATACCCGATTGGCCGGGCCTGCCCGCCAACGTGGGCGCGCTGGCGACCGTGCGCGCGGGCGGCGTCAGCCAGGAAACATATGGTGACGGGCAGGGCGGCGGTGGCTTGAACTTGGGCACGCACGTGGGCGACGAGCCGGCGCACGTGGCGGCCAACCGCGCGCGGCTGGCAGCCATCTTGCCGTCCGAACCCGCCTGGCTGTCGCAGGTGCATGGCGTGGCCGTGGCGGACGCAGCCAAGTTGCGCGGTTGCGTGCCGGACGCAGACGCCAGCGTGGCCACGCAGCCTGGCGCCGTCTGCGTGGTGATGACGGCCGATTGCCTGCCGGTATTGTTCTGTTCGACAGATGGGCTGGTGGTCGGCGCGGCCCACGCGGGCTGGCGCGGCCTGGCCAACGGCGTCTTGCAGCGCACGGTGGACAGCATGCGCGCGCAGGGCGCGACGGATATCCTCGCCTGGCTGGGGCCGGCCATTGGCCCGCAGCAATTCGAAGTGGGACAGGACGTGCTGCAAGCGTTCCGCGACGGCGCGCGCGATGCTGCCGAGCAGCAAGTGCTGAGCGCTGCGTTCGCCGCCATCGCCGGCAAGCCGGGCAAGTACCTGGCCGACATCTATGCCCTGGCGCGTACCATGTTGCTGCGCGATGGCGTGGCGCAAGTGGCGGGCGGGGATTGCTGCACCGTCAGCGATGCGACGCAGTTTTACTCGTACCGGCGCGACGGCGTCACGGGAAGACAGGCCAGCTTGATCTGGCGCAAATAATCTGCACGGCAGACACTTATGTGTCTGCCGTTTTTGTTTTATCGTCTGCCGAGGCAAGCGCGCGCGCCTGCATTTCTGCGATGCGCGCCGCCTTGCGTTTGCGTCGCCGCAAGCCCGTCAGATAGAATAGGATGGACAGCGGGATGATGCAGTACAGCACGAAGGTCATCACCCCGGCAACGATGGACGGTTCCGTCAGCGCCATGAGGCCGACGACATAGATCCAGGCAATAGCGGTCATGAGCATCATTGGTAGTGGCAGTGAGTAAGAGTTTGCATGCAGGTGGCCCGGAAGTAATTATTCATTAATTCTAAAATGGACTTACATATATCTATGAACATGCCCGATCCTCAAATGATGAGCAAGGAATGGATGGCGCAGATCAGCAATCCAGAGCAGTGGAAAACGTGGTTTAACATGGTACCGCAGCCCCAGGGTAATCCGATTGCGGGCATTTTGCAGGATGCGGGCGCCAGCATCAAGCCGGAAGCGATCGAGCAACTGAAAGATGCTTATGTGGCCAAGCTGACGGGCTTGTGGGCTGACTTTGTGGCCGGCAAAGCGCCGGAGCTGAAAGACCGCCGCTTCGCCGCGCCCGCCTGGCACGCCAGCCCCCTGTCGGCCTTCAATGCGGCGGCCTACCTGCTGAATGCGGAGTTTCTCAGCGCCATGGCCGATGCCGTGGAAGCGACGCCGCACCAGAAGCAAAAGATTGCGTTTGCCGTGCAGCAAATCGTCGACGCCATGTCGCCCGCCAACTTTTTGGCCACCAATCCCGACGCCCAGCAAACCCTGATCGAGACCAAGGGCGAAAGCCTGGCCAAGGGCTTGAGCAACATGCTGGCCGATATGGGCAAGGGCCGCATCTCGCAGTCCGACGAATCGGCCTTCGAAGTGGGCCGCAACGTGGCCACCACGGCGGGCACGGTGGTGTTTGAAAATGCCTTGTTCCAGCTGATCCAGTACACGCCGACGACGGCCACGGTACACCAGCGGCCGTTGCTGATGGTGCCGCCGTGCATCAATAAATTCTATATCCTTGACTTGCAGCCAGAAAACTCGCTCGTGCGCTATGCGGTGGAGCAGGGCAATACCGTTTTCCTCATGTCCTGGCGCAATCCGGACCTGAGCATGCAGCACCTGACGTGGGACGATTACGTCGAGCAAGGCGTAATCGAAGCCATCCAGGTGGCGCAGGACATCTCGGGCCAGGACAAGCTTAATATGTTCGGCTTTTGCGTGGGCGGCACCATCGTCTCGACGGCGCTGGCAGTGCTCAAGGCGCGCGGTGAAAATCCGGCCGCCAGCCTGACCTTGTTGACTACCTTCCTCGATTTCTGCGACGCGGGCGCGCTCGATGTTTTTATTGACGAACCGCAAGTGGCGTTGCGCGAGCAGAGTCTGTACAAGGGCGGCCTGATGTCGGGCCGCGACCTGGGCAGCACGTTCTCCAGCCTGCGGCCGAACGACCTGGTGTGGAACTACGTGCAGTCGAATTACCTGAAAGGCAAGGAGCCGCCCGCGTTCGACTTGCTGTACTGGAATGGCGACGGCACGGGCTTGCCGGGCCCCATGTTCTGCTGGTATCTGCGCAACACTTACCTGGAAAACAGCCTGAAAGTGCCGGGCAAGCTGACGGTGGCGGGCGAACAGGTCGACCTCAGTAGCATCGATGCGCCCGCTTTCATCTATGGTTCGCGCGAAGACCATATCGTGCCCTGGGGCGCGGCCTACGCCAGCACGGCCTTGCTGAATCCGAAAAAACCGAAAGCCAACCGTTTCATCCTCGGCGCTTCGGGCCATATCGCTGGCGTGATCAACCCGGCCTCGAAGAAAAAGCGCAGTTACTGGAGCAATGACGCAGGCAAAGGCGCACGCACGGCGAAAGCCAAGCCCTTGACTGCCGAGCAATGGATGGAAGGCGCGACCGAGCACGTGGGCAGTTGGTGGCCCGAATGGGCGGCCTTCCTGGCTGAGCACGGCGGCGCGCAGATGAAGGCGCCAGGCAAGCCGGGCAACAAGCGCCACGCGGCAATCGAGCCGGCGCCGGGGCGGTATGTTAAAGTCAGGGCAGATTAAGTCACAAAGCGTTTTGCCTGACAAGGTCGGCGTAATCATCGGTCTTGTCAGGAATCTACTTTTAGTTGCGTTGCAATAAATGCGGGAATCTACTACCCTGATGTGCAATGGAGCCGTTTTCCACTCTATAATGGAAAAAGTAGGCAGGTGCGAAAGCGGACCCACGTTCGCTTTTTTTTCGGATTAACTCAGTATGCGCTGCGGCGCAATAAGTGGAACTTGTGATGAGTAGTGCAAAAAAAAGTATAGACCGCCTGATTAAAAAATATCCCAACCGTCGTCTGTACGACACGCAAACCAGTTCCTACATCACCTTGACGGACGTCAAGCAGCTGGTGTTGGACAATGAGGTGTTTACCGTCGTCGATGCCAAATCCAGTGAAGATTTGACGCGCAGCATCTTGCTGCAAATCATTTTGGAAGAGGAAGCGAACGGCGCGCCCATGTTTTCGAGCAGCGTGTTGTCGCAGATCATCCGCTACTATGGCCACGCCATGCAGGGCATGATGGGATCCTACCTGGAAAAGAACGTGCAAGCGTTTACCGATATCCAGCATAAATTCACGGGCACCTCGGCCGGCAGTTTCGAAGGCAAGCCCTTCAGCCCGGAAATGTGGACCCAGTTCATGAACGTTCAGGGCCCGATGATGCAAGGCATGATGAACAACTACATCGACCAGAGCAAGAGCCTGTTCGTGCAAATGCAGGAACAGATGCAGAGCCAGAGCAAGAATCTGTTCGGCACGTTCCCGTTCGTTCCGCCGGTGCCGCCGACGGAAAAGAAGTAAGCCGCAGCCAATGCGGGCCACACAACGGCACAGGATCTCCTGTGCCGTTGTGCTTTTCGGGCGTCATGCCGCCCGCTGCCGATGCTGCATGTTATTGCTTCCGTTGTTGCAGCGTGGAGAGCAGGTCCTGGTTTGAATGCTCGAGCTTCCATGTCCTGGCATTGTCCATGGAGCTGTAAATGCTGACGTTACCCTTGAAATCTTCCTGGATATTGAGCGCCAGCCCGGACGGGAATATCAACGGGGCGTTGCGCAGAGTGTATGAAACATACGGCCCCCAGGTCTTGCCTTCGTCGCTGCTGACCAGCAGGGCGCGCTCGTTATACATGCCGGCTTCCATTAGCAGTTTGCCGTCATTGAGCGGCGCCACTGGCGACATCAGGACTTTGAAGGGCGAAACGATAGTCGTCCAGTTCTGGCCGCGATCCCGTGAAACATAGGCGTCGGGAAACCTTCCTCCCAGACCGGCCGCTACCAGAACGCTTTGCGTGCCATTGGCTTGATGGATAAACTGCGTCAAGCTTTTCTTGTGCGGACTAAAGCGCTCGGCCAACTTGCCCGTGCGGTAGTCGAGTTCGCCGATCAAGCCGTTTTCCAGCGCATAGCCGATCCGCTCCGCGTCTTGCCAGGTCCACAATAAGCCCGGGCCATGCAGCCACGATCCGGGCAAGGTGGAGTGGTACACGGATCGCCAGTCGCCGGCGTCCAGTTGATTCGCCCGGAAAATGTTCAATGCATCGCCCTTGCGATGCATCACGTACCAGCCATCCTGCGGGGTGCCGCCGATGCGCAGCAGATTGCCGGGCGGCAGGTTGCCTGTATCGACAGGAAGCAGCTTGTCGCTGTCACGCGCTTTGCGTAGCAAGGAGCCCGATTCGCCTACCGCGATCAACTCGGCATTGGGCAGGTCTACGGGAAACACGCAAGACAGCGACTCCACCGAGGGCGCATTGATGATCTTCCATAGCCCTTGTGTCGAGCGCAGCAGGACGGCGCCCATGCGGCTGGCGGCAGCTACCCGGCCATCGGGCATTTCGGTGGCGCACTCGGCCCCGGCCGGGTGGGCGCGGGCAAATTGCTCGACATCGTCCTGCGCGTGGTGCGGAGTGCTCCAGCCTGGGCTGGCAGCAGCGCCGAATAGCTTGCTGTAGTCGGGGGCAAAGCGCTGGAGCAATTGCGCATTGGATGCCACCTGCGCGTTGCGACCGTATTGCACGCCGAAATCGCCGCGTGTCACAATCAGTCGCCCCAGATCCGCCGATTTTCCCGCTTCGATGTTGAAGCTTCCCACGATGCTCGAGTACACATGCAAGAGCTTGTTGGCCCGTGTGTCGATCAGTTCGACAAACTCATACTCGCCAGGCGGTAGTGCGCCAATGAACAGGGAAGTATCGCCTGGCATCGCGCTCTCGACCTTTTTCATCACCAGATTTGCGGAGACCAGCTTGAAATCGCTGCGCTGCTCCCCCGCCACCACACGGCGTAACTTGATCATATTGAAACCGTAAATATCTTTGGTATTCGACGTGATGCTGACTACCACCGGGGTTTCTCCCGATTGTGCACTCGTTTTCAGTGGGTCAACCACCGACGTGTTGACGACGCAGCCGCTCAGTAGCAATACAGTCAAGCCGCAAGCCGCAAGCCGCAAGCCGCGAAAGCCCGGTGCCGCGCTGTCAAATTGGAAAAGGAAAAAGACATGGGATTCATTTAGTTTTATAACAAACAAAATTATATGTCATACCATTAATTTCCTTAAGGCATTATTTTGACTTTCTTGACACCTGGAATGTGTGGCCGGGCCTTGTTCGACCATCGCCAGGATGGCAGCGGCCGCAACAAAGCTGGGGTGGTAGCGTTGCAGATGCGCCAGCAAAAGAAGCCGGCGCTGACAGCAAGGGGCGGCTCGGGGTACAATAGCCGATTCGCCTCACCATTTTACTAGCTGCCAACTATGTCTGAAATTCACCGTATTCCCGTTCCTTCCGCCAAGCCCGAGGCCATGCTGGCCATGCCAGGTGCGGCGCCGAAAGTGGGCTTTGTCTCGCTCGGCTGCCCGAAAGCGCTGGTCGACTCCGAACAAATCCTGACCCAACTGCGCGCCGAAGGCTACGAAACGGCGAAATCCTACGCTGGCGCCGATCTGGTGATCGTCAATACCTGCGGTTTTATCGATGCTGCCGTGCAAGAGTCACTCGACGCCATCGGCGAAGCGCTGGCTGAAAACGGTAAAGTGATCGTGACCGGTTGCCTGGGCGCCAAGAAAGATGCTGCCGGCGACGACATCATCATGAAGGTGCACCCGAAAGTGCTGGCTGTCACCGGTCCGCACGCGCTGGCCGAAGTGATGGATTCCGTCCATTTTCACTTGCCGAAACCGTACGCGCCCTTCCTCGACCTGGTACCGCCGCAAGGCGTCAAGTTGACGCCGAAGCACTATGCTTACCTGAAAATCTCCGAAGGTTGCAACCACCGTTGCAGTTTTTGCATCATCCCATCGATGCGCGGCGACCTGGTCTCGCGTCCGATCGGCGAACTGATGATCGAAGCGGAAAACCTGTTCAAGGCCGGCGTCAAGGAATTGCTGGTCATTTCGCAAGACACCTCGGCGTATGGCGTGGACGTGAAATTCCGTTCCGGCTTCTGGAATGGCCGTCCCGTGAAGACGCACATGACGCAGCTGACGGAAGCGCTGGGCGAACTGGCCAAGACCTACGGCGCCTGGGTGCGCTTGCACTATGTGTACCCGTACCCGCACGTGGACCAGATCATCCCGATGATGAGCGGTGGCCACATCCTGCCCTACCTCGACATTCCGATGCAGCATGCGCACCCTGACGTGCTGAAACGCATGAAGCGCCCGGCCAGCGGCGAGAAAAACCTTGACCGCATCCAGGCCTGGCGCGCCATCAACCCGGACCTGACGATACGCTCGACCTTCATCGCCGGTTTCCCAGGCGAAACGGAGGCGGAATTCGAGTACTTGCTGGACTTCCTCAAGGAAGCGCAGATCGACCGCCTGGGCTGCTTCGCCTATTCGCCTGTCGAAGGCGCGACGGCCAATGCGATTGAGAATCCCGTGCCGGAAGAGCTACGCGAAGAGCGCCGTGGCCGCGTGATGCTGCTGCAGGAAGAAATTTCCAAGAAACGCTTGCAAGCCAAGGTCGGCAAGACCGTGCGCGTGCTGATCGATGAAGTCACCCGCTCCGGCGGCGTGGGCCGCTCGTCCGCCGACGCGCCGGAAATCGATGGCGTCGTGTATGTGAAGCCACCATTCGAGCCGCACCGCAAGCTGGCCGTGGGCCAATTCGTCGATGTCACCATCACCTCGTCCGATGCGCACGACCTGTGGGGCGCTGCCGAGTAAGCAGGTGTAACAGTCGTACGGCGTACAGGGCGTAAAGCCCTTACAATCAAGGCGGACCAGCAATTGCTGGCCCGCCTTTTTTTATTTCCCGACGCCATGACCACAATCAAATCCCCCCAGACGGCGCTGATCCACAGCGATTACCAGGCGCCGCAAGGCTTTGCCGCCTTTCCCAACGCCATCCATCACGCATCGACTGTGCTGTTCAAGGACGTGGCGGCCATGCGTTCGGGCGACTGGAAAGAGAAAAACGCCTACACCTACGGCTTGCACGGCACGCCCACCACGTTCACGCTGGAAGCGCGGCTGGCCGAGATCGAAGGGGGCAAGTACTGCCTGCTGGCGCCATCGGGCCTGGCAGCCATCGCCATGGCGGACTTTGCGCTGCTCAAAACAGGCGATGACGTTTTGTTGCCGGAAAACATCTACAACCCGAACCGCGAACTGGGACGCTGGCTGGCGCAGGATTTCGGCATCACGGCCCGCTATTACGACCCGCTGATCGGCGCCGGCATCGCGGCATTGATCCAGGAGAACACCAAGCTGATCTGGACGGAAGCGCCGGGTTCCGTGACCATGGAAGTGCCGGACTTGCCCGCCATCTGCGCGGCCGCCCATGCGCGCGGCGTGCTGGTCGCTTTGGACAACACCTGGTCGGCCGGCCTGGCCCTGCGCGGCTTTGACCTGGGCGTGGACATCATCATGCAGGCGCTGACGAAATACCAGTCGGGCGGCTCGGACGTGCTGATGGGCGCCTTGATCACGCGGGACAGGGCGCTGCACGAGCGCCTGGCGCTGGCGCATATGCGTCTGGGCATGGGCGTGGGGGCGGACGATGCCTACCTGGTGCTGCGCGGCTTGCCCACCATGAAGCTGCGCTTCGACGCCCACGATGCGGGCGCGCGCGCGGTCGCCAGCTGGCTCAAGGGGCGCCCGGAAATCGCCACGGTGCTGCATCCTGCCTTCGCCGATTGCCCCGGTCACGCCATCTGGCAGCGCGATTTCACGGGCGCGGGCGGCCTGTTTTCCGTGCTGTTCGATGCCCGCTACACGGAGCAGCAGACGGACCGTTTCGTCGATGCCTTGCAGTTGTTCAAGATAGGTTACAGCTGGGGCGGCGCGAACAGCCTGGTGATGCCGTACCGCATCGCCTCCATGCGCAAGGGCTGGCAGTTGCCGGGTCAGCTGGTGCGTCTGAATGTGGGGCTGGAAGCGCCGCAGGATTTGATCGCCGATATCGAACGGGCGTTCGCGGCGATGTAGCGGCAGTGGGCAAGCACGCCGGCTTGCCCGCAAGTCGCTACATGGGTACGGGCTTGTTGTTGTTCAGGTAGAGAAAACCGCGCAGCAAGCGGTAGGCTTTCCACAGCCAGGCCACGCCCCACACGACGAGCGCCAGCGGAATGCCGATTAGCGTGATCCACAGGATGGCGCCGACGACGATCCAGGCCACATACCACCAGAAGGAACGGATCATCCAGCTGTGATGGCTGTACACGAAGGTGCCGGCCGCCTCGTCGCGCTTCACATAATTGATGATGAGCGGAATGAAGGAAAGGGCGCCCAGCGAAAACACAAAGCTGGCGCCATGTATCAGGTACAAGCACCAGGCCAGGTTTTTGGTCTGTTGAAGTTGGCTATCGAGAATAATATCTTGTGACATGAAAGCTCCCGTCCTTGCTTAATTTTTAATTGTAGCAAGCAAAGCGGCGCGCAAGCGCAGTCCATGGAAAAAGGTGGAAGACATTGTTGAAACGAGATCACTATCCCAGCTTGGCCGTGCGCGCCAAGTTATGGCTCTTACGTGCGCTGCCGGCCTTGTTGCTGTGCGCCACGGCGGCCCATGCCGCCGGCCCCACCCTGGAGGCGGAGTTTGCCGCTGGCTTGAAGGAAGAGGGCCTGGCGGGGGCCGTCTGGAGTGAAGTCTTGCCTGATGGCACAGTCAAAGTCGGCGCGTCCGGCCAGCGCGATGCCGCCAAGCACATGCCCATGCAGGCGGACACGCGCGTGCAGGTGGGTTCCGTGGGCAAGGTGGCGCTGGCGCTGGGCGTCTTGCGCCTGATCAGTGAAGACCGGCTCACGCTCGATACGCCCTTGCAGCAGGTGTTGCCGGAACTGGCGCTGAAAAACCCGTGGCAGGCCAGCGACCCCGTGCGCATCCGCCACCTGCTGGCGCATACGTCCGGCCTCGATAATGTGCGCTTCTGGCAGGCGTTCAGCCTACAACCCCGGCCGGAGACGCCGCTGGCCGAGGCTTTCGATGGCGGCCGCAATCTGCTGCGCGTGCGGGCCCGGCCCGGCAGCCGCTATGCGTATTCGAACATGGGCTATGGCTTGCTGGGCATGGTGATCGAGAAGGTCACGGGCCAGCCCTACGAGCGCTACCTCGATGCGCAACTGCTGCAGCCGCTGGGCATGGCGGACAGCACGTTTGTTTTCGTCACGCAGACGGGCGCGAAGGCGGACCCACGCCTGGCCATGGGCCACTTCGAGCATGGCGTGGCGCAGCCGGCCGTGCCCCAGTACTTGCGTCCGGCCGCGCAATTTACCACCACGGCGGCCGACATGGGCAAGCTGGCGCAATGGCTGATGGGCGACGGCAAGCTGCAGGACAAGCGCTTCATCGACCTGGCGCTGATGGGCGCCTTGTCCCAGCCGGCCGGCACGGATGCGGCGCAGGCGGGCCTGGAATCGGGCCACGGCCTGGCCCTGGCCGTGCGCGACCGCCACAATGTGGTGGGCGCCTGCCACCCCGGCACGGCCGTGGGTTTTCGCGCCATGCTGTGCCTTTATCCTGAACAGAAAAGCGCCTTCTTCGTGGCCTTCAATACGGATGCGGAGCAGGCCGATTATGAACGCTTCAACCGCCTGTTGCTGCGCGACCTGGAGCTGCCGCTGCGCGCGCCGGCCCCGCGCGGCACACCCGCGCCCACGGTGGAAAACTGGCAGGGCGTGTATGTACCGTCGCCCAGCCCCATGGCCAGCATGGCCTGGGTCGATGCCGTCTTCGGCTTTACGCGCGTCAAATGGGATGGCGAGTCGCTATTCCTGATCCCGTTCCAGGGCGAGCCGAAGGAACTGGAACCGGTGGGCGGCTTGCTGTTCCGTGCCAGCGATCGCAGCACCGCGTCGCACGTGCTGATGCAAGACGATGGCAAGCATATCCTCAGCGACGGCTTGCGCAGCTATGAGCGGGTGTCGATGCTGCGCATGCTGGTCTTGTGGGGCAGCCTGGCGCTGGGTATGGCTGGCATGCTGTATGTGCTGCAGGTGGGCGTCTGGCGCGCCGCGCTGCGCAGCCTTGGGCGGGCCGACCACCTGTTCGCGCCCCTGCTGTCGTTGCTGGCGCTGCTCCTGCCCCTGCCGCTGTTCTATTTCCAGTCTTATCTGCGCCTGGGCGACGTCAGCGTCGCCAGCGTGCTGCTGGCGCTGCTCACGGGCGCGTTGCCGCTGGCCATGGCGTTCGGCCTGGCGCGCTGCTGGCGCAGCCGTGGCACGGCGACCGAGGCGGGCTCGTGGGCGAAGTGGGATTGGGTCGCCTTGCTGGCGGCGCTGCAACTGCTGCTGGTGCTGGCCTGGTGGGGGCTGCTGCCGCTGCGGCTGTGGCAACTGTAGCTTGTCAAGCCCAGGCAGCCAGAAGCCGGCGCCACCAGCGCTGTACCGGCCTGGCCAGGCTGCCAGCTTCGGCGCGCCCGGCTCGCTTGGCACGATAGCTGGCCGCCGCCATCTGCAGGCCGATGCGGTCCATGGCCGCCATCGCGTCGGCTTCCTGCGGCGACAAGCCCTGCAGCAAGGCTTGCGCACGGGGTTCAAGCAGGAAGGCGTCACGCAGGGCGCCGTCCGTGTACAGCCTGGCCAGATAGGTTTCGAGTGCGGCGGAACTCATGCGCACCGCCCCGCGTGCAAGGCAGCGCGCGCCAGCTCCAGCTGGCCCAGCACATGCTCGAACGACGGGTAATTTCCGTCGCGTTCGACGATCACCGTCAAGGGCTGGGGCGCATGGCGCGCCAGCAAGGTCAACAAAGCGAAGACGGCGGGCGGCACGTCGTGCAGATGGTCGTCCAGCAAGCGCTGGCCGCCGTCTGGCGCAGCTATCCAGTGGCCGCCGCTCAAGTGCACGGCGCCGACCCTGGCCAGGGGCAGGCGCAGCAGCAGTTGCTCCGGGTCGTGGCCAAAATTGACGGCGTTCGCATACAGATTGTGCAAGTCCAGCAGCAGCGGCACGTGCGCGCCGAGGATAATCTGCGTCAGCCACGCGGCTTCGTCCAGGGTGCTGGCCGGCGGGTCGACCAGGGTGGCGATGTTTTCCATCAGCGGCGCACTGCCGACGATGCGGGTGGCCAGCGCGATATTGGCCACCGCGCCGGCGGCGCTGTGCGGCGTGCGCGGCGGCGCCGCCAGGTGGCCGATTTCGACGCCGCCGGCGCGCACGAAACTCAGGTGCTCGGACCACGACTCCGCCTGCACCACCTTCATCAGGTGCGCCATCGCATGCAGGCGGCGCGGGTCGGCGGGAATGCTAGACGCCAGCCCCATGCCGACGCCGTGCAGGCTGACGGGCACCTGGCGCGCCAGGCTGCTCAAGGCCGCGATGCCGGCGCGCGAGGCGCGGTAATAATCGTCGGCGATCACTTCCAGCACGTCGATCTGCGCCAGGTTGGACAGGATGCCGGCGGCCAGTTCACCGCGCCAGCCCAGGCCGACGCGGTCGCGTGTGGCCCCCGTGCTAGCTGCCACAGCCGCCACCACCGCCGCAACCGCCGCAGCCGCTGCCGCACGAAGAGCCGCCGCCATCGCCGCCCGAGGAGGAGCCGCCCGAGTCGCCCGTGCCGCCGGACGACGAGTCGCCGCCCGTGCTTTGTCTGGGTAGCGGGTACAGTTGGGCGACATACGCATACACCGACGGCGGCAGGGCGCCGATGCCAAAGATGGCGGCCAGCAATGCCATGTCGCCGCTGCTGCTGCCCGCCTGCAGGCGCGAGGCGCGCATGTTCAGGCGGCCAAACAGCATGCGCAGGTCGCTCAGCAGCCGCTGCGCGCTCCAGCTGATCGGCTGGGTGCGCAAGCCGCGCAGCATGAGCAGAAATACCGCCAGCAGCAGTGCCAGGAACAGCAGATTGTAGTGCTGGCGGCTGATGGCGATGACGACCTTGACGCCGGCTACCGTCAGCAGCAGGTAGTGCGCGGCCCGGGTGATGCGTTCGCGCCGGCGCAGCAGCGGCGGGCCGACCAGCAATTCCTGCTGCGTCAAGGTGTCCAGGTAGACGCGGCACGCTGGCAGCATGTCGGCCTGCGCCGCCAGTTCCTTGCTGTGGCCCTGGCGGCCCAGGTACAGCCGCAGCACGTCGCGTTCGATGTCATGGCTGGCAAAGCGCAGGCTGTCGGCGCTGGCCGTTTCCAGCAGCGGACCCTCGGCGCGCAGCAAGCCTCGGTCGACCAGCACGATGGCGGCGATTTTCACCGCTTCGAGGGCGCCGCCGCGCAAAAAGGCGATGCGGTAGGGATCATCGGCCAGCGATAGCTGGGCATGCGGATTGCGCAATTCCTGGCGGATCAGCAGCTCGCGTACGCTGTAATACACGAGCAGGCCGAAAATCAGGTAGGCCAGCAGGAACCATGGCCCGCTCCAGTCGAACGGATTGACGCCGTTCACTGCATGTGCTCCGCGAGCTCGCGCAAGCGTTCGGTAATGGCCATCAGGCCAGTAAAGGCGGGCAGGGCCTGCCCCGGCGCCAGACACGCCGTCTCGCGCGCCGTCGACATGGCTTGCAAGGCCGCGTGCAGGGCCGGGTCGCCCAGCTGGTCGACAAACGCTTCCAGCGCCTGCTTGCCGGACAGCGCAGACTTGCCCTCCAGCTGCGCCAGCGAAGCGGCGGCCGAGCGCAGCGGACCGGCCGCGTCGGCGATGGCGCCAGCCAGCTGTTCTTCGTTCAGGCTGAGGAGCAGATACCGTTCGCGCATGCGTACCTGCTGGTTCAGCAGCACTTGCCGCAGACGTCGCAGCACGGCGTCGCGGCTGGTGTGCAGGCTGGCGAAAGGATCAACGCCCAGCAGCACTCGATGGCGCGCAATGATATCGGCAAACTTGACGGCGAAGGCGTCCGCGGCCTGCGGCAACTCGCTGTCGAGCAGGAACATCACCTGCAAATCGATGGCGGCGTGCGCCATGCGCAAGGGCCCGCGCAGCGCATCGGCCGCTTGCGGCGTAAAGCGCTTGAGCAGCAACAGCAGGTTGACGTCGGACGTGGCGCGTACCTGCCCATCGGCGGCCGAGCCAAACAGCACGGCGGCGGCAAGGTCGTCACCAAAGGCCGTTTGCGCGGCTGTGACAAACAAGTCCAGGTGGCGTTGTATCTCTTCTGGTAGTGATGGTGGCATGCGGTGTTCTTTCACGAGGGGCAAGCTTGGTATTTACAAGTTTGCAATATAGCAAAAATTTGCCACCGTGCGCGCGCCGCCAGACGCCAAGTCAGGTCAATACGTTCAGCAAGCCATCGAGGCCCACAAAGTTCAGCGCCACGTCGGCCTGCGAACGCACCACGGGCTTGGCGCGGAAGGCGACGGACAGGCCGGCGATGCCCATCATTTTCAAGTCGTTGGCGCCGTCGCCCATGACGATGGCCTGCGCTGGCGTAATGCCCATCTGCGCGCAGACGCGCTCCACCGTGCGCTGCTTTTCCTCGGCGTCGACGATGCCGCCCAACACCCGGCCCGTCAGCTTGCCATCGACGATTTCCAGTTCGTTGGCGTGCGTGTAGTCGAGGCCCAGGCGTTGCTTCAGGCGCTCGGTGAAGAAGGTAAAGCCGCCCGAGACCAGCAGGGTTTTCAGGCCGGCCTTTTGCACGGCCGCCAGCATGGTTTCGGCGCCCGGCGACAGTTTCAGGCGCTCGTCGTAGACGCGCTGCAGGGCCGATGCATCGAGGCCTTCGAGCAGGGCCACGCGCTGTTTCAGGCTGGCGGCAAAATCGAGTTCGCCGCGCATGGCCGCTTCCGTGATGGCCGCCACTTGCGGTTTGAGGCCCTGCATGTCGGCGATTTCATCGATGCACTCGATGGTGATCAGGGTTGAATCCATGTCCATCGCCACGAGCTTGAATTCATTCAGTTCGCGCTGGCCCATCATGTAGGTGGCGTCCAGCTGCGCCGCCTGGGCCGCCACTTCGATGGTGGGGCGCAGCGCGGGCGAATAGGCGATCTGTTCGCAGCGCACGGCGTTCGGGCCCAGGCGCGTGATGGACGTGGGCGCGGCCAGGGCGGCGATGCGATCGAGGCGGGCGCTGTCGCCGTCCAGGCCCTGCAGGATCAGGTTCATGGTGATGGAAGTCGTGTTGGTCATGGGGCTATCCTGCATAAATGGTCGAAATGGTCTACACCGTCAATTGCTTGATGGTGGTTTTGATCTGCGTCACGCGCGCGGCCAGGTCGGGCATGGCGGCCGTGATTTTCAGTTTGTCCTGGCCATGCAGCTTGATATGGCGGTTCTTCTGGATCAGGTCGATGATGCGCATCGGATCGATGGGCGGCTTGGCCATGAATTGCAGGGTGGCCGCCTCGCCATGCACGTCGATCTTGACGATGCCCACGGTTTTCGCCGCGATGCGCAGGCGATGCGTCTCGATCAGCGCTTTCACGGGGTCGGGCAGCTTGCCGAAGCGGTCGATCAGCTCTTCCTGGATATCGTCGATTTTCTCTTGCGTGGCGCAGTTGGCCAGGCGCTTGTAGATTGACAGGCGCTCGTGTACGTCGCCGCAAAAATCGGAAGGCAGCAGGGCCGGCACGTGCAGGTTGATTTCCGTCGTCGAGGCCAGCGGCGCGGCCAGGTCCGGCTCCTTGCCGGCCTTCAGCGAGCGCACGGCTTCGTGCAGCATGTCCGAATACAGCTGGAAGCCGATTTCCGTCATCTCGCCCGACTGGCTCTCGCCCAGCACCTCGCCGGCGCCGCGGATTTCCAGGTCGTGCATGGCCAGGTAAAAGCCGCTGCCCAGTTCTTCCATCTGCTGGATGGCGTCCAGGCGGCGCTGCGCCAGTTTGGTAAGCCCCTGCACGTCGTGCACCAGCAGGTAGGCGTAGGCCTGGTGATGCGAGCGTCCCACGCGGCCACGCAGTTGGTGCAACTGCGCCAGGCCGAACTTGTCGGCGCGGTGCATGATGATGGTGTTCGCCGTCGGCACGTCGATACCCGTTTCAATGATCGTCGTGCACAGCAAAATGTTGAAACGCTGGGCGACGAAGTCGCGCATGACCTTTTCCAGGTCGCGCTCGTGCATCTGGCCGTGCGCCACGGCGATGCGCGCCTCGGGCAGCAGTTCTGTCAGCATGGCCAGGCGGTTCTGGATGGTTTCCACCTCGTTGTGCAGGAAGTAGATCTGGCCACCGCGTTTGAGTTCGCGCAGACACGCTTCGCGGATGATGGCTTCGCCTTCGCTGCGGACAAAAGTCTTGATGGCCAGGCGCTTTTGCGGCGCCGTGGCGATGATGGAAAAGTCGCGCAAGCCTTCCAGCGCCATGCCCAGGGTGCGCGGGATCGGCGTGGCCGTCAGGGTCAGCACGTCCACTTCCGCGCGCAAGGCTTTCAAGGCTTCCTTCTGGCGCACGCCGAACCTGTGTTCCTCGTCGATGATGACCAGGCCCAAACGGGTAAACTTCACGTCGTCGGACAGCAGCTTGTGCGTGCCGATGACGATGTCGATGGTGCCGTCGGCCATGCCCTTGAACGCCTGCGTGATTTCCTTGCCAGTGCGGAAACGCGACAGTTCGGCGATGCGCACGGGCCAGTCGGCGAAGCGGTCGGCGAAGGTTTGCGCATGCTGCTCCGCCAGCAGGGTGGTGGGCGCCAGGATCGCCACCTGCTTGCCGCCCATGACGGCGATGAAGGCGGCGCGCAGCGCCACTTCCGTCTTGCCAAAGCCGACGTCGCCGCATACCAGGCGATCCATCGGTTTGCCCGAGGTCATGTCCTTGATGACGTTGCGGATGGCCTCGGCCTGGTCCGGCGTTTCGTCGAAGCCGAAGCTGTCGGCGAAGCGCTGGTAGTCGTGCGCCGAGAATTCGAAGGAATGGCCCTGGCGCAGCGCGCGGCGGGCGTACAGGTTGAGCAGCTCGGCGGCCGTGTCGCGCACCTGTTCGGCCGCGCGTTTCTTCGCCTTTTCCCACTGGCCCGAGCCGAGCGAGTGCAGCGGCGCGTCTTCCGGCGAGGCGCCCGAGTAACGGGAGATCACATGCAGCTGCGACACCGGCACGTACAGCTTGGTGTCCTTGGCGTATTCCAGGTGTAAAAATTCCGTCTCGCCTTCGCCCAGGTCCATGCTGGTCAGGCCCATGTAGCGCCCGATGCCGTGGTTGATGTGCACCACAGGGTCGCCGATTTTGAGCTCCGACAGGTCGCGCACCATCGATTCGACCTGCGTCACGCCTTCCTGTTTTTTTGTGCCGACCCGGCGGCCGGAACCGGCATACAGCTCCGTCTCGGTGATGAAGGCCAGATTGCCTTCTGGCGTAAATAGTTCGAAACCCGCGTGCAGCGGCGCGACGCCCAGCATCAGCTTGGCGCTTGATTGCAGGAAGCCATCGCAGCCTTCCACCGGCGTCAGGTGCAAATCGTATTCGGTGAAGTACTGCTGCAAGGTTTCGCGGCGGCCGTTCGATTCGGCGCAGATCATCACGCGGCGGCCTGCTTGCAGCAGATAGCTGCGCAGCTTGGCCAGCGGATCGTCGGCGCGGCGGTTGACGGCGATGTTCGGCACGGGCGCCGACAGTTCGGACGCCAGCGCATCGTTCGATTTCGCAATCGCCAGGCGCGGGTAGGGCTTGGCCAGGCCGAAGAACTGCTCGTCGGACAGGAACAGCGATTCGGGTGGCAAAATCGGCCGCTCGCGGTCCGCCTTCAAGAAGCGGTAGCGCGACTGGGTATCGGTCCAGAAGCGCCCGATGGCAGCGTCGATTTCGCCCACCAGGGCCAGCGAGGCGTCGGGCGGCAGGTAGTCGAACAGGGTGGCCGTCTGCTCGAAGAACAGGGGCAGATAGTATTCGATACCGGCCGAGGCGATGCCGCTGCTGATGTCCTTGTAGACGACCGAGCGCGATGGGTCGCCCTCGAACTGTTCGCGCCAGCGGTTGCGGAAGGTGGTGCGGGCCGCTTCGTCCATGGGGAATTCGCGCCCCGGCAGCAGCCGCACTTCATGCACGGGGTACAGCGAACGCTGGGTGTCGGCGTCAAACGTGCGGATGGTCTCGATGGTGTCGCCGAACAGGTCCAGCCGGTAGGGCAGGCTTGACCCCATGGGGAACAGGTCGAGCAGGCCGCCGCGCACCGAGTATTCGCCCGGTGACATCACTTGCGACACATGGCTGTAACCGGCCAGGGTCAGCTGCGACTTCAATCGCGCTTCGTCGAGCTTTTCGCCCTTCTTGAAGAAGAAGGTATAGGCGGCCAAAAAGGACGGTGGCGCCAGGCGCACCAGCGCCGTGGTGGCCGGCACGATCAGCACGTCGCACTGGCGCGTCTGGATTTCGTGCAGGGTGGCCAGGCGTTCCGAGACCAGGTCCTGGTGCGGCGAAAATGCGTCGTAGGGCAGCGTTTCCCAGTCCGGCAGCAGGTGGCAGCGTAGTTCCGTGCCGCCAAACCAGGGGATTTCATCGAGCAGGCGCTGGCCATCGCTGGCCTGCGCCACCACCACGGCCAGCATCTGGCCCCGCGCTTTCAAGGCCAAAGCGGCCAGCGCCAGGGCATAGGCGTCGGATGAACCATACAGGGCGGGCAGCGCATAGCGGTTGCCGGGCTTGGGGAGGGCTTTTTTTAAGTCTAAGGACATGCAGGCGATGACACTAGTGGCAGAGGCAGTTGAGTGGGACAGCTATGGTGCGCGCCGCGCCGCCAGTGACGGCGCCGACAGGCGAGATTATAGACCATCGCCCGCGCGAATATTTGCTATGCCGAAAGGAATATGCACCATGGGGATGGTGCCGCCTGCCGATTTCAGGTGGCTCAGCTGGTCGTCGAAGAAGATATGCGGCTTGAAGACGGCCAGCACGCGCGACTTGTCCATGCCACCGAGGAAAAACGTCTCGTCGGCCGCCACGCCCCAGCTTTTCAGGGTCGTCACGACCCGTTCATGCGAGGGCG
The DNA here is from genome assembly GCF_002869965.1 of Janthinobacterium sp. ROICE36. Classification (GTDB taxonomy): domain Bacteria; phylum Pseudomonadota; class Gammaproteobacteria; order Burkholderiales; family Burkholderiaceae_D; genus Janthinobacterium. The sequence goes on from NZ_PEBS01000059.1 coordinate 24,208, forward strand.
CGTTGCGCGCCGTGATGATGGCGATGCGCAGGATCTTCTTGTAGCCGGGGTCGCGCCGCTGGGCCTTTTCTTCCAGGCGCTGCATGCTGGCCAGCTTCTGGAACAGGTCGGCCAGTGGGCCGGGGCGGTGCGGCGTGCCCACGTTCAGGGTTTCATGGGCATGGAATTCATCGACGTCGTTGTTGCGCTTGAACACGGTTTCCGCTTCGTCGTCGGCGATCACGCCGTCGAAATCGAAGGCCACGCGCAGTTCTTCGTCGTTCTCGTCGTCTTCCGTGCGCGACGGCAGCACCAGCCCGGCCGGATAGTTGCAGGCCAGCGCGCTGCGCACGTCGTCTTCATTTGCGCTGAGGAAGAGCGAGGCATTGAACGCGGGCAGGTAGGGGTAGGGCGACTTGCCCGTCATGAAGGCGGCGCGCGAAATATCCAGGCCGTAATGGGCGATTGAGTGCATCACGCGCAAGCCCGTTTCCGGCGAATTGCGCGAAAACAGCACCACTTCCACGGGCGACTGGCGCGGATAGTGCTTGTTGATGTTCAGGAAGCGGCGAATGAAGGGGAAGGCCACGCCACGCGGCAGCACCGTGTCGATATGCGTTTCCTGGTACTTGCGGTATTCCTCGGGGCCGTTGTCGAGGTAGACCTGGTGCGATTCTGCCAGGTCGAACAGGGCGCTGGAAGCGACCCCGATCACCAGTTTGTGTTCGATAGGATAAGCCATGGTCTGCCTGTGATTTGCGTGCTGAGCATCTTATACGACTATCAACTGCGTAGCCAATAGTAGTGGCGCAGAGGGATTTTTTTTGCACCAAAACAGGGCGAGAAGCCAATTTTTCTGGCCGCTGTGCAATATGTGCCACAGTAAAGAAAGAAATCTTGTTTTGTGTCAAGGCTTTGACAGCCAGCGCACCCGTTTTCCACTATGCTTGCACTGATGAATTCTCGTCAATTGTAACGAAGCGTACGCCCCATCCCCGCCACCTTTATACAAGTGTCAGCTGTTTTACTCGAACATGCCAGCCCCGACTTCGCCAGCAGTCTTCGTACCTTTATAAAGGACCTAGCCATGTTTAAGAATTTACTGATCAAATGGAAGTTGGCGACCCTCGTCGCCGTGATGATGGTGGCCTTGCTGGTGGTGAGCATCAGCGGCTACTCGGGCATCGCCACCGTCGGCAGCGCCGTTGATGAAATCGGCGTGGTGCGTCTGCCGTCCATCCAGGGCTTGATGATGATCAGCGAAGGCCAGACGGCCGTCGCCGCCGCCACCCTGACGGCCGCCATCTATGAAAACAATTACCAGGCACAAGACAAGTTCGCGGAAGCGCTGCAGTTGCGCACCAAGGCCTGGAACAATATCGAGGCGGGTCGCAAACTGTACGAACCGCTGCCGCAAACGCCGGAGGAGGCCGTGCTGTGGACGCGCTTCCAGGCGGAGTGGGCCGCCTGGAAGGGCGATGACGACAAGGTGCGCGCCATCCTGCGCCAACTGGCTGACAATCGCGACGAGCCGCGGCAGAAAGAGTTGTTCGTGGCGTTCTACAGGCAGTACCTGGCTTCGAGCAGCCTGTTCGGCAAGGCCGAAGGTACGCTCAACGACATCATCAAGCTCAATAATGGCGTGGCCGCTGCCAGCGTCAAGGAGGGCAGCGCGGCCGTGATTCGCTCGGAAAGCCTGATGCTGATCCTGGGCGTGCTGGCTGCAGCGCTGGGCATCGCTTGCGCCGCCTACATTACGCGCGCCATCACCCAGCCGATCAATTTGGCCGTGAAAGTGGCGCAAACGGTGGCTGCGGGCGACCTGACCAGCCAGATCGAGGTGCACACGACGGAAGAAACGGGCCAGCTGCTGCAGGCACTGAAAGACATGAATTCCAGCCTGGTCAACATCGTCGGCCAGGTGCGCAGCGGTACCGAGACCATCGCCACGGCGTCGTCGGAAATTGCCAGCGGCAACCTGGATCTGTCCTCGCGCACCGAAGAGCAGGCCAGCTCGCTGGAAGAGACGGCGTCGTCGATGGAAGAACTGACGTCCACCGTGCGGCAAAATGCCGACAATGCCCAGCAGGCCAACCAGCTGGCGCTGAGCGCTTCTGGCGTGGCGGTCAAAGGCGGCGCCGTGGTGGGCAAGGTGGTTGAGACCATGGACGCCATCAACGATTCCTCGCGCAAGATCGTCGATATTATTTCCGTCATCGACGGCATCGCCTTCCAGACGAATATCCTGGCCCTGAATGCGGCCGTGGAAGCGGCGCGCGCGGGCGAGCAGGGGCGCGGCTTTGCCGTGGTGGCCACCGAGGTACGCAACCTGGCGCAACGCTCGGCGGCGGCGGCCAAGGAAATCAAGACCCTCATCGGCGACTCCGTGGTGGCGGTCGACGCGGGCAGCAAGCTGGTGGCCGAGGCGGGCAACACGATGGCCGAAATCGTCGCCAGCGTGCAGCGCGTGACGGACATCATGGCGGAAATCAGCCTGGCGACGCAGGAGCAAAGCTCGGGCATCGACCAGATCAACCAGGCGATCAGCCAGATGGATCAGGTGACGCAGCAAAACGCGGCCCTGGTGGAAGAGGCGGCCGCTGCGGCCGAATCGCTGCAGGAGCAATCGGGCCAGCTGGCCGAAGCGGTCAGCGTCTTCAAACTCGATGGCGCACTGGCACCGGCCGAGCAGGCCAAAGCGGCCGCGCCGCGCACCGTGCTGGCCAGCGCGGCGCCGAAGCGTCCGGCGCCGCGTCCCGCAGGTCGTCCGGCCTTGCGCGCCGTGCCCTCCCAGCGCCAGGACGCGCAGCGTGATGACGAGTGGGAAGTGTTCTGACGGATTGACGGCGCCAGCAGGCGCTACCGGACGGCCGCCTTGTGCGGCCGTTTTTACATGCGTGCGCAGGCGCACACTGCGGTTACTACTTACTAAAAAAACAGCGTTATTAAAATAGCTGTTTTGCCATCTAAGCAAATCTTTTCAAAACTTAACGCGACATTGCTTGTGAGATAACTCACACTGCCTGCCGTACCACCCTAGTTCCCGCCTCGGCCACATCCCGGCTGACCCCTTCGCCTGTTGCGTCCGGCCATTCGTGGCAGGCGGCAGCCATTGCCGTCAGCCTTGCATGCGAGTCCGGCGCAATGACCGATGCACCACACTGAAGGATGCGAATAGATGGCAAATATGAAAATCGGCACGCGCCTGCGCTGCGCCTTTGCATTGTTGACCTTGCTGCTGCTGGCGACTGCCTTGCTGGGCATGCTGCGCCTGTCGAGCCTTGAACTGCGCATGCGCGACGTGATCGATGACAACTATCCGAAAACCGTGCTGGCTAACGACATCATCAAGAATGTCAACATCATCGCGCGCTCTTCGCGCAACTTGCTGCTGATGAGCGAGCCGCAGCAACTGGCGCAGGAACGCGCCACCATCGCCAGGGCGGGAGACGCCACGGAAAAGGGACTGGCGCAGCTGGAAAAGGTGGTGCTGTCACCGCAGGGCCGCAAGCTGATGCTGGCCGTGACGCAGGCGGGCGCCGCCTTCAACGGCGGGCGCGACAAGGTACTCGCCCTGCTGCAAGAGGGCGCGCGCGACGCAGCGGCCAGTTTGCTGCTCGGCACGGTGCGCGGCGAGCAGCTGCGCTATATGGCGGCGCTGGAAACGCTCATTAGGCACCAGCATGATTTGATGGAGGCGGCGGGTGCCCAGGTGGACGCGGAATACGCCACGGCGCGCGACATGATGCTGGCGCTGAGCGCGCTTGCCGTGCTCTTTTCGCTCGTCACCGCCTGGCTGTTCACGCGCAGCATCGTCAATCCGCTGCACCACGCGTTGACAGTGGCGCAGACCGTGGCCGCCGGCGACCTGACATCGACCTTCGGCCGCCACGGCGGCGATGAAACGGGCAAGCTGCTTGACGCGCTGTGCATCATGAACGGCAAGCTGTTCGACGTCGTGCAGCAGGTGCGCAGCGGCACCGACACCATCGCTACGGCTTCGTCGCAGATCGCGGCTGGCAATCTCGACCTGTCCTCGCGCACCGAGGAGCAGGCCAGCGCGCTCGAACAGACCGCGTCGGCGATGGAGGAACTCAGCTCCACCGTGCAACAGAATGCGGACAATGCGCGCCATGCCAGCGTGCTGGCCATCGAGGCGGCGAACATCGCGGGCGCAGGCGGACAGGCCGTGGGGCAGGTGATCCATACGATGGACGCCATCAGCGCTTCCTCGGCGCAGATTGCCGACATCATCGGCGTGATCGACATGCTGGCCTTCCAGACGAATATCCTGGCCTTGAACGCGGCCGTGGAAGCGGCGCGCGCGGGCGAGCAGGGGCGCGGCTTTGCCGTTGTGGCGACGGAAGTGCGCAACCTGGCGCAGCGCAGCGCGGCAGCGGCGCGCGATATCCGTGCCCTGATCGCCAATTCCACCCAGCAGGTTGACGCGGGTGCAGCCCTGGTCGCGCAGGCCGGCGCCACCATGCAGGAAGTGGTGGCGGCCGTGGGCCGGGTCAGCCAGATGGTGGCCGACATCACGGCCGCCAGCGCCGAGCAAAGCACGGGCATCGGCCAGGTCAGCCAGGCGGTGGTGCAGATAGACGAAGTGACGCAGCAGAACGCCGCCCTGGTGGAAGAAGCGGCGGCCGCATCGCAATCGCTGGAAGGCGAGGCGGCGAACCTGCTGCAGTTGGTCAGCGTATTTCGCTTGCACCAGCGGCCGGCGCACACCTTGCCACGCCGCAGCGCGCCGGCCGTGCCGCGCCTGCCGGCCTAGTGGCGCACCTGGCAAGGTTCTGGCACGGCCCGCGGGCGCTGCTGTGCGCTGCACTGGCCGCCGGCCTGCCGCTAGGCCTCTGGCTGGACGGCGCGCCGTTGCGGCATGTGGCGTTGACGGCGCTGGCGCTGGGCTGCGCCTTGCTGTGGAGGGTGCGGCGGCGCCAGGCGCGCGATGGGCAAGGCGGCAAACCCCTGGCATCGGCGCGCAGCCGGGAGCTGCAGGCGCGCCTGGACAGCGCCATCGTCAACGGCGAATTTTGCTTCCACTACCAGGGCAAGTTCGATACGGCGCAATTGCGCCTGGTCGGCGTGGAAGCGCTGCTGCGCTGGGACCATCCGCACCACGGCCTGATCTACCCGAACGCCTTCGTCGGCCTGGCCGAGCAGACTGACGCCATCGTCGCGCTGGGCAACTGGGGCATCGACGCCGCCTGCCGCCAGCTGGCGCAATGGCGCGCGGCGGGCCTGCCATTGACGCCTGTCGCGGTGAATGTCTCGGCGCGCCAGCTGTGCGAGCCGCACTTGCCGGACTTCGTGTTGCGCTGCCTGCGGCGGCACGCCATTCCTCCCGGCCTGCTGGAGCTGGAAGTGACGGAAAGCTGTTGCATCGACGACATGGCGCAGGCGACGCAGGTGCTGTGCCGGCTGCGCGCGCTGGGCCTGGCCATTTCGCTCGACGATTATGGCACCGGCCATTCAGGGCTCAGCCATGTCAGGATGCTGCCAATTCATACCATCAAGATCGACCGCTCCTTCATCCGCGACCTGGGCAGCACAGGCAGTGATACGGTGATCGTCGCCTCGACGATTGCGCTGGCGCGCGGCCTGGGCTTGCAGGTGCTGGCCGAGGGCGTGGAAAACAGCGAACAGCTGGCGCAGCTGCGGCACCTGGGCTGCCCCCAGGTCCAGGGCTTTTACCTGCACCGGCCAGCGCCTGCGGCCGACGTGGCCGCGCTGCTGGCCGCCGGCGCGCCGACCGGCCTGATAACAGCGCCGCAACAGGGCGCCATGCGGCATGGCGCGGATGCTCAGTAGAATATGGCCACTGCAAGCCGCGTGCTTTAACACCTTCACCCCCACGCAAGAATGATAAACAGTCCCGTCCCGGCCTATGTCTTCGGCCCGTTTCGCCTTTTGCCGCTAGAACGCCTGCTGTTCGAGGGCGAGCGCGCGCTGCGCCTGGGCAGCAGGGCCATGGACTTGCTGCTGGCCCTGCTGGAGCGTGCCGGCGATATCGTCGACAAGCATGAATTGGTGGCCATCGTCTGGCCCCATGCCGTGGTGGACGACGCGACCTTGCGCGTGCACCTGGCGGCGCTGCGCAAGGCGCTCGGCGATGGCCGCGATGGCCAGCGCTACATCACGACCATTCCCGGGCGCGGCTACGGCTTCCTGGCGCCGCTGGCGCTCACGGGCCGGCAGGCGCCCGGTGCGGCTGGCGTGGAGCCGCGGCATAACTTGCCCGTCATGCTGACGCGCATGCTGGGCCGCGCCGAGGTGCTGCAAACGATGGCCAACCAGCTGCTGCAATTGCGCCTGCTGTGCGTTGCCGGTCCGGGCGGCATCGGCAAGACCACGCTGGCCGTCGTCCTGGCCACGCGCGTGCTGCGCCGCTATGCCGACGGCGTGTGTTTCGTCGACCTGTCGCCGCTGGACGAGGGCCGCCTGGTGCCTTTGGCGCTGGCCACGGCGCTGGGGGTGGCGGTGCCGGCCGGCGATGCCATGCCGCCCCTGCTGGCCTATTTGCGCCCGCGCCACATGCTGATCGTGCTCGATAACTGCGAACACGTGATCGGCGCTGCCGCCACGCTGGCCGATGCCTTGCTGAAGGGCGCGCCGCTGCTGCATGTGCTGGCCACCAGCCGCGAGCCGCTGCGCATCACCAGCGAGCAGTTGTTGCGCCTGCCCGCGCTGGAATTGCCGCCGGCCGATGCCGTGCCCGATGCGGCGGCGGCCCGGCATTTCTCCGCGGTCCAGCTGTTTTGCGAACGCTGTGCGGCCGTCGACGATGCTTTCGTGCTGGCCGACGCCGATGTGCCGGTGGTGCTGGACATCTGCCGGCGCCTCGATGGCATCCCGCTGGCGCTGGAGCTGGCGGCCGGGCGCATCGGCCATTTCGGCCTGCACGAATTGCGCCGCCAGCTCGATGACCGATTTCGCCTGCTCACGCGCGGCGCGCGCAACATGCCCTTGCGCCACCAGACCCTGCGCGCCACCCTGGACTGGAGCTACGGCTTGCTCGATGCGCAAGAGCGCCAGGTGCTGCAGGCGTTGAGCGTGTTCAAGAGCCGCTTCCGCCTGGAATCGGCCAGCGCCGTGGCGGGATGCGAGGTCTTCGATACGCTGGCCGACCTGGCGGCCAAGTCCCTGGTCAGCATCGAGTTTTGCTGCCAGCACGTGTATTACCGGCTGCTCGATACCACGCGCGCCTACGCTGCGGCGCTGCTGTCGGCCAGCGGGGACGCCGGCGCCGTGCTGCTGCGCCATGCGCGCCATTGCCTGGGCCTGGCGGGACGCATTGCCGCCGACTGGGAAAGCATGCCGCCGGCGCAATGGAGCGCGCGCTACGGCCGCCATGTCGATGACCTGCGCGCCGCCATCGACTGGGCCTTCGGCGAGGAGGGTGACGTAGCGCTGGGCGTGGCCCTGACTCTGGCAGCGCAGACCCTGTTCTATCAGCTGTCGCTGATGGATGAATACCGCGTGCGCGTCGAGCGGGCGCTCGAGCGCATGGCCACGCATGCGGTGGAGGACCCCGACAGCGAGATGCAGCTGCAAGCCTCGCTGGCGCACCTGCTGCTGCATACGCAGGGCGTCACCGGCACCATGCTTCGTTCGTTCCAGCGCGGCTACGCGCTGGCCATGCGCACGGACGATGACAGCCACCGCTTTGATGCGATTTGCGGCATGTGGATCTGCAGCCTGAAGATGGCCGATTTCCAGGGCGCCGACAATTACGTGGCGCAGCTTGCCGTCCTGTGCGCAGCGCGCGATGACACGGTGATGCGGCTGGTACTGGCGCGCATGCGCTCGGCGGGCGAGTATTTGCGCGGGCGGTACGCGCAGTCGGCGGCGCTGGCGCGCATGGTGCTGGCGCACCCCGAGGGCGCCGGACAACTTGGCTTCAACAATGCCTTGCTGGCCGATCACCAGGTTTGCCTGCGCGGCATGCTGGCGCGCTGCCTGTGGATGCAGGGCCGTCCCGACGACGCCCTGGCGCTGGCGCGCGAGGCGGTGACGGTGGGCTTCGAGCACAATGGCGTCACGCTGTGCGTGGCGCTGGCCATCAATGCCATCCCCGTCGCCCTGTGGTGCGGCCAGCGGGGACAGGCGCATGCCTGGACTTGCCTGCTGTGCGAGCATGCGGCCCGCTATGGCTTGCTGTACTGGAGCGCCTGGGGCGCCGCCTACCAGCGCCTGCTCGATGCGGGCGAGGCGATGACGGAATTTCCCTGGCCCTCGGTGCGCAGCTGGCCGATACAGATCGATTTGATGGCCACCTTGCACGACGCCGCCGCCGATAGCCAGGCGCTGCGGCGCGCACGCACGGGGCAGGCGCCGTGGAGCGCGCCGGAAGTGCTGCGCCGCGATGCGCATCACCGCTGGCAGGCGCTGGCGCAAGGCGATACGGCCGGCCTGGACGCGGTACGCGCGCAGCTGGAAGAGGCGTTGCAGCTGGCCAGGGGCCAGCAGGCGCCGGGCTGGGAACTGCGCTGCGCCACCAGCCTGGCGGCCGTGCTGCAGGCGCAAGGCCGCCGCGCCGCCGCGCATGCCTTGCTGGCCCCTGTCCATGCGGGATACCTGCAGGGGCGCGACACCATGGACGTGATGGCGGCGGCGGCTTTGCTGGCGCAGCTGGCCTGATGCCTATTCGTAGGCGCCCAGCCGGCGCTGTTCCTCCGGCGTGAAACTGGCGTCGCGCAGCTGCTGCAGGGCCGCTGCATCCGGCGCGCCGCCGGCCAGGCCGGCCTGCTGTGCCTTGAGCGCTTGATAGGCGATGATGCGCTGCTGCCACTGCGATTCCTCGCGGTCCAGGTCCGCCAGGCGCGCTGCCGCCGCCGGCGTGAACGTGCTGGCGCGCAGGCGATAGACTTCATTTTCGCCTGCGCCCTGGGCCCGCAGGGTTTTGACGGAGGCGTCCAGCTGCGCCACCTGCAGCGGCGCATCGCGCGCGGCGCGCTGGTCCGGAGACAGCCGTTGATCCAGCGCCGCCAGCTGCGCCTGGCGCTGCGCTTCATCGAGCGAGGCGTCGCCGAGTATCGCCAGGCGTGCCACGGCATCGTCGTCATACGCATCGCTGGCGCCGAACAGGCCCGCGCTTTCTTCGGGCGTAAAGTAATCGCCGCGCAAGGCGCGCATGGCTTGCAGGCGCGCGCGCGCCGCCAGGGCCGCATCGGCTTGCGCCGGCAAGGCTTGCTCCGCGCCAGCCAGCGCCTGCTTGTAGGCCAGCCAAGCGCCCAGCAGGCGCTTCGCTTCGCGGGCGGGGATGGGCGCCAGGCGCCGGTCCAGTTCCGCCTCGATCTGGCTGCGGATGGTGGCCAGCGGCTTTTCACCCAGGCCCGCCAGGTAGTAGTCGAACAGGTGGCCCAGTTCCGCGTCGACCACCAGTTTGTCGCCGGCGGCCACCGTCACGTTGCCATCGGGCCGCGTGCCTTGCATCGAGCGCACGAACGCGAACAGGTCCGGGTCCGCCTTTTCCGGCGGCGGGGCCGGTGGTTCGCCCGGGCGCAGCACCAGGTACAGGGCCAGCGCTGCCAGGCTACCGCCGATGATCCATTTCGCGTGCATGCGCTTCTCCTTACAGTCCCAAGCCTTGCAGGCGGTTGGCTTGCTGGCGGTAGACGGTGACGGGGTTCGTTTCGAACAGGTTGACGATGCCGACGAACTGGTTGACTTCATCGAGGTGATTCATGGCGTAGTCATCGCGGATCACCTTGCCCAGGTGGCTGGAGCAGCTGCTCACCAGGCCATCGTTCTTGACACCGCCGAAGGCCAGACTGATGGCCGCCAGGGCCGGGTCGCCCACGTCGAGCACATTCGTGTACGGTTGCGCGCCGCTCCACGAAAAATAGTACACGCCTTGCACCTGGTAGGCGCCTTCGCCGCAGGCGGTGGTCGGGATGCCTTGCGGGTGGCGGCTGTTGAAGGCCAGCGAACCGGCCGTGGACAGCGATGCCAGCGAGGCGCCCGCGTTTTGCGGCAGTCCCTTGTTGCCCGATAAAATGTCGATCAGGGAGGCGAGTGCATTGCCCAGCGCGCCGCTGGTGTTGGGAATGGCGCCGCTGAGGATATCGGCCACCTTGGAACCCTTGTTGACGCCGGCCACGCTGGTAACGGACGCCACCAGGTCGGGGCGCACGGAAGCGACATAACGGGCCGTGGGGCCGCCGTGGCTGTGGCCGATCAAGTTGACCTTGGCCGCGCCCGTGGCGGCAAGGATTTGCCGCACCTGCGACAGCAGCTGTTCGCCGCGCACTTCGGTGCTGTTGGCAGCCGACACGGTGGTCACATACACTTGCGCGCCGCCGCTGCGCAGGGCGGCGGGTACGCCATAAAAGTATTCGACGGGACCGAGCTTGTCGAAGCCGAACAGGCCATGCACCAGCACGATCGGGTATTTCGTTTGTGTGTAGCCGGCCGCGCTGGCGCTGCCGGGCAGGATGGCGAGGGAAAGCAGCAGGGTCGATAGCAGTTGCCAAAAGCGAGTCTTCATTTTGTGTAACTGTTCAGCATGAGCAGTGTTTCAAAAAACAGTTGTAAACCTTTTCAAACCGGCTCATCATGCTGTCATGGCAAAAAAACGTACCCCTCCCGATCTCTCCGCCCTGACGCGCGGTGAGCTTGA
>NZ_PEBS01000005.1 GCF_002869965.1 Janthinobacterium sp. ROICE36
ATATTACTCACCCGTTCGCCACTCGCCACCAGAGCAAGCTCCGTGCTGCCGTTCGACTTGCATGTGTAAGGCATGCCGCCAGCGTTCAATCTGAGCCAGGATCAAACTCTTCAGTTTAATCTCTGTTTAATGTCATTTCTGACAGGTCGGACAGTATCACTACCATCCAAATCTTTTGCATTGCAAAAGATTTGCTCACTCAAAAAACTGACAGGCTACTTCCGAAGAAGTATCCTATTTCATTATTTCTTGTGAACATTTGATATTTTAAGCTTTACAGCAATCCGAAGATCGCTGCTGCACTTACATCAAATGCCCACACTTATCGACTGTTAATTGTTAAAGAACGGTATTCGGTGCTGCTTATTTACTGCTCTCGCGCTATGGACAAAGCGTTGTGTTTGTCAGCTGCGAAGAAGGAAGAGTATGAAGCTTTTTCAGCATTTCGTCAACCTTCTTTTTTACCCGCCTCACTCGGCATTTGCATGCATCGTTCAGCGAGGGGGCGAATTATAGCCCTGCCACGCACGCCCTGCAAGGGCTATTTTGATGCCACAGGCTTTCCTCACCGCCCAGCAAGCCTTGCCTTCACTTCAAGCGCCTTTTTGTGCAGCCTGTCGCAATCGACTGGCGTAGTTCGTGGTCTTTCGGCACAGTGGCAACATCAGACTCTGACGCTACTCAACAAGGGTTAAACTTGCCCGCTGCGTCGATTAACTCTTGTACTTGAAAGTGCCCCCCATGCTTCCGATTTCCAGCCTGCCCCACTTGTTGAAAACCATCCTCGCTTGGTTGCAACGGGCATTCGACGCGACGACGACCTGGGTTACCCAACTGTCCTGGTGGAAATTTTTCCTGTTCGCGGCGCTGGCCCTGATCGCCGGCTCCATTTTGCAAGATGAGCTGTTCTCGTCCAGCCAGGAGGAAGAAGTTGTCATCAAGTCGCATAAACGCAGCAGCAAAGGTTCGGGGGATACCAATATCCTGATCGACGATACCGGCATCCATTTCAACCCCCGCAACAGCAAGAACCGGCGCAGCAGCACAGCCGACGCCGCCAGTGATACGGCCGATGCCGCCGAGGCGGACGAGCAGGCAAAAGCGGTGCCGCCGACACCGCCCGAACCGCCGGCCGCCCCCGCCAAGCCCAGCTATCCGGTGACCACCAATGCATCAGGGGAAGAAGTCCATATTGGGTTGCCGCCGCAAATCGGTGAAGAGTTGTCGAACGCCATAGAAGAAGCGGTCGATGATGCGGCAGAACAAAAAGTGTCGCGCTACCATCAGCAAGCCTCGACCTGGTTCAAGAGCTTTGTCTCGCTGTTGGTATTGGCCCTGTTCGCCATGAAGGCGCTGGTCGGCGGCAAGAAACGCGCCGAAGCGGAGACCGTCACGGCAAACGAGGCTGCCGAGCGCGAATCCATGCAGCGCCAACTCAGCGAAGCGAAGATGCAGATGATGCAAGCGCAAGTCGAGCCACACTTCCTGTTCAACACACTTGCCTCCGTCGAGCACCTGATCCAGGTCGATCCGCCGCGCGCGGCCAAGATGCAGCGCAGCCTGATCCAGTATCTGCGCGCCGTGCTGCCGCAAATGCGCGACAACGCCCTGATTACCAACCTGGGCCGCGAAGCGGACATGGTGCAAGCGTACTTGAACTTGCTGAAGATGCGCATGGAAGAACGCCTGACCGTCGATTTCCAGATTCCCGACGGCCTGCGCAGCGCCGCCTTCCCGCCCATGATGCTGCAATCGATGGTGGAAAATGCCATCAAGCATGGCCTGGAAGTCAAACCGGAAGGCGGCACCCTACGCATCGTGGCCGAAGTGGCGCACAGCAAGCTGCGCGTCATCGTCACCGATGACGGCCTGGGCTTTGGCGTGGTGCCCAGCGATGGCACGGGACTGGGTTTGCCCACCATCCGCGAGCGCCTGAAACTGCTGCATGGCGACCAGGGCAGCCTGACCATCACACCCAACCAGCCTAGCGGTGTGTGCGCCGTGATCGAAGTGCCATATCAGCTGTCTAAATAAGACAGTTGATAAAAACGCTAAATCATTGAATAATCAATCTTCGCCTGTTCACACTTGAGACCTATGCCTACCGCTATTATTGCCGACGACGAAAGACTGATGCGCGACCAGTTGCGCCTGCGCCTGGGACAGGCCTGGCCTGAACTGGAAATCATCGGCGAAGCCAAGAATGGCGACGAAGCGATCGAACTGGTGGAGCAGCTCAAGCCTGACTTTGCTTTCCTCGATATCCGCATGCCAGGCAAGACGGGCATGGAAGCGGCGCAAGTGATAGGCAGCAAGACCCATATCGTCTTTGTCACGGCCTACGATACCCACGCCGTCGAAGCCTTTGAGCAGGGCGCCGTCGATTATGTGCTCAAGCCGCCCGAGCATGAGCGCTTGCTGGTGACGGTGGAGCGTCTGAAAATGCACTTGAACAAGCCGGCCCTGGACGTCAACAGCAGCGTCACGGCCATGCTGTCGCAGCTGGCGGAGAAAATAACAGCCAAGCCCACCTATTTGCAATGGATACAGGCCAGCATCGGCCAGGACTTGCGCATGATCCCCGTAGAAGAGATTTTATTTTTCCGCTCTGACGAGAAATACACCTGCGTGCAGACAGCCAAGTATGAGGCGCTGATCCGCAAGCCCGTGCGCGACCTGGCCGAAGAGCTCGATCCATCATTATTCTGGCAAATCCACCGCGCCACTCTGGTCAACGTGAATGCCATCGAAGGCGTGACACGCGATATCCGCGGCCGTCACCTGGTGCTCATCAAAGGAAAATCCGACAAGCTCGAAGTGAGCCGCAGCTTCTTGCACCTGTTCAAGCAAATGTAAGTCACTCGCCGCCGCCGGCCCAGGCCGGCACGGCGTATAGCTCTCTTCTTTCTCCTTCCTGCGCCACATCAAGCCGCGCCTCCCCAGCAGGCATAGGCTATATCAAGTCCCGCCCGCCATTCCTGCCCTGCATTCGTTCACGTTCGCAAGGAGAACCCATGCCCGACCGAGGCAGTCCCACGCTGCTGCGTATCCTGCCGTTGGGCATGGCAGCGGCGCTATTGCTGTGCTTGTTTCCTCCGCTGAAGGCCCGCCGACAACGGCAGGCGCGTGGTCAGGCCATTATCGACAGCGCCAGCGACGCCATCATCAGCATCGACAGCGGGCAACTCATCCTGCACGCGAACGCGGCGGCAGCCAGATTATTCGACGACACGCCAGCCGGCATGCGCGGCATGCGCCTGGGCCACTACATCCTGCGCGACTTGCGCACCCTGGACAGCCTGGGCAACCACGAGGGCGATCCGCCGTTTGGCGACATCAGCCAGGAGCTGCGCCTGACAGGCCGGCGCGCCACCGATTACACATTGACGGGACGGCGCAGCGATGGCGCCATGTTTCCCCTCGAAGGTTCGCTCTCCAGCATGCAGGAGGATGGCCAGAGCGTATTTACCGTCATCGTGCGCGACATCAGTGTGCGCCAGCAAATGCATGAACAGCTGGCCCGCTCCTTTTCACAATTGCGTGAATTGTCGAGCGCGCTGCAATCCATCCGCGAAGAAGAGCGCAAGCATATCGCGCGCGAACTGCATGACGACCTGGGGCAGTTGCTGGCCACCCTGCGCGTCGACCTGACCCTGGTGCGCCAGCACACGGACACGACCCCGCCCCTGCAGTCCCTGCTGCACAGCATGGACGGCTTGCTGGTGACGGCGATCACTTCGCTGCGGCGCATCGCCAGCAACCTGCGCCCGCGCGCGCTCGATGAAGGGGGATTGTATTTTGCACTACAGAAGCTGCGCCACGATTTCCTGCAGCGCCGGGCCGTGCATTTTGAGTTAATGGCCGACGAGGCCGACCTGGTGCTCGACGATGCGCGCAGCACGGCCATCTACCGCATCGTGCAAGAAGCGCTGACGAATATCGCCCGCCATGCCGAGGCGAACCACATTACCATCGCCCTGCACCGCATCGACTCTTCGCTGGCGATCACCATCCAGGATGACGGCTGCGGCATTGCCGAACACGACCTGGAAAAAGCCACGGCCCTGGGACTGCTGGGCATGCGCGAACGGGTGTGGGGCTTGAATGGCAGCATCCATATCGGCGCCGATAGCAAACTGAGCGGCACACGCATCGACATCTCGCTACCCATGCAGGCAGAGGCGGCTACCGCGGCGCACCAATAAAAAAGGCGCCCGCAGGCGCCCTTGTCATCCATCACATCAACTGATGCTTAGAATTTGTGTGCGATACCAACTTGGTACGAGGTCAGCGACTTGACGCGCTCGCGGCCAGCGTAAGCGTACACGTCGGTGCGCTTCGACAGGTGGTAGTCGTAGCCGACGCCGAATTCCTTGATGGTGTCCTGATCCTTGACCTTGTTGTTGCTTTGCTCTTGCTTGCCATACGACACTTTGGCATCGCCGCCGCCAACTGTATAGTTCAGGCCGATCAGGTAGGACTTGTATTCGCCGCTGGTAACCACCTTGGTGTCGCCTTTCGAGTAAGCTGCCGTGATCTTGGCTGGTCCGAATTTATAGCCGCCACCGATGGACCACAGGTCAGCCTTGGCTGCCGTTGCCGTTGCTTGCACGGCCTTTTCGTAGCCGGCGTGCAAGCTGATCGGGCCATTGTCGTACGTTGCCAGACCGATCACGCCAGCATCAGCGCTGTTGACTTCGCTCAACACGTATTGCAGGCTGCCCACGAAACCTTCAAAGCTTGGGCTGTTGTAGGTCACGGCATTGTTGACGCGCGAGGTGCCGACGCCCGAACGCAGCAGGGCTTCATTGTTCTTGCCGACCACGCCATAGGTGTTGAAAGGGTCAACGCGGGCGATGGTGCCATCCACCAGATTCTTGGTGCGGCCCAGGATGGCGGTACCGAAAGCGCCTTTCAAGCCCACATAAGCTTGACGGTCGAACAACACGCCTTTTTGCGCGCCGGTGTCGGCCAGGAATTCACTTTCCAGATTGAAAATTGCGGACAGGCCGCCACCCAGATCTTCCGTGCCCTTGAAACCGAGGCGCGACGCATTGTTTTCGCGTTCCATGGTCGGCTGGCCAGTGGTCTTGGCGATACCGAGGTCAACCAGACCATACACGGTGACGTTCGATTGTGCTTGCGCCGTAGCTGCTGCGAAGGTGCCGATGATCAATGCTGCCAGAGTAATTTTTTTCACTTGAGATTCTCTACATTAGGTTGGACAAGTTGAGCTGCTGCTGAGCTGCTGAGCTGCTGAACCGAATCATGCCCACGAAATACTTCAACAATATGACATCGACAAGATGTTGCTTTTTGGCACGATAGCGTGTTACATAAAAACAACAGGCAAAAAAAAACCGCCCGAGGGCGGTTGATGTTGCCGTTCCGGCCTTACTTCAGGCGGCAGCTCAGCAGCCAGTAATACTCCAGGCGTTTCATACGGATTTCGCGGGCCGAGTGGGCAAATTTCTTGCGCAGATGGCTATCCGACGGGAAATTCTTCAGCACTTCATAGCGCTCGCCCCCATCCGTCGTGCGGAACTGGTGGGTATTGCCTTCCAGGTCAGTGCGCGCGATGACGGTACTGCTGCCATCGACATAGGAATTGTCGATCAGCACCAGCAGGATGTCCTTGCCCAGCTTGCTGCGCAATTGCTTCAGGTATTTACCCTGGTCTTCGCGCTTGACGTGCGACCACCAGAAACCGGCGAACACGGCCGTGAACTTGCCCAGCAAGTCATCGGGCAAATTGAACGCATCGAGCTTGGCGAAGCTAACGTTGTCGGGCAAGTCGCGGGCCTGGACCAACGCCAGCATTTCATCGTTGATATCGGTGGCCAGCACGGACTCGGCCGACTCGGCAACCACGTCCGTCCAGTAACCGGTACCACAGGCCAGTTCCAGCACGGTGTGGCCTTCCAGCACGTCGGCGACCTTGTCGCGCAACACTTCCAGGTCTTCCTGGCGTTCGGGCTTGTCATAAACGCGCTCGTACTGCTGCGCGATGGTGGCGTAATATTTGGCAAGCTGATCGGTAATCATTGTTTCTTCTCTTCTTAAATAATCTTGGCCAGGCACATCGCCAGGCCGTGTCATGCATTGTTATAGTTCGTAGTGCTCTTTCTCACCGCTCATTGCCTGCTCGATGAGCTTGCGATTCAAGGTCGGCGTCAGCAACTCGATAAAGGTATAGATATAGCTGCGCAAATACGCACCCTGCTTGACGGCCACGCGCGACACATTCATGCCGAACAAATGGCCGACAGGGATGGAACGCAAGCCTTTATCGCGCTCGGCATCGAAGGCCATACCCGCTATGATACCAATTCCCATGCCCAACTCGACATAAGTCTTGATGACATCGGCATCGATGGCTTCCAGCAAGATGTCCGGTTTCAGGCCACGCATCACGAAAGCATGGTCGATCTTGTTGCGTCCGGCAAACGCACTGTCATAGGTAATCAGGGGGAAAGCGGCGATTTCTTCCAGGGTCACGGACTTCGACTTGAGCAGCGGATGGTCGACCGGCACCACCACCACGTGCTCCCATTGATAGCAAGGCAAGGTAATCAAGCCATCGATGGCGGCGATCGATTCCGTGGCAATGGCCAGATCGGCCTGGTCGCGCTGCACCATCTCGGCGATCTGGCGCGGGTTGCCTTGCAGCAATGATAATCTGACCTTGGGGAACTTCAGCATGAACGCTTGCACGACCTTGGGCAAGGTGTAGCGCGCCTGCGTATGCGTGGTGGCAATGGTAAAGCTGCCGCTGTCCTGCGCCGCGAATTCCTTGCCGATGCGTTTCATGCTGTCGATTTCCTGCATGATCAGCTCGACCGATTCCAGCACCAGGCGGCCCGGCTCCGTCAAGCCGCGGATGCGCTTGCCGTGGCGCGTGAAAATATCCACGCCCAGCTCTTCCTCCAGCTCGATGATGGCTTTCGACACGCCAGGTTGCGAGGTGAACAAGGCCTTGGCGGCGTCCGTCAGGTTATAGTTCTGCCGGACCGCTTCGCGCACGAAGCGCAGTTGATGGAGATTCATTGCTGGTTTGCCCTAGATTGCCGTGATTTGCCGAATTTCCGCCCCACCCATGATTTTGCGTTCATGCATATACGCATATCGCATATAAGCAAATGCGTACTTAGTAGTTTGGAATAAACACTAAGTTTATTACTATTGCGGGTACTTTGGGGGTGCAAGCATGACTTTGTCTTATATAGTCTCAGGATTTGCCGTAGGATTACTCGTAGGAATGACCGGCGTGGGCGGCGGCTCGCTGATGACACCGTTGCTGACCCTGCTGTTTGGCGTGCCACCCTCCATCGCGGTGGGCACCGACCTGGCTTTCGCTTCGATCACCAAGAGCGCCGGCACCCTCACGCACCGCCTGCGCGGCACCATCCGCTGGGATATCGTCAAGCGCCTGTGCATCGGCGCCCTGCCCGCCGCCGTCGTGGCCACCCTGGCGCTCAAATCGTTCGGTACCCTGTCGCCGCAAATCGGCCAGATCATCCGTTACTCGATCGCCGCCTCCGTACTGCTGACCGTCGTGGCGTTGATCTTCAAGGGCAGCATGTTGGCTTGGATTAATGCACACCCAGAGAAACAATTACAAGGCAACAAGCTTACCGCCGCCACCATCATCGCCGGCGCCGTGCTGGGCGTGCTGGTAACGGTCTCGTCAATCGGCGCCGGCGCCATCGGCGCCACCCTGCTGGTGATGCTGTATCCACGCATGAGCTCGGCCGAAGTGGCGGGCACCGACATCGCCTACGCCGTGCCCCTGACGGCCATCGCCGCCCTGGGCCACTGGTGGCTCGGTTCCATCCACTGGGAATTGCTGGCCTCGCTGCTGGTCGGTTCCCTGCCCGGCATCACGCTCGGCTCCTGGGTGGCCCGCTCCGTGCCGGAAAAGTTTTTAAGAGTGCTGCTGGCGGTGACCTTGACCGGCGTGGCAATAAAGCTAATCTATTAAAGACAAGAGCAGTATCAAGAACATCATCCCCGGCAATCTTCCAGTACCCCGGCTTTTTTAGGAATTGATATGTACCATTACGATCAGTACGACCACCTCATCATCAAAGAGCGCATCGCCCAGTACCGAGACCAGGTTGCGCGCCGTATCGCCAATGAACTGACGGAAGAGGAATTCATCCCGCTGCGCCTGCAAAACGGCCTGTACATGCAACGCCACGCCTACATGCTGCGCATCGCCGTGCCGTACGGCTTGCTGTCGGCCAAGCAGATGCGCATGTTCGCGCACATCGCGCGCAAATATGACCGCGGCTATGGCCACTTCACCACGCGCCAGAACATCCAGTTCAATTGGATCGAGCTGGAGCAAACGCCCGACATCTTGACGGACTTGGCGTCGGTGGAAATGCACGCGATCCAGACTTCCGGCAACTGTATCCGTAATACAACATCTGACCCCTACGCCGGCGTCGCCGCCGATGAAATCATCGATCCGCGCCCGTACGCGGAAGTGTTGCGCCAGTGGAGCACCTTCCACCCCGAGTTCATCGCCCTGCCGCGTAAATTCAAGGTCGCCATCAATGGCGCCGAGGAAGACCGCGCCGCCATCGCCGTGCACGATATCGGCTTGACAGCCGTGCGCAACGCCGCTGGCGAAGTGGGCTTCAAGGTAATGGCGGGCGGCGGCATGGGCCGCACGCCGATTCTGGGCAGCGTGGTGCGCGAATTTTTACCGTGGCAACACTTGCTGACGTACATACAGGCCATCATGCGCGTATACAACCTGCATGGCCGCCGCGACAACAAATACAAGGCGCGCATCAAGATCTTGCTCAAAGCCATAGGCGTGGAAGAATTCACGCGGCAGGTGGAAGCGGAGTGGGTGGACTTGAAGGACGGTCCGGAAACATTGAGCGCCGAGGAAATGCAGCGCGTGGCGGACTTTTTCAATCCGCCCGCCTATCTTGCCCTGCCGGAACTCGACTACCAGGCAGAGCACGCGGACAACAAGGCCTATGTGAACTGGCTGGCGCGCAACGTCAAGCCGCACCAGCGCCCCGGCTACGTGGCCGTGGTGCTGTCGCTGAAGAAAACGGGCGTGCCGCCGGGCGACGCGACGGCCGAGCAGATCGACTTCGTGGCCGAGCTGGCCGACCGCTACAGCTTTGGCGAATTGCGCGTGACGCATGAACAAAACCTGGTGCTGGCCGACGTCGAGCAATCGAAACTGTTCAGACTGTGGCAGGAAGCCAAGGCGCATGGTCTGGCTACGCCGAACATCGGTTTGCTGACCGACATGATCTGCTGCCCGGGCGGCGATTTCTGCTCGCTGGCGAACGCCAAGTCGCTGCCGATCGCGGCCGCTATTGCGGAACGCTTCGACAGCATCGACTTCCAGCACGACATCGGCGAAATCGAGCTGAATATTTCCGGCTGCATCAATGCCTGCGGCCACCATCACGTGGGCAGTATCGGCATCCTCGGCGTCGACAAGGATGGCAGCGAATGGTATCAAGTGTCGATTGGTGGCGCGCAGGGCAACAATGCCGCCATCGGCAAGATCATCGGACCATCGTTCTCTTCCCTGCAGATGCCTGAAGTCATCGGCCGCCTGCTGCACGTCTACGTGCGCGACCGCCATGAAGGCGAACGCTTCGTCGATACGGCCCAGCGCCTGGGGCTGGCACCGTTCAAGGAACATGTGTATGCAACGCCGATCACGATCGGCAACCTGGTGGGAGAAGACGAATATGTTTGAATTACGCGAAGAAATCATCAAGAACGCCGCCGTGGTGCCAAATAGCTGGGGCTTGCTGCGCCTCGATGAAGACGACACGCCGGAAACGGTGGTCGTGCCCGCCGGCAAGGTCATCGTGCCCCTGCCCGTGTGGCAAGCCCAGCGCGACACCCTGGCCGCCCGCCTGCCCGACATCGGCGTCTGGCTGGCCAGCGACGAGCGCCCGGAAGACCTGGCGGCCGACGTGGCGCAGCTGTCCGTCATCGGCGTGGATTTCCCGAAATTCACCGATGGCCGCGGCTATTCCATCGCCTTCAACCTGCGCGCCCGCCTGGGTTTCCAGGGTGAATTGCGCGCCATCGGCGACGTGCTGCGCGACCAGTTGTTTTCCATGCACAGGGTAGGCTTTGACGCGTATGCCACCCGGCCCGACCGCAGCATCCATGACGCTCTGAAAGGTTTATCGGTCTTTTCGGAAACCTACCAGGCGTCGTGGGATCAAAAATCGCCGCTGTTCCGCCGCCACCAGCGCGAAGGCCAGAATCCTGACCTCGACAACGCGGCTGGCATCTGAGGAAGCGTCATGAACGATCTGACTACTTTAATTGACGCCACCGAGCAAACGCTGACACGCATCGCCGCGGACTTTTCGCCGGCCGTGTTCGCGTCCAGCCTGGCAGCCGAAGACATGGTGCTGACTGACATGATTCTCAAGGCAAAGCTGCCCATCAGCATCTTTTCCCTGGAAACAGGTCGGCTGCACCAGGAAACCCTGGCCGTGCTCGACAAGGTCAAGGTCCGCTACGACCACGACATCACCCTGTACCGCCCGCAGCCGGAGGCGGTGGCCGCCTATGTAGAGCAGAATGGCCTCAACGCGTTCTACAACAGCGTCGAGATGCGCCGCGAATGCTGCCGTCTCCGCAAGGTCGAACCGCTGGGCCGCGCCCTGGCCGGCAACAAGGCCTGGATCACGGGCCAACGCCGCGCCCAGTCCACCACGCGCGCCGAGCTGCACGTGCAGGAAGACGACGCGGCACACGCGATGACGAAATTTAATCCGCTGGCCGACTGGTCCGAGCAGGATGTGTGGGACTATATCCGTGCCAACGACGTGCCCTATAACGCGCTGCACGATCAGGGCTACCCATCCATCGGCTGCGAACCGTGCACGCGGGCCGTCCAGCCGGGCGAAGATGTGCGCGCCGGACGCTGGTGGTGGGAAAACCCGGATTCCAAGGAATGCGGCCTGCACATGGTGGACGGCAAATTGATACGCATCAAATCCGTGGCAGCTTGAACAGACACAACAGACTCAGCAGAACAAGAAAGCACCTCATATGAGCAATATTTTGAACCAGCGTCACCTCGACAGCCTTGAATCGGAAGCCATCCACATCATGCGCGAAGTGGCGGCCGAATCGGCCAACCCTGCGCTGCTGTTTTCCGGCGGCAAGGATTCCGTCGTCCTGCTGCGTTTGGCCGAGAAAGCCTTCCGTCCAGGCAAGTTCCCATTTCCCCTCGTGCATATCGACACGGGCCACAATTTTCCGGAAGTCATCGCTTTCCGTGACAAGAAAGTGGCCGAGCTGGGCGAACGCCTGATCATCGGCTCCGTGGAAGACTCGATCCAGCGCGGCACGGTGCGCCTGCGCAACCCCGCCACGGATTCGCGCAACGCGGCGCAAGCCGTGACCTTGCTGGAAACCATTGCTGAATACAAATTCGACGCCTGCATCGGCGGCGCCCGCCGCGATGAAGAGAAGGCCCGCGCCAAGGAACGCATCTTCTCGTTCCGCGACGAATTCGGCGCCTGGGACCCGAAAGCCCAGCGTCCCGAGCTGTGGGACTTGTATAACACGCGTGTGCATCCCGGTGAAAACATGCGCGTCTTCCCCATCTCGAACTGGACCGAACTGGATGTGTGGCAATACATCGCCCGTGAACAATTGGAATTGCCGCCGATCTACTTCGCCCACGAGCGCCAGGTGATCCCGCGCAATGGCTTGCTGGTGCCGCTGACGGATCTGACGCCGCCACGCGAAGGCGAGACGGTGGAAACGCAAGTCGTGCGCTTCCGCACGGTGGGCGATATCTCGTGCACCTGCCCGGTGTCGTCCGATGCGGCGACGGTCGACGCCATCATCGCCGAAACGGCAATCACGCAAATCACGGAACGGGGCGCCACCCGCATGGATGACCAGACTTCCGAAGCCTCGATGGAAAAACGCAAGAAAGCAGGGTATTTCTAATGAACGCAGCACTCCAGAACACCACTCTCACCGATAGCGTTGAACGCGGCATGTTGCGCTTTATCACGGCCGGTTCCGTCGATGATGGCAAGAGCACCCTGATCGGCCGTTTGCTGTTCGACAGCAAGGGCATCTTCGCCGACCAGCTCGACGCCATGTCGCGCTCCAAACACAAGCGCACGGTGGGCGACACGGTCGACCTGTCCTTGCTGACGGATGGCCTGGAAGCAGAACGCGAGCAAGGCATCACCATCGACGTGGCTTACCGTTACTTCGCCACGCCGAAACGCAAGTTCATCATCGCCGACACGCCGGGCCACGAGCAATACACGCGCAACATGGTCACGGGGGCCTCGACGGCCGACGCCGTCATCATCCTGATCGACGTGTCGAAAGTCAAACTCGGCGACGATGGCAGCGTGGAATTGCTGATCCAGACCAAACGCCATTCGACGATTGCCCACTTGCTGCAGATCGAGCACGTAGTCGTCGCCGTCAACAAGATGGACCTGGTCGATTACGATGAAACGGTGTACAAGCGCATCGTGGCAGCCTACCGCGAATTCGCCCAGTCGCTGGGCTTGAAGGACATCACGCCGATCCCGCTGTCCGCCTTGACGGGCGACAATGTTGTCGAACGCGGCGACAAGCTGGGCTGGTACACGGGCCCGACCCTGATCGAACTGCTTGAGTCCTTGTCCGTCTACGATGAATCGCACGACACGCCCTTCCGCTTCCCGGTACAGCTGGTGGCGCGCCACAACGGCCACGAAGCGAACGACTTCCGCGGCTACATGGGTCGCATCGAGGCGGGCAAGGTCAGCATCGGCGACACCCTGGTAGTGCAGCCCTCGGGCCAGACGGCAACAGTGAAGGATATCGTCACCCTGGACGGTTCGCTGCCAACGGCCGTGGTAGGCCAATCCGTGACCCTGCTGCTCAATGAATACCTCGATATTTCGCGTGGCGACTTGCTGGCCGGAGCGGACCGCCCCGCCACCCTGCTGAAACAGGTGGTGGCCGACGTGTGCTGGCTGTCGGAAGACCCGCTGTATCTGCGCCGCAAGTACTGGATCAAGCACGGCACCAGGCAGACGGCCGCAAAAGTGACGGCAATTGAATCGATTCTCGATATCAATACGCAGCAGCGCCATCCGGCCGAAGGTTTGAAGCTCAACGATATCGCGCGCATCAGCCTGAACGTGCAGCAGGCGCTGGCGGCCGACGCGTATGCCGATATCCGCGCCACCGGTGCGTTTATCCTGATCGATGAAGTCACCCACCAGACCGTCGCCGCGGGCATGGTTCGGCTGTAACCCGCGTCTCGACTGAGGAAGGCAAGCACCATGAACAACTCCCCATCTCTGCCCGGCAAGGTTTACCTGATCGGCGCCGGACCCGGCGCGCAAGACCTGATGACCTTGCGCGGCGCGCGCCTGCTGGCGCAAGCGGACGTCGTGCTGCACGATGCGCTGGTCACCGAAGAGATGCTGGAGCTGTGCCCCCAGGCGCAAAAGATTCTTGTAGGCAAGCGCTGCGGCCAGTTGTCGACGGCGCAAGCTTTCATCAACAAGCAATTGGTCGACAATGCGCGCAAGCACGCCATCGTGGTACGCCTGAAAGGGGGCGACCCCATGCTGTTTGGCCGCGCCGACGAGGAACTGCGCGCGCTGGAAGAAGCGGGCATCGCCGTCGAAGTGGTGCCCGGCATTACCACGGCGCTGGCTGCCGCGGCGGCCACACAGCAACCGCTGACCAAACGGAGCGTGTCGCGCAGCGTGGCTTTCTTTACCTCCAGCACGGCGCCGGGCGAACCCGAGCAGACGCGCATTCCCGACTGCGATACCTTGGTGCAATACATGGGCGGACGCGAAGCCATCACCACGGCGCAGCGCCTGCTGGTCCAGGGCCGCCGTGCCGACACCCCGGTGGTGGTGATTGAAAACTGCAGCCGCCCGGAACAGCGCATCGTGCGCCTGACGCTGAGCGCCCTGGCGCATGGCTTGGGCGACACCCACGGCCCTGTGCTGGTGATGCTGGGCGACGCCATGGCCGCGCGCGCGCACCAGGCCATCGACGAAACGGCTGCCATTCTGGCGCGCCATGCCTGAATAAACACACCGCATTTTACCGACTTTAAAGTCAGTAACCGACGTCTTCGGAAGAAACATGATACGATGCTCGCGCATCTTTTCTCGAGAAGTTATTGCGTAATAGCAATGAAAATCACGCTACACCCCGCCATAGCGCTTGCCGTGCGGCTTCCCCGCTGAAGGAAACCGCGCAGCAGTCTCCCCGAAAAAAGCTGCGCCCGCAGGCTGCAATACCGCGCCGCGCAACTTTAGCCGTCACGATCTAACCATGAATTTCACTTCCATGCGCGAAGCCCTGACTTCGCTCAGCCGCAGCAATGTCGGCGTCGCCGGTGCCGTGCTGTTAAGCATGCTCGCCTCCATCGCCCTGTGGACGGTGTTCCCGAATATCGACGATGAAAACCATTTATTGGAATGGCTGCAGGCGCTGTTCCTGGCCCTGGCCTGCACGGTGCACGGCGTGCGCGCATGGCAAGAGCCCGATCGCCAGTGCTTGCGTTTCCTCATGCATGCCGGCTTGTCGGCCCTGCTGTTCGGCTTCCTGCTGCGCGAACTCGATATCGACCAATTCGGCACGGCGCCCGCCTGGGCTCAGGCTGAAAAAGCCTTGCGCGTGGTGGAGTTGCTGATCCTGATACGCCTGCTGATCTTTTTCGCGCCGCGCGCCCGCAAGGTGTTTGCCCATGCGCCGCAAATTTTCAGCATGCGCATCACCATCCTAACGGCCATCGGCGGCTTGCTGATGGTCGCTGGCTGGCCTTTCGACAAGAAGGTCTTTCACGGCATGCCGGACGCTTACGCGCTGCTGGGCGAAGAAGTGCTGGAACTGGGCGCCTATTTTCTGCTGTTCCTCGCGTCGCTGTCCGACAGCACGGCTGCCGCGCGCATCAGCCTGGCGCCCCGGAAGAAACAGGTCTAAGCACCTTCAAAGGAAGATGGCAGCGGCAGCAGCCGCTGCAAGGTAGCAGCCACGCGCAGCAGGCGCGGATCGTCATCGTCGGCCTCGTCGCAGGTGTCATTGATACAGAAAAACGGCAAGCTGCCGAAACGCGCCGCCAGCTCCTCGAGCTGGTGCGGCGCCTGCGCATCGCCGCTGGCGATATGCAGCGGATCGAGCATGCGTGCCCGCGCCATTCCCTGATGCACCATCCAGCGCGGTACCAGGTCGGGCAGCAATGCCGGCACCTGCCAGGAGCGAAACACTGTCGCGCGCACGCCGGCAAACATGGCCGGCGCCAACCCTTCCAGTGCATGCAGCGCGCTTTTCAGCATGGGCCGCGGCGCATGCGCATACAGGCGCGGTGCATGCCGGTAATCGGCGTATTGCGCCGACAGCCATAGCCGCGACAGGGTGGCGCAATTGACGGGCGCTGCCACGTCGGCGCGCAAGCCCTGCAAATCGGGCTGCAGCGCACTCTCCGTGAAAACACTCAAACGCCGCTCCCCTTCCCCGCCAAACCAGAATGCGGGCTCGAACGGCGCGCCAAAAAATACGTCGTCGTTCAGATACAGGAAGCGTTCGGACAAGCCGGGAATATGGTGCAGATACGATTCGATATGGCCGGAGTCGAACACGGGCAGGGATGCCCCGGGCATCAGGCTGGCGTGGTCGATCACCGTCAGGCGCGGTGAAGCGCACAGCCAGGCAGGCACCTGGCGGTCCGTCAGCAGATAGACCTGGCCGTGGCCGGGGAAGAAGCGCTCCAGCGCGCGCAGGTTGTAGCGCAGTTCGCCGTTGTCGCGGTAGCGCCCCGCCACGTTGCCATGCAGGGCCAGCTGGCCGGGATGCGCCTGCTCCCAGGCGGCATACGCCTGCTGCCGGCGCGCCTGCCACGCCGGGTCGGCGCCATCGACCCACAGGTAGACGATGTCGATGCGCGCCGCAGGCATCGCGCTGGCGGCGCCGTTCAAGTGCTAGGGTTAGGGCTGGAGCCTGGTGCCGCCACGCAGTAATCGGCGATGGCGGCGAGCACGCTGGCGTTCTCGCCCACCGCCTCGACCACCTTCAGGCGCAATGACGGATGCTGCTGGCGCAGCTCTTCCAGCAAGAGCGGCAAGTCGCGCAGCACATGCCCGCCCTGCCCCAGGAACACCGGTACCACCGTGACGTCCAGGGTGGCGCCGGCGGGCAGCTCGGCCAGCAAGGTCGCCACCAGTTCGGGCAGGCGCGGCGTCATCAGCTCCAGGAAGGACAGGTGCACGCTGGTGCCGGGCATGCGCGTCTGCGTCAGATCGCGCAGGCGCTCGAAGGGCGCGGCCCACGATGCGGCGCGCGCGCCATGGGCAAACAAGATCAGCGCCTGTTTCACGTTCGTCTCCATCAGTGCCGCTCCACCCACCACAGGGCGCCCAGCGCCAGCAGCAGATACAGGGTGCTCGGCGCCACCGCCGTCAGGAAGGCTGGCCAGGTGCTGAGCAGCCCAAGATGGGAAAACAGGGTATTGACCAGCATGAAGCTCACGCCGATCATGATGCCGATGAAGATCTTCAGGCTGATGCCGCCGCTGCGCGTGTGCATGTAGGCGAACGGCAGCGCCAGCGCCATCAGCACGAAAATGGCCAGCGGATCGATCAGCTTTTTCCAGAAGGCGATGCGAAAACGCTCGGTCTCCTGCTTGTTCTCGGCCAGGTGGCGCGTGTACACGGCCAGTTCGCTGGCCGACATGCGCTCGGGATCGGAAGCCGACACTGTCAGGATCTTCGGCGTCACTTCGGACGTCATGTCCTTGCTGGCGCTCTGTACCGTGCGCACCAGGCTCGTTTCCTGTCCAAAGTAGTTCGCCAGCTTCGGTTCGAAGCCGGGCGAGGTCGTCGCGCTGTTCGAGAACGAGGTTTCCGTCACGTCGGTCAGGCGCCAGATATTATTGCCCTGATATGTCGCCCCCTTGGCCACGGTCAGGGTGCGCAAACGCATATCGGTATCAAATTCATACAGCTTGACGTTTTTCAGCTGGCCGTCCGGACGCGCTTCACCCACATTGAAAAAGCGCGAACCGGTGACGGTGCCCGTCAGGCCGTCGCTCTTGACCATGTCCTTGGTCCACAGGCCGGAGCGAAATTCGCTCGACACGGCCGCGCCGCGCGACGTCAGCTTGAGGCGTTCGGCCAGCGGCTCGGTGCGCGGCGTAATCAGTTCACCGAAGATGAAGGTGATGACCACGAAGACGATACCGATGCGGAACAGGAAACCGGCCGCCATCGCCGTCGACATGCTCGATGCGCGCATGATGGTAAATTCGGAACTGGCCGCAAACTGCGCCATCGTGTAGATCGTGCCGATCAGCGCCGCGATCGGCATCACCTCGTACACATGCCCCGGCACCAGCACCAGCACATACAGGAAGGCATACTGGATGGTATAGCCGTTGCGGCCCACCTTGGGCAGCTCGCCCGTCAGGTCGATGAAGGCTTGCAGTGCCAGGAAGGCCAGCAGCACGAACAGCACCGCCTGGAATATCGAGACCGCAAAATAGCGCTGTAGAATCTTCATTTCGATGCCGCTTTACTTGGTTTGCCGGCGCGGCGCGCGCGCTTGAAGGACGCCAGCAGGACCAGCGGATGATAGCGGTGATTCACATTCAGGCGCCACGCAAACAGCGCCACCACGGCCAGCGCCGCCAGCAGGTGCAGCGGCCACCAGGCCAGGCCGAATGTCAAACGCCCCTGTTTCACGCTCGCTTCGACGACCTTGATCAGGTTGCTATATGTAAAGAAAATCAGCAGGGCCACGATCAGGTTGGCCGAACTGCCGGCACGCGGATTGACGAAGCCCAGCGGAATGGCCAGCAGGATCAGCATCAAGGCGATCAGCGGCGCACTGACGCGCCACAGCAATTCGGCCATGGTGTAGGGATTCGGCTCGGCGACCAGCGCCATGGTGCTCATGGCGCGCACGCCCAGTTCCGCGCCCAGTTCCTGCTGCTTGCTCTCGATGCGCATGATGTACTGCTCGAATTCCATGGTCTGGAAGTCCGCCTGCGTCGGCACGCCCTGGTAGCGGCGGCCGCTCTTGAGCACCAGGAAGCGTTCACCCTTGGCGTCGGTATTGATCACGCCTTCTTTGGCGACGACGACGACGGCGCTGCCTTTTTCATCGACGGTATTGACGAAGACGTTCTGCACCACATTCTTCTCGCCGCTGACACCCTCGACGAAGAAAATGCGGTTGCTGCCGGCCGATTCGCGGAACTGGCCCGGCGTGACTTTTTGCAGGTCTTCGCGCTTTTCAAAGCGCGCCACGTATTCATCGCTTTTCTTTTGCGCCCACGGCGTGGCGTACAGGCTCAGAACGCCGGTGGCCAGCACCAGCGGCAGACCGAAGCTCAGGACCGGCCAGATCCAGCGCGACAGGCTCAGGCCGGAAGCGAACCACACCACCATCTCCGATTCCCTGTAGCTGCGGGTAACGACCATCAGCACCGAAATGAAACCGGTGAGGATGATGATGGTGGGTAGCTGCATCAGGGCGGAAAAAACCATCAGCGACATGACGTCGGCCGACGCAATCTTGCCGCCCGCCGCCTTGCCGAGAATGCCGATCAGCATCCAGGTGAGCAGGATGCTGAACAAAACAGTGAAGGTGGCCCCGGCGGCACTAGCCAATTCACGTCGAAGGGCGCGTTGAAAGATCATTCGGAGTTTATAATTCGGGTCAGTTAGTTGAGTAACACGTTACTAGTAAATGAAAACGGAGAACCAAATGGACTTTAGCATAAAAGCATTCGATACCAAGAGCACCCTCGGCACGGCCAAAAGCGGATGCATCGCGGTTGCGGTATTCGAAAACAAAAAACTGTCGCCAGCGGCAAAATCGCTGGACAGCAAGGGTGCGATTTCGGCTGCGCTGAAGTCCGGCGACATCAGCGGCAAGCCTGGCAGCACCTTGCTGCTGCGCGCAGTCGATGGCGTCGCCGCCGAACGTGTTCTGCTGGTAGGCATGGGCAGCGATGAAACTGTCAGCGAAAAAAGCTTCGCTACCGGTGTACAAGCGGCCCTCAAGGCTTTCGGCTCGCTGGGCACTGCGGACGCCATTATCGCATTACCGCTGACGGAAGTGAAAGAGCGCGACGTAAATTGGGCAATCCGTTGCGTGGTGCAGGCCGCACATGACGGCGAATACCGCTGCGACTCGCAAAAAAGCAAAAAAGATCCGGCGCCAGCAGGCGTGCGCAAGATCGCCCTGGCGGCTCCAGCAACGGCAGCCACGCGCGGCGCGCTGGCGCAAGCCATCGCCATTGCCAATGGCTCCGACCTGACGCGCAAGCTGGGCGACCTGCCGGCGAACGTCGCCAATCCGACCTACCTGGCCAACACGGCCAAGCAGCTGGCCAAGGATTACAAGTTCGAAGTCGAAATCCTGGATCGCAAACAGCTCGAAGCGCTGAAAATGGGCAGCTTCCTGTCCGTCACCAACGGCAGCGAGCAACCGCCGAAATTCATCGTCCTGAAACACATGGGCGGCAAGGCCAAGGATGCGCCAGTGGTCCTGGTCGGCAAGGGCATCACCTTCGACACGGGCGGCATTTCGATCAAGGCCGGTCCTGGCATGGATGAAATGAAGTACGACATGTGCGGCGCCGCCTCGGTACTGGGCACTTTCCGCGCCATCGGCGAAATGAATCTGAAGCTGAACGTCATCGGCGTCATCGCCGCCTGCGAAAACATGCCGTCGGGCCGCGCCACCAAGCCGGGCGACATCGTCACCTCGATGAACGGCCTGACTATCGAAGTGCTGAACACCGACGCCGAAGGCCGTCTGGTGCTGTGCGACGCGCTCACCTACGCCGAACGCTTCAAGCCGGCAGCCGTGGTCGATATCGCCACCCTGACGGGCGCTTGCGTGGTCGCCCTGGGCCACCACAACAGCGGCCTGTTTACGCGCAGCGATGCGGCGCATGACCAGCTGGCCAATGAATTGCTGGCAGCGGGCAAACAGTCCAGCGACACGGCATGGCGCATGCCGATCGAAGAGGCGTACAACGAGCAGTTGAAGTCGAACTTCGCCGATCTGGCCAACATCGGCACGCCAGGCGGCGGCTCGGTCACGGCAGCGGCGTTCCTGGAAAACTTCACCAAGAAGTACACCTGGGCGCATCTGGACATCGCCGGCACGGCATGGAAATCGGGCGGCGCAAAAGGCGCGACCGGTCGTCCCGT
Organism: Janthinobacterium sp. ROICE36; assembly: GCF_002869965.1. Classification (GTDB taxonomy): domain Bacteria; phylum Pseudomonadota; class Gammaproteobacteria; order Burkholderiales; family Burkholderiaceae_D; genus Janthinobacterium. Next base: position 20,220 of record NZ_PEBS01000005.1, read on the forward strand.
CCCCCTGCTGACGACGTTCCTCATCAACCGCGTATAAGTTAACGCCTGCCGGTAGCGCCTGCGCTATCGGCATCGCGAAGCAAAAAAACCGCCATGGTCGCAAGACCTGGCGGTTTTTTCATGCGTGGCGTATGCCTCAGTAGACGACGGGAGTGGGCAAAGGAGATGGCGCCACCTTCGGCTGCACCACCGTCACGGGCACGGCGGCCGGGGGCTGTTTTACAGCGACGGGCGTGGGAGGCGGCGCTAGGCGCGCCGGGTCCTGCATGACGATGGTCAAAATCGACGGGTAGTCAAAGCCCGCACCCGTGTTGCGGTCGACGAAATAGCCGACTCCCAGGGTCAGGATGACATTGCCCCAGATGCTGCCATTGAGTTTGGGATCGATGTGGTCGTCCGTTGCGATGGCGGGCGAACCGTGCTTCCGGCAATCGACTGTCAAAGGCTCCTGGCTCTTGCGGATGGTGATGCGCCCCGGCGTGGTAACAAACCACTTGCCCACGTCGTTGCTGAGGATGCAGCCGGCGCCGTTCAGCTCGCGGTTATCCTGTATGGTTTGCACCAGCACCATCTGCTCGGTGTTGCCAGTCAACGTGGCGCAGCCGCCCAGGCCAAACAGCAGCAGCGTCCTGGCGGCAAGGGCGACAGACGATGGCACGTGCATGGCTGGCTCGCTTAACGGACGGGAATCGGCTGGTCGCCGGGCACGGCGACGGCGGTAACGCTGTTTTTCGGACTGCCCTCGATCAGGCGGTCGGAATACACGAGGTAGACCAGCGCATTGCGCTTGCTGTCGACCATGCGCACCACGCGCACATGCTTGAAGAAGATCGAGGCACGCTCGGTAAACACTTCTTCCTGGCGCGGCAGCTTGCCTTTGAATTGCAGCGGCCCCACCTGGCGGCAAGCCACAGCAGCATCGGACTTGTCTTCGGCCAGGCCGACAGCGCCCTTGATGCCGCCCGTCTTGGCGCGCGACAGGTAGCAACTGACGCCGGCGACACGGGGATCGTCGTAGGCTTCGACGACGATCTTGTGGTCAGGGCCGATCAGTTTGAACACCGTGTCGACCGAACCGATGGTTTCGGCATGCACCGCAGTGCAGGCAAAGCCCAGCACCAAAGCGGCAGGCAGCAATTGACGCATGAAATAATCCCGGGCACGCACGTAGGCGGCCATCAGTTGATGGGAGCGAAACGCTGGACCATGACGCCTTCGACTTCGATCAGTTGAAAGAACACGTCTTTCGGTCGGGTCCAGATGGAACCGTCCGCAGCGCGATACACGATCATCGGCGTCAGATCCGATTCCAGCGTGGCTTCGCACACCAGTTCATAAATGCCGCCCTTGTAGTGCCGATAACGCATCGCCATCCCCTCAAGCCGTTGAATCTTCGCTCTTGTCGTCGGCCAGTGCCTTCTGCTTCATCTTCAGGCCCTGGATCACTTTCAGTATGCCTTCCATGCCGGCAGCGCCATCGGCGCCGCCGAAGGCGTCGAGCACTTCATTGAGCACCTTGTTGCGCACGATCGCTTCATCGGAGGATATTTCCAGCGCGCGCTGGGCTTTCGCCGCCTTTTCGGCCGCGCTCACGCGCGGCTTGGCCGCCGTCTTGCCATGCGTCAGAGCTGCCTGCCAGATAACCCAGCGGCGCTGGGTCTCGAAAATCAGGTACTCATCCGGTTTGTCTTCTCTTCGCCGCACAATGTGGCCGTCACGCTGCGCCCACGCTTCAAATGCAGTTCGCATTTTCTTCCTTTGCAAATGCTACGCGCAAGTCTCACTATTAAAACTGCAACATTTCAAAATAGTACCATCTATTGATGTCGCAAAACAGTCTCATAGATATAGTACTGCAATTTATATAACAAGTCTGGCGGCGCCAAGAACGGAATTGACGCTCCGCCCCGGGCACAGTGGTCATGTAATCGGAATAGCAATTACAACTAATTACAACTGCTTCCTGTTCGGTTCTTAACTTGGCTGTCACAAAGCCGTGTGACACAGTTGTTACATTGTGCCATTTTAGTAGTTTTTATCGCGTTTTAGCGAGAAACTTTACACCTTAGTGCCGTTAAATGGCGAGACGCAGCCTGCCACGCCAGCCACTTATGCGAAATCAAACATAGGGATTGATCAATCATACACAAAAACATAATATTCATGCGCCACGATTGGTTAAATATAAATACTTTATTAACACTCCTTTTCCCTGCAAGAAAATAAAGCATATGCTCGGCAAGCGGGGAGCAGGACGCCGGCGACACGCATGCGGTAAGATTCGCGCCTATCGCCACCTATTCAAGCAAGGAATTTTCCCATGAAACTCGCCACCTGGAACGTCAACTCGCTCAAAGTGCGCCTGCCGCAAGTGCTGCAGTGGCTGACAGACAACCCGGTCGACATACTCTGCCTGCAAGAGACCAAGCTCACGGATGACAAATTCCCCGTCGCCGAGATCGAGGCGGCCGGCTACCAGGTAGTCTTCAGCGGCCAGAAGACCTACAACGGCGTGGCCATCCTGTCGAAGCTGCCGATCACCGACGTGGTGAAGAACAATCCCCGCTATGAAGATGCGCAGCAGCGCATCCTGGCCGCCACCATAGGCGGCGTGCGCGTCGTCTGCGCCTACGTGCCGAACGGTCAGAGCGTCGACTCGGACAAGTACGAATACAAGCTCGGCTGGCTGTCCGCCCTGCACGACTGGCTGGCCGAAGAAGCGCTGCAGCACCCGCAACTGGCCGTCGTGGGCGACTACAATATCGCGCCCGACGACCGCGACGTGCACGATCCTGTCGCCTGGGCCGGCCAGGTGCTGGTCTCGGACAAGGAACGCGCCGCCCTGCAGCGCTTGTTCGACATCGGCCTGACGGACGCCTTCCGCCTGTTCGAGCAGGCGGAAAAATCGTTCAGCTGGTGGGATTACCGCCAACTGGGCTTCCGCCTGAACAAAGGCTTGCGCATCGACCATATCCTGCTCTCGCCAGCCCTGGCGGCACGCTGCACGGCCTGCGTGATCGATCGCGTACCCCGCAAGTGGGAACAGCCGTCCGATCATGCGCCCGTCATCGCCACCATCGACTAAGCAGGCAACCGTTCCAGCAGCGATTGCGCATTTGCAGCTGGTACCGGCGCGGAAAACAGATAGCCCTGCGCATAGCGGCAGCCGTTCGCCTGCAGCAGGGCGAACTGCTCTTCCGTCTCCACCCCCTCGGCCACGGTCGACAATTGCAGGCTGTCGGCCAGCGCGATGATGGCCGCCACGATGGCGCGGTCTTCCGCGCTGTGTTCCAGGTCCTTGACGAAGGCACGGTCGATCTTGACCTTTTTCACGGGGAAGCGCTTCAGGTAGGCCAGGCTGGAATAGCCGGTGCCGAAATCGTCGATCGACAGGCGCAGGCCCATGCCATTGATCTGCCGCAAAATCTCCAGGGTATGCTCGCCGTGCTGCATCAGCGCCGTCTCGGTGATTTCGAATTCCAGCAGCACCGGATCGATGCCCGTTTCACGCACCACGGCGCCGATCGCCGCCACCAGGCCCTTGTGCATGAACTGGCGCGGCGACAGGTTCACCGCCAAGGGCACGGGCTGCAAGCCCTGGCGCTGCCAGGCCATGCTTTGCTCGCACGCCTTGCGCATGACCCATTCGCCCACCGGTACGATCAAGCCGTTTTCCTCCATGATGGGAATGAAGCGGTCAGGCAGCACCAGGCCATGGCCGGGACGGCGCCAGCGCAGCAGCACTTCCATGCCATGCAGGCGGCGCGTGGCGATATCGATGATGGGCTGGTAAAACAGTTCGAACTGCTGCAGCGCCAGCGCCGTGCGCAAGCTGCTTTCCAGGTCGAAGTGCAGGGCCGCCGCCTGGTTCATCGTCTGCGTGAAGAACTGATAATTATTGCGGCCACTGCCTTTGGCGTGGTACATGGCCGCATCGGCATGGCGCATCAGCGTGTCGACATCGCCGCCATCGTCCGGATACACGCAGATGCCGATCGACGGCGTGACGTGCAGCACATGGCCATCGAGCGGGAAGGCGGGCGTCAGTGCCTCGATGATCTTCTCGGCCACGCGCGACGCTTCGTCGGTGTCGCGAATGCCGGGCACCAGCACGACGAATTCATCGCCGCCCAAACGCGCCACCGTGTCGCTGGCGCGCACCGCGCGACAGAGCCGGCCGGCCACTTCCTTGAGCAGCAAATCGCCCGTCATGTGGCCCAGCGAATCGTTGATGGTCTTGAAGCGGTCCAGATCGATGAACATCACGGCCAGCTTGCGCCCGGAGCGCTGCGAGGACAGCATGGCCCGCTCCAGGCGGTCCGACAGCAGCGCGCGGTTCGGCAAGCCCGTCAGGTTGTCGTGGTAGGCCATGTGATGCACCCGCGCCTCGGCCTGGCGCCGCTCGGCGATCTCGCCCTGCAGCAGCAAATTGGCGCCGGCCAGTTCGGCCGTGCGCTCGTGCACGCGCAGTTCCAGTTCGTCGCGCGCACGGCGCACAGCCTCGGCCGCCTCGCGGCGCGCCGTCACGTCATCGACCAGCCACACGGAACGACCATGCACATGCGCCAGGTCAAACGGCCGGCCGGACAGGCGCGCCCAGAAGCGGCTGCCATCCTTGCGCACCAGCTGGTATTCCGACATGTGCACGCGGCCCGCGCCAAAATCGCGCGCCGTCTCGCCGCGCGCCGCTTTCCACGCCGCCGCGTCAGGATACAGGGCCTGCACCGACAGGCCGTTGATCTCGCCGGGGCCATAGCCGAAAAGCTCTTCCATCTTGCTATTGGCACGCAAATTGTAGCCGTCCTCCACCACCGAGATGCCCAGCACGGCGCTGTCGAGGATGGCCTGGTTTTCCAGCAGCGCATTGCGCAAGGATTCTTCGGCGCGCTTCGCTTCCGTGCGGTCCTCGATGATCCAGATGGTGCCTGCAGCGGGATCGTCCGGATTGACCACATAGGCGATCAGCTGCGCCCACAAGGTGCTGCCGTCGCGGCGCATCATTTCCACTTCCGTCTGGAACGGCTTGGCCACCGACAGGAAGGGGAAGGCTGCCGCGCCCAGCAACTCGTAGGACTGCTGCGACACGTACAGCGCGCGCCCGGGCAGGCCCAGCGCCTCGTCGCCGCGGTAGCCGAACATCGCGGCAAAGCCCAGGTTGTAGCGCGTGATCAGGCGGTTCTTGGTATACAAGATGCTCACCGAGGCATTCGTCATGATGGCCGCCACTTCCATCTGCGCCTGGCGACTGTCCGTGACGTCTTCGATTATCCAGATGGTGCCCTGTTCGTTGTGCGTCTGGTCGACGGCCTTGGCCCGAATGCGACACCAGAACAGGCTGCCATCGCGGCGGCGGAACAGCACTTCATCCTGCTCATACGGCAAACCCTGCCCCAGCAGTGGCGTGGCTTGCATGCCAAACTCTGCGTAGGCAGCAGGCGAGGGAAACAGCTCGGCAGCGGGCAAGCCCGTCATCTCTTCCTGCGCGTAGCCGAACATTTCGGCGAAGCGGGGATTGCAACGCAAGACCAGGCGCGAACGAGAAAACAGGATGCCAACGGACGCATTGTCGAGGATGGCCTGCTGCTCCAGCATCAGCTGGCGCGTGGCTTCCTCGGCCGCCTTCTGCGCGCTGCGGTCGTCAAAGAGCCAGATCGTGTCGCGCAGCCCGCGGTCGGTCTGGCTCTCGGGGTTCAGTACATAACCATACGCCAGCGCCCAGAAAGTGGAGCCGTCGCGGCGGCGCATCTCCATCTCGCCCTGGAACGGCTGGCCGCGCCGCAGCAGGGGCGACGCTTGCCGCACCACGTTTTCATACGCCGCGCGCGACGGGTACAGGTCTGCGACAGCCAGGCCCACGCCGCTGTCGCCATCAAAGCCGAAGCATTCTGCAAAGCGGCGGTTGTAGCGCAGCACACCCTTGTCGCGCTGAAAACCGATGGCCAGCGGCGCGTTGTCCATCACGGCCTGCATTTCCAGCATGGCGCGGCGCAGCTGGTCTTCATCGCGCCGATGGTCGCTGATATCTTCGATAATCCATACCGTGCCGTCATGCGTATTCAAGGGATCGACGGCGCGCCCGTGCAGCCGGCTCCAGAACAGCGTGCCGTCCTGGCGCCGCAATTCCAGTTCGGTGCGGTACGGCTTGCCCTTCGAGAGCAGTGGCGCCGCCTCCAGCCCCAGGAGGCGGCAATGCTCGGCAGAACGGTACAGCACCGCGCCCGGCATGCCCGTCAACTGGTGGCGCGCATAGCCGAGCATCTCGGCGGCGCGGATATTGCACTCCTCGATGAAGCCGCCCTTGGAAAACATGATGCCGACGGCAGCGCTTTCCAGGATGGCCTGCTGTTCCAGCAAGGTCTTGCGCAAGGCTTGCTGGTCGCGCTGCTGCACGCTGATGTCGGCAAACACCAGCGTCGCGCCCGGCAAGCCATCGCCCACCGGCAGCGGCTTGGCCCATACCTGCACGGCGATGGCGGCATCGATTCCCTCCAGACTGCTGTCCCAGTGCCGTTCGCGCCCGGCCGCACCCAGCGCGCCACGCAGCATGCTGGCACTCGACGCGCGGTAGGCGTCCGTAAAACAGTCGGCCAGCAGCCGGCCCGACACATCCCTGCCCAGCAAGGCGCTCAAGGCGCCATTCACCGCGACCACCATGCCGCAAGCATCGCAGGCGCAGGCGGGCAAGGCGATCAGCTGCAAGGCATCGGCGATGAAATCGGGACTGGTCGGTACGCGGTTCATGGACACCATGGGTCGGTTGTTAGCGGTCGGAATGCACCTGAGCAATATATTCGTCAGGCACCACAGTGCTGTTAGATCATAAACCAGTTTCCGGGGGTTTTTTCATATTCCTTATTGGCAATACCTGAAACGCCACAGACCACTTGCAACACGCCCGTTGCACCGGCGTTGCATGGTAAGAAAATGAAACAAATCGTTTAGAATAAAGCATGCGCCGCCCTCCCCAACCTCCGCTCGACCACCGCGACAAACCCATCATCTGGACCGTCTCCGTCTCGCGCCTGTTCGACCTGTTCCGCGACATCACGCTTGAATACGACGACCTGGCGACGATCGAGCCGATCAACCTGGGCTTCGACGACGCCGTGCGCCACATCCGCGAACGCATGGCCACCGAGCGCTGCGATGCCGTCATCGCGGCAGGCTCGAACGGCGCCTACCTGAAAGGCCGGCTGTCGGTGCCCGTCATCATCGCCAAGGCCAGCGGCTATGACGTGATGCAGGCGCTGGCGCGCGCGCGGCGCATCTCGCCGCAGATCGGCGTCGTCACCTACCAGGACCCGATGCCCGAACTTGCCGAATTTGCCGCCACCTTCGGCTTCCAGATTGCCCAGCGCACCTATGCCACCGAGGAAGACGCGCGCGCGCAGATCAACGAACTGAAGGCGGCCGGCGTCAAGGCCGTCGTCGGTGCGGGCCTCGTCACCGACCTGGCCGAAGAGGCGGGACTGGCCGCCGTCTTCGTGTATTCGGCCACGGCCATCCGGCGCGCCTTCGACGACGCGCTGGAACTGGCGCGCCTGACCCAGATCGAATCGAACCGGGGACGGCGGGCGGCAGTGGCCGACACTTTGCGCGCGCGCCATGGCTTGCACGACTTGCGCGGCGAATCGGAAGCGATGGAAGCGCTGCGCCAGTCGGTGGTGCTGTATGCCCGCTCGCCGGCGACGGTGCTGATCCAGGGCGAGACGGGCAGCGGCAAGGAGCTGGTGGCGCAGGCCATCCACCGCGAAAGCCCGCGCAGCCTGGGTGCGAACCGGCCCTTCATCGCCATCAATTGCGGCGCCATCGCCGAATCGCTGCTCGAATCGGAGCTGTTCGGCCACGAGGACGGAGCCTTTACGGGCGCGCGCCGGGGCGGCCACGCGGGCCTGTTCGAAGCGGCCAACCACGGCACCCTGTTCCTCGATGAAATCGGCGAAATGCCGCTGGCCCTGCAAACGCGCTTGCTGCGCGTGCTGGAAGAGCGCGAAGTGGTGCGCGTGGGCGGCACGCGGCCCATCGCCATCCATGTGCGCATCATCAGCGCCACCCATTGCGACCTGGAGCAGCGCATCCGCGAAGGACGCTTCCGCGCCGACCTGTTCTATCGCCTGGCCGTGCTGCGCCTGCATTTGCCCGCCTTGCGCGAACGCGCCAGCGATATTCCCGGCCTGGCCGAATGGACGCTGAAAAACGCGCTGGCCGCGCTGGGCGCCCGTCCGCACCCCAACCTGCACGCGGAAATCCAGGCCTGCGCGCCGCTGCTGCGCCGCTACGACTGGCCCGGCAACGTGCGCGAACTGCGCAACCTGGCCGAGCGCCTGGCCCTGTTCCTGGCCGCCGAACCGCTGCAGGCGCTGACGCCCGCCTTCGTGCTGGGCGTGGCGCCCGAACTGGGCAACGCTACCGGCACGGCGGCGCTGCTGCCGGCGCCCGCCGCCGCCATCGCGCCACGCCTGGAAGATGACAGCGCCAGCGCCGTACTGGCGCGCTTCGGCGGGCGCCGCGACGCCGCCGCCCATTACCTCGGCATCAGCCGCACCACTCTGTGGCGCCGCCTGCGCGCCGGTTAACTCCCACCCAACCACCCACCACAGCATGGACGACTGGCCTCACCTGCACGATTTATGGCAACACTGCACGGGACGCCGCAGCGCTGCCGGCGCCAGCGGACTGGCACGCGACCAGCAGGACATCAAGGCCCTGTACGCGCGCGGCATTTCGATGGAAGACGCTCTGCACTTCCTGTATCAGCAACGGCCGACCGTGAAAGCCTACAGCGACTGGATCGCCGCGCGCACGCGAGCGCGCCCCGCGCACGCCGCCAGTGCGCACCAGGATGTGCTGTCCGCCGCCGAGTTGCGTCATTTCGACGAGCACGGCTATCTGGTGCTGCGCGGTGCCGTACCGCGCGCACAGTGCGCCGCCGCCCGGGCGGCCATCTGGGAGTATCTGGGCGCCAGCCCCGATGATGCGGCATCGTGGTACCAGCCGCACCCGGGCAAGCGGGGCCTGATGCTGCAGTTTTCCGACCATCCTGCCCTTGAGGAAAACCGCCACAGCGCGCACGTTCACCACGCCTATCAGCAGCTATACGACACAAGCACCGGCGCCGGCACCGGCATCTACGCCAGCATCGACAAGGTAAGCTTCAATCCGCCGGAAACGCCGCAGCACCGTTTCCCTGGCAGCGCCCTGCACTGGGACGTCAGCCTGCAACAGCCAATTCCCTTCAAGCTGCAAGGCATGCTGTACCTGAGCGACTGTCCCGCGCAGCATGGCGCCTTTCATTGCGTTCCCGGCTTCCAGCACCACCTGCCCGCCTGGCTGCAGCAAGTGCCACAGGGCCGCCAGCCGCGCGAATGGGCCGTCGAAGACTTGCGGCCCGTGCCTGTCGAAGGCATGGCCGGCGATTTCATCATCTGGCACCAGGCCTTGCCACATTGCGCCACGCCCAACCGCGGCCCGGCGCCGCGCATGGTGCAGTACCTGACCTACCTTCCCGACCACTGCCAGGATCAGGATGCATGGGTCTGAACCGCTCATCCCGGCCTGCCGCCGCCCATCCCGCAGCGCTGGCTGCCGGGCGCCTGCGCCGCTAGCATGGTGGTCAAGGAGGAGTACCCCATGAAACGAACACTGCAAACATTGATCTTGCTCACCACCGCGCTGCTGGCAGGCGCCAGCCGGGCCGCCGCGCCCGCGGCATTCACGGTCGATGTCACGGGCCAGGGCCGCCCCCTGATCCTGATTCCCGGTCTGGCATCCTCGGGCGAAGTCTGGCAAGGCACGGTGGCGCGCCTGTGCGGCCCGCACGCCGCACGCCAATGCCACGTGCTGACACTGGCCGGCTTCGCCGGCGTGGCGCCCATCGAGGGCGACTTGCTGGCACAGGCAGAGCAGCAACTGGCCGACTACATCGTGGCGAAAAAACTGGGCCAGCCGGCCATCATCGGGCATAGCCTGGGCGGTTTCCTGGCGTTGAAAATGGCCATCGACCATCCGGCCCGGACGGGCAAACTGGTAATCGTCGACTCGCTGCCGGCGCTGGGTGCGACGCAGCTGCCCTCCATCACGCCGCCGCAATTGCAAGCCATGGCTACGCAGATGCAAACGGCCATGCGCGCGCAGGATGACGCCACCTACGCCGCCAGCCAGCGCCGCGCGGTAAGCAGCATGGCCAGCGCGCCGGCCGACGTGGAACGCATCATCGGCTGGGGCCAGCGCTCGGACCGCGAGACGGTGATCAGGGCCATGGGCACGCTGATGGCCAGCGACCTGCGCCAGGACGTGGCGAAAATAAAATCCCCCACCCTGGTACTGGGCACATGGATCGCCTACAAGGACTATGCGCCGCGCACCGCCATCGAAGCCACCTTCCAACAGCAGTATGCACAGCTACCTGGCGTAAAAGTCGCGCTGGCCGATACGGCGCGCCACTTCATCATGTACGACCAGCCGGACTGGATGGTTGCGCGCATCGAACAGTTCCTGGACTAGGCAATGAACGCGCCCTTGCACCGGCCGCCGCTGCTGGCCAGGATCAACTGGTACTGGGCCTTCCAGCTGGCCGGCTGGGGCGCGCTCGCCTTGTTCAACAGCGTGTATGGCGGCTCCTCGCAGTTGCGCATCGTCGTGACGATTGCCTGCTGGGGTTCCCTGGGCGGGCTGCTGCTGTCGCACCTGTGGCATGGCGTCCTGCGCCGGTACGGCTGGGCGGCAAACGGCTTGCGCTGGCAACGCATCGTGCCGTCGCTGATCCTGCTGGCAGTCATCCAGACGGCCAGCGTGACAACCGCCTTCCACATCATGTATCCCCCCGGCACCATCCGCGGCATAGCCTGGCTGCCCGGCGCGCTGCTGTTCTGGTTCGGGGTATTTCTGACCTGGACGATGTTCTACTTCACCGCGCTGTCGCTGCGCCGCGCCAGCCGCTTCGAGGCCGAGGCGCTGCGCCTGGAAGTGCTGGCCAAAGACGCCCAGTTGCGCGCCCTGCAGGCACAGGTCAATCCGCATTTTTTCTTCAATAGCCTCAATAGCGTGCGCGCGCTGATCTTCGAAGACCGCGAAGCGGCCGCGCACATGATCGACCAGCTGGCCGGCCTGATGCGCCACGCGCTGCAATCGGGCCAGCATGCCACGGTGCCGCTGTCGTCCGAACTGGACGCCGTGCGCGCCTACCTGGCGATCGAACAGAGTCGCTTCGAGGATCGCCTGCGCGTCAGCTTCGACATCCCCCCCGGCACCGATCATGTGCGCGTGCCACCCATGGCCCTGCAAACGCTGGTGGAAAACGCCGTCAAATATGGTGTGGAGACAAGCGCCGATGGCGGCGACATCCGCATCACGGCGCAGCGCGGCGCTGGCATGGACGCGCTGCAGATCGAGGTGGCCAACACGGGCGAGCTGCGCAGCGCGTCCGGCTCCACCGGCATCGGCTTGCGCAATGCGCGCCAGCGCTTGCAGCTGGCCTGCGGCGAGCACGCCAGCCTGGAACTGCGCCAGCAGGCGGGCTGGGTATATGCCACCATCCATTTGCCGGAACTGCCATGAACGGCCAGCCGCTCAAGGTACTGCTGGTCGATGACGAGCGCCTGGCGCGCGCCGAGCTGCGTCGCCTGCTGGCGCCGCATGTGCAGCGGGGCGCAGTGGATATCCTGGGCGAGGCGGCCAGCGCGGCCGACGCCGTCGCGCAGATCGGCAAGCTGCGCCGGGACCTCCTGCTGCTCGATGTGCAGATGCCGGGCGGCTCCGGCTTCGACTTGCTGGCCGCGCTCGACGATGCGCCCGATGTCATCTTTTGCACGGCCTTCGACCAGTACGCGCTGCAGGCGTTCGAGGTCAGCGCGCTCGATTACCTGCAAAAACCCGTGCAGGCGGCACGCCTGGCCACGGCGCTGGCGCGTGCCGGCGCGCGGGCGCAAGCCGTGCCGCCGCCGGCGCCGCGCAAGGTCTTCATCAAGGATGGGGAACGCTGCTGGTTTGTAGCGTTTGACGATATCCGCCTGCTGGAATCGGAAGGCAACTACACACGCGTGCATTTCGGTGCGCAGCATCCGCTGATGCTGCGCACCCTGAACCAGCTGGAAGAAAAGCTTGATCCCGCCCTGTTCTTGCGCGCCAACCGGCGCCAGATCGTCAACCTGGCGCAGGTGGCGCAACTCGCGCCGAACGCCGCCGATGGCCTCGAATTGCAGCTGCTGGACGGCAGCGTGGTCGAGGTATCACGCCGTCGCGCGCAGCAGTTCAAGGCCGCTTGCGGCCTGTAAGCGCACTATTTCAGCGCGGGGATCGGCTGCGCCTGGAATGCGGGGCGCGGCTGCTCCTTGAGTTTTTTCGCCAGCATGTCGAGCGCCACTTCCAGTTGGCGGTCGGCGCCGACGAAGGTGGCGTGCGGAGGATTTTCCACCTCCACGTCCGGCACCACGCCCACGCCTTCGATCAGCCACTGGCCATCGATGCCGAACTGGCCGTTTTCCGCCACGCGCGCCATGCCATTGTCGGCCAGACGCGTATTGTCGCTCAGCCAGACGCCGGCGCCGGCGGTGCGCTTGCCCACCAGCGGTGCCAGTTTCAATGCCTTGATGCCGGCGGCGAAGGTTTCGCCATCCGAATACGTGAGTTCATCGACCAGCACCACCAGGTGGCCGCGGAAGGTGTTCTGCATGTTCGACGATGGCTGGACGCCTGGCGGCGCCCAGTAGGCCCAGGCCTTGCGCAGCAGTTTTTCGATGATCCAGCTGTCAATATTGCCGCCGTTATTGCGTCGCACGTCGATGATCAAGCCTTCGCGGTTGATATTGGCGTAAAAATCGCGCGCGAACGAGGCGATGTCGTTGGCGCCCATGGCGCGCAGGTGCAGGTAGCCGATGCGCCCTTGCGAAGCGGCCGCCACCTGCTCGGCGCGGCTCAATTCCCAGTCGCCATAGCGCAGCGCCGTCTGTTTCGCCATATTGACAGGCGTGACGATGACGGCGCGCGGCGCGCCCTTGCCATTACCCCGTTTGACCTGCAGCAGCACCTGCTTGTCAGCCTGGTTCAGCAGCAGGTCGCTAATATCGCGTGCGGCCAGCACATCCTTGCCATTGACAGCCGTGATCACGTCGCCCGCCCTCACATCCACTTCGGGGCGCGACAGGGGCGAGCGCGCCGAGGGCAATTCCACTTCGCTGCGGTAGACATGCTCGACCCGGTAGCCGTCGCCGGTGCGCGCCAGCACGGCGCCCAGGCCGGCCGGCGCGCCTTCCTGCTCCGTGCGGCGCAATTCGCCGGGGCGGATCTGCGAATGCAGGGCGCCCACTTCGGCCACCATCATGCCCAGCACGTCATTGAGTTCGGCCCGGTCCGTGACCCGCTCGACCAGCGGCGCATATTTGTCGCGCGCCGCCTTCCAGTTCACGCCGCGCATCTTCGCGTCGTACAGGAAGTCGCGGTGCAAGCGCCAGGCGTCGTTGAACATCTGCTTCCATTCCAGGCGCGGATTCGAGACAAACGTCCAGTCATCGACCTTGACCTTGGCCTTCGTCAGGTCAGCCGGCAGCTTGGCGCCCGCCTCGATCACCAGCATCTCGCCCGGCCCAGTAGCCGCTGCTGTCCTGTAGTACAAATGCTTTTTATCCTGGGCCAGGTCGAATTCGCGCACATTGGCCACCAGCAGTTCCGGCTTGGAGCCGGTATTGCCGATGGCGACAGTCTTCAGGCTGGACTTGTTCTCGCCGCTGTCGCGCTCGAGGAAATACAGGCGCTTGTCATCCATGGCCAGCGCACCGTAATTGCCCGCCGCCAGCGGCACTTCATACAGGCGCTCGGCCAGTCCCTGGCTGACGATGGCTGGCAAGGCGGCCGGCGCCTTTTTCACTGCGCCCTTGCCGCCAGCCTTCTCCAGAGCCTTTTCCGCCGCCAGTTCGGCCGCTTTTTCATCGTCCGTTTCGGCCGGCTTGACGCCAGGTCGGCTCAGCTCATCATCGGGCTGGAACGGGAAACGGTTGCCCGGCTGCAGCGCCAGCGCATACACGCCGATGCGCTTGTCGAACACGGGCCCCATGTTGCGGTCGCCCCACGGCGACCCGTTGGCCAGCTGGAAATTACGCGCCGACATGAAATACAGCCAACGCCCGTCGGGCGAAAACACGGGCGAGCCGGACGTATAGCGGTCGCTGGTGACGAATTGCAACTGCTTCGAAGCGAGGTTGTACAAGCCGATCTGCTCGCGCTGCTCGTTGCTGGCCACGCGCACGATGGCCAGGTTGCGGCTGTCCGGCGACCATTGCACTTCCTCGTGCTTGTCCACGCCCGCCTTGCCCGCGTCGTCGATCAGCTGGTTGCCCTTCGTTGCCAGGTCCAGCAGCCAGAAGCGGCCCTTCTTGTCCGTGTGCGCCAGCCAGCGCCCGTCCGGCGACGGATACAGTTTCCAGCGGTGGTTGTCGCCCTGCGTCGTCAGTTGCTCGCCCTTGCCCGAGCCATCGGCGGCGTACTTCCAGATTTCATTTTCGCCGCTCGTGTCGACGATGGCGAACACGGATTTCTCGTCGCTGGAAAAGACGGCGTCACGCGCCCGCGCCCCTTCGGGAATGGCGATATCGACGCGGCGCAAACTGCCCGTGCCGGCGATACTGACGCGGCCTCGTGCTGTAAGGATGATGCGCTCATCCTTGCCCGACAGCTGCACATTGCTCAAGGTATCGAGCGGCGAGCGGATCTGGCGCGCGCGCTGCTGGTCGAAGTCGGATACGAGGTTGATCGGTAGCGGCGATGAGTCCGTCCCTGCCGCCAGGTCCAGCACCTGCAGGTCGGCGCCCAATTGATACACGATCTTGCCATCGCCCAGGGAAGCATTGCGCACGTCCCACTGCGTGTGCTTGGTCAACGCGCGGCGATCGGAGCCGTCGGGCAGCATGCTCCACAGATTGTCGCTGCCGCCCGCGTCGCTGATGTAATAGACGCGGCCCTGCCACCACATGGGGCGCTTGTTGTTGCCCGCCAACACGGCGGCTTCCGTGTGCATGTGCACGGCCTCGCCCTTGCCATCCAGCGCATAGCGCCACAGGGTGGCATGCGCGCCGCCCCGGTAGTTGCGCACATTATCGTTGGTCATGGCCAGGCCGAAACGCGTGAAAAACAAGGTCTTGCCCGCGTCGTCGAGCACGGCATCGTTGGCGTCGGCCACGGGAAACACGCGCCGCGTCTGCTTCACGGGATCGATGGCGGCGACGATGCGGCGCGAGGCGGGACCATCCGTATTTTGCGTGCTGACCAGCACCTCGCCCTGCGCCGTCCAGTCCAGCACCAGCACGCCGCCATTGTCATACGAAATACGGCGCGGCAAACCACCGGCCAGCGGCATCACATACGCTTCCTGCGCCCCTTCGTAGGCGGCGGAAAACGCCAGCCACAGGCCGTCGCGGGAAATCGCCGCGTTCGTTTCATAGCCGGGATGCGTGGTCAAACGCTGCGCCGCGCCACCGCGCACGCTGCTTTTCCACAAATCGCCTTCGGCCGTGAAGACGACGCTGTCGCCCCGTATGGCAGGAAAACGGAAATAACTGCCGGCAGGAACGGCGGCAGCGGCGCTGCCCAGCAGGCCGGCGGACAACAGGAGCAAGGCAAGACTACGGGAAATTTTCATGTGGGCATCCAGATAGCGGTCAGGGCGATGAGGTGGCATGGACATCATGTCGATACCGGACAGCAATTCTGGCATAAGCACGACCAAAGAAAACCTTCTTTATTGCCCACAAAAACGTAAAAAAACCCGCGCCACTTGCGTGGGGCGGGTTTTTCGACAAGAGCAGAAACGCTCTGAACGCCGAACAAAACCGTAGCGAGTGGCAGCGAGTTGCGGCCGAGACGCGGAACTGTGCTAAGCACGGGGCCGCCGAGGCAGTGAGCATCGGCGGCCGCAAATCGCGACGCGCAGTGGGTTTGGTTCGGTGTTCTTACTCCACTTCCACCGTTTCCGGTGCTGCCGTCGGCGCCGCGTCGGGCGGTTCCGGGAATTCCAACAAGACCTGGTCCTTGTCGTCGAGGTCGACCGTGACCCGTCCGCCGCTGACCAGGCGGCCGAACAGCAGCTCGTCGGCCAGGGCCTTGCGGATCAGATCCTGGATCAGGCGTGCCATCGGCCGCGCGCCCATCAGCGGATCGAAGCCTTTCTTGCCGAGGAAAGCACGCAGCTTCTCGGTAAACACGGCTTCGACCTTTTTCTCGTGCAACTGCTCTTCCAGCTGCATCAGGAACTTGTCGACCACGCGCAGGATGATTTCCTGGTCCAGCGCGCGGAAGCTGATGGTCGCGTCGATGCGGTTGCGGAATTCCGGCGTGAACATGCGCTTGATGTCGGCCATCTCGTCGCCTGCCTGCTTGGAATTGGTGAAACCGATCGAAGCTTTCTGCAAGCTTTCCGCGCCTGCATTGGTCGTCATGATGATGATCACGTTGCGGAAATCGGCTTTGCGACCATTGTTGTCCGTCAAGGTGCCGTGGTCCATCACTTGCAGCAGGATATTGAAAATGTCCGGATGGGCTTTTTCAATTTCATCGAGCAGCAAGACCGCATGCGGCTTCTTGGTGATCGCTTCCGTCAGCAAGCCGCCCTGGTCGAAACCAACGTAGCCCGGCGGCGCGCCAATCAAACGGCTGACCGCGTGACGCTCCATGTATTCGGACATGTCGAAACGGATCAGCTCGATGCCGAGGATGAAGGCCAGTTGCTTGGCCACCTCGGTCTTGCCCACGCCCGTCGGACCGGAGAACAGGAAGGAGCCGATCGGCTTGTCCGTCTTGCCCAGCCCCGCGCGCGCCATCTTGATGGCCGAGGCCAGCGCGTCGATGGCGGGATCTTGCCCGAACACCACATTGCGCAAGTCGCGGTCGATGGTTTGCAGCTTGCTGCGGTCGTCCTGGTTGACCGTTTGCGGCGGAATGCGCGCGATCTTGGCGATGATGTCCTCGATCTCGGCCTTGCCGATGGTTTTCTTTTGCTTGGACTTCGGCAAGATGCGCTGCGCCGCGCCCGCTTCATCGATGACGTCGATCGCCTTGTCAGGCAAATGGCGGTCGTTGATGAAGCGCGCCGCCAGTTCGGCTGCCGTCGTCAGGGCCGAAGCCGAGTATTTCACGCCATGATGCTCTTCGAAACGCGATTTCAGGCCGCGCAGAATCTGTATGGTTTGCTCGACGGTCGGCTCGTTGACATCCACTTTCTGGAAACGGCGGCTCAAGGCGTGATCTTTCTCAAACACGCCGCGGAATTCCGTGTACGTGGTCGCGCCTATGCATTTCAACTGGCCGTTGGCCAGCGCCGGTTTCAGCAGGTTCGATGCATCCAGGGTGCCGCCCGAGGCCGAGCCCGCGCCGATGATGGTGTGGATCTCGTCGATGAACAGGATGCCGTTCGGATTGTCCTTCAGCTGTTTCAGCACGGCTTTCAGGCGCTGTTCGAAGTCACCGCGGTATTTGGTCCCGGCCAGCAAGGCGCCCATGTCCAGCGAATACACGACGGCATTTTGCAGGATTTCCGGCACGTCGCTTTGCGTGATGCGGTAAGCGAGGCCTTCGGCGATAGCCGTCTTGCCCACGCCCGCCTCGCCGACCAGCAGCGGATTGTTCTTGCGGCGGCGGCACAGGATCTGGATCACGCGATCGACTTCTTCCTCGCGGCCGATCAAGGGATCGATCTTGCCTTCGGCAGCGGCCTTGTTCAGGTTTTGCGTGAACTGGTCGAGCGGGCTTTCCTTCGGCTGGCCCTCGACGGGCGCATCTTCCACGCCTTCGGAGGCTTTCGCGCTTTCCGTCGACTGGTCCTTGCGCACCCCGTGCGAAATGAAATTGACCACGTCCAGGCGCGTCACGCCCTGCTGGTGCAGGTAGTAGACAGCATGCGAATCCTTTTCGCCGAAGATGGCCACCAGTACATTGGCGCCCGTGACTTCCTTCTTGCCATTCGAGGCGGACTGGACGTGCATGATGGCGCGCTGGATCACGCGCTGGAAACCAAGCGTCGGCTGGGTGTCGACTTCGCCCGTGCCAGGCACGGTCGGCGTGTTATCGCCGATGAAATTGGTGAGGGTCTTGCGCAGGTCCTCTATATTGACCGCGCAGGCCCGCAACACCTCGGCAGCGGAGGGGTTGTCCAGCAGTGCCAGCAGCAAATGCTCAACCGTAATGAATTCATGCCGTGCCTGCCGAGCTTCGACAAACGCCATGTGCAAACTAACTTCTAATTCCTGCGCAATCATACTTCCTCCATCACGCACTGCAGGGGATGCCCCGCCTTGCGCGCATGCGTTAAAACGAACTCCACTTTGGTACACGCTATATCTTTAGAGAACACGCCGCACACTCCTTTGCCGTAGCGATGAACACTGAGCATGATTTGCGTCGCCGTTTCACGGTCCTTGTTGAAATACTCCTCTATGATGGCCACCACAAATTCCATCGGGGTGTAGTCGTCATTGAGCAAGGCCACCTGGTAGAGCGGTGGCGGCTTCAGCACTTGCCGCTCCAGCAGGGTTTCTGTGTCGTGCTTGGTTGCCATACGCTTATTCTAATGCTTTCACAGTGGTTGTCATGCGCAATATCTACGCCTTTCCAATTGTTTTCAATCTTACGCGTTTTCTTAATAGTGCGCAGATGGCGACCTTGCTGTCAAAATCAAGAGTTGCTTTTTTGGTTGCCGTGAAGAATTTGGCAATATCGATGGAAAAGCGCTTGACTTCATTATTTATTCCGCCAACAATGCTGTATCGACTGTTGCAGTAATGTACAGCTTGATAAGAAGTGAGACGTCGAGGAGGGGGCAAGAAGCTTCTTGCTTTTATGGCTCGTGTGATTTGTTTTAATTTTGAAAGTTCTTTTTATGGCAACAGGTACAGTTAAGTGGTTCAATGATTCCAAAGGCTTTGGCTTCATCACTCCAGATGACGGCGGCGAAGATTTGTTTGCTCACTTCTCCGCAATCAACATGAACGGTTTCAAGACCCTCAAAGAAGGTCAAAAAGTTCAATTCGAAGTCACGCAAGGCCCTAAAGGCAAGCAAGCTTCCAACATCCAAGCAGCCTAAGCATCGCCGGCCCTCAGATGTGAAAAACCCCGTTGTCAAACGGGGTTTTTTTTCGTCCGCAGGGTGTGCTGCCCCTCCTGCCCTGCCCCTCGTGTTACATGTGCTCGATCATCACGTCGCCGAAACCGGAGCACGACACTTGCGTCGCGCCTTCCATCAGGCGGGCGAAATCGTAGGTGACGCGCTTCGAGGCTATCGATTTCTGCATCGACGAAATGACCAGGTCGGCCGCTTCCAGCCAGCCCATGTGGCGCAGCATCATTTCCGCCGACAGGATCAGGGAACCGGGATTCACGTAATCCTTGCCCGCGTACTTGGGCGCCGTGCCGTGCGTCGCTTCGAACATGGCGACGGAGTCGGACAGGTTGGCGCCCGGCGCGATGCCGATGCCGCCCACTTGCGCGGCCAGCGCGTCGGAAATGTAATCGCCGTTCAAATTCAGGGTGGCGATGACGCTGTATTCGGCCGGACGCAGCAGGATTTGTTGCAGGAACGCGTCAGCGATGGAATCCTTGACGATGATGTCGCGGCCCGTCTTCGGATTCTTGAACTTGCACCAAGGACCGCCATCGATCAGTTCGGCGCCGAATTCTTTTTGCGCCAGCGCATACGCCCAGTCGCGGAAACCGCCTTCCGTGTACTTCATGATGTTGCCTTTGTGCACGATCGTCACGGATGGCTTGTCATTGTCGATCGCGTACTGGATGGCCTTGCGCACCAGGCGCTCCGTGCCCTCGATCGATACGGGCTTGATGCCCAGGCCCGACGTGGCCGGGAAGCGGATCTTGGTCACGCCCATTTCATGGATCAGGAAATCCATCAGTTTCTTGGCTTCGGGCGAGCCTTGCTGGTATTCGATGCCGGCGTAGATGTCTTCCGAATTTTCGCGGAAAATCACCATGTCGGTCTTTTCCGGCTCTTTCACGGGCGACGGCACTCCCGTGAAGTAGCGCACGGGGCGCAGGCAGACATACAGGTCCAGCTGCTGGCGCAGCGCCACGTTCAGCGAGCGGATGCCGCCGCCGACGGGCGTGGTCAGCGGGCCCTTGATGGAGACGACGTAATCTTTCAGTACGGCCAAAGTTTCTTCCGGCAGCCACACATCGGGGCCGTACACATTCGTCGATTTTTCGCCTGCATAGATTTCCATCCAGCTGATCTTGCGCGCGCCGCCGTAGGCCTTGGCCACGGCAGCGTCGATCACCTTGATCATGACCGGGCTGATATCGATGCCCGTGCCATCGCCTTCAATGAAGGGAACGATGGGATTATCTGGTACATTCAGCGAAAAATCGGCGTTGACGGTGATTTTTTGGCCGTCAGCAGGTACAGTGATATGTTGATACATCGTGATCTCCGAAGTGGGACACACCGCTGGCAGGCAACACACGCCAGCGACGCGCTCTGCGGTTGCAGAGTTTACAAAAACAAGTCCGAACATGGCGGCAACAACGCACTTTAGCAGGAAAGAACACCCGGGCCATCTGCGGCGTCAAAGAACTTTTGCCATACCGTTTCAAGTCTTCTATAAGACATAAGACCAGCGTTTCACATTATGCACCAGTATCTTACAGGGCGCCACGCTTTTGCGGCGCCAACCAGCGGCCGCCATCGTTTGCATCAATTCATTTATCAGCATGCCACTTATTCTCTTCAATAAACCATTCCAGGTCTTGTGCCAGTTTTCGCCGCAGGACGGCCGCCTCACCCTGGCCGACCATTTGACCATTCCCGGCATCTACCCGGCAGGCCGGCTCGACGCCGATAGCGAAGGCTTGCTGCTGCTGACGGACGACGGTCGCCTGCAGCACGAGATCAGCCACCCCGACCGCAAGGAAGCGAAAACCTATTTGGTGCAGGTCGACGGCGTGCCCGACGCGGCCAGCCTGGCGCGCCTGCAGGCGCCGCTGGACTTGGGCGACTTCATCACCAAGCCGTGCAAGGCCGTGCGCATCGCCGAGCCGGACTGGCTGTGGCCCCGCAACCCGCCCATCCGCGCGCGCGCCGACAAGCCGACCTCGTGGCTGGCGATCACCTTGAAAGAAGGGAAAAACCGGCAAGTGCGGCGCATGACGGCGGCCGTCGGCCTGCCCACCCTGCGCCTGGTGCGCAGCGCCATCGGCCCGTTCTCGCTGGCCACTCACCCGCTGATGCCTGGCGAATGGTGTGAAGTGCCGGCCGAGAACATTGGAAAAGCATAAGCAGGACAAGAAAAGTGGCTGCTATAGAAAAATATAGCCAATAAGCACTATTTATTTTTAGACAATGCATTAAAATCATCTCACCTTAACATGACGGAAAAGGAAAGATGATGACAAAAGCAATACTGACGGTGGCCGCCTCCCTGCTTGCCGGCGCCGCATTGGCGCAATCAGGTGCCCAGGTGCATGCTTCGGCCGCCACCGATGCCCTCAAGCCGGTGCCGCCGGCAGCGGCTTCCGTCAACGCGTCCGCTGCGACGGACGCGGCGCGTTCGGGTGCATCGATCAAGGCCTCGGCCGCAACCGATGCGCCGCGCCTGATTCCCCAGCCGCGCAAAACGAAGCAGCCGGCCGCCGAAGCAGGCAAGCCCGTGAAATAAGTGTCGTCCCCGGGGTTACGGCAACCATGTTGCAGTAACCCCACGCTTTCGGCGTGGCCAGGCAGCAAGCTTGACCGGGCGGCAGCCAGCATGGCTTAATCGCCGCTTCGCAGCCACGATCGCGCTCCATGAAAACTTCCCTACGCCGTCTCAGCCTGCGCATCACCCTGATGGCTTGCGCCAGCATTGCGCAAGCGCAAACATCGCAAGGCAAGAGCTTGCAGCTCTCGGCCGGCATGCATTTGATCCAGGCGGAAGTCGCCGCCACGCAAGAGCGGCGCGAACAAGGCTTGATGTACCGCGAAAAGATGCCGGCGAATGCGGGCATGCTATTCGTCTTTGGCAACCCATCAACGCAATGCATGTGGATGAGAAATACGCCGCTCCCCCTGTCGGTGGCCTTTATCGACGCCAGTGGCAAGATCGTCAACATCGAAGACATGCAAGCGCATACACTCGACAGCCATTGCTCCACCAGGACCGTGCCCGTGCGCTATGCGCTGGAAATGAACCTGGGCTGGTTCAAGCAAAAGAACATCAAGCCAGGCATGAACATCGGCAACTTGCCCGCCTTGCACTAAGCCGTGGCGGCCGGCAGCGGGCCGCTACCGGAAAACGCAGCCGAAGATGACCATAAAAAGCACGCACGCACGCGAAAAAACCCGCCAGAACGAATCGGCGGGTTTTTGCTTTTCAACCAGTGCCAGCGTACCGGCACAGGCAAGACCACCTTGATGGCTTGCCTGCTGGCGAATATTAAGCGGACAGTGCTTTCAAAGCAGCTGCCAGACGGCTCTTATGGCGAGCTGCCTTGTTTTTGTGGATGATCTTCTTGTCAGCGATACGGTCGATGGTCGACACGGATGCTTGGAAGATTGCAGCAGCTGCTGCCTTGTCGCCGCCCTGAATCGCTTTGCGAGCAGCTTTGATAGCCGTGCGCAAGGTCGAACGTTGGGACGAATTGTGTGCGTTTTGCTTAACTGCTTGACGAGCGCGTTTGCGCGCTTGTGCGGTATTTGCCATGGAATTTCCTAAAACAGGGTCAAAGTGCGTTTGCAAACATTAGTGTTTGCCAACCGGTGCGTTCTGTGCGTCTGCCGAACCATGTGTGCCAAACCAGTGCCTGTCAAACATTAGTGTCTGCGTAACAGAATTCTGTACAGCCTTCGATTATAGCGATATTTTCAAGCGGGGGCAAATCAAAAAACCATGTGTGACGCCAAAAACACCTGAAAATGGGCTAGGCAAGGGTGAATCAACAGCGATTGTTACCATATTTTAAGCGTTTTCCAGGGCCATGCGCGGCTATAATCTGCCCCCATGAACTTGCTTAAAACCCTCGCCGCCATCTCCAGCATGACCATGCTGTCCCGTGTAACCGGATTATTGCGCGAAAGCCTGTTTGCGCGCGCCTTTGGCGCCGGCGCCTACACGGACGCCTTCATTGTTGCCTTCCGCATCCCCAACCTCTTGCGCCGTTTGTTTGCCGAGGGTGCGTTCTCGCAAGCCTTCGTGCCGATCTTGTCGGAATACAAGAACCAGCACGGCCAGGAAGCCAGCAAACAATTGGCCGACCATGTGGCCACGACGCTCGTCTGGGCCACCTTGCTCGTTTCCGCCATCGGCATCGTCGGCGCGCCGTGGTTCGTCTACGTGATCGCCACCGGCCTGTCCAAGGACCCGGGCGCCTTTGACGCGGCCGTGTGGATGACCCGACTGATGTTCCCTTATATTAGCTGCATGTCTTTCGTGGCCCTGGCCGGCGGCATTTTGAATACCTGGCGCGAATTCAAGATTCCCGCGTTTACGCCAGTGTTGCTCAATTTAGCATTCATCGCCGCCTCGCTGTTCCTCGCGCCACACTTGAAACAGCCGATCTACGCCATGGCCATTGCCGTCTTCGTCGGCGGCTTGCTGCAGGTAGCCATCCAGATTCCCGCCCTGATCAAGATCGGCATGCTGCCGCGCCTGTCGCTCAATCCCGCCATCGGCCTGTCTGACGGTGGCGTGCGCCGCGTGCTGAAAAAGATGGGACCAGCCGTCTTCGCCGTCTCGGCAGCGCAGATCAGCCTGATGATCAATACCAGCATCGCGTCGCGCCTGATGGAGGGCAGCATTTCCTGGCTATCGTATGCGGACCGCCTGATGGAATTCCCTACCGCCATGCTGGGCGTGGCCCTGGGCACCATCTTGCTGCCCAGCCTGTCAAAGGCGAATGTGGATGGCGACAAGACGGAATACTCGGCCCTGCTGGACTGGGGTTTGCGCCTGACCTTCCTGCTGGCACTGCCCGCCGCCGTCGGCATGGCGACCCTGGCCACGCCGCTGATCGCCACGCTCTTTCACTACGGCAAATTTACGGCCGAATCCGTGACCATGTCGACGCAGCCGCTGGTGGCCTACAGCCTGGGCCTGATCGGCATTATCCTGGTAAAAACCCTGGCACCCGCGTTTTATGCGCGCCAGGACATCCGCACGCCCGTGAAAATCGCCATCGGCGTGCTGATCGCCACGCAGCTGATGAATCTGCTGTTCGTGCCCTACATCGCCGTGGCAGGCCTGGCCCTGTCGATCGGCCTGGGCGCCTGCCTGAACGCCAGTTTCCTGTACTGGGGCTTGCGCAAGCGCGGCATCTACCAGCCGAAACCGGGCTGGGCCAAATTCTTCCTGCGCCTGCTGCCGGCGCTCATCGTGATGGGCGGCGTAGCGGCCTTCGGCGCCCTGCGCATCGACTGGATCGCCATGCAAGCCCAGCCGCTGTTGCGGGCCGGCGCGCTGGCCCTGCTGGTGAGCCTGTGCGGCGTGGCGTACTTTGCCACCTTGTTCCTGTTAGGCTTCCGCTTCCGCGACTTCAAGCGCCACGCGTGACAATTGCTGCAGGACGTTGTTGCCGGCGTCCCGCCGCACTGAAGACAGACGAAAAAAAACCCGCCGAAGCGGGTTTTTTTCATTGCAGCGAAAGCTTAGGCAGCTTTCTTGGCGCGACGGCGTGCCATGAAGCCCAGCAGGCCCAAGCCACCCAGCAGCATGCCATAGCTTGCTGGTTCTGGCACTGCAGACACCGTGTAAGTACCGGTGTAGTTGGCGCCAGCCAGGGCGGTGCCGAACAGTTGCAGTTTGAACGGACCAACACCGTTGTATTCCACGCCGAAGAACTTCAGGCCGCCAAACGAGAAGGCTTCGCCCAGTTGATTGTTCAGGTTCGAGGTGAGCGCATTGAACGTCAGCTTCTGGCCGGTAATCGACAAGCCGATGTTATACGTGCCAGCATCCAGGCCGT
The DNA here is from genome assembly GCF_002869965.1 of Janthinobacterium sp. ROICE36. Classification (GTDB taxonomy): domain Bacteria; phylum Pseudomonadota; class Gammaproteobacteria; order Burkholderiales; family Burkholderiaceae_D; genus Janthinobacterium. The sequence continues at coordinate 45,144 of NZ_PEBS01000005.1, forward strand.
TCAGGATGATCTCATCCAGACCACCGGACAAAATGCCATCACCAACAACAGCGTTGAAGGTGTGGACATTGCCGTCAGGGGTAATATCCAGGATCTGATCGCCTGCCGACGCGCTGAACGATGCTGCTGCCAAGATGCCTGCAGCGATAAATTTCAATTTCATAGTTTATCCCTTAAAAAGTAATTTATGGCTGCAATGCGCAGGCCACCAATAGTTTTAGTACCGGAAGTACTGGATAGAATGGTAGCATAATCACATCGAATTAATTATAAATATTTTATTGAAGTTTCATCCTAGATAACTATTTTCCAAATGAACTATTTTCCACTATCTATGAATTTCCGCAAAAGAATAGTTACCGGGGCATGCATCTATTTTCCCCATATTTAACGGTGATAACGCCTACTCGGCAGTGTTTTCAGCGGAATTTTGCGCTTCAGGCTGCTCAACTGGCTCGGGCGGCGTTTGTTCTTGCGGTGGGGCAATAGGGTGAGAAAACAACGGTGGCGCCGGCAAGGCGGGCGCAATGCCGGCCTCATCACTCGCTGGCACAGCTGCCGGTCCCGCGGACGGCACGGATGACACCCGGGAATCGAGCATGAAGCGCCATTCCGAGAAATGCACCTTGCCTTCGAAGCCGGTAAACCTGGCCTCAAAGTTAGCAACTTTTAATGGCGCAGCCTGCGACAGGCTGTGCACGCCGATGATGCCGGTGCTGCCCGGCTGATACAGCAAGCCCCATTCGGCGCGTCCCGTGATGGGGTCGACATACAGCTTGCGCAGGTGGCGGCGCACCTGTGGAAAGCGGGGGTCGCGCAGCAAGGCGGCCAGATTTTGCGGCTGCTGGGGCTGGCCGGCAGGCGTGGCGCCCGCGTAGCTCTGCAGCGCATCGGCAAACTGCGCGCCGATGTCGAGCAGCTCCTGCTCGGCCGCCTGGCGCTGCAGCAAGGAACCCATCTTCAAGCCAGCCGCGCCCACCAGGCCCAGGATGGCCACCAGGATGATCAGGCCCAGGTAGGTAAAGCCGCGCTGGCGGCGCGCAGAACGAGCCATCGCCGCTACCAGTCCGCAAACGGTGTGCCGCTGCGGTCCTTGCCGGGCGCGCCGCTTCTCACGTCATACACCTGGCCCGGCGTATCGTCGGGTGGCGGCACGATGAGCCAGCTGGCGTCGCTGTCCGTGATGGGGTCGATCGGCATGGCGCGCAGGTATTTCTTTTCCACCAGTTGCTCCAAAGTATCGGGATAGCGCCCCGTATCGCCGTGGAACTGGTCGATGGTGGTGCGCAGGTTGCGCAAGTTATCCGCCAGCACGGTTTCCTTCGCCTTGTCGAGGCTGGGAAAGTAACGGGGCACGGCCAGGGTCAGCAGCAGCGCCACGATACCTAGCACCACCAGCAATTCGATCAGGGTAAAGCCGCGCCTGCGGGCAGGAAGGATTTCAGCAGCCATGGTTCACCATAGACGGTAAGGCACGTTGTTCAAGCCGGTCTTGCCCGACGTGCAGTACACGTCGTACACATCGTCGCCTTCGCGCGGCGCGGCGGCCTCGCTGGCGTAGCTGCGCTTGCCCCAGGTCTGCGCATCGCTGAGGCCGGCGTCTGCGTTGAACGGGTCGCGCGGCACGCGGCGCAGGAAAAACAGCTTGCTGCGCTTCGGGTTGCGCTGGTCCGGCACGCCCTCGACCAGCAGTTCCAGGCTTTTCGGGTAGCCGTTGGCATCGGGCGTGCGCAGGATGCGGCCCTCGTCGCCGGCGCGTTTATAGGCATCGAGTCCCTGGCGGATCTCGCGCAGCGCGCGCCGCAAGTCCTGCTCCTGGCGTCGCTGCATGGCCACCTGCGTGACGGGCACCACCAGCGTGCCCAGCACGCCCAGGATGGCCAGCGTTACCAGCAGCTCGATCAGCGTAAAACCGCCGTGCGTGCGCGCCAGTCTCATTTGGCGACCGGCACCGGCTGGCTTGACGACAGCGGCAAGGGGGCCGCCTGCAACGGCACGGGCTGGCCGGACGATATCGGCAGGGGCGCCGCCGCCGGCTCGGGCGACGGCGCCACTTCCGGCGCGGGCACGCTCTGCGGCAATGTCTGTGGCAATGTCTGCGGCAGGGTCGATGGCACCTGGCCCGGCGTCATCAGCGGCTGCGGGGGCGCCGGCTGCATGCCGACTGCCGACGGTCCGGAACGCACGATCAGCGTGCCTGGCATCTGCGTGGGCGCCTTGGCCGCCATGTCGGGCCGGCGGCGGAAGCTGCCTTCCGTGCCGGCCGAGAATTCCGATTCCTTCGCCTCCGGACGCTGCACCGTGCGCACCAGGTGCGGCGTGATCGACAGCACGATCTCCGTCTTCTGGCTGTCGTCCTTGCTGCTGCCGAACAGGCGTCCCAGCACGGGAATGTCGCCCAGGCCCGGCACCTTGTTGCCCGAGCTGCGCTCTTCGTTGTTGATCAGGCCCGCCAGCACCTGGTTTTCGCCATCCTTCAATTGCAGCATGGTCGACGCCTGGCGCGTGCCGATCTGGTACAGGGTCGAGCCGCTGCGGGTGGTGGTGGCCGCCCCCAGGTTGCTCACTTCGAGCGAGATGCGGATGCCCACTTCATTGTTCAAATAGATGGTCGGCTCGGCGTTCACCGTCAAGCCGACGTCCAGGTAGCTGACGGATTCCGAAGCGAAGCCGCCCGTGCCCGGCGAAATGGTGGTGGTCACCACGGGCACCCTGTCGCCGATGACGAACTTCGCCTTTTCCCGGTTGCGCACGCGGATGCGCGGGTTGGCCAGGATGTTCGCATCGCCGTCCGTCTTGTTGATGTTGGCCGTCACGGACAGATCGCTCACGCCGATGCTGCGCTGGTTCAGCTTATTCAAGTCATTGATGGTCAGGCCCATCCCGCCCGAGGTGGAAAGCGGCGTCAGGGTCAGGTTCGTTGGCCAGGCCACGCCCAGTTCCAGCAGGCGGCTGCGCTTGACTTCGAGGATTTCCAGTTCCAGCACCACTTCCGCCTCTGGCACATCCTGCAGCGCGATCAGGCGCTCGGCCAGGCGGATCGCCTCGGGCGTGTCGCGCACGATGACGAGATTGAGCTTTTCATCGGCCACCACGTCGCGCGTCTTCAAAATGGTCTTGAGCGTATTGGCCACCTGCTTGGCGTCCGCATTGGCCAGGAAGAAGGTCTTCACGAGCACTTCCTGGTATTCCTTCAATTTCGCCGCCACATTGGGATAGATCAAAATGGTGTTCGCATCCATCACCTGCTGCTCCAGCTGGTTCGTCACCAGCAGGAAATAGACGGCCGATTCCACCGTGCTGTTTTTCAGGAAAATCGAGGTTTTCGCGTCGGCCTTGACGTCCTTGTCGAAGACGAAATTGAGGCCGGAGCGGCGCGCGATCAGCTCGAACACCTGTTTCAGGGGAGCGTCGCGAAACTCGATGCTGATCGGCTGCTTGTACGATTTGGCCAGGCCCGATTCGACGATGGGCGGCGCCGTCTTTTCATCGACTTCGCGCAGCAGCGCGCGCGCGCCCGCATGGTTCGGCTGCTCCGTCAGGATGGCGTTCAGGCGCTGGCGCGCCGGGTCGTAGCGCTTGGCCTCGATATCTTTCTGCGCTTCGGCCAGCAGCTTGCCCTGGCGCTGCGCGCGTTCGAGCGCGCGCAAGCCGCTGTTGGCCCGCTCGTTCTGTGCGTCGATTTCCAGCACGCTCAGAAAGCCCGCGCGCGCCAGCTCGCCCTGCCCCGTTTGCGCCTGGCGCTCGGCCTGCTGCAAGCGGCCGCCCGTGGCCCGTTCGCGCGCCTGCAGGTAAGCACTGCGGTATTGCGCATTGCCGGGGTCTTGCTGCAGTGCTTCCTGCAGCTTTTGCAGGCCGGCCGGGATGTGATCTTGCGCAATCAGCTCGCGCCCGTCGCGGTAGGCCTGCTGCCCGGCGCAGCCGGACAGCAGCACCAGCAGCGCCAGCAACGACGCCGATGAAAAGGAACGAGACATCAATCGAGTACTCCAATGTTGAGCTGCTGAACTTGGTTCAACGGCAGATAAGTGAGCGTCATGACGGGCGGCGCGATGGTCACGACCTTGTAGGCGCCATCGATGACGGTATTGGCGCGCACGATATACGTCTTGTCGGCGCGCGACAAAAACACTTCCCAGGCGCCGTCGGCGGCCACCTTGCCCAGGTAGACGAAGGGCAGCGGCGGCGCCATCGGCGGGGGCGGCGGCGCGGCAATCACCGCCATTTTCGGCGGCGGCGGGGTCCAGTTCTGGCTCTGGAAGACGCCACCGGCGCCGCCAAAGGTATCGCCATCCTCGCCCGCCACTTCCTTGCGCGGCAGCAGGGCCAGGATGACCGGCTGCGCGGCCTGCGGCCTGGTGGCCGCATGGCGCGCCGGCGCAACGGCCCGTTCCACCGCCTCGGCCACCTCGGCCACGGGCTGGCGCTCGCCGAACAGCAGCAAGGCGCCCGCGCCCAGCACGCCGGCCAGCATCAGATAATGGCGCGGCGTCATGGCCCCTCCCCCGCGCGGTCAGTCAAATAGAACGTCAGGCGCAAGCGCGCTTCAAGTTCCGCATCGGCGATCTGCTCGCGGCGAAAACTCAGTTCGTCGAGCGAAGCAAAGGGGGCGGCGCGCAGCGCTTGCAGCGCGAACTGCCACACAGCCGCATAACTGCCCTTCAGCGGCAAGCTCACCTGCCAGGTGGCGACTCCGCTGGCCTTGTCGTAGCCGCTTTTATATTCGCCCTGCGCCAGCAGCAAGCCGTTTTTTGCGGCCAGGTCGAACAGCTGCTTGACTTGCTGCTCCGCGTGGCGCTGCTGTCCCAGGGTGGCATAAAAGCGCGCCAGGTTCTCGCTGGCCGTCGCCGGCGGCGCCACGGCCGCCACGGCCAGCGATGGCTGCGGCAGGGGCCGCGCTTCCAGCTGCGCCGCCACCGCGCGCTGCTGCCAGGCCCAGGCCCAGGAAGCGATTCCCAGCACGAGCACGGCCACGGCCAGGCAGGTGGGCGCGCCCGCGCGGCGCAGCAGCAGTTGCGCGCGCAGGCGCAAGATATTCAGGTCGATGGCCATCATGGCGTGCCCCAACCGGCTTCCAACTGGAAGCGCAGGGGTTTGTTCGGATCGAGCGCATTGATTTCATGGCGCAGCAGCTGCACCCGCGTGCCGAACAGCTCCTGCTGCTTCAATTGCGCGATGTAGGCCACCATGGCATCGCTGCCCGTCGTCTCGGCCGTGATCTTCAGCACGCGCTTGCGCGCATCCGGCTCCAGCGCCAGCAGCGCGATGCCGGGCGGCGTGGCGCTTGCCAGCGCATCCTGCACGTCGCGCCACGGCAAATTCAATTGCAGGATGGCGGCATTCACGGCCGCCGCCTGCGCGGGCGCGATGGGCACTTGCGGTGTCGGCGCAGGCCCCTGCGTGGCGGCCATCACGCGCTGCTGCGCCAGATGCCAGCGTGCCTCGCTTGCCTGCTGGCGTTGCAGCGCGGCACTGCCAGCCCACGCCGCCGTGACGCTCAGCGCCACGCCCAGCGCGCCAACGCACCACGCCCACGCGGGCACGCGGTGCAGGCTGCGGCGCCAGCCGGGCGGCGCAAAATCGATATCGAGGCGCGTCATGCCAGGCCTCCGCTGTGGGCCAGTTGGGCAGCTGGCGACAAGGTACCGTCCCCGTCTGGCGTGAAGAAAATCTGGCAGTTGAATTGTCCCGCCTGCGCCAGCCAGCCCGCTGGCGCCGTGCCGCACAGCTGCAGCAGCGCGGGCGCCGATACGCCTTGCAGCAGCGCCTCGCGCGCCAGCGCCTGCAGCAGCCAATCCCGGCCCGCGCCCGGCGGCACGGGCAGCGCGCGCACGGCGCGCAGGCAGCCATCGTCACGCACGCCCAGGGTCAAGGTGCGCCCCTGCAGCTGGCCAAACCAGGCGCCCGGTTTCAACGCGCCGTGCCAGCGGTTCCAGTGGCGCGCGAATTGCGGCGTGATGAAGATCAGGGCCAGCTTGCGTTCAGCTGCCACGCGGGTCAGCTGCGCCAGCAACGCATGCGGCACGGCGCAAAAAAACGGCGCGCGCGCATCCCAGGCGCTGCTGCTATGCCACAAGCCTGGCGCATCGCCATACAGCGACTGGAAACGCAGCGCGGCGGCCGCCTCGATATCGGCCAGGCGCGCGGCGCCTTGCGGCACGTCCACCTGCCACAGTCGCGCCAGGGCATCGTCGAGTACCACGGAGAGTGGCCAGCCCGCGTATTCGCCGGCTGGCAGCAACTGCGCCAGCGCCTGCCCCAGGGCGGAAAAATCGCCATGCAAGGTGTCGTCCGGCCCATACGCAGCTTCGCCCAGCGGCGTCCAGGCGGGCGCGCGCCAGCGGCTGCTGCGCCACAGGCTCACCTTGCCCGCCGCCACGCCAAGGCGCAGTGCCTGTCCCAATCTCAACTTCGCAAAACCGCTACGCATGCAGGGTGACCCTCTTGATTTCCGTGATGGTGGTGGCGCCCCGTTTGACCAGTTCCAGCGCCGCAAGTCGCAGGCTGCGCGTGCCGTTCGCATACGCTGCCGCCTTGATCTGGCGAATCGGTTTCTTGTCGACGATCAGTTCGCGGATTTCATCGGTCAGCACGAGAATCTCGGCGATCGAGCGACGCCCCTTGTAGCCCGTGCCGCGGCAATCGCCGCAACCCTTGCCTTGCTTGAATTGATATGCATCAACGTCGGCGCGCGCCAGGCCCACGCTGGCCAGCTCGGCATCGTCGGGCGTGTAGTCGGTGGCGCAATGGGGGCAGTTGGTGCGGATCAGCCGCTGCGCCCAGATGCCGTTCAGGGCCGAGACAAACGCATACGGGTCGATGCCCATGTGGGTGAAGCGGCCAAACACGTCGAAGACATTGTTCGCATGCACGGTGGTCAGCACCAAATGCCCCGTGAGGGCCGACTGCACGGCGATTTCCGCCGTCTCGCGGTCACGGATTTCGCCCACCATGATCTTGTCGGGGTCGTGGCGCAAAATCGAGCGCAAGCCCTTGGCAAAGGTCAGGCCCTTCTTTTCATTCACGGGGATTTGCAAAATGCCGGGCAACTGGTATTCGACGGGGTCTTCGATGGTGATGATCTTTTCGCGCCCGTTGTGGATTTCCGTCAGCGCCGCGTACAGGGTCGTGGTCTTGCCCGACCCCGTAGGGCCGGTGACGAGCAGCATGCCGTAGGCTTCCTGCGCCAATGCGCGCAAGGCTTCCAGCGATGGGGCGTCAAAGCCCAGCGCTTCCAGCGTCAGCGCGCCATATGCTTCGATCATGGCGCGCTTGTCGAGGATGCGGATGACGGCATCCTCGCCATGGATGCTGGGCATGATGGAAACGCGCAAATCGATTTCGCGCCCGCCTGCCTCGACGCGGAAGCTGCCATCCTGCGGCACGCGGCGCTCGGCGATATCGAGTTCGGCCAGCACTTTCAGGCGCGAGATGATGTGTTCGGCCACTTCGATGCCGTTGACGGAGGTGGCGTGATCGAGCACGCCGTCGACGCGGTACTTGACGGCCAGGCCGCCGGCCGTGCTTTCCAGGTGGATGTCCGAGGCGCCCGCCTTCAGCGCGTCATATAAAGTCGAGTTGACCAGCTTGACGGCGGGGCTGGCCGCTTCCGACACGCTGGCGAACGACAGCACGGCGGCCGTCCGGCCATCGCGCCGGCCGTCTCCGGCGGCGCCGGGCAGCAGGTTGTCGACGGCGCGCGCCGATTCTTCCTGCTTCGACAGGTAGGCGGCGATGTCGGCCTGCAGCGCAAGGCGGATGCCCAAACCGCCCCGCCCCGCGCGCGCACTCAGCCAGGTTTGCAGGTCGAGGTCAAACGGGTCGGCGATCACGCCTACCAGTTGGCCGTCGGCGGCGCGCAGCAGCACGCTGTGGCGCGCCAGCGCCTGCGACAGCGGCAGCAGGTCGAAGGCGGGAGAAAACGCCAGCATGTCGGCCGTTTCCAGCACCTCCAGGCCGAACGGACGCGCCAGCTCGCGCACCACGGCGCGCGCCTCAATGCCGCTCAATTGCTGCAACTCCTCGACCAGGCTGCGCTTCGATAGCCGGCACAGGGCGCGCGCGTGCTGCAGCAGCGCAGCGTCGATGGCCACGGTGGGCTGGGATTCGGTTTGCATCATGAAATATCGCCGGCAAGGTCGAAGATGGGCATGTACAGCAAGATCACGATGGCGCCCACAAGCAGGCCGATGGCGGCCATCAGCAAGGGCTCGAAGGTGCGCGTGAAACGGTCGATCCAGCGGCTGATTTCGCCGTCGTAAAAGGCGGCCGACTGCGTCAGCATGGGGCCCATATCGCCCGTGCGCTCACCCACGCGCAGCATGCGCAAGGAAATGGGCGTGGTCAGTTGATATTGCTCAAACGCGGAGGACAGGGGCTGGCCCGCCTCGATGGCGCCGCGCGCCTGTTGCAACGACGCCTGCATGCCCGGCGAAACCATCGCCTGCACGGTGGCAATCGCCTGCACGATGGTGATGCCGCCTTCGGCCAGCATGCCCAGCGTCAGGTATAGGCGCGACAGTTCATAGATGCGCACGCGCTCGCCGATGCCGGGCAGTTTCGCCAGCAGGCGCGCCACGCCGCCATGGCGCAGCACGCGCCGCACGGCCGTCAATACGACGCTGCCGGTGATAAGCAGCCCGAACAACAGCAGCCAGCCGTGCTGCGTGACGAACTGGCCCCAGTTGAGCATGACTTGCGACATCCACGGCAGGTTGCGCCCGGCGCCCTGGTAGACCTCGGCGAAACGGGGCACCACATAACTGATCAGGAAGGCGCTGACGCCACCGCCCACGGCCAGCAGGATGGTGGGGTAGATGGCGGCGCTGACGATTTTGCCGCGCACCGTATCGATGCGCTGCTGGTAGTCGATGTAGCGCGACAGCGCGCGCGGCAAGTCGCTGGTGCCCTCGGCCGCCTTGACGATGCCGATGTATAAAGGGGGAAACAGTTCAGCCTGCTCCGCCAATGCGGCGGAAAAGCGCTTGCCTTCGCGCAAGCCTTCCAGCAGGCGCGTGAGCACGCTGCGGGTGGCCGGCGACGCTTCCTTTTCCAGCAAGGCTTCCAGCGCTTCGACGATGCCCATGCCCGCTTGCAACAGCGCCAGCAATTCCTGGCTGAACAGCAGCAGGGGCAGCGCCCGCGCGCGCTGGCGCCCGGCCGCGCTGAACGGCGTGGCCCGCAGGGGACGGATGGCGCTGACGAACAGTCCGCGTGCCTCGGCCTGGCGGCGCGCGTCGGCTTCGTCGCGGCCATCGATCACACAGGTGTGCAAGGTGGCGACTGTCTGGTCCGTGGAAAGCGCGCGTACTTCAAACTGCATGATGGCTTGTCCGTGGCAAAAGAGTGGGCGCGCTGACCTTATTGCGAGCTGATGTCGGCATTCTCGCCGCTACCGCCCGGCTGGCCATCCTTGCCCGTCGAGACGATGTCATACTCGCCCTTGCTGCCGGGCGCGCGGTACTGATAAGCATGGCCCCACGGGTCGAGCGGCACGGCTTTTTTCAGGTAGGGACCATTCCAACGCGTGCCGGCGGCAGACGGCGCGACCAGCAGCGCGGCCAAACCCTCTTCCGTGGTGGGATAGCGCCCCACGTCGAGGCGGTAGGTGTCGAGCGATTTTTCAAACGCCTCGATCTGCGCCTTGGCCACCGTCACTTCGGATTTGCCCAGCTGGGCGAAATACTTGGGGCCGACGTAGGCCGCCAGCAAGCCGATGATCACTATCACGACCAACAATTCGAGCAAGGTAAAGCCGCGCGCATGGCGCGTTGCCGCAAGGTTCTGCCTGTGTGCTGCATGCATCCGCTAACTCCTTATTGCCTACCTTCAATACATTGCGTCGCTGCGCGCGGCGGATGGCCACGCCCGGGCGACACGCGCTTGCCCGATGCTTATCAGCCTACCATGCCGCTTATGGTTAATACAATCTTTTGTTTGTACTGTGAACAACAAATTGCATGGGAAACCATCCACTGTGCACGAAACGGCCTGCGCCACGTCCGCGCTTGCCAGTCTGGTGAATGAATCAACTATTTTCAATGCGAAAAGCATCTACTAATGGTCACCAATTCATAGTGAGCGATGAATTTTATTCATTCATTATTTGTAACTTTCAAATTAAATTTGCAAGAATATCAAACAATACAATTATCTCTTTTGCTATAGTGAAAATTAATTTTCTGCACAGTGGTCTTATCCGTCCACGCAGGAAAGAGCATCCAAGACGCAAAACATATTGCATCCTACATAATCACCAAGGGAAAATTCATGACTCGTATTGTGCATCCGAAGGCAGCTTCCGCAACAAGTCCCTTCTCCGCAAAGCAGTTGACTGGTGCCGTCATCCTGGCCCTGTCCGCCGCCTGCGCCCCCGCCGCCATGGCGGACGTGATCAACTTTGATCATCTGGATAGCCAGTTCGTCGGTCATGGCGACGCTCTGGAAATCGGGAAATTCCTGCTGACGGGCGCCTCGAATGTGGCTGGCGCCAATTATGGCGACCTGGTCGGTGCAGTGTTCGACGGCAAGGACCCGGACGCCTGCGGCATGGCCTGCCCGACCAACAATACAAGCAATTACTATGCATCGCTCAACGACGGCATCGTCTACCTCGATCCACTCAACCCGGGCGGCAGCGTCAGCCTGCAAGGCTTCGACGCCAGCTTCATCGGCTACGCCCAGGGCATCACCTACCCGGCGGTGGCCGGCCTGTTGCGCGTGCAAGGCTTCTATGCTGACGGTTCTTCCCTGTACGAAACGTATCAGCTGGGCGGCCCCGTTGGCGGCAGCTTCCAGTTCCAGCGCTACAACACCAGCGCCAGCTTCGGCAGCCAGCAATTCGCTTCGCTGGCCTTCTTCGGTTTCACTTGTAACACGGCCGGCAGTTGCAACGCCTTCACTACCAACAAGGGCCAGTTTGCGCTCGACAATATCGTCGCTTCGGTACCAGAACCATCGACCTACGCAATGCTGCTGCTGGGCCTGGCAGGCATCGGTTTCGCGGCGCGCCGCCGCCAGCAAGCCTGATTTTCCCTTTTTCGCTACCGTTACAGGAAATCCTACATGACATTCCGTCCCGCTTTGCGTCCCATTTCGCTCGCCGTACTGAGCCTGTTTGCCAGCCTGAGTTTCCAGGCCCACGCCGATGACTTGCGCCGCCCTTACATCGTGCAACTGACCGATAAACCGATCGCTTCCTACGCCGGCTCGGTGGAAGGCCTGGGCGCCACCCAGCCTGCCGCCGGCGGCCGCCTCGATCTGGCCAGCGCGGAAGTGCAACTGTACGGCGACTACCTCGAGCAGAAACAAGCCCGGGTACAAGCGCTCGTCGCCGCCGCCCCCGTGCAATACCAGTACAAGATCGTCCTCAACGGTTTCTCCGCCCTGCTGACCGACGCCGAAGTGCGCCAGTTGCAGGCCAGCGGCGACGTGGCCAGCATCGCCCCCGACGAGCCACGCACCCTGCAAACGAACTACACGCCAACCTTCCTGGGTCTGGACCAGCCGGGCGGCCTGTGGAGCCAGTTGGGTGGCAAGGAGCATGCGGGCGAAGACATCATCATCGGCATCGTCGATGGCGGTGTGTGGCCGGAAAACCTGTCGTATGCGGACAAGGTCGATGCCAACGGCACCCCGACCTTCGACCCGAACGCCAGCCTGGCATACGGCGCCGCGCCGGCCGCCTGGAAGGGCAGCTGCCAGACGGGCGAAGGCTTCACACAAGACCACTGCAATAACAAGCTGCTTGGCGCACAATACTTCAACGCCGTGCGCCTGACCGAGACGGACAAGATTCAGCACTGGAGCGAATTCACCTCGCCGCGCGACTCCGTTGGCAACCCCAGCGGCGAAGGTGGCCACGGCACGCACACCTCATCGACTGCCGGTGGCAATGCGAGCGTGCCTGTCACGGCGAACGGTACGCCGCTGGGCGTGATTTCCGGCATGGCGCCACGCGCCCGCCTGTCCGTCTACAAGGTCTGCTGGTCCTACAACCTGGACACTCAGCCGACGGGCGCGAAAAATAGCTGCTACGGCGGCGACAGCGTGGCAGCGATTGAAAAAGCCGTGCAGGATGGCGTACACGTGATCAACTATTCGATCAGCGGCGGCGGCAGCGTCAACGATCCGGTCGAGCAAGCCTTCCTGCATGCCTCGAATGCCGGCGTGTTCGTTGCCGCTTCGGCCGGCAACTCGGGACCGGCGAACACGGTGGCCCACGTAAGCCCGTGGATCACCACGGTGGCCGCCTCGACGCATAACCGCGCCAATCAGGCCACCGTGACCTTGGGCAATGGCGCCAAGTACACGGGCGCCTCGCTCAACTACAACCCGCTGCCGGCCACCACCTTGATCCGTGCCCAGGATGCGGGATTGCCAGGCGCCGATGCGCAAAAACTGGCGCTGTGCTACCGCGCCGGCGACAACGGCGGCGTGGCCTTGCTGGATCCGGCCAAGGTCGCAGGCAAGGTCGTCAGCTGCCTGCGCGGCACTACGGCGCGCACCGACAAGGGCGTCGCCGTGCTGGAAGCAGGTGGCGCCGGCATGGTGCTGGTCGACACGGGCGTGGGCCTGGTATCGGACCCGCACGTGCTGCCAGCCGTGCACGTGAGCGCCGCCGACGGCGCGCTGATCAACGCCCAGGCACAAACGGGCGCCGCTACGGCCGCCATCTCGCGCTTCGTCACCAATAGCAACGGCCCAGCCGCCCCCGTGGTGGCCGACTTCTCGTCGCGCGGCCCGAACCTGTTCGACGCCAACCTGCTCAAGCCCGACGTCACGGCGCCTGGCGTGGACATCCTGGCCGGCGGCTCGCCTGCCCTGTCGCGCGCGCAGCGCGACGCCGTGCAGGATGGCAGCCTGGTGCCGGCGCAAGCCTACATCTTCCTGCAAGGCACCTCGATGTCCAGCCCGCATGTGGCGGGCCTGGCCGCCCTGCTGCGCCAGCAGCATCCTGACTGGAGCCCGGCCGCCATCAAATCGGCCCTGATGACCACCGGCAGCACCACCCTGCCCGACACGCAGGCAGGCGATGCGCGCGGCATCCTGCCATGGGGCCAGGGCGCCGGCCACGTGACGCCGAACAAGGCTGCCGATCCGGGCCTCGTGTATGACGCCGGCCTGACTGACTACAAGAAATACATGTGCGGCGTCGGCATGACGACTGAATGTGCGGGCGGCACCCTGGCCGGCTACAACCTGAACATGCCGTCGATCACCATCGCCAACGTGCTGGGCACGCAAACGGTGGCGCGCCGCGTCACCAACGTGGGCAGCGGCAGCGCCACCTACACGGCCAGCGCCTCGGTCAGCGGCTACAGCGTGGTAGTGGCACCTGCCACCCTGACGCTGGCGCCCGGTGAAACCAAGTCCTTCAACGTGACGCTGACGCGCACCACGGCGCCGGACAACACCTGGCAATATGGCGCCCTGGTGTGGAGCGATGGCGTGCACACGGTACGCAGCCCCGTCACAGCCCGATCGGGCCGCGCGGTGCAATCGCCGGCACTGCTGCAAGCCGACAAGGTCAGCGGCCTGCGTTCGCTGACCCTGTCCACCGGCTTCGCCGGCAAGGTCGGCGCGGCGACGGGCGGCCTGAAGGAAGTGGCGCGCAGCGCACAAACCATCAGCCAGGCCGCACCGGGCAGCGTCGACACGCTGGAGCAAATGGCTGCCGCGTGCAAGGCGGGCAGCAGCGGCGTGCGGGTGGTCAATGTCAGCATTCCGGCCAGCACGGTGGTGGCGCGCTTTGAAACCTTTGACCGCGACACCACGGAAGGCGCCGGCAATGACCTCGACTTGCTGCTGCTCAACAGCGCGGGTGCGACCGTCGCCACTTCGGCCTCGGCTGGCTCGAACGAGGCGATCACCGTGACCACCCCGGCGGCCGGCAGCTACAAGCTGTGCGTGATCGGCTACGAAGTGGCGAATGGCGTGTCGACCGGCTTCAGCCTGTCGTCAGCCGTCGTCACGACGGCCGACAAGGGCGGCAACCTGAAAGCCACCCTGCCAGGCAAGGTGTATGTGGGCGGCAGCGCCACGGCCGGCGTCAGCTGGTCGGGCCTGGAAACGGGCAAACGCTACCTGGGCGGCGTCGTCTTCCTTGATGGCAACAATACGGCGGCCTCCACCACCGTCCTGTCTGTGCAAACCAACAATCCGCTGCCGCTGGCCGTCCCCAGCATGCGCAACGTGAAAATGGACGCCAAGCTGTAAGCACATCGTGCGATTGGCAACACGACGCGCCCTGCGGGGCGCGTTTTTTTGTGCCGCCGCTACAGGCGTAGAATCGACATCACAACTGCCTCCCCAACGCCTGGAAAGCCTGCCATGCCATCGAAAAACTGGATATTTGCCGCCATTGCCGGAGTCAGCGGCTTGGCCGGCGCCGTGCCAACGGAGCAGCACAAACCGGCGCCGCTGGCGCGCCACACCTACATCGTACAATTGACGGATGCACCACTGGCCTCGTACACGGGGGGCGTGCCGGGCCTGGCCCCGACTTTCGTTCAGGGCCGGCGACTGGAGACGGACAGCGAGGCGGCGCGCCGCTATACGGCTTACCTGGAAGAGCGCCAGCGTGCCGTGCTGGCGCTGGTGGCCGAGGCGTCCGTGCAATACCGCTACACGGTCACCCTGAACGGCTTCGCGGCCATGCTGACGCCAGACGAAGTGGCGCGCCTGCGAGCCAGCCCGGACGTGGCCCAGGTATCGCTCAGCACCATCGAATACACGCACACTGATGGCGGCAATGGCAAGAAACAGGCGCCGCCGCAGGACCAGCGCTAATGGCTGAGCAGGCGCAGCGCGAGGCCGCGCGACACGGCTTGCGTGCGGTTGCTCACGCCGAATAATTTGTAGATGCGCTGCAAATGGCTTTTCACGGTTCCGCCGCTGATGCCGAGGATTTGCCCCACCTCTTCATTGCTCTTGCCGATGCTGACCCAGTGCAGCACTTCCAGCTCGCGCGCGCTGGCCGCGCGCGACGCTGCCAGGCCCGCCACGGGCACGCGCACGCGCTCTTGCAGCGCCAGCCAATGCAGGTGCAGATAGGGCAGCAGCAGTTCCAGTACATACGCCTGGCGCGCCGGGTCCGGCAAGGAGGCGCAGAACAGAGCAAAAAAACTGCCACCGCCTGCCATCACATTGCCATGCACCAAGACTTGTCCGATGACGGCCGCCTTCCTGCCGCCCGCGCGCCAGGCCTGCGCCAGACGCGCCACCTGGCCATCGCGCGTGTCGTTGATGTCGCGCAACTGCACGGGATCGAGCACGGCACTGTGCCATGCCTCGCTGCGCAGCACACTCCCATCGGCGCCCAGTTGCGCGCAAACGAGTATGGCGTGCGGCAACAAGGCTTGCAACGGGCCCTGACTCCACAGGAAAAAATCGCTGGACACGCTGATGCCATGCGCGCCGAGTATGGCGTGCAACAGATATTCCTGTTCCCGCCCCGTCAGCAGCATCATGCGCACATGGCGGCATCAAACGCCAGGTAACGGTAGCCGCTGCCGCGCACGGTCTCGATGCGGTGGCCACATCCTTCCGGCTGCAAAGCGTGCCGCAAGCGTCCCACGTGGGCGTCGACAGTGCGCTCGTCCAGATAAGCGCCATGGCCCCAGACCTGGTCCAGCAATTGCGCGCGACTATGCACCCTGTCCGGATGCTCCATGAGGAAATGCAACAGTCTGAATTCCACGCGGCCCAGGTTGACGGGCACGCTGCCGACGGTCACGCGCTGGGTATGCGGATCGAGGCGCAAGACGGTATCGCCAGCCACGCTTGAGCCTGAACTTGCGCGCAAGGCCGAAGGCGCGCGCCGGCGCAGCAGCGCATGCACGCGTGCCAGCATTTCACGTGGACCGAAAGGCTTGCAGAGATAATCGTCGGCGCCGCTTTCCAGCGCCAGCACCTTGTCCTGCTCGCTATCGCGCGCACTCAGCATGATGATGGGCAAGTCGCACAGCACGCCGTCCTGGCGTACCTGGCGCAACAGCCCGATGCCGCAGGCATCCGGCAATGCCCATTCCAGCATCAACAGGTCAATCGGGGTAGCGGCCAGCAGCGCCAGCGCGCCGCGCGCGTCCACGGCACAGCTGACCCGATAGCCGGCGCCGGCGAGATTATGCGCCAGCAGCGCTTGCATGGCGGGCGCTGGGTCCAGCATCAGAATGTGGCCAGGCATCGATGCATCCTCCCGAAAAAGTTGGCGGCAGCCCATGAAAAAACTAGACTGCCCGACAAGTTTTTCACTATGCATCAAGCGCAAAACGCTGACTAATACAATTTAGTTTCCTGATTTATAGCTATTTCAAATAAATAGATGAAAAAAAACACAGCGGGCCATGGGCGCGCTGTGTCCAGACTGGAAAGACTACGCTGGCGTGACAGACTGGCGTCGGCGCAGGGCAAAACCGATCAGCGCCAGGCCGCCCGTCAACATCATCCATTCCGACGCTTCCGGTACGGCCGAGATCGTCGCGATGCTGGCGTAGGTGCTGCCGGCTATGCTGGCGGGCAAGCCTCCGTTGAGCGGGGTCAGCTCGAATTGCAGCAAGTTGCCATTGATATTGCCCAGGTAGGACGTCGCCGTGGCGTCGAGCAAGCCCACCCCGAAGGTCGTGCCAGCGTTGCCGGACGTGTTCAGGAAATCGCCGCCAAAGACGATGTTGAAACCGAACTTGCCGCCCAGGGTCACATTGTGAAACCAGTCGTTGTAGGCACCGCTATTGCCGAAGGTCAAACTGCCGGGCAAGCTGCCGCTGACACTGCCTTCCTGCGATTCCAGCGCGCCGAACGCACCCGAGAAATGGCTCAAGGTGGCGCTGGCGCCCGGCGCAGGACTATTGCCAGCGATAAAGGCGAAGTCGAGGAAACCGGCGCCAGAGAATGCGCTGGTGTCGATTTCCACGTGGTAGCCGAGCGGGTCCGCCAGCGCCAGACTGCTGCTGGCGGCCAGCACGGCGGCCAGCACGGCGCGACGCAGGGTCAGATGTAATGTCGTAGTCAACATGATGCTTCCTTAGAAGTTGCCGGCAAAAATGCTGGCGGAATAATGGATCGTCACTTTGGACGGATTGGTAAAACTGACCGCGAACGAGGCTGTAGCACCGGGCGCCAGGCTGGCCGCATTGACGGTGACGTAAGCGGCGCCCGCATGGCTGCCCGTGGCATTGGCCAGGCTGACGCCGGCCGGCAAGCCGCCAAACACCACCTGGAACGGACCGCTGATGGCCGTCGTGCCCGTGTTGGTGAAAGCAAACGTCCCCGTGTACTTTTGCGTCACGCGGTTGAACGTCATTCCCGAACTGGCTTGCGCAACGTCGGCCGTGATGTCGCGCAAGGCGGGCTGCAAGTCCAGGCTGACGACGACAGGATCGTGATCCGAGGCGCGGTAGGGCAAGGCGTTGTACAGGTCTTGCGGCTTGGCCGAGTCGATGTTGTAATCGATCACCTCCGGCTCGTCTGCATTCACATGCCATTCGGCCACCCCCGCCACTTGCGGGCTCAGCGAAGCGCTGGCCAGCGCATGGTCGAGGTAGCCGCTCTGGCCGCCGAAGACATATGAATACGGCACGCCCGACGGACGCACGAAACGCTCGAGCTCATTGACAAAGCCGGCGCCCGTGATGACCTGGATCGGGTCTTCCGCGCCATACGAGTTGAGGTCGCCGATGACCAGCACGTCGGCGTCGCCGGCGGCGGCAGCCACCTGCGGCACGAAGCTGCCCACCAGGCGCTGTGCTTGCTGCACGCGGGTAGCGTTCCAGCAACTCTGGCTATCATTCTGGTCAGCGTCCAGCCCGCTCGACGGACAACTGCCCTTCGATTTCAGGTGGTTGACGACCAGCGAGAATTTCTCGCCATTCGCGGCACGGAAGGTCTGCGCCATCGGCGGACGGTTGTTGATGGCGTTGGCGTCCGACAAAGCGCCGCCCACCAGGCCCAGCTTGGCAGGCTTGTAGATCATGGCCACGCGGATGGCGTCCGTGCCGGTGGCGGCCGGTTTCGGCACCACGGCATACGTGACGCCGCCGATGGCCGCGTTGAGTTGCTCGACCAGATAGGTGACGGCTATTTCGCCATTGTTCTGGATTTCCATCAAGCCCACCACGTCCGCGTCGATGGCTTGCAGTTCGGCCACAATCTTGTCGCGCTGGCGCACGAACTCGGCCAGGTTGTCGGCGCCGCGGCAATTGCTCTTGGTGGTCGAAGTGCCCAAAGTACAACCCTGACCCGTCTGGCCAAAGACATTGCTGCCATTGGTAAAGGTCGTAAAGAAGTTCAGCACATTGGCACTGGCCACCTTGACGTTGCCGGACGGCAGTTCCGGACTGCCCGTGCGCGGATTGTCGCGCGAAAACTGTGGCGCCTGCGTCGGCTGCAGTTTATATGCGGCGCCACCGCCGCCGATGGCGCCAAAATCCACCACGCCCGTCAAGTCGGACAGCGTATCGCCGCTGCGCACGGTGCCATCCTGGCCGATGTACGGAATCGTGGGCGGCGTGACGAAAATGCCATCATCGAGCACGATCAGGTTGTTCGCATTAGCGGCGATCAAGGCTTGCGCTTCGTTTGATCCGGCTGGATAACGGTTGGTCGGCACTTCGCGCCGGCCCGCCGACAGGCTCAATTCGCCGCGCGCGCCCAGATAGGCGTTTTGCGACACAGTCAACGGTTGCGTAAAGCGCACCAGCATGCCTTCCACGGCAGCCAGATTGTCGTTCGGCAAGGTCACGTTGGCCGGTACGATGCTGTGGCCCGCGCTTTGCGTGAGGATGGCCGTCACGTCCTTCAATTCCGTGTAGGAATTTTTCGCGCCCGTCGGGGTGTACTCGAACACCGTGCCCGTCACGCGCACCAGTTCGCCCGGCTGCACGGTGGTGGCCGTCGCGCCCGTGTACACGAAGATGCCGTCTGAGGTCGAAGGGTCGCCGTCACCGGCCGCGTCCTGGATGAAGAAGCCCGTACCCACTTTCAGGGTCACCACGCCCTGCGTCGTCTGCACGGCATTGGCGTAGGGGCTGGCCGCGCCACTGCCCTGGATTTGCGGAATCGTGTGGCTGATGGCGGCCAGGCCTTGCACGGCGACATCGATCTTGCAGCTGGTGCTTTGCTGCTGGTCATTGCTGAAATTCACGATGACGGGATAATTGCCCACCGGCACGCCAGCGGCCACCAGCAGGCTGACCATGGCACTCTCACCGGCCACGCCGGCGGCACTGAAATTGGCCAGGCTGATGCCGGCCACGGCGGGTGACGTCACGCTTGCCGCGTTCACGATGCCGTCCACATCAGAGGCGCGCAGCACGGCGCTGCCGCCATTACCCACGGCCAGCGCCAGACTGGCGGGGCAGCTGGTTATGATCTGGTGCACAACGGGGCCACCGCACACATGCAGCGGCGATGCCGTATTGCGCGGCGTCACGCTGCCGCTGGCAAAGTCGGCGCCGTTGTCGTCCGTGTCGCCACAGCCGCCATTCGCGCGCGCTATCGACAGGGTATTCGATGGCGCGGGCGCCACGTTGCCCTCGAAGCCGTTGGCCGTACCAAAACCGACCAGGTCGACGACGCTGGCACCCGTGGGGCTCACGCCCGTTTGCGCCGTCTTGCTATTGCTCAGTAACACCTTGCCCGCCGTGCCCGACATGGCCACACTGCCGCTGGCGTCCGGTGTGGGCAGCGCCGCCGTACCGCCAGCGCCTTTGGCTTGCTGGACCAGCAGATACTGGCCGGCTTGCAAATCGATAGCCGGCAAGGCCGTCACGGACCAGCTCGAACCTGCAGCTGACGCGTATTGCACGCTCCAGTTATTCAAATTGACCGGACTGGCGCCCCGGTTGAAAACTTCGATGAAGTCATTGGTATATACAGCGCCGCCATTGCCGCCACCGCCATACACCTGGCTGATGACGATATCGGAAGCAGCCAGGGCCACGGTTGACAGGGACAGGCTGGCCAGCAGCGTGGCCATGACGGTCAGGCGCAAGGGCGTGCGCAAAGAGGAAAGCGAGGTGTGCATGGAGATCCCGGTCAGTAAAAAAATGGCGCCAGCTCCAACAGGCGGGCCGGCGCACCACAATGAACAAAAGCATTTCAGACTTGTTATTTGCATATTAAAGACCGGGGATGACGACTTGATGACATTTGATTAAGCCGAATGGCGTAAATACGCCATCTGCAGCATCTAGAAAAGTAACTGATCAACAACAAATAATTCATCTCATTCATTGAAGGAATGCATTGAGAGGAAAAATGTGATATATTTCAGGCAAATAAGTTTTAATCCTGACAAGGGATTAGCGCTTTAAAGTAATATGCAGTAAAGACCGCAGGAGCAGGCTCCACCCACGCCCGCAACTTGATTTTCCGATTCGGCGATGCCCACAAAGGCGGCATCGTTAGAGCCGGCAAAAATCCCATCCTGACAGCAGGCGCACTGGCGCACGGGATGCACTCTTAAGAGACCAGCTATGTTAAAACCCATCACCAGACTCCCCATGCGTGCCCTGGTTATTGCTGCGGCGCTAGCGCTGTGCGGCGGTTCAGCCCAGGCACAAAGTGCCCAACAGCAGTCAAACACGGACGACAAAGGCTGCCAGGCAAACACATCCGGCGCCAGCGGCAAGGCCAATGAGGCTGACTTCGACGGCACTTACAGTGCTTGCAGCCTAGTCAATGGCTTCATCGGCTTTGGCGCGCGCACCAACGATGGCACGAACCAGACGCCTGAGTTCAGCCTGGGTGAGTCAGACCAGGTGCTGCGCCACCCGCAATTCCCCAACAAGGACCATCGCCTGGCGAACCTGCTGGCGCAACAGGGCGGCAGCGGCAGCGAAGGTGGCTTGCGCACCGGTCGTGCCGGCGGCGAATACCGCTTCGGCACGCGTGACTTCGTATCTGTACAAGAAAGTCAACCAACAGATGGTGCGGACGGCTATCATGGCGCGCCACGCGCATATGCTGGCGCACGCAGCGAGTATGCGCCATTTGTGAGCTCATCCAGTCGCGAGGCCGGTTCGCCCGCCGGTGGCGGTGGCGGTGGCGGCGTAGGCGGTGGCGGCGTGGGCGGCGGCATTGATGGCGGCAGCAACGGCGGCAGCCTCGTGCCACCCGTCACTCCGGCAGTACCTGAACCGGAAACCTGGGCCATGCTGATGGTAGGGCTCGGCTTGCTGGCATTTGCCGGACGCCGCAAGGCAGCTCACAAAGCATAAAAAAAAGGCTTGCAAGAGCCTTTTTCTTCCTCTGTGGATGACGGCTTCAGCGCCGGTAAGCGGCGTAGGGCGCGGCCAGCGGATCACCGATGAACAATCCCTGCGCCGGCCACGCCACACTTCCCCAGTACGCTTCAAGCGCCGTCATGCCCGTCAGGTAGCGCCGCAGCAATACCGTCGGATTAGGGAACTTTTGCCAGTAATTGCACGGTTCACTGACGGTACCGTAACTGGCCGTCGCGCCCGCCTCCAGCCAGCGTTGGCTGCTCATCTGCGCCGTCCCCTGCAGATCGCCGCCATACGACGTCAAGTGATCCGCCAATGCGCCCGGCAAGAAGCGCAAGGTATCGAGTTTGGCGACCTTGGCCATACCGGTCTGGTACACCATGATGTCTTGCGCGCCATCGAGCACATCCGCCTTCAGGTTCTTGACCGTCAACTTGCGCTGGCGCACGATTCCTGCAGGTGGAAAAAAGGCGGCACGGCTGTTGCGCGCATTTTCGCTGGTGGTCAGATAATACGCGCTGGCAGTAGGCACGGAAAAACCGCTGACGGTCCCACGATCCACCACGGCCTTGGCCTCTTCCACAAAATCGATGGGCAGCAGGATGGACAGGCGCATGCCCATCTGCGTAAATGGTTGCGCAACATTGCTGTTGAAATATGTGCTGGGCTTGCCGGCGTCACACGTCTTCACGCACTGCCCAGCATCGTAGCCCAGGGTATAGGCGGAAGTGATGGAGTTGCATTCGACCGCGTACGGCGCGCTCCATATCATCAGCACAGCCTGGATATGGGGCTTCAATTGCGCGTCGATCCGTTCCTTCAACTGCGCGAACTGATCCATGCTGAGCTTGCGCGGGCGATTCGGAATATTCACGTGCACAACATTTTCAGGAGGGATGCTATGCGCCTGGCGGTAATATTCGCCCACCGCGATGCTGTTCGGTTCGGCGTCATTGATCACGACAGCCAATTGCAGCGCATTCAGTCCTGAGGACATGGATGGCGCATCGGCATGTGCGATGCCGGCGGTCAGCGCCAGCGAAAGGAAGAGAGCTTTATGCAAGGTCAATATCGTCGTTGAGGAAGGTCAAAGCAGCCATGCCGCAGCCACCAACTGAGCCTGACCATTATAGCGCCACGTCCACCCGCGGAAAAAAAACGGAGGCCGCAGCCTCCGTTTCATGTACAGAATTTTTTCTTCAGGCTTGCAGCTTGCGGCGGCGCGCCATGAAGCCGACCAAAGCCAGGCCCGCCAGCAACATGCCGTAGGTTTCCGGCTCCGGCACCGGCGTGACGGCCAGGATGCCACTATAACTGCCGCCAGTTGGCGAGGCCACATAACCGTCAATTTGCAGGAAGTAATTGCCAGCAGCCAAAGGCGTGGAACCGGACTGCAACGACCACGCCTGGTCTTGCGCCGTGAAATTGATCAGGTCAAGCGCGCCATGAAAAAGAATGCCGCTGGCATTGCCCAGGCTCAGACCGGTCAAGGTCAGGCCGGAATTGGCGCTCGGCTTGAGCGATGTCGCCAGCGCGCTCAGGTCGTTGAAGCCAGTTACGCTGAAGGTAAATTTGTCGCTGAAAAAGTTATTGCCCTCGCCGGCCAATTGGCCTGGCGCCAGCGAAAACGAGCCCAGCAGTTCGCTACTGGAATAATCAAGCAAGTCTTGCGTCAGATCTACCGTCGCGTGGCTGATGTCAACCGGCGCCGCTTGGGCTGCCACGCTGCTGCCGGCAAACATGGCGGCCACAAACAGGGATTTCAGGAATTTTTTCATACTTTTCACCAAGATGACTGCAACTGACTCAGGCCAGCTGCGGGATGGAAACGCAAACGAAGATGCCTATCAGCCAGGCAAGGCTCAAGCCGCCTTCTGGCGACGGCGCGCCATGAAGCCCAGCAGGCCCAGGCCCGCCAGCAACATCGCATACGTGCCTGGCTCAGGCACGGCCGAAATCAGGCTGCCGTTCGCGCTGAAGGCTGCGCCCGTATTCGAGACCACGTTGCCGCTGACTTTCAAATAATAGGAACCAGCAGTCAGATTGGCATACGACAGGGTCCATTTGTCATCGATGCCGGTCAGCAACTGATCGCCGCCCAGCGACAAGGTATTGCCGACGCTGCTGTACAAGCCGAAACCCGTCAGGTTCAGGCCATTCGTCGCGCTGCTGCTGCGCGAGTTCAGTACCACGCTCAGGTCGCTGGCCTGCGCCACGTTGAACGTGAACAAGTCATTGAAAAAATTGCTCTTTTGATTGTTTTTGAACTTATCACCAAAGGTCAGCGAACCGCCAGATGCCAGATTGACGGCGCCAGCCGTGGAACTGATGTCGACAGGCGCGGCAAAGGCTGCCTGGGCGAACAAAGCTGAACCGGCAAAGGCCAGCGCGGCCAGCACCGAATACGTATTTTTCTTCATGCTATTCCACTGAACGTGAATGCGGACGCGCCAGCGCGTCCGCATGAGTTATTTGATCAAACCAGGCAGAATCATAGCATAAAGTAATTTTTTGTGTTAACTATTGTTTAATTGAAAGTTACTTTATAGCATCATTCTTCAAGACAATAGTTTCACGGGGCGAATATCGTAAAAACCACGCGTCAGGCGCGCTGGTAAACATCCTCCAGCCGCACGATGTCGTCTTCACCCAGGTAGCTGCCCGATTGCACCTCAATCAGGTGCAAAGGCAACTTGCCCGGGTTTTCCAGCCGGTGCGTCATGCCAATGGGGATGTAGGTCGATTCGTTTTCCGTCAGCAAGGTCACCTTGTCGCCGCAAGTTACACTAGCCGTACCGCTCACCACCACCCAGTGTTCGGCGCGGTGGTGGTGCATCTGCAGAGACAGCTTGCCGCCAGGATTGACGGTGATGCGCTTGACCTGGAAGCGCTCGCCGATATCAATGCCTTCATAGCTGCCCCACGGGCGGTACACCTTGCGATGCTGCACGTGTTCGCTTCGCCCCGCCTGCTTCAAGTGATCGACCACCTGTTTCACGCGCTGTACCTGGTCCTTGTGCGCCACCAGGATGGCGTCGTCCGTTTCCACGACGATCAAGTCCTGCACGCCCAGCACGGCCACCATGCGGCGCTCGGCGCGCACCAGGCAATTGCTCACGCCATCGAGATACACATCGCCGCGCACCACGTTACCGTTGACATCTCCCTGCTGCACTTCCCACAATGCCGACCAGGAACCCACATCGCTCCAACCGATGGCAGCCGGCAGCACCACCGCATACGCCGTATGCTCCATGACGGCGTAGTCGATCGAATCCGATGGACAAGCGGCGAAGGCCTGCTCTTCCAGGCGGCAGAAATCGAGGTCGCGGTAGCCGTCGCGCACGGCTGCCTCGCAGGAGGCCAGCATGGCCGGCTGAAATTGTCCCAGCTCGCCAAGATAACGCTCAGCGAGGAACATAAACATGCCGCTGTTCCAGAAATAATTACCGGCGGCGAGGAACGACTGCGCCGTGGCGAGATCGGGCTTTTCCACGAAACGCTCGACCCGGCAGCCCGCCCCACCCGTGCTCACGGGCGCGCCACTGCGGATATAGCCATACCCCGTTTCCGGCGCCGTTGGCACGATGCCGAAAGTGGCCAGGGCGCCATCGGACGCGAGCAGCGCCGCCTTGGCGATGGCCTCGTGAAACGCAGCCACATCGGTAATGACATGGTCGGCCGGCAAGACCAGCATCAGGGCCTGCGGGTCGATGGCCAGCAGATATTGCGCAGCCACGGCCACGGCAGGCGCCGTGTTGCGTCCCACCGGTTCCAGTAAAATCCCCAGCGGTGTCAGTCCGATCTCGCGCAATTGCTCGGCCACCATGAAGCGGTGCTCATTGCCACATACCACCAGCGGCGGCATGACGTCAAAACCAGCCAGTCCGCTATCGCCGGCACGGCGGTTCGGCAGGCTGCTCACGCGTAGGGCAGTTTCCTGCAGCATGGTCTTGTCCGTTACCAGCGGCAACAACTGCTTGGGTAGCACGGCGCGCGACAGCGGCCATAAACGGGTGCCCGAACCGCCGGACAGGATGACTGGATAAATTTTCATGGTTTCATTTGGCAAACAGTTTATGAGGAAGCATACAAGGCCCGCGGCGTTTCTTCGCGGCGCTGGCTGCGCCGGTCGCGCGCATTGCCCCAGGCATCGCTCGTGTAATCGGAGACATGGCGCATCTGGCCGGCGCGGTCGACACTGTAATCCTTGAAGACGATCAGCTCATCGAGCAGCACATCGGGCAACACACGCGTGTATTCAAACAACACGCTGCGCACCACTTCGGCACCGCTACAGACATGGCTGCCGTGGCCGATCCAGGTGGGGCCGATGATAGTGGCCCCCGCTTCGATACGGCAGCCCGAGCCGATGTAGACGGGGCCTTCGATACGCGTGCCGCCACTCCAGTCGATACTGGTATTCAGGCCAGCCCACACGCCATCGGCAATCTGGGTGCCAGGCACCTGCAACTGTGCAACTTCCCCCATCAGCACGCTTTGCAGCACTTCCCAGTAATCCTTCACGCTGCCGATGTCGATCCAGTTGTATTGGCACTTTTGGGCATAGAAAGGCAAACCCTGCTCTACCAGCAGGGGAAACAGTTCCGAGCCAATATCGAACGGGCGGTCGCAAGGTATCAGGTCCAATACTTGCGGCTCGAAAATATAGATACCGGTGCTGACGCAATTGGACAGCGCATCGGCCTGCGCCGGCTTTTCCTGGAAGGCGCGGATGCGCCCATCGTCGTCGCTGACCACCACGCCATAGCTCGACACCTTGTCCCACGGTACTTCCAGGGTGATGACGGAGGCCAGCGCCCCCACGCGGCGGTGCTCGCGCAGGGCCGCTTCCAGGTCGAGGTCGATCAAGGCGTCGCCGCACAGCACGATCGTCGTTTCGTCAAAAAAGCCACCAAACTCCTGGATCTTCTTCATGCCGCCGGCCGAACCCAGCGGTTGTGGCACGACCTCACCCGCATCATTCGTATAACCTTCGAAGGAATAGCCGATCTGCACGCCAAACTGATGGCCTTCGCCAAAGTACTCTTCGATCTTTTCATGCAGATAGCTGACGTTGACCATGATGTCAGTCACGCCATGCTGCGCCAGGTGCTCCACAAGATATGCCATTACAGGCTTGCCCAGGATGGGGATCATGGGCTTGGGCAAATCGTAGGTCAAGGGCCGCACGCGCGTGCCCTTGCCTGCAGCTAATATCATCGCTTTCATCGTCGGGCTTGCTCCATCAGGGTTGAGGTTAGTTGGCCGGGCGGCGCATCTTAGCGACCGTCCTTGCTCAGCGTCACTGGCGCGGCCGGCGCGGCGGCGGGAAACAGGCGCGCATACGCGGCCAGCAGCTTGGGCGCTTCATATTCCCACTCCAGCTCATTGATCACGCGATGGCGGCCAAACGCCCCCATTTGCTCGCGGCGTGCCGGGTCGTCGAGCAATTCGACGATCTTGCGCGCCATGTCGACAGGATCGTTCTTCAAGGCATACAAAGATGCCTGCTGCGCGGAAACCTTGCCCTCGACCAGATCAAACTGCACGATAGGCTTACCCAGGGCCATGTATTCCATGATCTTGTTCATGGTCGACTTGTCGTTCATGTCGTTTGCCACGTCCGGGTTCACGCACACGTCCGAGGTGTTGAGCATTTCCAGCAATTGCTGGTCCGGCACGCGTCCCGTGAAGGTCACGTAGTCGGCGATGCCCAGGTCCTGCGCCATCTGCTTCATCTGTTCCAGCGAGGTGCCGCCGCCCACCAAGCCGAAGTGCACATCCTTGCGCTGCAAGGTCTGCACGATGTATTGCGCCGCCTGCAGCAGCAGATCGATGCCTTCCTGCGCACCCATCACGCCCACATAGCCGACCAGGTAGGCGCGGCCCTTCTTGAGTTCCGGCACGGGCGGCAACACGCGCAAGCGGTCCAGCTTGGGTCCGCTGCGCACCACGTAGACATCCTCGGGCTTCATGCCGCCGCGCTCGATGGCAATCTTCTTGTACGACTCGTTGGTGGCGATCGACACGTCTGCGCTCTGGAACGACCAGCGCTCGAACATCACCATCAGCTTGTAAAAGAAATCGCGCCGGCCGAACTTGGCTTCGTACAGCTCGGGGTTGATGTCATGGTGGTCGAACAGGAAACGCTTGCCCATCGTCAACTTGAAGAAGCCGCCGATGAGGAACAGCAAATCAGGCGGATTGCAGGCGTGAACCACGTCGAAACCATGGGCAAAATGGACTTTCCATGCCAGGCGGAAAGTATGGAACAGGGCCAGTGTATATTCCACCAGGTAACCCTTGGCCCCTTCCGCTTCCAGCGGCAAGTGGTAGCGGTAGATATGGATGCCGTCGATGGCTTCGTAGCGCGCTTCATAGCCCTTGCCCGTCGGGCAAATGATCGACACTGCATAGCCGTTCGCATGCAGAGTGGTCGCTTCCTGCCACACGCGCCGGTCGAATGGCGAAGGCAGGTTTTCCACCAGGATCAGCACCCGCTTTGCTTGGGCGGCCACGTTGTTACCAGCAGATGCCGTCATATTGCTCTCCACTTTGTTCCTTGCTGATGCGCACCAGGTCGACGATCTGCTGGTGCGGCTGCAGGCTGGCGGGTACAGTCTTGAATTCGGCCGCGCCGTTGCCGATGACGATGGTGTCGGCAAAATCGAGCACGTCCTGCATGCTGGTGACCATCAGCTTGGAGATGTGCGGGATGTGGTTCAGGATGTAATCCTGGTTGGCGCCCGTCAGGGCGGCCAGGTTGACGTTCTTGTCATACAGCTTCAGTTCGTAGCCTTTGCCCAGCAGATACTCGATGACATCGACCAGCGGCGACTCGCGCAAGTCGTCCGTGCCGGCCTTGAAGGAAAAGCCCAAAATGCCCACCTTGCGCGCACCTTTGTCAACGATCATCTTGATGCCCTTTTCCACTTGCCGCTGGTTCGACGGCAGGATGGAATTAAGCAATGGCAGATCGAGATCCAGGCTGCGCGCCTTGTAAGTGAGCGCGCGCACGTCCTTCGGCAGGCAAGAGCCGCCAAAGGCGAAGCCCGGCTTCATGTAGTACGGTGACAGGTTCAGCTTGGTGTCCTGGCAAAAGATTTCCATCACCTTGTGACCATCGATGCCGACGGCCTTGCAGATATTGCCGATTTCATTGGCGAACGCCACTTTGACGGCGTGCCAGGTGTTGTCCGTGTACTTGACCATCTCGGCCGTTTCCACGTCCGTGCGCACCAGTGGCGCGTCCATCTTTTCATACAGTTGCACCAGCAGCGCGCCCGCCTTTTCATCGGATTCGCCGATGACCGTCTTCGGCGGATGGTAGTAATCGTAGACGGCCGTGCCTTCACGCAGGAATTCCGGATTGTTGCAAACGCCAAAATCGACGCCGGCCACCTTGCCCGAGGCCTCTTCCAGGGTCGGAATGACGAGCGAGCGCATGGAACCGGGCAGCATGGTCGAACGCGCCACGACGACGTGGAAGCTGTCCTTTTCGCGGATGGCGGCGCCGATTTCCTGGCACACCTTGCGCACATGGCTCAGGTCCAGGTTGCCATTGAGCTGCGAGGGCGTACCCACGCAGATGAGCGACATGTCCGAGCCAAAGACAGCGTCACGCACGTCAAACGTGGCGCGCAAATGGCCGCTTTTCACGGTAGCCGCGATCATTTCGCCGATGTCCTTCTCGATGATGGGCGTAGTGCCCTGGTTGATCAGCTCAACCTTGGTCCTGTTCGGATCGACGCCGATCACTTCATGCCCATCCGTTGCGAGGCAACCTGCCGATACTGCACCCACGTAGCCGAGGCCAAAAATACTGATTTTCAAAATATGCTCCTTTAATAATTAGCCGGCGAATTTGCCGACGACGCCTGCGGCATCAGCTCGATGTGCGTCACAATTTCAATTGTTCCCTGCACCCTCATGCGCCAGGCGGCGCTGGTAATCGGTGTTTTCTCGTCGAAGCGGCGCGATATCCAGCCCCCAGGCGGTGTATCGCTGCCGCGCAATAGGTCCAGCGTTCCATGCGAACAGCGCATGCGCAAGCCAGACCGCAGTCCCTGCGCCTGCAATTGCCCCTCGTCGACGGTGACCACGCAGTGGTCGCCGAACTGCCAATGCACGGAAATATCATGTACATTTGTACATTGTAATATGTCTTTTACAACAATGCATTTATTATGAAAGTTGAACTCGATACGGCGCCGGTGCAGCAAAGGATCGGCCAGGCGGCCATAGCCATCATGTTCGCCCTCAAAAACTTGCACTTCAGAATTCGTTTCATGAGCAATCATGCGCGCATTGGCTTTTTTCAGCCACATGAAATTGCCGCCAATTTCAGACTGGTCCAGACCATCGACGGATACGGTGTTATGCGCGGGTGTGCTGCGGAAGTAGTCGCGCCATTTTTTTTGCGTGTGATAGGCGTAGGTACCGGGATCGGTGAGCAACTCTTCCCCGCTCACGGAAAGGGTAAATGCCAGCGCATCGGCATGTCCGTGCGCGGCAATCGACAGGTAGCCGAGCGGCGCGCAATCGATGACCATGCGCACTTCCTCTGGCGTGCCAAAGGCGCTACCGAGAAGGAAATAGCCGCCTTCAGGAAACGCCAAGACCGGCGCTTCGGACGCGCTGGCATCGAGCGCCTGCCACTGTTGCAAGCCTGCCACACCAAACAGCCAGCGATTCTTGTCGTCAAAATGGCCTGCCTTGCGCTTGAAATCGGCGCGACCAAACAGCACGGCGCAACTGGCCAGCAATGATTTATAGGGGGTCCAATCAGGCTCATGCGACAGGCGCACCATCTGGGCATCGTCTGCATCGCCTATCATCGGAATATTCCCCCCAACATCCATCAAGGTGGCGATAAAGTCGGCAAGGCGCTCAAGGCGCTCCAGATATGCAGCAGAAAAACCGGCGTTGTTGGCGAGACCTATCAGTTGGCACAACAGCATCATGTCCATCACTTCATGCTGATAATAGACAGCCTGTTCGCGGTTCACGCCATCGGGTGTGTTTTGCTTGAGCGCCTCTTCTTCAAGTCCCCTGTGCGCCAGGCTCTGCCATTTTTCACTTTCCTTCCAGTATGGCCACACCAGACTGCCAACGAACAAGCCCATATATTCGCCGAACAGGTGGTTATTGGCGGAAGAGTGACGCGAAAAATAACCGGCGATAAAGTGGCAATGCTGGTAAATCGCGGCCAGCCACTGCTGCAGGAAGCGCTGGCCCGCCTCGCCCTGGAACAGCGGCGAGGCCAGGCCGCCCAGCAGCTCCCAGGCACAGGCCCAGTTCAGCAGGCGCAGCGCCAGCTCAAGCGAACTGGTCCAGTGCACGCCTTTCGGATAGGGGCATTGCGCGAACCACGATTGCAGCAAGGTACGCGCGCCTTCGGCGTAGCGCGGCTCGCCCGTCACTTTCCATGCCTGCGCCAGCGCCACCAGTTCCAGGTGGCGGTTCGGCTCCCACAAGTATTTGATGTCGCCCACTACTTTTTCGCTGCGGTAATCGATCTGTTTCCCCAGGCTTAGCGGCGCCAGCGTACCAGTCTTGGGGTCTCTATTCCATTGCGGCGGAAAACTCAGATCGGCACCATGCATGGCAAATACATTCCAGCGTCCCGCCAGGATCGCATCGGCGGCGGAGCGTAACGGAGAGAGCTGAAGCACGGGCAGTTCACTTGCCAGAAAGCCAGATACCGGCCGCGACAACACCGGAGCGGGCACTTTTTCAATCAAACCGACACCCAGCTTGCTCGCCTTCTTCTCGACCATCTGTATGACACGCCAGCAAATTTCGGCGGAACCCATCAGGCGCAGGCGATTCAACTTCCAGATCAGAGAACTCATGTCGGCAGGAATCCAAATTGAGCATACAGGCGTTCGACGCGAGGCATGACAGCCTCGCTGGAAAACGTGCTTTGGATTTTTGCGCGCGCTGCCATTCCCATGCGGCTCGCTAGCGCATCGTCGGACAGTAAACGTTCGATACGGTCCCCTAGCGCATCGATGTCGCCCGGTTCCACTAGGAAGCCTTCCACGCCGTCACTGAGCGCCTCTGGAATACCGCCGACTGGCGTGCTAATGACGGGCAAACCGGCAGCCATTGCTTCCAGTACACTCATGGGCAAACCTTCATTATAAGAAGGCAGACAATAGACTTTTGCGCGATTGAGCAATGCAGTCCTGGCAGGCAGGTCTACCCAGCCAAGCAACTGCACATTGGTGCCCATGCCGAGCGTGTCGGCCATCGCCCGCGTTTGCTCGACCTCGCCATCCCCGCCCAGCAGCAGGCACGGCCTGTGTACGCTCATCCTGGAAACGGCATTGAGCAAGTCATACGAGCCCTTGCGCTTACCCAGGCGCCCCAGGAACAAGACCTCGCCAGATACGCGCAGCAACCAGTCCTGTGCGGCGGACGGCACCATGACCGGATTGTAAATGGCCTCGATCTGCGGATTGCGCGAAATGCTCTCGACCCAGGTCTTCCAGGCAGAGGACAGGACAACCACGCAGCTGACCTGATCAAACAGGCCGCGTATCAATCGCTGCCGGAGCCGCCCCATTTCTTGCTGATAGAAAATGGCAAATTCAGCACCGTGCAAATGCAGGATGACAGGAATGCGAAACAGCTTCGCAAGGAAAATAAAGCCCATTTTCCGCCAGCAGCTGCTGCGCGACGCCATGTGGCAATGAACCAGGCCAACCCGGCCCCTGACCAGCAAACCGAGTAGGGAGCACCAGGAGGCCAGCATCAGCGCCAATTTCTTTGCTGCGCTGCCATCGCAATGCGTGGCGAGATAAATAATGGAAAACCGATCGAACAGACCAGCAGCCCGGTATACCTTGACGACAGAGGCAATACCGCCCATGGTTCCGGTATCCGTCCCAAGCATCACTATGGAGCGCTTGTTTTTCATCATGCCCTTATTTAACAAATATCATCGTACAAAAATTGCATCCTTGCCAGCGTCAGCCATTGCCCCCTCACGCGGCGTCGACCGCCGCATGCACCGTTTCATCGCGGATCAGGATAAAAGCGAACTTACCGTTCGGTCCACGCTCGATTGCATCGACCACATCCAGGGTCACTGTCACATCGGGTACCAGTCGCAGGAATCCAGCGAGCAGCTGTTCGCCGTCTTCCCGGCAAAAGGCCGGTGCCGGAACGACCTTCAAGATAAATACAGCCTGGCCGCAATAAATGATCTGCCCCTCGACGACATGACGCGCCTTTTTAAAGACATGGTCTAGCCGCCCCAGGTAACGACCATCGGGCAAGGTGATAACTTTCTCCTTGCGACCGGAAATGGCGCTCACAACAGGAAATATCCTGCCGCAAGCACACGCCTCATCGGCGAGGCTAACCGTGTCGCCTGTGCAATAGTGCCGCAAGCGCATTGCCCCATTATTCAAACTTGTTCCAATAAGCTCATGGGTATCCCCATCTGGCAACAATTCGACTATGCCATAGTCGCTCAGCAAGTGATAATTGCCCTGTTCACAAGTGCCAATAGCGGCAACGCGTTCAGCCTGCCCATACCAGTCGAATACAGTCACGCCAAATGCCTTCCTGACATTTTCCCGCACCACGGGATCGAGCGTTTCCGAGGAGGTCATCACACCTTTGAGGGCAGTGCCACCGTAAGCATGGCCATTCGCCAGCATCCATGAAGCCAGTGCAGCGATCGAGGACGGATAGGCATGAATGACCACAGGATCGAATCGCGCCAGTTGTTCCAGATAACGTTCAATCGTGCCAGACGATATGTGATAAGAGGACATCATCAGAAAATTGCCCACCCAGTCGCGGCACCAGAATACACCGCCAGCTTTGGTGGGATGGCAAACAACGTCGCCACGTATCCACGCCCGACGCTGCCCATGCGCAAATCCCATCCAGCGCAATTGACGATAGATGAACGCTTCTTCGCGCACAATGCAAGCGAGGTCTTGCAACAGTGTCAGTGGCGAACCGCTGGTACCACTTGTACTGATACGGCTGCGAATGAAGGAGCCTGGGCGCCGTGGACGCACATACCGCTGGAAATGCGCCTGGATATCCTTTTTTGAAATCAAGCCGTGATCATCTGACAATACTCGTGGACGCAGGCCATGGCCAATGTCGCCGAGTTGCAAGGCGCGGCCGCGCTCTTGCAGAAAATGGCGCAACGCCGCCGGCGTACGCTCATTTTTTTCGAGGCGGGGATATACAAAATGCCGGGCCCACATACCTCTGGCCAGCTCCCTGAATAGGGAGCGCAAGGAGAATTTTAAAGAGTATCGCCACATAGTACCGTTACCGCTCCAGACTGGTCATTTATTTAACGGCGTTGGATTTACCATGCCGACTTCCCGAAATATTTGCATATATTGCTGTGAGACAATTTCAGCGGTATGTTCAGAAACGTAGCGGATGCGCCCCCCCTCCTGCATGCCCTGATAGTAATCAGGATCCGCATACAAACGGCGTATATTGGCAATAAGCTGGTCTGGCGAGCGCGGCATCATGCCTGTCCATCCAGGTACGATGCTGAACGTCGACTGAGGACACAGCAAAGGAGTATTGGTTGACCAGGAGTCGCACAGAAAACCCCAGCCAGACGTACTTTCCGTATAGGAAAAATACGCACCCGACATCCTTTCCAGCGCCTCCTGCCGGCTCACACCGGCGATATGATTGATCCTGTCGCCATACCTTTTTTTCAAATCGTCGACAACATGCTGATAAGCACCACGGCCTATAATGGTAAAGCGCTCAACCGGTGTATGGTCAAAAATGAGGGGCACGGTTTTCAACCAAGCCTGGCAATTTTTATGTCGGATCAAAGAGCCGATATAAATCATCTCGCTCTTGTCACGCGCTGCTGCCAGTTGCAATCCGTCAGGACGCTGCGCGCAATGAGCCGAATAATAAGCCTGCTTCTGCCGAACAGAAAACCGTCCCAGATCGGGCAGATCGGCGGGATCATTCGTCATCAATGCATCGACTTCTCCCGCAATGCGCCACCACTTCATGCGCCCCACCAGGCGCCCCAGCGCAGGCCAGCCGAGATAATAGCGGCGTTGCAAAATGATCAGGGGATCTGCCGACTCCACGCGCAGCACGGCAGGGATGCGGCGCCGTTTCTGCAGCATGCGCATCAACGGCAGGCAGTGAAAGGAATTGACCAACAGCAAATCCGGATTGAACTCTTCCAGCAATTTCATTACTTCATCATGCAAGAGCTCGGGGGCATGAGACATCTGCTTCAAGTCGCGAAATAAGCGAAATATTTGTACGCCCATGAAGTTATCAAAATCGCTGCCTTCTTCGGTACTTTTCAGGGCCGAAATGCGCGATGTGATGACGCGCACGCTAACGCCATGCTTCAACAATGGCGGCAATGCGTAAGCAACTTCGTCAAATTTTGGATTCAGGCCGGGATAGAGAGCAAGTACTTTCAATGACAACTCCATGAAATTTATATAGAAAAGCCTGATTGATGCTCAAGATACCTTGAAGACATTCCGCCCCAATCCGCGATTTACAAACGTACGATCATTCTTGTCGAATACCTGGAAGGCAAGCAAACCCACGAGCAACAGCAAATTCAACAATACAATGCCTGCAATCAACAACGGTGTCCCCTCACCCTTCACCAGGTAGGCCGGCAAGCAAGCCAGCGTCAGGATCACAACGACTTTTGCTATCCAGCCCCAACCGATATCCCAGACGTATCCACGCCGACGCATGCCCGCTACCACTAGAACATTGACTATCAGCTCATTGGCAAACAGGGCAATCACCACAAACCAGACGCCCAGTTGTTCATACAAGAAAAAGTACATCAATGGCAGCACAAGAACCGATACCAGCGAGGCGCGCACCCAGACTTGCGTCAACTCGATCGCGTTACAAACCGTACCGAGTATCATGCGATGTAGGCGAAACGCGAGCCAACAGCACAGGGAGGAAAACACCATGTTGAATTCGGCATACTGTTTTCCGCCAGCGAACACCAGCACTTCGCTGCCATACACGAAGATGATGCCAAAGATCGGCACCAGGGTCAGTACGCTGATCTTGAAAACAAAACCGGCCCAACCGCCAAGCTCGCCATAATTCTGGTTGCTGGCATAGGCGCCGATCATCCTGGAGCGCACGACGCCGAAAAGCATCATGCCAGGCAGGTAATTACGAATGATATCGGTCAGGCGCAGTACAAAACCGAGACCAGCCAGAGCCTCCGCCGTCTGTACACGCGAGAGCACCACCAGCAGGAAAGAAGGCGAATACAGATATTCGACAATGCCGCTGCCATAATTATTGAACGCAACTTTCCTGATCTGCCGCCAGCTAGGCTGGCTCCACTCGCTCTGCATTTCGCCTATCTGACGCAACAAGCCGCTCACGATCACCGTTGCCAACAGCAGCGACACCAGGGCGGCCATGATTTCAACCAGCAGCAGATCTTGCGCAGTCGCCATCTGATGTTGTTTCAGATAGACCAGCGCCGCCACGATCAGCCCTCCTTTGATACTGATGATGACCTGCAGCCATCGCTGCATGGCCATGGCTTCCAGGGTATTGTCACGTAATATACGCATCACTCCTTCGACGACCAGCAAGACGGCAAACAGCGGCAGCAGGTCAAACGGAAAGTCACTACCGATCAGCGAAAAAAACTTATCGCGCAATAAAAAAATGACGCTGGCGATCATTGCAAGCACACAAAATCTGCTCAGCACTACCATTAGTATCATCCGCACCGCGCCTGAACGACATTGATTCATCCGATATGCAGGCAGATAACGCAAAATCACCCAATCGAGTCCAAGAGTACTCAAACCCAAGGTAATTTCCAACATTGCCATAGAAATAATATAACGCCCGAACTCGGCCACAGGTAAGAGGCGTACGGAAAGGCCCAGTATCGCTGCCGTCAGAATGGCAGTGGGTACCTTGCCAATCAGAAAAGCAAGAATGTTCTTTCGGGTATTAGATCCTGAATACGGCGTTTTTGACATAGTGTTTCAGACAAGATTAGCAGTCGATAAATTTGGTGCCGCATTGCTGGAAAGCCCGCACGCATGATTTGTCAGGACCTTGACGGCAAGAACTGGCGATAGGCGAGTGCCAGTTGTTCGGCCAATATCTGATAGCTGCGCACCGAACGAATAAAATCCGGCCCCCGCGATGCTTTTTCCCGAGCCGCTGCCGGATCTGCCAGAACTTCCGTCAAGGCTGCAGCCAATGCTTCTACGGAACTGCCGCTCAGCCATCCGGCGGCACTGCGTGTCAGGACCGCTTCCTGGTCCGGATTGTCGTTTCCCACGCACGGTAAGCCCAACGCCAGATATTCCAGCAATTTCGTCGGCGAACTCACATCATATAGCTGGCCTCGCGGTATATACGACACGGCCACATCAGCAGCTGCAAGTAAGGACCAAGCCTGCGCCTTCGGTAACCAGCCAGTGATGCGTACATGTTCTTGTAGTCCTAGCCTGGCACAGTATGCCCGAAGCTGTTCGGTGTCCACGCGATTGGGCGAGTCGCCGATCAGCAACAGACACGCTTGCGGCTGAGCATGACGAACAAGGTACAGGGTATCGATCAGACGGGGGATGTCGCGCGCCTTGTCCAGTGTGCCGAGGTAAGCGATCAATGGCACGTCACTCCAGTCGGCAAGCCGCTGCCTGACCACCTCATCGGGCTGAAATGCCATATCCACGCCCATGGGTACAGCCGAAATCTTCCCAGCTGCAATACCTCGTTCAATGAGGAACATCCGCATCGCCTCGCTTTGAACAAAAATATGCCGCGACTGTGGCAGGATAAATTTGTACAGCAACGCTTTCTCGATGCAGCCTTTCAGCAATACCAGACGGCTGCGCAATCCAGCGCCCGCACGGATTTGTTCTGTCGCACGTTCGATACGCCCTTCGCTCATCAGGAATGACATCCAGTAAGCAAATGGAATGCCCTTGAGCCGCGCCACGATCACACCGAGCAGGCTGATGCTGACCATGTCACGTACCTGGATCAGATCACAATCTGCTTTACGTACAGAAAACAATGTCCGCACGCACAGCCAAAGAAAAGCCATTTCCCTTTTCAACCTGCTGACATGAAAGCGGGGACGCCGTACCGATGCAAAAGCTGCCTGATCGATATCGGCGCTACCTGCCATTCCAACCATGTCGCAGACGATGCCCTGCCCTGGCAAATATATGCCAAATAAGGTTTGCACGTCGGCACGGAAAGTTGGCAGGGATTCAGGAACGAACTGCAGCAAACGCAAAGGCAATGGAAGAGAGCTCAATTTTTTACATTCAATTATGTGAATCTCGTCGACCGCGCAGATCAACCGGCTGGCCAGGCAGATAGGCAGCGTGGCTAGCTAGGTCAGCGCGCCCGCCAAGCTTATCGTACTGTTGATAGCGCACAGTGATAGCGACACCAACATTCATTGGAATAATTATAACAAAAAAAGGCGATTACTCATATAGTAGTCGCCTTTTCTAACATCTCCCTTGGGAATTGTCTACAGGAAACAATATTTCACTACCATTTCGGTAGCGTAATAGTCTGACCTCCGATAAGCACGGTGCGCGAGGTGGCGTTCGATGTCAGCGAGACGGCCGGGTTCTTGCAATCGACGTCGAGCAATATCAAAAACTCTGTCTTCTTGTCGAGCGGCCGTTTATACGCACCGTGGCTTTCCGTGGTACCTGCTTTTGGAGGTGCGCCGGTCAGTCTGACAAACGGAGCACCACCGATGATAGGCCGCATGCAAACGGAACTGTCGCCATTCTGAATTTTCATGCCGCCATTCGGCAATCCGGTCATTGGTGTCGGCGAGTGGACGTTCCATTCAAAAGCTCGGGCCGTAGCCGATTCAAGCGTATCCCACACAACAAAGGCGTTCTGCCCACGCAAATACCATACCTTGCGCGTAGCGGTTTTCAATTTGCCGTCATAGGCAGGCACTGCCTCGCCGGCAGCATAATCAAGCGTACTGGTGGTAGAAAATGCCGTTATGTTGCCAGTGCGTGCAAGGTTGATATTATTGCCATCCGTTCCCTGCCCAACGCCGCCGTCAAACGTGATGCCATTATGCGACTTGGTCTGGCGATACCAGCTATTCCACAATGGCGAACCGTACCAGTCATAATAACCAGCCTCGATCATAAGCGGCTTGCCGCCGCTGACAAGCACTATGCTGTTCTGGTCCCCGTGGCTGTGGTTATAGGCACCGAATGGACTTGATTTGAAATAGAGCGAAGTGCGCATGCGGTCTGCGAGGTCGCTATGCATGGCAACCCATCCTATGCTCCGGTACAAAGCCGCATTCGCGGGTGGCTTGCTCACTACAATCTGATTGACCGGCAAAGGCGATGGCGCCATCAACAAGGTCAATGGGTCTTCGGTGCCGACAAGATTGCTGTAGTACCACTTAGCCTCGGGCGTGGCAAAACGTGAAGCATAGCCTTTCAATATATTCGTATTGGGCTTGTCTTCATGACCATCACCGAATACATGGGTAAGCGAACCCGGTGGCACAAAATGCATGAAAAAGCGGGAAAATCCGGAGGCCCAAGGCTTTTTGTATAGATTGAGGCCAATCGCCTGCCCGAGCGGATCCCAAATTTGCAAGGAATAGTCCACAGCAACTTGCCCGTATGCGCTACCGTTGGCGTAACCACCTTCCGGACCGCTCCACGCATAGATCTGGTGAATATAAGTACGCACCGAAAAATCAAACCAATTTTGCGCTGCGGGGATATCGCCCACCGTCAAGGCGGAGATCAGGGCAAGGAAACCCAAGGTATTGCCGCCATGGGAATCAAACGGATATTGATCCAGGCGACCATTACTGCCAGACAAATCTTTGTAGATAGCATCAGTGCGAACACTTACCACGTCCAGCCAGCGATTGCGCTGCGCGAGCGTCAGGTCGTTCCACAACAAGTCAACGGCTTTTGCGAGCGACAGGGCAATGGAGCGGGTAGCCTGGTCCTGATTCACATAGCTGGTGGCGCCTGTCGGCGACAGCGCCGCCAGCTCTTCGCCACGCGCTATCGCTTCTGCCAGATACACAGGTCTCTTGGCGTCGCCTTGCATCAGCCGGTATAACAATGCCGACGCGTCGAGTTGGTGCGCCGCCCGCGTCACGCGTGTCCGGATATCCGTGTTTTGTACGGCTGCAGCGGCAGTCAGCGTTGTCGAGGAATTACCCCAGTCACTGTCGCGGACGGGAGCCATGACGCCTATGCGCGACGTCACGTCGGCAATCAGATTTTTTACCGCCGCACCGCGCTCGGCGATCATTGCCGCATCCCACTTTGAATAGGGCAGAAAATTGGCAGGAAGCGAACGGGAGCGGCCATGCGCAAGCACGTTGCTTTTCAAGCCCTCACTTTCGACCACTTCAAAACTGCCGGAACTGGCATCGACCACAAAATTACGCAAATCCGACCAGTCTGTAGCGGCTGCCTCTGCGGCCGGCAAGATCGCTCCCATTGCCAATTGCTCTGCCGACGCGGCAGAAAAGCCAGCATTCTTGGCACGGGTTCGCGCAGCAGACTCGTCTTCCGCCATTTTTGCCGTCTTAAGAAAGGGGCTGACCTTCCAAGTATATTGCCCGGTAACCAATGTTTTCGGTGGCAAATACCAATTGCGTGCCGTCACGCCTTTCGTCAGCACTCCGTTGCTCGACGTCATGACGACGATATACCAGGTATTGCTTACGGCTTTCGGATGACGCGACCAGGTAAATCCAGGGGGATTCTGTGCCTGTATCTGGAACTGCTCTGGTCCAGGCCGCACCGCGGCAAGATCAGTAGAAGTTGTCCAATCAGCATGGCTTTGACCACTGACGGCTAAACAGAGGAGTGTCGCGATATGCAAAGCGCTGATGGGATGTGAGCTCATTGAAAATCTCCGGAAGGTAAGTTCGTGTACGCTGGAAAACGATGCAAAAAAGATTTTTTTGCACATCAGACTAGACAAAATTTTTTAATATGCCCTAAAAAACAATATAAAAAAACCCACCTTTATATTGCCAAAAAAAATAAAAAAGGCGCCAAGCAAGATTATCTTACACCCATTCCCATCCAGCAATATTACTTTTACAAATTTTTCATTTATTCTTTTAACGTTGTAAATATGCAGATATTTTTCTCAATGCCAGCCATGGAAAATAATTACATTTAAAGAAAAAAAATTAACGATCACTCAACAGGAATTTACTTTGCTATTCAAAAAAACAGTGAAGGTTGACGCTCGCGTGCTGACATTACTGGGTGCACAGGCAAACCCAAAAAACACTAGCCAAGGGGGGGGTATGACGTCGGAAATTACG
Source organism: Janthinobacterium sp. ROICE36 (assembly GCF_002869965.1). Taxonomy (GTDB): domain Bacteria; phylum Pseudomonadota; class Gammaproteobacteria; order Burkholderiales; family Burkholderiaceae_D; genus Janthinobacterium. The sequence goes on from NZ_PEBS01000005.1 coordinate 85,722, forward strand.
ACAAAGGCAACGTCCACTCCGCACTGCGGCGGCCGGAACGCGCGTTGCCTTACCAGGGTTGCTGGCGCAGTGGGAAGCATTCTGTAGCAGTCATACTGCCGTCTTGCCTTTATACCAGCATCGTGGACAGCTCGAAGCAAAATGTATGAAAGGGCCCGCTGGTCCTGCGTCTCTGGCCACTAAGACTAATAACGAGAAATCGTCCTGCCACGGGCCGCCATCGATGGCGAATCGGACATTTCCTCTGCCACGTCAGCCGGAGTTGAAAACCTGGATAGTTGCACCACCGTACCAAGCGTCAGCATGAACAAAAGTTGCGCAGTTGGCTCATCCATCAAAGCGCGGTTATAGATCAGCATGGACAGATAAAGAACCAGCATCGTCACGCAGGCCTCCATCATGGCCCGCTCGACAGCCGTACCGCGTTTTTTGGAAATGAACCGCCAGCCAGCGAAAATCCCGGCTAACAGCATCAGGATATACGCCGCCGTGCCAAGAAGGCCTACGTCCCACAACAGGATAGCCAGTGTCGTGGCGTCGATATGCAAAGGCGCATAACGGCGTGCAACGTCACCAGCGGCCAGCAAACCGGTCAACTTACTTGAACCAGGGCCAAATCCGACCAGGCGCTTCGGGATCGTGGCGGTATGGTCGTTCACCCATAATGCGATCGATGCTCCCCGACTAACTTCACCTGTAATATAGTTAACATTTGTCGGATCAAAGAAATATCCTCCTCCGGCGTTCAATTTCTCGGAAATAGTATGTCCCTTATCGACCACTTTACCCCAATACAATGCATTATATACCATGTAAGTTGCACCCATAAATACAACAATCAACATGCAATAAGCAAACAGGGAAAATACATTCTTGAATATTCTTTTTCTGAGAACCCAGAAAGATGCAAGTGGAACCCAAATAAAAGCAGCTTTGACTTCACCCAATAAAATAATGGCTAGACCTGTCAGACAGATCAATATAAGACGCACACCCGGCATTAACTTATGATCCCAGCGCGCAAAGCAATACGTCATGACGGTGATGACGAAGAAAACAAGAATTGCGCTATTTCCGCCACCTTGCGGAGTACCACCAAAAGTGCCGACAATCGAGTCAAACGAGCGTGCCGTAGCGATAAAGAAATGTTGGTACACAACGACAGGCAGTTGCAGCAACATGATCAGGGTGAAAAACTTCCACATTTTTTCCAGTTGGATGCTTTCCCAACGAAAGCAAAAGAAAGCGAATAACACGCTGAACATTGGCAGGCCGGCTTTGATGGCGGCGGCTGTCTGGCCGATGGAAACTCGATTGAATACGATGCTCATGAAGAAGCAGGAGACATACAGTAATGCACATACGGCCAGAAAACCGCAACGCGCGTCGGGCGGCATTTTGACCATCCCCTTACGTCGTCCGGTCAATTCCAGCAGCGCTTTAAAAAAGTAGAGCACGGAAAATCCGACGGCAACCCATGTAGCCGAGCGCAGGCCAAGAAAGTACATCGCACTACCCTGGATGATAAAGGTAATCAGGATCAGAACAAATAACATGTTCTGAAGTTTCATTAGAAAGAACAGCAGTATCGCAAATACAGCACCACCAGCCATTGTCAACAGGATGGGCGAATCCAGTCCACCAATGAGACCAATAAAAAGTGCCACAAAACCGAAAGCCAGGGTCAACGCCCAGGACAATCGCTGACTGTTATCCTGCCGATTCCGCTGCGACCGCCACTGCTGCGCCTCGCCAGCAACTGCCTTGGCAGTGAAAGGAATTTTCATATTTTCTCTTTTAAACTGCAGCACTTAGTAATCTTCGGAAAATTATTGTGAATTAATTGCGACCAGAAGCAGATACAATGTAAGGCGCTAGCCACTAGCAGTGCCAGCACTGCTAGTGCTGGCAGCACAGCAGAACGCCGATTGTGGAAGCTATAAATCAAAAGAATTTATTGGGGAGGGGTACTTAACTACCAAATGTACCAATTAATCTGACACGCGACACTTCGTCCAGTGCTTCCAACATATCATTAACAAATTTTGCCTGTACCTTATAAGCGCCTTCGACATCCGTATCAATGGTCGATACCCTAACCAGCATGCCGTCAGGCACAGAGCCCATCAGCCCATAGCGCAATTGTTGCATGCGCTGTTCAAATCCAGGCAGCGTTGCTTTTTTCCCAATCGTGATCCAATAAGTGATGGGTTCATTGCGACCGCCACTCACGGCAAACAGGCGCTTTACAGGCAAATCTCCATAGTCTGTCCGGAGTGCGCCATTCGCAGCATGGCTGACTTCAAATCCCTGAGCCGTATAACACACCTCAGGCTTGTGCACACCCATGTTATCGCTCTGATCGCCACCATATGCCATGGAAAGCATCACGCGCTGTCCATCCTTACTGATATACGTGCGCGTCAGCGTCTGGTTATAAATCTTGTTAAGCTTGGCTTGCGTCTCTGGGTCTACCTGCAATGGAGCCAGGCTCGAGTCCACCGTCCAACCACCAAAATCCTTGGGAATGATTTTTTCCAGATTAAACTTTGCCTGGGCATCAGCCATTTTTACTGATGGCGTAACGACTTTAGTCACCGCTGCAGAAGAAAACATCAGCAGGCCAAGCGCGATACTGATTTTCATCGATTTATTCATGATTTTCCTGTCACCTTGACATTTTTTCGCTCATGCCACCGTGCAATCCATTGCAACAGACTGTCGATGGAAAGAATCAGTGTTAACGCAGTGATAAAAAGTACCATTCCGGCAAAACCATGCAAAAAACCCTGGCCAGCAGCGTCGCCGAAGTAATAGGTAATCAGCGAGAGCACGATCACACGTATGACATTGGCTGAAAACGAAATAGGAATAATCAACACCGCCAGCCCGACATTTCTAAACACAGAGGTGTGCCGCACGAGATTCAGATAAAACAGACCGAGCGCTTCCAGGGTCAGCAGCGTCTGCAAACCGGCACAGGCATCTGCCACCAGCAGTTGATACTGGCCGATTTGCAGAATGACGCCGGTACGCGCTATCGGGTAACCTGCCATAAACAACAAATACTCGGTCGCATAGGAAACCGCCATTTTCATCGGCATGGTTAACATGCTGACCAGCGGACCCGGCAGCGGGATCATGAACAGCATGAAGAAAAACGGAAACCACAAGACGTTTAGCGCAGCATTTCCTCTTTTAAGCAACAGCACTGACGCCAGCGATAAGATAAATGAAAAAATTTCGAGTGCCAGTATCTGCTGGGAGCGTCCCAGGATGTACATCGCCATGGCCATTACCATAACAATCCATCCCATGTTGGATGGTGTGCCAAGACGACTTTTTTCCAGCATTACGGGCGATTGGCGATACATCAGCCACAGCGACAGGCTCAGGATGATCGGACCATGAGCCTGTTCTTCCGTTTGCCAAATACCCGTCATTAATCCATAGAATGTCGGTATATACAATACCAGTAAGCCCGCCAGTACCGGCCACCATTCTGGCAATATTTGGCGCACACTTTGCAGCCTGCCCGCTGCCATGCCCGCGCGGTCCATTAGAAATCAACCAGAACCGAACCAACGAGCTCGGCACCCGCGCTGGCAAGCTGTTCACTTACTGCCGCCACGTCTTCAAGCAAGGTCTTGTTTTTTCGCACGACCAATAATACTCCGCGTGCACGCCCGGCAATTGCCAGCGCATCGGCGCCGCTGGTAAAGGCGACAGTATCGTATAGCACAATATCGTGTGCCGTCTCAAATTCTGCGCTCATGTTACTGAACACTGTACGGCTAAGCAATTCCTGTGGATTTGGCGGCAACGTGCCTGCGGTCAGAACAGACAGGGATACGAACGAGTCGATCTTGGATATAGAGCGTGCATCCGCACGTCCAGCCAGTATGTCGGACAATCCTTGTTTCGTCTGCAAATCAAAGATTTCTTGCTGTCTCGGCTCACGCAGATTTGCATCCACCAGCAAAGTGTTTTCACCCAACTGGGAAAACACGACCGCCAGGTTGGCAGCGAACAGGCTGGCGCCGTCATCCTGATCAATACTCGCAATCACCAATGATTTGTGGCCGCGCGCAAACCAGCGTAGCATCAGTTGGCTACGCACGGCACGCAAGGTCTCAACCTGACGACTGAATGGTTGATAAGCGGCGACCAGCTTGTCTGAAAACTTGGCATCGCCCGGCTGCAGATAAGGATAGTCAAATTGGCGGGCCAGAACTTGCTGAATATCTGCTTCGGTAATCAGGCCAAGCCGTAGAGCCGCCTCGCCAAAACGGATACCAAGCTCTTTCTGCATGCGCAAGACACGCTCGGCATTTTCAGGCGTAATTTTTCCCGTCGAAAGCAGCAAGCCACCGATACTGGAATCATTATGTGGTGGCATGGCCTTCGAAGGCGAGGCTGGAAGTGATGTCTGATTCATCGTGGTGTCCATAAAATTCTTAACTTAAGCGAAGGCGACGCTGTGGCGCTGACTTGAACAAGCCAAAACGCTTGCGCGGTTGTTCGTTCCATTCGATCACGCCCAGCACTGGAATCTGTGCCACGTCAGCCAAGTCACTATACGAACGCACTCGGCGGTCCAGCATCTCCGCCAGAATGGCCAATCCGAGGCCTAGCATGGTTCCCAGGAATAACGACAGTACGGTATTGAGCAATACCTTAGGACCGGCTGGTTCGATTGGAGGCGCAGCAGGATTTAGCACCGCAATATCGGATTGGTCCGACTGACCTTCGATACGAGTTTGCGAGAAGCGCTGGGAGGCGATATCGAAGGCGCGCTGCGCGTTCTCCACATCCTTGCTAAGCACGTTCATTTCATCGCGAGTACGGTTCAGTTCCAGCACCTTGGCCTTCTGTTCTTGCATGGCAGAACGAATGGCGCCCTCGCGCTGCTGAAATATCTGTGCATTGTTACCTACGCTACGCGAGGCGATGGACAGCTGATCGCGCAGATCCATACGCAATTTATCGACCTCCGCTTTTGCGCTTTGATACTGGGGATGATTGTTGCTCAGGCGCTGAGATACTTCGGCAAACTTTGATTCCGCATTCCCCAAGCCGATTTTCAAATTCTGAATCAAGGGATTGGAAGCAACATCCGGCGACTCGGCGTAACCACTACCACTCGCCATGCGCTGCCGTGAACTCGCTTCCATGGTTTGCCCCTGTGCCGCCACCAGTTGCGCGGACAAGTCATTGAGGCGATTCGATTCCACATCAAGACGATTGTCGAGGCTGACAATGCCATTGTCCTGCTGGTATTTGGACAATTTGCTTTGAGCTACTTCGACATTATCACGCAACAACTTCAGTTGCGAATCAAAATAGACGGCTGCCTTTTTCATGGGATCAACTTTGAGCTGAATACTAATTTTTTGGTACTCATCAGCAAAAGCATTTGCAATAGCGGCCACGAATTGCGGATCGGCGCCTTTGAAGCTGATATCGACTACGCTGCTTTCTTTCGAAGGTACCACTTCGAGTTTTTTCAGCAGCAAATCAGCTAGCCAGTCACGTACCGTGCCCTTTCCTTCGGTAGCTTGATGGAACTGCTCTATTACTGCAGGACTCTGCGCCAAGCCAAGGCGATCAACGACACGCAAGGAAACATTCTTGCTGCTGATAATATCAATCTGAGTGGCCATGTAGCCTGGCAGTAATTGCCCAGGCATCGACATACCAGTCAAGGGATCAACACCCTTGTAATTCAATACAAGCGAACTGGTTGCCATATAGCTTTTTGGCAGTACCAAACTGACAGCCAGTGTCGTCAGAACAGTAATGAGCAAGGTGATCAGCACAATTTTCTGACGCGCCCGTAGTATTAACAATATTTGGGAAAAATTCATGGTCAAACTCACAATCTTAAAGGGCTAGCCAGAGAGCGGCATTATTCCTGCTCATTCCTGATCAGAACAAACTTTCCTGCACATATACAACATCGTCTACCTGTAACAAGTCATCATGCTTAGCACTGATAATTTCCATCACGCCTTCAGCCGTACGACGCTTGACTTTCACGCCACGTTCCGTACCACGCGGAGTCAACCCACCACCTACGGATAGTGCCTGCAGCACCGTCATGTTACGCTCGAGCTTGAAGGCACCAGGGCGCTGAACTTCGCCATAGATGTAAAACCTGGGAGCTCGCTCAACATAAATGACATCATTACCCGCCAAATCCAGATCTCGGCTCAGATTGGCATTGCGTACCATGTCGATCACATCAATGACTTCCTTGCTGGCCGTGCCAGCGCGCTTGCGGATCAAACTGACCAAATCGCCGCCATCCTGGCTAATACCGCCGGCCATTGCCAGTATGTCCATGACGCTGCGCTTGCCTTCGATGGGATAGCGGCCGGGACGATTGACCTGCCCCAGCACGGATACCTGCTGGCTTTGCAGGGACGTGACAATGATGTTCACCTGCGCCTTGCGCAGGAAATTGCCGCTTTCAAGCAAACCACCGATTTTCTTTTCCGCCGCCGATACGGACAGACCGCCCAGCGCCACATTGCCTACAAGTGGAAAAGTGATTTCGCCCGCCTCGCTCACACGCGTTTCCAGCGCCAGGTCGGCATTGCCATACACGGATATCTTCAGCACATCACCAGCGCCCAGCAGCACGTCGGCGGCACCGGCGAACCCGGCGCTCAGCGTCAGCAAGCACGCCATACACCACATCGAAAGTCGTTTCATGATTCACTCACTTAATAATAAATTGACAACCAAAAAAGCTGCGACTTACTTCAAGCCTGCAACGCCACGATCATTGGATTCCGTGGAAGCGGACGCCGCTGGAGCTGGCGCCGCTGGTTCGGGCGCGCTGACCGGCGCCGACGCGGCCGCCACCACCGGGACGCTGGCCACAGGAGTGCTGGCTGCCGCCTTACCGATCGCATCCTTGTTCAGGTACTCGATCTTGGCCGCAGCGCGCAGGCGCTTCAATTCGGCGTCGGCCGTATCCTTGTTCTTTTTATTGAACAGGAATTGTTCGATCTGCGGCGTTGCCAGTGCCAGGCTGACAGGGTTATCGCGCACGTCCGAGAGAGAGATTAGCAGCGTACGGTCTCCCTCGCGAATGATGAACAATTGCCCTTTCGGCATCGCCAGAAGCTTCGTGCTCAATTCGGGTGCCAGGTCGGCGCTGGTACGCGACAACTGCGTGCGCGCATACTTGACCTTGTTCGCGTCCAGCCAAGAAGCAACGTCCTCCAGTGATTTGGCGGTATCCATGGCGGCCTTCAGTTGGTCATTCATGTCGGCGCTGGCAATCACCAGTTCCTTCATATCAAACTGCTTGCGCTGGCTAAAAAACTGCGGATTCTTCTTGAAGTAATCTTCCACTTCTTCTTTAGTCGGCCGCGCAATGGTACCAATGCGTTTTTGCATGTAAGCTTGCGCGACGATCAGTGCCTTGGCGCGCTCGACAGCCTGCACCACTTTCGGATCGCGGTCGACCTTTTCCTTCGCCGCTTCATTCTGCAGCAACTGGCGGTCGATCAGGGACTCCAACAACTGCTTGCTGGCTGCTTCCTGCTGAGACCCCTGAACGTTGGCGCGCTGCATTTCTTCATTGAGCTGCAAAACGGTAATTTCCTCGCCATTTACACTGACCAGTGACTGGCCAGGCTTTTTCTCCTTGTCGCCGCAAGCTGACAGGCCAGCAGCAGTCAACAAGACCAAGGCCGCACACAGCAAACGGGGATAAAACACTGGTTTGTGCGCGATCAAACACGCCTTGTGCAAATGGTTCAAAATTACTCCTTTGGTTCATGTAAGGAAATCAGGCACTGCCAACTATAAGCATTGACACAATATTCATGCAAAAAAATATTGTAAAAATAGGCAGATTTCGGACGAAATTATGCGGTTCGGCCACACAATTGTCAATATTATAAATATGATACACAATGTACAAGCCACCTTGGAAAGTATTTGCTTAAAAATCTATTAAGAAGGTTTAAAAACAACTGTTTCCAAAGAAAACTTGCCATGATGAAACATTGTTCACCGCTGCATAGTTTTAATAGAATAGCATTTCTTGTGAATTACATGAGTGAAGCTTGCTCGCCTGCTGGATGCTGGCAGCAAATCTTTTGCTCAAGACCGGCGGGGATAAGGCCTGATCCTAATTGGTAGCGCTGATGAAAACACACTCCATGAACCTGGAGGGACAACATACCTGTCCGGCCGGTGTCCAGCAAGATTGACATGACTGGCCCGATGCGACAAAAAACTCGCCGCCAAGTGTCTTCATACTATATTGCAATGCATGTCTCATGTCGGTTCTTGCATCACCGCCGGATTTGACCTGTGCGAGCCAGGCTCGCACTTCGAACGCTTGCTTTATTCTAACGCGTATTGATCTTGCGCAAAAAATATTCCAAAGCGGCATTGTTGGCCGACTTCACGTCAATGGGCATTGTCCCGTTTGAGCACAACCTTGACGGTACGCAAGATGATCCATAAATCGAGCCACAGCGACCAGTTACGTAGGTAATCCAGGTCAAAATGAATACGCGCTTCCATCTTGTCCAAGGTTTCCGTCTCACCCCGCAAACCGTTGACCTGTGCCCACCCTGTGATGCCAGGTTTGACTTTATGCCGCAACATGTAGCCCTTGATTAGCTTACGATACTGCTCGTTATGCGCCACCGCATGGGGGCGAGGGCCTACGATACTCATACGCCCTTGCAACACATTAATAAATTGTGGCAATTCGTCAAGGGAGCTGCGCCGTAAAAATCCACCAATGCGCGTCACCCGCTGGTCGTTCTTGGTTGCCTGGGTCACCGTCGCCCCATCCTCGCTGACTGTCATCGAGCGGAATTTATAGACGATGATTTCCTCACCATACAGACCGTAGCGGCGCTGGCGGAAAATCACAGGCCCCTTTGAGGTCATCTTGACGGCGATCGCGATGATTAGCATCACTGGCAACAACATGATCTGGATCAGCAAGCCCAGCACGATATCGCTGCCCCGCTTGACCATGCTGTTAAATCCCGTGAACGGTGATTCGCGGATGGCGATCACCGGCATACCACCCACATTATCGAAACGCGCCTGCATCAGGTCGAAGATATAGATATCGGGCAAGAAGTACACGGACGCCGTTGTATCCTGCAGTTCATCGAGCATCTTGCGGATGCGCGGCTGGGCAGAAATAGGCTGGCTGATGAATATCATCTTGATATTGTATTCGCGTACATAGGCGGCAATATCGGCCATTTTTCCCAGCATCGGTTCGCGCATTGTTTCCGGCCAGCGGTCATCCGTGCGGTCGTCAAAAAAACCGCGCACACTCATGAACAGATTCGGGTTGCGCTCCACGGTGGCGGCAAATTTCAGGCTGGCATCGTTGGCGCCAATAATCACGACGGAGCGCACTTCACTGTCGCGCCCAGGATCGGCCACCATGCGCCGTGCGGCTAGATGACTGAGCAGCAATATGAATGGCGTCAACAAGAACCAGGCCAGCACCAGTTCGCGGTCAAAATGAAACGCCAGTCCTGTCGCCGAACCCAGGAATACCAGGATCAGGGCCGTGATGCCCCAGCTGACAAAAATATCGCGGGCGAACGCCAGCATGCGGCCGCTGCGCCAGGTGCGGTAGGGATCGACATACTGGAACACGGACGAGGAAATGAAAAACGCCAGTATCATCAATACCAGCGAATAGCCGGTAAAGGGCGAGCCCGACAAAGCGGACAACAAGTACAGCGTGCCCATGATGATCAAGGGGTCCAGGATGCGCTGGAAAAATGAAATCAAGGGTATATCATTGACCGTCATGATGCTCTTCAAAACTGGGCATTGGCACTAAAGGAAAGCCCTTTAGCCCGGTAACTACCTGTGTTAATAATAGGTGCGCCATTACGCGCATCATGGAAAGCATTGACGCCTAGCTGTATATTGGGGCGCGGCGAATAAGTCACACCGACTGATGTAGAACGCGTCGTGTCGCTGACATCACGTGGCAGCACCAAGCCCTGGGCTGCAGAAAAGTCGCGCTTCTCATGGCGCAATTGCGCATCTACACGCACCTTGGCGGAGACATCCCAAGCCGCTGCGATGCTGGCGCCGTTATTCAGGCTGCTCGAAATCAAGGAGTTCTCTACCGACGCAAACTCGTGCCACAGACTGCCTGTAAACCGCACTTTCCCCAGCGGCGCCCAGTAAACGATCAGGCGTCCATTGGCCCCGCTAGCATCCCGCCCAGAAAACAATTCATTCTTGCGCTTGACCCAGCCCGCCAGCAGTTGCGCCTGCGTGATGCCGCTGAAACGCCAAAAAACATTGGCCTTGATCTCGTCCTGCTCATAACCTTGCTCGACGCCAAATGCAGCAAGGTTGGCGCGATTTGGGTAGCGGCCCTTCACATGACGCAACTGCACGCCGATGCGACTCTCGCTAGCCGGCAAATAATCGAGGCCGAGTTCTGTCGCATCTTCCTGACGATTGGAAATTCTCTGGGAAATGGAATCATAAGAATAGCGGTCTCTTGTGAATCCGCCGCGCACCCGCCAGCTGGGGTGGAAGCGCCAGCCGCCGTTGGCGTATTCGCGCCGAATCACCCGCAAATTCCGATCCGTAGTCTGTAAATCGCTAAATGGGGTCAAACTCTGCCCGTAACTGATGCCCACATGACCGTCCAGGTGATTGGCGATGTGCCATTCAATATCCGCAAAAAAGTCCTTGCCACTGTAATCGAGTTGATCAAAATGGTCGAAGTACACGCGCGACCACTTTGCCTGCCCTGTCAGCACTTGCCGTCCAATCGGACGATTGAACAGGAACCCGGCCTGCACCTGTCGCGAGGTATCCGAACGTTGGCCATTAAAACCGGGAGAATTATCGTCAAGCCGGAATAAATTGTCATCATACGAGTATGAAGTCGCAACAAACGGCGCAATCGTATCGCTGATGGCCGCAGTTGCGGGCAGACTCAAGGTCACGCCGCCAGCAAACAACATGGACACCGGCAAGGCGCGGGCCAGTGCCTGCGTCAGGTGAGCTGGCTTGATGACAGCTCCCGGCATCGGATAAAAATGTTTACGCAGGGAATTCAACATGGGATATCGTCTTTGAAAGAGCAAACAGTTGGTTGGCAATATTACCAGTAAGTCCAGTGTCCACCAGAAATAATCCAGAGACCCAGCACGCCATTTGTCACGCCATGCGCAAGGATGGGCGACCACAGGTTCTGGCTACGCATGTACAACAGGCTATAGGCAACGCCGGCAACAATGCCCGCCAGCCACAAATTATGTTCAAGGCCGAACAACACGACGCTGATGACAAACGCCTTGGCGCTGGCCAGGCGGGGCTGGAAGGCGAGAAAGTCCGGAGAGTCGATCCAGCGCAGCAGGAAAGAGCGCCAGAACAGCTCTTCCATCACAGGCACCACGAGCGCCGCGCCAGCGATGCGCAGCACCACCAGCGTCCACTCGATACGGCCGTCATTGCGGGGATCGAAGCCGTCGGCGCTGCCGATGCTCATCCAGCCCGCATTCAAATTAATCCACAGCAAAAAAACAACAAGTCCGGCGAAAATGGCAACGGCAGTGGCGCGCGCGCCCAGTCCTGTCCAGGCCAGTTCCGTATAACTGCGGCGCCAGTACAACAACATGCCCAGCACGACGCCGATCTTGACGGCATACAGCCAGCGCACATCCTGCGCGGTAATGCCCAAGCGACCGAGCATGTCGGCAATGAAAATGAAGGAGAGATAGGCCAGGAAGGGCGCTACCCGGGGCAAGGCGGCACGGTCACACATATTGCCGCGCATCGGAGGAAGAGCCACGCGCCGGACGCGGTGGTCCGGAGCGCGTGTTTTTCATAACAAACATGCATCCCCCGATGTAATAAATATAATTATATAATTATATCAAGCTGGACGGTTGCCGTGGCAAGTAATCCTGACTTAATTACAACAGGTTATGCAAAAAAGCATCAGCCGTTGGCGCGTGCCTCGATCTGTTCCCACTTTTCCAGCGCTTCCAGCAGTTGGCCTTCGATCTCGGCCACGCGCGCGTTCAGACGCTTGCCTTCGGCCGGCGTCTTCTTGTAGAAGTCAGGGTGAGACAGCTCGGCAGCGAGCACCGATTGCTCGTCTTCCAGCTTGGCGATCAGATTCGGCAACTCTTCCAGTTCGCGCTGCTCCTTGTAGCTGAGCTTTTTCTGCTTCGCGGCCGGTGCGGCAGCGTCGACCTTCACGCCCGGCTTGCTGGCTGGCGCCGTGGCGATCGGCAAGGTGCGCACGCGCTCCCAGTCCGTGTAGCCGCCGACGAATTCGCGCCACTTGCCCTCGCCTTCGGCGACGATCACTTGCGTGACCACGTTGTCGAGGAAGGTGCGGTCATGGCTGACCAGGAAGACGGTGCCCGTGTATTCTTCCAACAACTCTTCCAGCAATTCCAGGGTATCGATATCCAGGTCATTGGTGGGCTCATCGAGCACCAGCACGTTGGCCGGCTTGGCAAACAGGCGTGCCAGCAGCAAACGGTTGCGCTCGCCGCCGGACAGCGACTTGACGGGCGAACGGGCGCGTTCCGGCGCAAACAGGAAGTCGTTCAAATAGGTCATCACGTGGCGGCGCTGGCCATTGATCTCGACCCAATCGCTGCCCGGTGCAATGGTTTCCATCAAATTCGCTTCTTCGTTCAGTTGCGTGCGCATCTGGTCGAAATACGCCACTTGCAGCTTGGTGCCCAGGCGGATGGTGCCCGTGTCCGACTCTTCCTGGCCCAGGATCATCTTCAGCAAGGTGGTTTTGCCGGCGCCGTTGGCGCCGATCAGGCCGACCTTGTCGCCGCGCAAGATGGTGGCGCTGAAATCCTTGACGATGACCTTGTCGCCATAGATCTTCGAGACGTTTTCCAGGTCCGCCACGATCTTGCCAGAGCGTTCGCCGGCCGACACGTCCAGTTTCACTTGTCCCTGCTGGTCGCGGCGCGCATTGCGCGTCAGACGCAGCGCTTCCAGGCGGCGCACGCGGCCTTCGTCGCGCACGCGGCGCGCCTTGACGCCCTTGCGTATCCACACTTCTTCCTGCGCCAGGAACTTGTCGAACTTGGCGTTTTCCACTTCTTCGATTTCCAGCTGCTCCGCCTTGCGGGTCTGGTAAGCCGTGAAGTTACCCGGATACGACAGCAAACGACCGCGGTCGAGCTCGATAATGCGCGTGGCGACGTTGTCGAGGAAGGAGCGATCATGGGTAATGAACAACACGCTGCCCTTGAAGTCACGCAACAAACCTTCCAGCCACAGGATGGAGCTGAAGTCCAGATGGTTGGTGGGCTCATCGAGCAACAGCACGTCGGGCGCCGACACCAGCGCGCGCGCCAGCGCCACGCGCTTTTGCATCCCGCCGGACAGGGTTTTCATCAGCATGTCGCCCGTCAGGTTCAGACGGTCGAGCACGGTTTCCACCTTGTTCGGCAAGCTCCACGCATCGGCCGCATCAAGTTTGACCTGGATGTCGTGCATGCGTTCCATCAATTCGTCGTCATTGCCCTGGCCAAACTGGCCCGTCAATGCATCGTATTCCTTCAGCCAGGCCTGCGATTCGCCCATGCCGGAAGCGACGGCGTCGAACACGGACATGTCCGGGTCGAATTGCGGCTCTTGCTCCACATACGCAATCTTGATGCCTTGCTGCATCACCAACAAACCGTCATCGAGCTTGAACTTGCCCGAAATAACCTTCAACAGCGAGGATTTACCCGTGCCGTTGCGGCCGATCAAGCCGACCCGTTCCGTGGTTTCCAGTGAAAATTCCGCGTGATCGAGCAGCGCGACGTGACCGAACGCAAGTTGCGCCGATGAAAGAGAAATGACAGCCATAATGAGTAAGAGTGCTCGGGCGCCGTCTCGCGCACACCGCGTGGTGTGCAAAACAGCCGCCGATTGGATGAATGAAGCACGCATTGTACCGATAACTCGGACTTCAATCGCCATCGACCAGTAACTACCGCCTGGAATATCACAGGCTGCCGACGCGCGTTGCGTGGAAACGTGGTGTCGCCAGCAGGAATCGAACCTGCATTTAAGTCTTAGGAGGACCTTGTACTATCCATTGTACGATGGCGACACGCGCAGCGGCATTATACAGGCAAGCGCTGACCATTGACAGCCTGGCAAACGGGCCGCGCCACTTCAGACGGAGCGTGCCGCAGCCCTGCCACGCCTGCGCGCCACTATCAGCAGCAATCCTGCCATGAGCATTCCATATGTTCCCGGCTCCGGCACGGCGCTGATGGCAAATACCTGGATGGCGCCGAAGGTTACATCGTTACCATGCCAGACTGAACCGTCGAGCAGACTGACGCCGCTCGATGGCTGGCCCAGATAATTATAGGTATAGAGGAAGGAACTGCCGCCATGCGTGAGGTCCTGCGGCACATACAGATCATGGCCGACGCCGAAGGTGGGGCCATAGTCATGGCTGTTAAACGTCTGGCCGCTGCCGATGCCATCACCGCTGAAATATTGCTTCAATTGCGGCAGCATGAAGCCCGCCGTCAGGTTGAACAGAAAGGCGGTACGCTGGCTGTCATCCATGGTCACATGCATGCCATCGGTGGAACTCCAGCTTTGCGGGTTGTAGCCGCCGACAAGCCAGGTTTGCCCCGAGGCATTGGTCGCTTCCATGATGGAAAAGGTCCGCCCCTTGCCATCGGATGCCTTGTGAAAATCCAGCGAGGTGTCGCCTGCCGCCTTGCTGTAGACATTCGTCAGCGCCACGCGGCCTTCACCAAGCCAGCTTTCCAGCTGCGCCTGATAGCCGGGAGAGAGTAACGAAGTGCCAGTTCCAGCCTGCGCACCCAGGCAAATACCCATGCCGGCCACGGCCAGCACCACGCTTCTTGCTGCTCTGAAATTATTGTGCATCCTCTACCTCGACTGTCAGTATTTAAAACCGATATATTTTCCGGTTGCCAAATATAACACGATAGATAATGTTTTTATATTTATTCTTTAGATACCAATATACAATGTTTCATAGCAGAAATTCAGTCAGGCAACACCGCCGTCACTTCGATCTCAACCTTCGCTCTGTCCTCGATCAATCCGGCCACCTGCACGGCCGTCATGGCCGGAAAATGCTTGCCGATGATTTCCCGGTAGGCTACGCCGATTTGTGGATATGCCGCCACATATTCCCTCTTGTCCAGCACATACCAGTTCATGCGCACGATGTGCTCGGGCAAGGCGCCCGCCTCGGCCAGCACGGCGACGATATTCTGCAGCGCCTGGCGCACCTGCCCCGCGAAGTCGTCAGTATGGAACTGGCCCTGGGCATCCCAGCCTATCATGCCGCTGACGTACACCGTGCGCCCGCTAGCGGCCACGCCGTTCGCATAGCCGCGCGGCCTGGCCCATCCCGGTGGTTGCAGCACTTGCATTACGTTCTCCTGATTATTCATAGGTGGCCCGCCTCGCGCAGCAGTTCGCGCGCGATGACCAACTGCTGTACCTCGCTGGCGCCCTCGTAGATGCGCAAGGCGCGAATTTCCCGGTACAGGCGCTCGACCGGATGGTCGCTCACCACGCCCATGCCACCGAACAGCTGCACCGCCGCGTCGATCACCTGCTGCGCCGTTTCCGTGGCCGTCAGCTTGGCCATGGCCGCTTCCTTCGTCACCTTGCGGCCCTGGTCGCGCTGCCAGGCGGCGCGGTAGGTGAGCAGCGCGGCCGCGT
The DNA here is from genome assembly GCF_002869965.1 of Janthinobacterium sp. ROICE36. Taxonomy (GTDB): domain Bacteria; phylum Pseudomonadota; class Gammaproteobacteria; order Burkholderiales; family Burkholderiaceae_D; genus Janthinobacterium. The sequence goes on from NZ_PEBS01000005.1 coordinate 101,448, forward strand.
CGATGCCGGTGGCCATCTGCGCTAATTTTGCCTGCGTCAGCTGGAAGTCTGCCAGGGTCTGGCCGAACATGTGGCGCTTTGTCGCGTGGCGCAGCGCTTCATCAAACGCGCGCCGCGCAAAGCCCAGGGCGGCGGCGGCCACCGAGGTGCGGAACACGTCAAGTGTCGCCATCGCCACCTTGAAACCCTGCCCCGCCTCGCCCAGGCGCTGCGACACAGGCACGCGGCAGTTGACGAACCGCAGGCGCGCCAACGGATGCGGCGCGATGACGGCAATGCGCTCGGCGATTTCCAGGCCGGGATTATCGGCATCGACGATGAAGGCGCTGATGCCGCGCGCACCGGGCGCCTCGCCCGTGCGGGCGAACACCACGTAAAAGTCGGCGATGCCGCCGTTCGAGATCCACGTCTTTTCGCCATCGAGCACATACTCTTCGCCGTCGCGGCGCGCCGCGCACGCCATGGCCGCCACGTCGGAGCCGGCCTGCGGCTCGGACAGGGCAAAGGCGGCGATGCGCTTGCCGCTGGCCACGTCCGGCAGATAGCGCGCCTTGTTCTGCGCGCTGCCGAACAGGCCGATGGCGCCCGAACCCAGGCCCTGCATGGCAAAGGCGAAATCGGCCAGGCCGTTGTGGCGCGCCAGCGTTTCGCGCATCAGGCAAATGGCGCGCGTGTCGATCTTGCCGTCGATGCCCGTGGCATGCGCGAGCCAGCCGCCCTGCCCCAGTTGGGCCACCAGCGCGCGGCAAGCCGCATCGACATCGGCGCCATGCACGTCGTCCAGGTGCTGCGTCGCCCAGGCATCGAGGTCACGTTCAAGTTCGGCGTGGCGCGCTTCGAAAAACGGCCAGTCCAGGTAAGTCGTATCGCGTGTGCTGCTCATCTCAATCGCCCTCGAAGTGCGGTTTTTCCTTCGCCACGAAGGCGTGATAGGCGCGGTGAAAATCGTTGGTGGCCATGCAAATGGCCTGTGCCTGCGCTTCCGCCTCGATGGCTTCATCGACGCCCATATTCCACTCCTGCTGCAGCATTTTCTTCGTCATGCCATGCGCAAACGTGGGGCCGCTGGCCAGGCCGGCGGAGAACAGCTGCGCCGCCTCCGCCAGTTCTTCCGGCTCGACCAGGCGGTTGAGCCAGCCCCAGCGTTCAGCCTCGGCTCCGGCCAAGGAGCGGCCCGTGTACAGCAGTTCGGCGGCGCGCCCCTGGCCGATCACGCGCGGCAGCAAGGCGCAAGCGCCCATGTCGCAGCCGGCCAGGCCCACGCGCGTAAATAGAAAAGCCGTCTTGCTGCGCGCCGTGCCGATGCGGATATCGGAGGCCAGCGCCAGCATCGCGCCGGCGCCCGCGCAAATGCCGTCGATGGCGGCGATGATCGGTTGCGGGCAGGCGCGCATGGCTTTCACCACGTCACCGGTCATGCGGGTAAACGCCAGCAAGCCGGGCATGTCGAGCAGCGTCAACGGACCGATGATGTCGTGCACGTCGCCGCCCGAACAGAAATTGTCGCCGCTGCCAGTGATGACGACCGCCTTGACATCATCGGCGTAGGCGAGTGCGCGAAACAGTTCGCGCAACTCCGCATAGGAATCGAAGGTCAGCGGATTCTTGCGCTCGGGGCGGTGCAAGGTCAAGGTGGCAACGCCGCCTTCAACGGAAAACAGAAAATGCCGCGCAGCGTAGCCAGCCAGGCTGGCGCGGTTGCCTGGCAGGTCTTGCGGCTGGCCCGATAAATGGCGCATGCTCAGTCCTTCAGAGAAGTGTTGTTCAGCTGCTGTTTCATGTGCGACAGCAGGTCGATCAATTGGGTTTTATCATCCGGCGTCACGCCCTGCAGCAGTTCGGCGATCCAGCCTTCGTGCACCCTGGCCATTTCGTCGAAGGCGCGCCGGCCGGCCGGCGTCAGCTTGACGCTGTAGGAGCGGCGGTCCTTCGGATCGACCACGCGCAGCACCAGTTTTTCCTGCTCCAGTTGATCGGTGATGCCCGTGATATTGCCGCCCGTGACCATCATGCGCTTGGACAGTTCACCCATGCGCAAGCCATCGGGAAAGCGCTCGAGCTGCGCCATCAAATCGAAGCGGGGCAAGGTGATGCCGAAGCTGGCGCGCAAGCGCGTGCGCACCTCGTTTTCGATTTTCACCGTGCACGAGAGCATGCGCAGCCACAGCTTGAGCGACTGGTGGTGGTCCTGCGTCAGGCGGCTGGCCAGATCCAGCACCGGTTCGGCCTGCGGGAGGTCGCGTTCATTGTCCATTTTATCCATTGTCTACATGACTTCACCGCCGGCGACGGCGATCGATTGTCCATTCATGGCGGCCGACGCGGGCAGGCATAGCCAGGCCACCGCATCGGCCACTTCGCGCACCTGCACCAGTCGCTGTTGCGGATTGGCGGCGGCCAGTTCCGCGCGCGCCGCGTCTTCGCCGCGCCCCGTCTTGCGCACGATATTCTGCACGGCCTGCGCCACCATCTGCGTTTCCGTGTAACCAGGGCAGACGGCGTTGACGGTGACGCCGCGCGGCGCCACTTCCAGCGCCAGCGCGCGCGTCAGGCCGATCACGCCGTGCTTGGCGGCGACGTAGGCGCTGACATAGCGATAGCCTTTCAAGCCCGCCGTCGACGCCACGTTGACGATGCGCCCCCAGCCCGTTTCCAGCATGCCAGGCATGGCCGCCTGGCAGCAGTGGAACACGCCCGTCAGGTTCACGGCCAGCATCTGCTGCCAGATCGCGGCGTCCGTCTTGCCGAACGGCGCCGCATGCGCCTGGCCTGCGTTATTGATCAATATATCGATGCGGCCGAAATGCGCGGCGGCCTGCGCGAAACCCGCTTGCACGGATGTTTCCACGCTCACGTCGAGCACGCAGATGGCTACCCTGCCCGCGTGACCGTCCTCTTCCAGCTGCATGCGCGCGCGCGCCAGCCGCACGCCGTCGCGCCCGGCCAGGGTGACCCGGGCGCCCGCGTCCAGCAAGGCGCGCGCGCAGGCCAAGCCAATGCCGCTGCCGGCGCCGGTCACCAGCGCGTGCTTGTCGGCCAATGCGCCGACCAGTTGTTCCTTGTTCATGTCATCCTTCCAGCAGCCGCGCGGCCACCTGTTGCGGGGTGAGGCCCGTACTGGCGGCAGCCAGCTGACGCTCGCGCTGCAGATTGCGTTCCAGCTGCTGCTGGCCCGGCCGGTACTGTTTCGGCCAAGCAGAGCCCGCGCCGCTGTAGCCGATGCGCGCCATTTCCGTCAGGGTCCAGGCCGGGTTGGCCAGGTGCGGGCGGCCCACGGCGCACAGGTCGGCGCGGCCGGCGGCGATGATGCTGTTGGCGTGGTCGGCTTCGAAGATGGAGCCGACGGCCATGCTGGCGATGCCCGCCTCGTTGCGCACGCGGTCGGCGAACGGCGCCTGGAACATGCGCCCGTATACGGGCTGTTCGAGCTTGCTGACCTGGCCCGAGGAACAGTCGATCAGGTCGGCGCCGGCCTGCTTGAACAGGCGCGCGATGTCGACCGCATCGTCGGGCGTGATACCGCCTTCGACCCAATCGTGGGCCGAGATGCGCACGCTCATGGGTTTATCTTGCGGCCAGGCGGCGCGCATGGCGCGCAACACGCGCAAGGGATAACGGCAGCGGTTTTCCAGGCTGCCGCCATACTCGTCCGTGCGGCGGTTGGTCAGCGGCGATATAAAACTCGACAGCAAATAACCATGCGCGCAATGCAGTTCCAGCCAGTCGAAACCGGCGACGGCGGCGGCCAAGGTGGCGCGCACGAAATCCTGCTCGATGCGCGCCAGGTCGCTTTCCGTGGCCGCGCGGGCCACCTGCGACACGCCGGCCAGATACTGCTGTTCCGAAGCCGAGATCAGCGGCCAGTTATCTTCCTTCAAGGGCAGGTCGATGCCATCCCACATGGGGCGCGTCGAGCCTTTCGCGCCCGCGTGCCCCAGTTGCAGGGCGATCTTCGCGTCGCTGTTGGCATGCACGAAATCGACGATGCGGCGCCACGCCTGCGTGTGCGCTTCGCTATACATGCCGGGGCAGGCGGGCGTGATGCGCGCGTCGGCCGACACGCACGTCATCTCGGCAAACACGAGCCCCGCGCCGCCCATGGCGCGCGCGCCCAAGTGCATCAGATGATAGTCGCCCGCCACGCCATCGACGGCACTGTACTGCGCCATCGGCGAGACGGCGATGCGGTTTTTCAGCAGCACGCCGCGCAGCCTGAAGGGCGTGAGCATGGGCGGCATGGCCACCTCCGGCAAAGGTTCTTGCGGAAACACAACACCAGTCTGTTCGGCCGCGCGCCGCGCCAGCCACCGTTCGTAATCGGCCACATATTGAGGATCGCGCAGGCGCAGGTTTTCATGCGAAATGCGCTGGCTGCGCGTCAGCATGGAATAGGCGAACTGCGGCGCTTCCATGGCGCTGTAGCGTTCGACGTTCTCAAACCATTCCATGGAATTGCGCGCCGCGCTCTGGATTTTCAGCACCTCGATGGCCCGCAGCTGCTGGTAGGCGGCCAGCGCCGCCTCCGTATCGGCATGCAGACCAAAGCAGCGCGCCAGCTCGATGGCGTCTTCCAGCGCCAGCTTGGTGCCCGAGCCGATCGAGTAATGCGCCGTGTGGGCCGCGTCGCCCATCAGCACGACGGGTACGCCATCCTGGTGATGCACCCATTGCCGGCAAACGATGCGCGGGAAGGTGATCCACTGCGCCGAGCCGCGCAAGTGCGGCGAATTGCTCAATAAACCATGGCCATCGAGTTCCTCGGCAAACAGCGCTTCGCAAAAGGCGATGCCCTCTTCCTGGCTCATGGCATCGAGTCCAGCCGCGCGCCACACGTGTTCCGGCGTTTCGACGATGAAGGTCGAGGTATCGCCGTCATATTGGTAGATATGCGCCTGGAACCAGCCATATGGCGTCTGGCGGAAGGCAAACGTGAAGGCTTCGAATTTCTTGCGCGTGCCCAGCCAGATGAAGCGGCAATGACGCTGCTCGATTTCGGGCTGGTAGCTGGCCGCATAACGCGTGCGGATACGGCTGTTCAAGCCGTCGCTGGCGATCACCAGGTCGGCGCCGTACTGGCGCGCGATGGCCTGGTCGTCCTGCACTTCCGTCTCGAACACCAGTTGCACGCCAAGCTCCTCGCAGCGCGCTTGCAGGATGTTGAGCAGGCGCTTGCGGCCGATGCCGCAAAAACCATGACCGCCAGAGCGCACGGTCTCGCCCTTGAAGTGGATCTCGATAGCGTCCCAGTGGTTGAACGCCTGCAGAATGGCGCGCGCCGTCGGCTCGTCCGCGCTGGCCAGGTTGCCCAGGGTCTGGTCGGAAAACACCACGCCCCAGCCAAACGTGTCGTACGGGCGGTTGCGCTCGATGACGGTGATGCGGTGCGCGGGGTTCTGCTTTTTCATGAGCAGGCTGAAATACAGGCCGGCGGGGCCGCCGCCGATGCAGACGATATTCATGGGGTGTCCGTGCGAAGTTTGAAGCGCTGCAGCTTGCCCGTTTCCGTGCGCGGCAAAGAAGGCAGGAAACGGATGGCGCGCGGGTATTTATACGGGGCGATCTGCTGGCGCACGAAGTCCTGCAGTTCGGCTGCCAGCGCGTCGCTGGCCTGGCAGCCATCCTTGAGTACCACGTGCGCCTCGACGATCTGGCCACGCTCGGCATCGGCGCGCCCGACCACGCCGCATTCGGCCACGGCCGGATGGCGCAGCAGCGCTTCCTCCACTTCCGGGCCGGCGATGTTGTAGCCGGCCGAGACGATCATGTCGTCGCTGCGCGAGCGGTAATAGAAGTAACCATCAGCATCCATCTCGAAGGTATCTCCCGTCAGGTTCCAGCCGTTCTGCACATACTCGCGCTGGCGCGGGTCGGACAGGTAACGGCAGCCCGTAGGCCCTTTCACCGCCAGGCGGCCCGTCACGCCGGGCGGCTGCGGTACGCCTGCATCGTCGACGATGCAGGCCTGGTAGCCGGGAATGGCCTTGCCGATGGCGCCGCGGCGTATGCCCTCGCCCGTGGCGGAAATGAAAATGTGCAGCATCTCGGTGGCGCCGATGCCGTCCGTCATGGCCAGTCCCGTCGCCGCCTGCCAGGCGTCGCGCGTGGCCAGCGGCAGCGCCTCGCCGGCCGAGACGGACAGGCGCAGGCTGCGCAGGTCGTGCTGCGCGGCCAGCGGCGCCATCTGGCGGTAAAAGGTGGGCGCCGTGAAGCAGATCGTGGCGTGATAGGCAGCGATGGCGCGCAGCAGACCCTCGGGCGTGAGTTTTTCCAGCAGCACGGCGCAAGCGCCAAAGCGCAGGGGGAACAGCAGCAAGCCGCCCAGGCCGAAGGTGAAGGCCAGCGGCGGCGTGCCGATGAAGATATCGTCGGCGCGCACCTGCAGCAGCGAGCGGGGAAAGCAGTCGCAGATGGCCAGCAGGTCGCGCTGCATGTGCATGGTGCCCTTGGGCACGCCCGTGGTGCCCGAGGTAAAGCTGATCAGGCAGACGTCGTCGGCCGCCGTGTCGCATGCGGCAAAAGGGGCATCGTGGGCGGCCATGCGCTGTTCCAGTTCGGCGCCATCGGCGCCAAAGCACTGCATCGGCGGGCATTTCGACACGCCATCGAGTTCCGCGCGCAAACCCTGCGCGCACAGCACGGCGTTCACTTGCGCCCTGGCCAGGATAGTAGACAGTTCACGCACGCGCAGCAGCGGCATGGTGGGCACGGCGATGCAGCCGGCCTTCAGCACGGCCAACAGGCAGGCAGCCATCATGGGGGTATTCGCGCCGCGCAGCAGCACGCGGTTGCCGGGGATCAGGCGCAGGTCCGTCCGCAGCACGTGGGCGATGCGGTCAACCTGCCGCGCCAGCTGCGCGTAAGTCCAGCGCTGGCCGTCGGCAAGGATGGCGGTGCGCTCGCCGCCACCGTTGGCCACGGCCGCATCGAGCAGCACGGCGACGCAATTGAGACGCGGCGGATACTGCAGCCCGGGCAAGTCCAGGCATAGCTGCGGCCAGAGTGCGCGCGGCGGCAAATGCGCGCGCGCAAAGTCGTCCTGGGGAGATGCGGTGCTAGGCGAAAGGTCGCTGCTCATGCTCATCCTGGCTGGTAGCGGGCGCGTGCACAAGGCCCGGAAGCAGATACTTTAAACCTAAAGTATTTTCCAGGCAAGCGGAAAACAGCAGATTCAGTCGATGCCGTCCTGCTGTCGCAGCCGGCGCGCCTGCTGCGACACGCTGCGCGCCAGCGCGGCCAGCGCCGCCTGTATCTGGCCGCCATCGAGCACCGCCGACTGCAGTAGTGCGCTCATGCCAGCCTCCGCGCCATGCAAACCCAGGGTGCGGCAACCGAGGTGCAGGCGTTCTAGCTGCTGGCGCGCCTGGGCCGGTTCGCCGCGCGCCAGCAAGGCGTCGACCTGTTCGCTGGCGGCGCCGACCTGCCCCTGGAAACCCGTCAGATAGGCCAGCAGGCGTTCGCTGTCGATGCCCAACCGCTGCAAGGTGTCGCGCGGCGCCTCGGCCGGCAAGGCCGACACGTCGAAGCAGGCGTCGATATGCTGGCGCACCTGCTCCGGCTGGAAGGGTTTGACGATATAGCCCGCAGCACCGGCCTGCACGGCGTCACGCACCGTGTCCTGGTCATTCGCCGACGACACCAGCACCAGTGGCATGGCATCGAGCGCGCTGTCGGAGCGGATTTTCTGCAGCAGTTCCATGCCGGACAGGCGCGGCATGCGCAAATCGCAGAAGCACAGCGACGGGCGCAAGCCCCCTTCGAGCTGCTCCCACGCCGCCGCGCCATCTTCGGCTTCTACGATATCGTGCACGCCGCAGCTGTCGATCAGATGCATCAATACCATGCGCGACACGACATCATCGTCAACCACCAGTACTTTCATTGCTTTCTCCATTGCCGGCAGCGTGAGGGGCCTGGCCGTATTCTACCCAGTTTCGCCGCGCGCTCCATGGCCGGCATTGCCTATTTTACATCTCCTGGCCCGTCACGGCGATTTGCGCCAACAGTGCGCGCAATTGTGGCAAATGCAAGGCCACCTGCATCCAGCGTCCGCCATCCGCCGCCTCTTCCAGTTCCGTGCACAGCATGTGCAGCTGCATTTCATCGAGATAGGCGGCGCTGCCCTTCAAGCCGTGCAGCAGGCGCCCGGCATTGTCCTTGTCCTGTGCCGCCAGCGCGGCGTCGAGTTCCCGCAAGCGTCCCTCCAGATCGGCGACGAAGGCGACACGGATACGCCGTTGCAGTTCGCCGCTGCGGCCGGAGGGGGACGGCGCCGCGACGGGGACTGCCGGCGCGATGCCGAACAAGGCATCGAGTTCGGCCTGCCCTCGCAAAACGCCGCGCGGCACGTGAGGCGGCATGCGCGGCAACATGAAACCGCGCTGCAGCTGGCGCTCGATGGCGCGCGCCAGCAAGCCATGCAGCGCCGCATCATCCACCGGTTTGCTGAGAAAATCATCCATGCCGACGCCCAGGTAGCGGCTGCGGTCTTCTTCGCTGGCATTCGCCGTCACGGCCACGATCATCAGTTCCTGGTCGCGCACGGGCTGGTCCGGCCAGCCGCCCACGCGGATCAATCGCGTCGCCGTGGCGCCGTCCATCTCTGGCATGCGCCCGTCCATCAGGATCAGGTCATAGCGGGTATGCACGCAGGCCGCCACCGCCAGCGCGCCGTTGGCGACCACGTCGACTCTGTGCCCCAATTCTTCGAGCATGACGCGGATGATGATCTGGTTGGTGGGGAAGTCTTCGGCGCACAGCACGCGCAACTGGTGGCTGTGCGGCGCCAGCGCCACCTGCGGCACCTGCGGCGGTGCCACGCCATCGGCCAGCGGCAAGGTGAAGGCAAAGGTGCTGCCCTGCCCCGGCGTACTCGCCACCTCGATCTCGCCCTCCATCAGTTCGACCAGTTGGCGGCAGATCGCCAGGCCCAGCCCCGTGCCGCCGTAGCGCCGCGTGGTGCTGGCGTCGGCCTGTTCGAACTTCTGGAACAGGCGCGCCATCGCGTCGGCATCGATGCCGATGCCGCTGTCGCTGACGGTGAAGCGGATCAGGTTGACACGGCGCCCGCCGCTGCCGCTGGTCACGCCAGCTCGCTCGACGCACACGCTGACGCCGCCGCGCTGCGTGAACTTGAAGGCATTGCCGACCAGGTTGACCAGTACCTGGCGCAAACGGGTCGGGTCGCCCACCACGAAGGGCGGCAGGTCGGGCGCGAAATCGATGGCGAAACCGATGCTGCGCGCGGCCGCCTGCTCCTCGAACAGGCTGACGACCGTCTCGATTGCCCCGCCAAGCGCGAAATCGATATTTTCTATACTCAGCTTGCCCGCCTCGATCTTGGAAAAGTCGAGCAAGTCATTGATGATCACCAGCAGCGACTGGGCATTGGCCTGGCCCCGCAAAATCTGCTCGCGCGTGGCGTCGTGCAACTGCTCGTCGCGCAGTGCAAAGCCCAGCATGCCGATCACGCCGGCCAGCGGCGTGCGCATCTCGTGGCTCATGTTGGCCAAAAATTCCGACTTCTGGCGCGTCGCGTCCTCGGCCTTGCGCTTGGCATGGCGCAGGCTTTCCTCGTTTTTCGTCAGGCTACTGTTCACTTGCGCCAGCTTTTCCGACTGGGCTAGTACTTCGATTTCCTTGCTCTGCAACTCGGCCGTGCGTTCGCTGACCTGCTTTTCCAGCTCGTTCTGCTGGCGCCGCAGCGCGCGCACGCGCTGGCGGTAAGCGCCATACACGGCGCCCAGCAGCAGCGCCGCCATCAGGCTGCGGAACCACCAGGTTTTCCAGAACGGCGGCAGGATCGTGATGGCCAAGGTGGCGCCGCTCTCGTTCCACACGCCATCCTTGTTGGCCGCCTTGACGCGAAACACATAATTGCCCGCGTCGAGGTTGGTGTAGGTGGCAAAGCGCCGCCCCGCATCCGTCATGACCCAGTCCTGGTCGAAGCCTTCGAGCCGGTAGGCGAACATATTGCGCTGGGGTGCCGCGAAATGCAGGGCCGCAAATTCCAGCGAAAAGACGCTTTCGCGGCTGGTCAGCACTAGCTGGCGCGTATGCTCGATCGCCGTCCTGAGCACGTGCGCGAACTCGCCGCGGCCGATGGCCACCGGCTTGTTAAAAATCTGCAGCTCCGTGATGGCCACCAGCGGCGGCACGCGGTTGTCGTGGATATCCTGCGGCACGAACGCCGTCATGCCGTTAAAACCGCCGAAATACATGGTCCCATCTGCCGCGCGCAGGGCCGCGCCATCGAAGTACGAGCCTTCCACGGTGCCATCGGCGCTGTCGTAGTTGCGGAACAGGCCACTGCGCATGTCGAGCCGCGTGATGCCGCTATTCGTGCTCAGCCACAGCTGCTCGTTATCGTCGCCCAGGATGCTGGCGACGGCATCGTCGGCCATGCCATCCTTGCGCACGAAGCGCCGGAAGCGGATCTCGCCCTTCGCATCGACGTCCATGCGGTTCAAGCCATTGGCCGTGCCCACCCACAGCCCGCCGCGCTTGTCCTCGTGCAGGAAATGCACCTCGTCGTGGCTGAGGCTATGCGGGTTTTGCGGATCATGGCGGAAATGCCGGAACTGGCCGCTGGCGCGGTCCAGCAAGTCCAGGCCATGGAAAGAGCCTATCCACAGCCGCCTCTTGCCATCTTCCAGCACGGGCCGCACCATGTTGTCGGACAGGCTGTTCGGGTTGGCCGGATCGTGACGGTAGGTGGTAAAGGCCCGGCTGACGGGGTCGAAACGGTGCACGCCGCCCCGCGTCGACACCCACAGCATGCCGCTGCGGTCGCTCACGACATTGCGGATGGTGTCGCTGTTCGGATCGCCGGCGGCAAAGCGCATGGTAAAAAAACGCCCGCGTGCCGGATCGAAGCGGTGCAAGCCCGTCGAGCCGCCCACCCACAGGGTGCCGTCCGGCGCCTTGTACAGGGTGGTGACCTGCTCGTCGCGCGACATGCCGGGCGAACTGCGCAGGTCGAACAAGCGCGAGCTGCCGTCGCGCGTATCGTACAATTTCAAGCCTCCCTTGGTGGCCAGCCACAGCTTGCCATTGCCCGCGTCGGCCACGGCGCGCACTTTCTTGTCCGCCAGCGCGCCCACATCGCCGGGCGCCCGCGCCATGCGCGAAAAGCCGCCGCTGCCCAGGTCGACCCGGCTCACGCCGTTGTACCAGGAGCCGACCCAGAAGGTGCCCGCGCGGTCGCGGTATAGCGACGACAGCTGGTTGTCGGCGACGCTGTATTTATCGCCCGTCTGGTGGCGATACTGCAGGAAGGTGTCGCTCTCGGGCAGCCAGCGGAACAGGCCATCGGCATTGCTGCCCAGCCAGACGGTGGCGTCGATATCCTGGTACAGGCTTGCCACGCGGATGGCAGAAAAGCCCTGTTTTTCATTCAGGCGCAGGCGCGACTGCGGTGCCTGCCTGGCGCCGCCCAGGCGCCAGCGCTCGGCGCCGGCCATGGTGCCTATCCACAGATTCTGCTGGCGGTCCACCAGCAGCGACTGGATCACGTTGTACTTCGAACCGGGCTCCGTGTCGACGGCGAAATGCTCGAAGCGGTCACTGCCCGGCGCCAGCATGTCCAGGCCCGTGACGGTGCCTATCCACAGGCGCTGTTGCGCGTCCAGCACCAGCGCCTTGATTTCATTGTCGCCCAGACTGTGCGGATTGCCTTCTTCATGGTGCCAGGTACGGAAGGCGCCTGTGGCGGGGTCGAAATGCTGCAAGCCGTCCGAGGTGGCGATCCAGAAGCCGCGCGCGCCATCGTCAAGAATGGCGTGGATATGCCGGTTGCCGTTGCCGCGCTTGCTCTTTTCGGCCGGGACGTAGTGAACGAAGGTCTGGCTGGCGGCATCGAAGCGGTCCAGGCCGTTGTCGGTGCCCACCCACAGCTGACCCTGGCGATCGACATGCAGTTCGCCGACCCAGTTGTCGGCCAGGCTGGTCTTGTCGCCCTCGATATTCTTGTAGATGACCATGCGGTAGCCATCGTAACGGCTCAGGCCAGACTGGCTGCCAAACCACATATAGCCCTGCCGGTCCTGGGCGATGGCCAGCACCGACTCCTGCGCCAGACCCTGTTCAACGCTGAGCTGGTCGAAACGCAGGGTGGGCGCGGGCGCCGCCGCAGCCGGGACGCCAGGCAGCAGCAAAGACAACAGCAATACCACTTCGCAAGCACGTCGAAATACCAGCACAATCGTCCTGTCAAAAAAAACGCGAAAACTCCGGCTACTGTTCCGGGGGCCGTCTCAAGAACCAAAAAACGCCAGTACATCGTCCTTGCGGGCCTGCGTATCGCGCTGTCCAAGACGGATCAGCTCATTAGTATACGTCGATTCGAACAATAAATACGATGCCAATGCCGCGCCGCGCGCTTCTGCCGCGCCGATGCCCGACAACATGGTGCGGATGGGACGGGGCAAACTGCCGATATGCCGGCTGGCGATGGCGTCGAGCCGCTCGGACGGCGCGATGACCAGCAACTCCACCGGTTTCAATGCCGTCTTGCCCAGCAATTCAGGCGGCAGCATCGACAAGGTGAGGTTGATGCGGTTCAGGCGCTCGATGTCGACGGCCAGGCCATCGAGGAAAATCGACGACAGCGCGTGGCCGGCGATCTGCGCCAGGCTGGGGTAGCGCGCCGAATCGGCCGCAGAGGGCGCCGGTTCCGTCATGCGCCCCGCGCCCACCACCAGCACCTTGTTCGCACCCAGGTGAATGGCCGGGGAAATCGGTGCCAGCTGGCGCATCGATCCGTCGCCGCAGTACTCGCGCTGGCCACCTATGTACAGGGGCACGGCGGGAAAAATAAAAGGGATGGCGGCCGAGGCGAGCAAATGCTCCACGTCGATCTGGTCTTGCAAGGCCAGGCGCTGCGTGCGTACCCACGGCGCGATCTCGGCGGCCGTCTGGTAAAACGTCATGTGGCGGCTGCCCGAATACGACGATGCCGTCACGGCCAGCGCATGCAGCAGCCCATCGGCCAGCGCCGCGTCCAGGCGCGGCAGGTCGAGCATGCGGTGCAGCAGGCTGACCAAAGGAGTATTGTCGAGCAGGGAATTGGGCGGCGAGGCATGCCACTGGCGCAGCAGCCAGCCGAACGACAGCAGCGACAGCCAGCGCGCACCCGAGCGTATCACGCCCAGCGAATCGGCGCGGTAGACTTGCTCGACCTGGATATGCTGCCACACGTCGAGCAGCTTTTGCACGCCTTCGCCGAAGTTGTCGGCCCGGCAGGCCAGCGCCGTGGCGTTGATGGCGCCGGCCGAGGTGCCGCAAATGATGTCGAACGGGTTGCGCGCAGGCGCCCAGCCCGCTTCCCACAATATCGCCGAAATCGCCTGCAGCACGCCCACCTGGTAGGCGGCACGGGCGCCTCCTCCCGTGAGTATCAAGCCTGTTTTATTTTGCATTCCCATGCCGGCAGATTAGCAGGGTCTTGATACTTTGTGGAAAAGATTCAATCCCCTCTGACCATGCCTTCCCTGCGCGGATCGGCACCGCCAAACCAGAAATCCTTGCCGTGCGCGTTCAGGCGCATGATGCCCTGCAAGCCGGAATTCTGTTCGATCACGCGCACCTCGTGGCCCATCGCTTGCAGCGCCTCGACCTGGGCTGCCGGCGCGCGGCCCTTTTCCAGCTCCGTCGGGCCGTTGCGGCTGCCGAAGTTCGGCAGGTTGATGGCCTGCTGCACGTTCAGGCCCCAGTCCATGGTGCCGACCAGCACCTTGGCCACATAATTGATGATGGACGAGCCGCCCGGCGATCCCGTCGCCAGCACCAGCTTGTGCGTGCCCTTTTCAAATACCAGCGTGGGCGACATGGCGCTGCGCGGACGCTTGCCAGCCTGTACGCGGTTGGCGATGGGGCCGTCCGCATCGCGCGAATCGAACGAAAAATCCGTCAGCTGGTTATTCAGCAAGAAGCCGTCGACCATCTGGCGCGAACCGAAGGCGTCTTCCACACTGGTGGTCATCGACAGGCCGCCGCCGAAGGCATCCACCGCCACCAGGTGCGACGTCGATGGGCGCTGCAGCGCATTGTCCATGCCCCACGCCACCTGCATGCCGGGCGGCGTGCCGGGCAAGGCGCGGCCCATGGATTTCTCGCCGATCAGGGAGGCGCGCTGCGCCAAATAGGTTTTATCCAGCATCGCCGCGATGCCGTTACCGGGCAGCGGCACGAAGTCCGTGTCGGCCACGTAGCGGTTGCGGTCCGCGTAGGCCAGGCGCCCCACTTCCGAAAACAGGTGTATCGCCTGCGCATCGAGCACGCCGTCGACGGGCGGAAACGGGCGTATATCCTTCACTTCCAGCATGCCCAGCATCTGCGCGATGGCGATGCCACCCGAGGATGGCGGCGGCATGCCGCACACGGTCCAGGCCTTGTAGTCGCTGCAGACAGGCTCGCGCACCTTGGCCTGGTAGCCGGCGATGTCAAACGCCGTCAGCTTGCCCGGATTGGTCGGGTGCGAGGCCACCTTGGCGGCGATGTCGCGCGCGATGCGGCCCTGGTAAAAGGCGTCGGCGCCACCGCGGGCGATCTCGCGCAGGGTGCGCGCCAGTTGCGGGTTTTTCAGTACATGGCCGACGGGCCAGGCATTGCCTTTCTGGTCATAGAAATAGGCGGCGGCAACAGGGTCGCGCTTCAGCGCCTGGTCCCAGTTTAATAGGCCGTTGAGGCGCTGGCTGACGGGAAAACCGCCGTGCGCCAGCTTGATGGCGGGGCCGAACAGTGTCGCCCACGGCAGCTTGCCATGCTCCTTGTGCGCCAGTTCCAGCATGCGCAGCACGCCCGGCGCGCCCACGGAACGCCCGCCCACCACGCCCGTGGCGCGCGAGACGGGGCTACCGTCGGCATTCTGAAACAGGTGTTCGTCGGCGCTAGCGGGCGCCGTTTCGCGTCCGTCGAAGGCTTGCACGCCCTTGGCCGTAGAGTACAACAGGAAGGCGCCGCCGCCGATGCCCGACGATTGCGGTTCGACCAGGGTCAGCACCAACTGCGTGGCGATGGCCGCATCAATGGCGCTGCCGCCTTTTTTCAGCATCTGGTAGCCGGCATCGGCGGCCAGCGGATTGGCGGCGGCCACCATGAATTTCTGCGCTGCCCGACCCGATTTTTCCGCATACGCGGTGGCGATTTCCGGCGCCTTTTGCGGCACTTCGGCAAAGGAAGGATAGGCAGCCAGAGCTCCCAACAAGGTCAGGCTCAGCGCCAGCGGCTTCAATGTGATCATGGATTCTCCGATAAAAAAAGGGCGCACAGCCGAGCAAGGCTGTACGCCCCATACGGGGATATCCTACATCAAATCGCGCCGGGCTTATTTCGGCTGCATGCGGATGGCGCCGTCCAAACGTATCGTTTCGCCATTGAGCATGACGTTTTCCACGATGGCTTTCACCAGTTGTGCGTATTCGCCGGGCTTGCCCAGGCGCGATGGGAACGGCACCATCTTGCCCAGCGCGTCCTGCACTTCGGCCGGCATGCCCAGCAGCATGGGGGTTTCGAAAATGCCGGGCGCCACCGTCATCACGCGGATGCCGTTGCGCGACAGGTCGCGCGCCATCGGCAGGGTCAGCCCCACCACGGCCGCCTTCGACGACGCATACGCGGCCTGGCCGATCTGGCCATCATAGGCCGCCACGGACGCCGTGTTGATGATGATGCCGCGCTCGCCTTCAACGGTGGCATCCTGCTTGGCCATGGCATCGGCCGCCAGGCGGCACATATTGAAGGTGCCGACCAGGTTGATGTTGACGACTTTCTGGAACAGCGCCAGCGGGTGCGGGCCATCCTTGCCCACGGTTTTCACGGCCGGCGCCACGCCGGCGCAATTGACCAGGCCGCGCAATGTACCCAGCTTGAGGCCCGCTGCCACCACGGCCATGCCATCTTCTTCCGACGTCACGTCGCACTGCACGAACACGCCGTTCAGTTCAGCGGCCAGCGCCTGGCCCGCCTCCGTCTGCACATCGGCCAGCACGACCTTGCCGCCAGCGGCCGTCAGCATGCGCGCCGTGGCTGCGCCCAAACCCGATGCGCCGCCCGTGATGATGAATACATTGTCCTGAATCTGCATGAAATCTCCTGAGTGATAAGTGTCGTGTTCCCGGCGCCTGATGGTTGATGCACGATGCCATCATTACGCGCTATTACGTTTACGTAAACGTCATGTCGGCGACAATTGTAGCCATTTTTGCGGTCACCGAGCGAAAACTTGTAGCGGCAGCGAATGGCAGGGCTAAAAACACTGCATGAAAGCGCCGTTGCGATGGCAGATGCGGCCGTTGGCATCGAGCGTGGCATTGCCCGCGCCGTTGTAGCGCGCGCCGGCCGCATCGCGGCAACCGCCTGTGTCGCAGGCACCGATGGGCTGCGGCGCGCCAGGCATGGGCACGGCCCGGCTGGGCGGCAAGGAAGGCATGGACACGACGGGCGGCGTCGTGCGCTGCACGGGCATGCGGCCGATCACTTGCGCCACGGACCGGCGCGGCTGCACGGGCGGCGCCGGGCGGCATGGTTCCACCGCCAGCTTGCCGCTGTCATGCGGGTCGAGCTGGCAGACGGGCAAAGGCTCACTCAAGGACTCGGCGGGCGCCGCCGGCTCCTGCGACCAGGCATGGCCGCCAGCGAGCAGCATGGCGCAGGCCAGCGCCGGTATGGTTTTTATCATCGTCTTCATGCTACCTCCCCAAGCATCGATCATAGCGCTTTCATTATTGGCACACGCGGCGCCAGATGCCAGCGCACTTTGCAACGGTGTTTTATTTCCTTTCAGCACTTTCCTTCTTGCCAGTATGGCATTACAATAAGAACGATTCCCATTCTCATTCGCGGAATGGGCGAGCAGTTTATTTTCTTTTCATTCATTTATACCCGAGCCACCCGGTAGGCAGCCAGGAAATAACAACATCCGGAAAGTTCACCATGACCCAGCGTAGCACCGTCTTCGTAACCCCCGTCGCCACTCCCGCCCGCGCCATTCATGGCGCCGCCCTGCTCCTGCCCTGCCTGCTGTCGCTGGCCGTCAGCAGCGCCTGGGCCGAAGGCAATGTGGCCGCCGATCCCAGCATGAACACGGTGGTCGTCACCGCATCGGGCACGGCCATCGACATCAAGGATGCGCCAGCCAGTATCAGCGTCATCACGCGCGAGGAAATCGAACGCCAGCCCGTGTATGACTTGAATACCCTGCTGCGCCGCATCCCCGGCGTGACGGGCGGCACCAGCCCCACGGGCGAGGAATCGAAGATCAAGCTGCGCGGCTTGCCCGACAAATACACCCTGATCCTGGTCGATGGCAAGCGCATGGGCAGCTCGGCCGACACGGCTTACCGTCCCGACCTGGGCCGCCAGGACTTGAACTGGATCTCGCCCGAGATGATCGAGCGCATCGAAGTGGTGCGCGGCCCCATGTCGTCGCTGTACGGTTCGGACGCCATGGGCGGCGTGATCAACATCATCACCCGCAAGGTGCCGGGCAAGTGGAACGGCTCGGCCACGGCCAACTACACGCAGCCGCAAGACAGCGGCCGCGGCACGGCGCACCAGCTGGGCGTGAACCTGGCCGGCCCCCTGTCGGATTCGGTGGGCATGCGCCTCGGCGTAGCGCAATCGAAGCAAAATCCCGATGAGCGCAGCAGCGGCAAGGCGGGCGGCATTGGCGGCGAGCGCAACCAGACGGTCACAGGCCAGCTGAACTGGGCACTGAATAACAAGCACAGCCTGTCGCTGGACGCCAGCTATGGCCGCCAGGAAGCGAGCGATTCGCCCACGGTCGACGCCAATGGCAGGCCACTGTTCGGAGCCTGGGGCGCCAGCAAGCTGATACGCAAGAGCGCCAGCCTCGGCTATGAAGGCCGCTATGACTTCGGCAAGGCCAAGGTCAACCTGTACCACAACGATTATGACAACCAGTTCATCGGCACGGTGGCCAAGTCCAAGGACAGCACGCTGGACGCGACCCTGGAAAAACGCCTGGTCTGGGGCATCGAGCAATTGCTGGTGATGGGCGGCCAGTGGAAGCACCAGGAGCTGACGAACACGGACACCATCGGCACCGTGCCCACCGATTACCTGGGCAACCCCGTCAGCGGCGCGACCTTGTCCGGCACCACCTCGGCCCTGTTTGCGGAAGATCAGTTGTTCCTGCGCGAAAACTTGACGGCCACAGCGGGCCTGCGCCTCGACCACCACAGCAAGTTCGGCAACCACTACAGCCCGCGCCTGTACCTGGTGTACCACCCGCTACCTTCCTGGACCATCAAGGGCGGCGTGTCGCAAGGCTTCCGCGCCCCCAGCCTGAAGGAAAATGCACCGGGCGCCGCCACCCAGTCGGGCGGCAACGGCTGCAACGGCTTGCGCCCGATGGGCTACATCACGGGCGGCTGCTACATGGCAGGCAATGCGGACTTGAAGCCGGAAACGAGCACGGCGGCCGAATTTGGCGTGGCGTACGAACACAACGGCTGGGATGCAGGCTTGACGTATTTCCACACGGATTTCAAGAACAAGATCGACTATACGCCGCTCGGCTTCTTCCAGGGAGAATGGTGGACCAAGATGACGAATATCCAGAAGGCGCGTACCAGCGGGCTGGAAGGAACGTTGACCATTCCGCTGACGAAACATGTGAATTGGCGCAACAACCTGACGTATATGGCGGAAGCGAAAAACCTGACGACAGGCGTCAACCTGCTGTCGACGCCGAAAGTGTCGCTGTATTCGGCGCTGGGCTGGCAAGTCAACGACCAGCTGTTTGGCGAAGTGTCGGCCCAGTACACGGGCAAGGAACTGGACGCCGAAGCGCGCTCCTCGACGCGCCGCAAGCCCAACAAGGCCTACACCATCGTCGATGCCATCGTATCTTACAAGATCACGCCAAACTGGACCGTGCGTGGCGGCGTGGAAAACCTGTTCAAGAAAGGCCCGGCCAACGACGGTCTGGTCACCTATTACGTGCCGGGACGCCGCATGTTTGCAGGCCTGACGTCGCGTTTCTGAGGCGGCACCGCCCTGCGGCATGTGCCGCAGGGCTGGCGGGAGTACCCGGCCTTACTGCGCCGGCAAGCTTTGCGCGGGTGTCGCCGGCGCCAGGATAGCCGGCACGGGCGCGTGGAAGGGCGCCGGGGCCTGGACGGCCAGCCAGCCCGTGGCTGGCAACAGCGGTACCAGCAGCAGGGCCACGATATTGATGATCTTGATCAAGGGATTGACGGCCGGACCGGCCGTATCCTTGTACGGGTCGCCCACCGTGTCGCCCGTGACGGCCGCCTTGTGCGCGTCCGAACCCTTGCCGCCGAAATGGCCATCCTCGATGTATTTCTTGGCATTGTCCCAGGCGCCGCCGCCCGTGGTCATGGAAATGGCCACGAACAGGCCCGTGACGATGGTGCCCATCAGCAAGCCACCGAGCGCCGCTGGTCCCAGCAGCATGCCGACGACGATGGGCACCATCACCGGCAGCAGGGACGGTACGATCATTTCGCGGATGGCGGACGCCGTCAGCATGTCGACGGCCTTGTCGTACTCGGGCTTGGCCGTGCCTTCCATGATCCCCTTGATGTCGCGGAACTGCCGGCGCACCTCGACCACCACGGCACCGGCCGCGCGGCCCACGGCTTCCATCGCCATGGCGCCGAACAGATACGGTATCAGGCCGCCGATGAACAGGCCGACGATGACCATGGGGTTCGACAAATCGAAGGTAATGTGATGGCCCACCGATTCGAGCGCATGCGTGTAGTCGGCAAACAGCACCAGCGCAGCCAAGCCGGCCGAGCCGATGGCATAGCCCTTAGTGACGGCCTTGGTGGTGTTGCCCACGGCATCGAGCGGGTCGGTGATGGCGCGTACGGAATCGGGCAGGCCCGACATTTCGGCGATGCCGCCCGCGTTATCGGTGATGGGGCCATACGCGTCGAGCGCGACGATGATGCCCGCCATCGACAGCATGGCCGTGGCGGCGATGGCGATGCCGTACAGGCCTGCTAATTGATACGAGACGAGGATGGCGACGCAGACGGCCAGCACCGGATAGGCGGTGGACTTCATCGATACGCCCAGGCCGGCGATGATATTCGTGCCGTGGCCCGTCGTCGACGCTTCGGCGATGTGGCGCACGGGCTTGAAGTCCGTGCCCGTGTAGTACTCGGTGATGTATACCATCAGGCCCGTGAGCACGATGCCGACGACGGTGGCGCCCATCATCTTGTAGCGCATGGCGTCGTCCGGCCACAGCAGCCACGTGACCACGGCAAAGCCGATCAGCGACAGGCCTGCCGCCCACCACAGGCCCGTGTACAGGGCCGACATGATCTTCGCGCCCGGCTTGGTTTTCACCATCGAGCAGCCGACGATGGAGCCAAGGATGGAAACGGCGCCCAGCAGCAGCGGGTAGATGATGGCCTTGCTGCCGGCATCGGCCAGCAACAAGGCGCCCAGCAGCATGGTGGCGATCAGGGTCACGACATAGGTTTCGAACAGGTCGGCCGCCATGCCGGCGCAGTCGCCCACGTTGTCGCCCACGTTGTCGGCGATGACGGCCGGGTTGCGCGGATCGTCCTCGGGGATGCCCGCCTCGACCTTGCCCACCAGGTCCGCGCCCACGTCGGCGCCCTTGGTGAAGATGCCGCCGCCCAGCCGCGCGAAGATGGAAATGAGCGAGGCGCCGAAGGCCAGGCCGATCAGCGGCTTGATCAAGTCATGCCGGGTCAGGCCGGGCGCGCCCGTCGTCACCAGCAGCCAGTAGAACAGGGTCACGCCCAGCAAGCCCAGCCCCACCACCAGCATGCCCGTGATCGCGCCGCCCTTGAAGGCCACGTTCAGGGCCTGGTTGATGCCCAAGGTGGCCGCCTGCGCCGTGCGCACATTCGCCCGCACCGAGACATTCATGCCGATGAAGCCGCAGGCGCCCGAGAGTACGGCGCCGATCAAAAAGCCCAGCGCCGTATGCAAGCCGAGCAAGGCATAGATGGCGATCAGCAGCACCACGCCGACGATGGCGATGGTGCGGTACTGGCGCGCCAGGTAGGCGGCCGCGCCTTGCTGGATGGCCAGCGCGATTTCCTGCATGCGCGCGTTGCCTGGATCCTGGCGCAGGATCCAGCTACGCGACACCAAACCATAAATGACTGCGACCACGCCGCAGGCTACCGCAAACCACAAACTGGCTGCCATATTGTCCCCTTCTGTTTTTATCCGACGTCATTGCCAACAGCTGCAGACCGCACCGGGTAGGCACGCGCAGCCAGGAAAACACGACCTGCAAAAAAACTGAACTACGAAAACGATACGGCGCCCGGCTCAAGCGCGGGCAAAAAAAAGCGGACACTCAGGTCCGCTTTTAAAAACTGCTTATTCCGCCAGGGCAGCAAAGGCGCTGTCGCGGATTTGCTCGACCGGACCGACGCCGGCGATGCGGCGGTATTTCGGCGCGCCTGGCAAGCCGGACTTGGCCCAGTCGTTGTAATAGCCGAGCAAGACCTTGGTCTGGTTGTGATACACATCCAGGCGCTTCTTGACCGTTTCCGCCTTGTCGTCGTCGCGTTGGATCAGCGCTTCACCCGTGATGTCGTCGATGCCGTCGACCTTGGGTGGATTGAATTTGACGTGGTAGACGCGACCCGAACCAGGGTGGCTGCGGCGGCCATCCATGCGCTCGATGATCGATGCATCAGGCACGTCGATTTCCAGCACGTAGTCGACATTGATGCCGGCATCCTTCATGGCGTCCGCTTGCGCGATGGTGCGCGGGAAACCGTCGAACAGGTAGCCATTGGCGCAATCGGCTTCCTGCAGGCGGCTCTTGACCAGGCCGATCATGATGTCGTCCGAGACGAGGCCGCCCGCATCCATGACTTTTTTCGCTGCCAGGCCCAGTTCCGTGCCTTCCTTGATCGCCGCGCGCAGCATGTCGCCCGTGGAGATTTGTGGAATGTTGTATTTTTCTTTGATGAAATTAGCTTGGGTGCCCTTGCCGGCACCGGGTGCTCCTAAAAGTATCAGACGCATTGAAAAGTTCCTAAAAAACAGATTTTGGATGGTGGTATGTGTAATTATTTTTAGATGGTGTTGCTATAGCTATCTTTCCCTACGAAACTTACCACAAAAAATCCCCGAAGCGCCAGTTTGCTATCAAATTGCCATGTCCTGATTGATCAAAGCCAGCAATTGGCGAGACGGACGTTTCAAAATGTGGTTTTTACTGCAGGCGCACAATTTTATTTGCACGCCTGCCGTTTTGCGGGTAGCGCGTTACAGAACGCCGTAGTGGGCTTGCACCCTGGCAAGATCTTCCGGCGTGTCGACGCCGGCGGCCGGCGCGCTATCGGTCATATGCACGGCGATGGCCACACCATGCCACAGCACGCGCAACTGCTCCAGCGCCTCGATGGCTTCCAGCGGCGAAGCGGAGAGCGTTGGATACGTTTGCAAAAAAGCATTGCTGTACGCATACAAGCCGATATGGCGCAGCGGCACGTAGCCTTGCGGCAAGCTTTCACGCGACTGCGCGAAGCCGTCGCGGTGCCAGGGAATCGTCGCGCGCGAGAAATACAAGGCACGGCCGTTCTTGTCCAGCACGACCTTGACCACGTTCGGATTGAACGCCTCAAGCACATCGTGCAGCGGATGCGCGCAGGTGGCCATGGGCACGGTGGCGCTGATCTGCGCCGCGCAGGCGGCCAGCAGGGCCGGATCGATCAGGGGTTCGTCGCCCTGCAGGTTGACGACGACGGCATCCGGCGGCAAAGCGAGCGTGCGCGCCACTTCAGCGATGCGGTCCGTGCCCGACGGATGATCGCTGCGCGTCATGCACACTTCCACGCCATGCGCGGCGCAGGCGGCGCGGATGCTGTCATGGTCGGTAGCGACGATGACGCGTGCCGCGCCAGACAGCGCCGCCTGCTCGGCCACGCGCACCACCATGGGCTTGCCGCCCAGGTCGGCCAGCGGCTTGCCCGGCAGGCGCGTCGAGGCCAGGCGGGCCGGGATGATGACGATGAACGTCATCGTTATTCCACTGCGTCTTGCAGGGTGCGCGCTTCGTCCGCCCACATGATGGGGATGCCATCGCGGATAGGATAGGCCAGGCGGTCGGCGCGGCAAATCAGTTCCTGCGCCTTCTTATCGTGTTCAAGCGGACCCTTGCAAACAGGGCAGACCAGGATATCAAGCAGTCGAGCGTCCACGACATTTCTCCACAATTTGTTGGGCCAGCGCGCGATCGATGCGCGCACTGACGGGGACGACCCACAGTCTCGGGTCATCTTTGAGATATTCAATTTGCGCACATTTTACTGCATCCTTCTCGGTGATCAAGATCACATCCGTGTCGAGTGCCGCAAATGGCTGGTCGAGGAAGTCGTGATGATCGGGCAAGGGCAGTTCCATGAAGTCCAATCCGGCGCCGCGCAGCATGGCAAAGAAACGCTGCGGGTTGCCGATGCCGGCCGCCGCCACGATGCGCCGGCCGCCAGCCCTTAGGGTCGTCAAAGGCATGCGCTCGCTGCGGTTCACCATGCGTTCGGCCACGCTGCCATCGAGCAGCATCTGCACCACCAGCCCGCCCTGCGGCGCGACCCTGGCCACGAGTGCCGGCGCCAGCTCGGGCGCATTGATCACCGTTACATCGCGCCGGCGGCGCGGCGATTCGCGCAGAGGCCCGGCCGGCAGCAGCCAGCCGTTGCCGGCGCCGCGACCGTCGAACAGCACGATTTCCACGTCGCGCTGCAAGGCGTAATGCTGCAAGCCGTCGTCCGTGACCAGCACGTCGACGTCCGGGTGCGCAGCCAGCAGTGCCCTGCCCGCTGCCGCGCGGTCGCGTCCCACCATCACGGGGCAGCCGCCGCGCTGGAAGATCAGCAGCGGCTCGTCGCCCACCTGCTGCGGCGTGGAGGTGGCGGCGACGGCGCGCGGCAGCCGGTCGGCGCTGCCATGGCCGCGCGAAATGACGCCCGGACGCATGCCCGCGTCGCGCAAGGCTTGCACCAGCCAGATCGTCAGCGGCGTCTTGCCCGTGCCGCCGATAAAAATGTTGCCGACGACGACAACGGGCACGGGCAGGCGCGTCGATTTCAACACGCCGGCGCGGTACAGGACGCGCCGCACGGAACTCAGGGCGCCGAACAGCAGGGAGACGGGCCACAGCGCGCACGCCAGCGGGCCGCGCGTCAGCCAGGCGCGGGTGAGAGTGGTTTCGAGCTTGGCGGGGGAGGATGTGGGCATGGGGTGAGCGGTATGGGGCTGGGGTCTGACCCGGCGGGTCAGACCCCAATTTTGTTGCCGGTAACGGTAACGGCAGGAATTTACTTGCCGCCCGCCTGCGCCGCAAACGTCAGCTTTTCATAGCCGGCCAGGCGTGCCGCTTCCATCACGTGGATGACCATCTGGTGCATGGCGAACTGGTCGGCGTTGACCACCACCACGGGCGTCTGTGCGGGCGCCTTGCCGCCATTGGCCGCCTTGGCCGCATTTTGCAGGGCGTCGGACAGGCCGGCGACATCGCGGAACGAGACCGGTTCGCGGTTGACCGTGTAGTTACCCTTGGCATCGACGGTGACGTCAATTTGCTGCGGCTTGTCCTTGGCCTGCTCGGCATCAGCCGTCGGCAACGTGATCTGCAGTTCCGTAAATTTGCTGTAGGTGGTGCTGACCATGAGGAAGATCAGGATCACCAGCAGCACGTCGATGAACGGGATCAGGTTGATTTCGGGGTCTTCCCGCCCCT
Organism: Janthinobacterium sp. ROICE36; assembly: GCF_002869965.1. Classification (GTDB taxonomy): domain Bacteria; phylum Pseudomonadota; class Gammaproteobacteria; order Burkholderiales; family Burkholderiaceae_D; genus Janthinobacterium. The sequence continues at coordinate 126,178 of NZ_PEBS01000005.1, forward strand.
TGCCTTTGCGGAAATTCATTGGCGGCCACTGTGGACGATGTCGACGAACTTGACCGCTTGTTGCTCCATGTCAATGACGAAGCTGTCGACGAGGGCGCGGAAATGGCGGTAGAAGACCAGGGCCGGCATGGCGATGGCCAAGCCGAAGCCCGTGTTATACAAGGCCACCGAGATGCCGTGGGCCAATTGTGCGGGATTCGCGCCACTGGCGTTTTGCGAACCGAAGATTTCAATCATGCCGACCACCGTGCCAAACAGGCCCATCAACGGCGCCAGGGTGGCGATGGTGCCCAGGGTCGTCAGAAAACGTTCCAGCGTGTGGGCCACGCCGCTGCCCGCCTCTTCGATCGATTCCTTCATCACCTCGCGCGGCGCATCGACATTGCGCAGGGCGGCGGCCAGCACCACGCCCAGCGGCGAATTGTCTTCCAGCTTGGCCAGCGTGTCCGGCGTGATCTTGCCGCTGCGATATACCTGCACCACTTCATCGAAGAGCTTGCGGGGCAGGATCTTGCCACGTCGCAAATACAGCAGGCGCTCGATGATCAGGGCCAGCGCGATGATGGAAGCGATCAACAACAGCCAGATGGGCCAGCCAGCGGCTTGAAATATAGCGAGCAAAAGAAACTCCTGGTAAAGGGAAGGCGATGGACCGCCCGGACAGCCTGTATTGTACAGAGCGCCGAATAACGATGGCATGTCGGCGCTGGAATGGCGCAATGTAGCGCGTTGCCGCGCCGGCGGCAAGTGGCGCCTGCATGCGCACTTGCCCACACCGCGCAGCGGGCGCGCGCCGCCAGCGTAGTTTTGCACACTTTGTGTGGATAAGATTGTGAGCAAGCATGAAGTCCAGCATGCAAGCCCTTGATTTTCATGAGGATTATTGCACTGCGCAAAATACAGGCATAGCAGCTAATCGCCAGTAGTCAATATCATAAAATTAACAACTCTGGAGTTCTGCACATTTACTGTGGACAAGATTGTGCGCAAAGCCCAGAAATTAAATTAAGTCATTGATTTTAAAGGAAATTAAATCAATGCATAAAAAAGTGGCAGACGGCGCGAAACAAGCGGCATTGAGAGCGTCAAAGTTCTGCACACAATCTGTGGACAAGATTGTGCGCAAGCGCAAAGATAGGCGCCAAGTACATTGATTTATATCGTTTTTATTGCCCTGCATAAAAATGTAGCAAGGTGTAAAAAGCGCGGTTTTCCCTGCCAAAAAACGTCCTCAAACAACACTTTTCCACAGCCAGCGCAGTTCCGCACATAAAGTGTGGATAAGATTGTGAGCAAGCCGATTGACTCCATACAAGACCCTTGATTTAAAAGGAGTTTTTTTAAATGCTGAAAAATAAGGCAGCGATGCAGCCTGTGCATGCAGTGGAAAACTCGGACAAAACACGCAACGATTTATGCAGTTTTGCACACATTCTGTGGATAAGATTGTGAACAAGGCGTACACCTGGATGCTATCCCCTTGATTCATATGACTATTTTTATGCTGCGCAACATTCAGGCAAGCCTTGCCATGGCCGTTTCAGTAGATAATTCACGCGCCGGCGCCGAGTTCTGCACATTTTTTGTGGATAAGATTGTGCGCAAGGCCATGCATGGCATACTAAGCGCTTGATTCCTATGTACTTTATTTCCGTGCGCAAAAATGTAGCAAGACATTTTTCTTCGTCTAAAGTAGCCTGTCCAGCAACCTTCGTCTAAAGTAGCCTGTCCAGCAACGTTTGTCCAAGGCAAAAAGTTCCGCACATTTTCTGTGGATAACTTTGTGCGTAAGTGGCGGCGGCTGCACTGATGTGCTTGATATTAAAGGTTATTTTCCCTGTGCACGCAAATCAGGCATATGGGAATACTGCATGAAATAAAATACTTAGAAATAGAACTTGTTGTTTAGCGCGATATATGACATAAGCATGACCTCGCCGATAATATGTGGACAGCTTCTTTCCTTCCCCTTGCCTGATGATGAACGACACCCCGACTGACAGCGGCTTTGCCGCCCCTCCCGTGCTGACCGTCAGCGCCCTGAACCAGGCTGTCGCGCGCCTGCTCGAACGCTCGTTCCCCCTGACCTGGATCGGCGGCGAGATTTCCAACTTCACGCGCGCCGCCTCGGGCCACTGGTATTTCACCCTGAAGGACGATGGGGCCCAGGTGCGCGCCGTGATGTTCCGTGGCCGTGCCCAGCTTGCCGGCTTCACGCCGCGCGAAGGCGACAAGGTTGAAGTGCGCGCCCTCGTCACCCTGTACGGCGCGCGCGGCGATTACCAGATCAACGTGGAAGCCATCCGCCGCGCCGGTGTGGGCGCCCTGTATGAAGCGTTCCAGCGCCTGAAGGAAAAACTGGCCGCGCAGGGCCTCTTCGACCAGGAACGCAAGCGCGCTGTTCCCATGTTCGCGCGCAGCATCGGCATCGTCACCAGCCCGCAGGCGGCCGCCCTGCGCGATGTCCTGATCGCGCTCAAGCGCCGCGCGCCGCACGTCCACATCATCCTGTATCCCACGCCCGTGCAGGGCCAGCAGGCGCCGGAAAAAATCGCGCACGCCATCCGCACGGCATCAACAAGGGCCGAGTGCGACGTGCTGCTGGTATGCCGTGGTGGTGGCAGCATCGAAGATTTATGGTCGTTCAACGATGAAGGCGTGGCCCACGCGATCGCCGACTGTTCCATGCCCGTGATCAGCGGCGTGGGGCACGAGACCGATTTCACCATCGCCGACTTCGCGGCCGACCTGCGCGCTGCCACGCCGACGGCGGCGGCCGAATTGGCAGCCACGCCGCGCGCCGACTGGCTGGCCTCCCTGCGCGCCGATGCGACCGACTTGCGACGCGCCATGCGCCGCCGCCTCGACGATGCGGCGCAGACCCTGGACCGCAACAACCGCCGCCTGCTCAATCCCAAGGCGCAGTTGCAGCAGCAGCGCTTGCAGCTACTGGCCCTGTCGACGGCCATGACGCATGCGGCGCGCGCGCCCGTGAGCCAGTCGCAGTACGCGCTGGAGCGCCTGCGCAGCCGCTGGGTGGCCTTGCGGCCCGACGTCACGGTGCCGCGCGCGCGCCTGCTGGAAGCGCAGCGCCGCGGCGGCGCGGCCATGGCGCAGCTGGTGACGCAGCGGCGCCACCGCCTTGACGGCCTGGCGGCGCAGCTGGAACTGCTCAATCCGCAGCGCACCCTGGAACGGGGCTACGCCATCCTGCGCGACGAAAAAGGCGCCATCGTGCGCTCGCCGGCCCAGCTGCAGGCGCGCCAGAATGTCAATGTGCGCCTGGCCGACGGCAGCGCGCAGATCGGCATCGCCAGCGTGCAGGCGACGTTAGCATAAAAAAGGCCGGGGAAACTCCCCGGCCCAGCACCTACCCTACTGAGTGGACTGCAACGACTGTTTCACACTACGCCATCAGAACTTCATCGACACGCGCGCGCCAAACGTGCGCGGCGCGTTGTAGAAGGCGCCGTAGATCTGCTGCGTGGGCTGGCATGGCATGCCCACGTCCGTGCAGATTTCATTGACGTCAAGCTTGACTGCCTTGTCGGTGGCGTTCTGCACGAACGCTTCCACCGTATAGGCCTTGTTCGCCGGCTGGAAACGCAGGCTCAGGTCCAGCGTGGTGTAGGCTTCCTGGCGCTTGACGCCAGCGTGGCCCGGCACGTCACCATTGAACGCCCCCGCTCCCACGTACGACATGGTTTCATAATGCACCGAGGCGCGCGGCGTGAGCTGGCCACCGGCGACGGCGAAATCATGCTCGTACTGCACCGTGGTGGAGAACTTCGGCGCATGCTTCATGGTGCTGCCGCCCACATTGACCAATGGCGCCGTCGAGCCGCAGGACTGGCCATTCGCACGCGCCGCGTCGACATCGCACGACATGAAATCATCGTACACGGCTTTCAGCCAGGTGGCGTTGCCCGTCAGGCGGTCGACCGACGTAGGCCGCCACACCCACTCCGCTTCCAGCCCCTTGACGGTGGCACCGGCCGCATTGAAGTTGGCCAGCACGCTGTTGACCACCTGCGATTCGAGCTTGTCCTTGTATTTCATCAGGAAGGCATCGAGGTTCAGGGTCAGCTGACGGTTCAGCAAGTCCGACTTGAAACCGATTTCATAGCTGGTCAGTTTTTCCGGCTTGGTAGTGGCGCCGCCGTCGCCGATGGCTGGCGAATGGAAGCCCGTCGTCACGGAACCGAACAGCAAGATATCGGAGCGCAGCTTGTACTCGATGCGTCCCAGCCAGGTGGCCTGGCCATATTTCAGGTCGGCCGTATTGTCGCCCGGCGTATTGCCGCAGGTGGCGGCCGTGATGGCGCCACCGGGCCCGATATTGTGCGTATTGGCCAGGCCGGAGCCGGGCGTGACCAGCTGGCGCAGCTGGTCGGCAGTGAGGACCGTGGTGCCCAGCGGCGTGTTCGCGGGCCAGTTCGGGCATGCCCAGTTCTGGCCGCCGATGTCGAATTTATGGTCTTTCGTGTAACGCGCGCCGGCCGTCAGCTTGAGCGTATCGGTCACCTGCTGGCTGACCTGGCCAAACACGGCCTTTGATTTGAGCTGACGGTCGCCCTGGATGAAGGACATAGCCGAGGCGTACTGGCCGACGGTGGGCTGCACGAAAATCACGGCGCCGTTGGCGATATCCTGCTGCACGGCCGCCTGCGAAATCTGGCTGCGGTCGATATCGAAGCGCACCTTGTTCTTTTCATTGAACAGGAACAGGCCGGCCACCCACTGGAACGGCGCATCGTCGTCCGAGCGCGCCTGCAGCTCGTGCGAATAGCTGTCGAACTGCGCCCAGTCGGTGCGGTTTTCCGATTTGAAGCCGGGGAACAGGCCCGCATCCGAGTCGTTGCTGTTCTGGCGCTTGTAGCGGCTCCAGCTGCCCAGGTAAGTAAAGTCCAGCGCGTCCGTCGGCTTGTAATTGAGCTTGCCCTTGTAGGTCAAAATCGACTGGTCCAGCGTGCCCGGCGTGTCGATCAGGGCCGAACGCAGCTTCTCGCCCGGCTTCGGTTCGGCCGCCAGGTAGACGTTGCCGGCGCCCTGGTCGAGGAAGTAGTCGGCGATGAAGGTGCCGCGCAGCTGCGGCGTGATTTTCCACAGCAAGGACGCGCGCACGCCCATCTGGTCGCCCGCGCCATACTTGGCCGTGCCCGGCATGACGTTCGAGCCGCGGCGGAAGTCCACCGTGCCGTCGTGGCTATCCTTGATGGCGGCGATACGCAGCGCCACGTCGTCGGACAAGGGGATATTGAGCATGCCCTGCGTCTGCAGGTGGCGGTAGTCGCCCACCGTGATGCCGGCCGAGCCCATGAACTTGGCCGTGCTCGGCGCGGCCGACACCAGGTTGACGGCGCCTGCCGTCGAATTGCGGCCGTTCAGGGTGCCCTGCGGTCCGCGCGCCACCTCGACGTGGGACAGGTCATACATCAGCGCCGTGGCGCCCTGCGGACGCGGTGAATACACGCCATCGACATAGAAGGCGACGGCCGGGTCGCCCAGCTCCGTGTGGTTGGCCGAACCGACGCCACGCATGTAGACGTGCACACCACCCGAGTCGCCATGCTGCTCGACGACCAGGCTTGGGACCATGGTGGCGAGCGACGCCAGATCCTTGACCTGGTTGTTTTGCAGGGTGTCCTGGTTGAAAGCGGTGACGGCCAGCGGCGTCTCCTGCACGAAGGTGTTGCGGCGCGTGGCCGTGACGACGATGCGGTCCATCTGCTCGGCTGCCGGTTTTGCCGTGTCGGTGGCTGACGCCTCCTGGGCCATGGCGGCGCCGCTGCCCAGCAAGATGAACTGGGCGAAGGTCGCATGCGCCAGACTGAGGGCGATGGTGTTGCGTTTGAGCTGTTGCATTGTTGTTGTCTCCTGTACCGCTGGTTGAATGATGATCACATAGCTCTTTGGCTACTGCTGCACATTTTTTTGGGTGTCAATCTGAAGTCATGTCGCCTCCGTGCGGGGTCAATGGGTGGCCACGGCGCGCCCGGCCGTGTCAAACAGAAAGGCATGGCCCTCTTCCGGCGCGAAACCGATGGCGCTGCCCTGCGCCAGCGCGTGGCGCGCCTCGCCATGCAGCTTGATGGCCACCGCGTGCGGGCACCCGTCAAGCGTCGCATGGATGATCTGCGCGTCGCCCAATTGCTCGATCAGGGTGACAGTGGCACCGTAACCTTCATTGCGCGGCACCAGGCGCAGGTGCTCGGGGCGTATGCCTACCAGCATGCCGGCCTCGCCACCAAGGGTGTCGGCCAGGGCCGGCACGGCGGCGCACGGCAGGAAATTCATGCGCAGGGCGCCGATGAAGCCGGCCACGAACTGGCTGGCCGGGTGGCGGTACAGGTCCAGGGGCGCGCCCACCTGCTCCAGGTGCCCGCCGTGGAAGACGGCCACCCTGTCGCCCAGGGTCATGGCCTCGACCTGGTCATGCGTGACGTAAATCATGGTGGTGCCCAGTTCCTGGTGCAGCTTGGCCAGCTCGATGCGCGTCTGCACGCGCAGCGACGCATCGAGGTTCGACAGCGGCTCGTCAAACAGGAATACCTTGGGCTGGCGCACGATGGAGCGACCGATGGCCACGCGCTGGCGCTCGCCGCCGGACAGGGCCTTGGGCTTGCGCTCGAGCAGGTGCGTGATCTGCAGGATTTCGGCCACCTTGCCCACGGCCGCACGCACTTCGGCTTCTGGTTTACCGGCCAATTTGAGGGCAAAGCCCATATTGTCGCGCGCTGTCATGTGCGGATACAGGGCGTAACTCTGGAAGACCATGGCGATGCCCCGCTCGGCCGGCGCCACGTCGTTGGCCAGCAGGTCGCCGATGCGCAGCTGGCCCGCGCTGATATCTTCCAGTCCCGCGATCATGCGCAGCAGGGTCGACTTGCCGCAGCCGGACGGCCCCACGAAGACCATGAATTCACCGTCATGGATATCGAGGTCCAGGCCCTTGACGATTTCCGGGCCGTCGCCGTAGGTCTTGCGGATGCCGCGCAGGGAAATGGCGGCCATCTCAATGCTCCCCGGCCAGGACGGCAGCGTGGGACGCGCGCTGCGCGGCGATGAAGTCGCGGTACCACAGGGCGCTGTCCTTGAAGCTGCGTTGCTGCGTGGCGTAATCGACGTACAGCATGCCGAAGCGCTTGGCATAGCCAGAGTTCCACTCGAAGTTGTCCATCAGGCTCCAGTAGAAATAGCCACGCACGTCGATGCCCTGCGCGATCACGGCGCGCAAGGCGTCCAGGTGCAGCCGCACGTACTCGATGCGCGCTTGGTCATGGATCTTGCCGTCAAGGGGCTTGTCGGCGACGGCCATGCCGTTTTCCGTGATGAACACGGGCGGCAGGCGGTATTCGCGGTGCAGGCCGACCAGCAGCTCCGTCAAGCCCTGCGGGTAGGTTTCCCAACCCATGTCGTTGACGCCAAGCTTGCATTCAGGCTTGCGCGGCGGCGTCTCGGCGCTCATGAAAGCGCGCGTGTAGTAGTTCACGCCGAGGAAATCGATGGGCTGTTTAATATCTGTGAAATCGTTTTCAAAGATGCATAAAGCGGAAGCGTCGACGTGTTTCAGGGCCAGGGCCGGGTAGCGTCCCTTGAAGATGGCATCCATATACCACTGCACCGAGCGCGCATATTCAAGTTCGGCCAGCTCGCGGTCTTGCGCGCTGTCGGTGGCCGGAGTGGCCGTCCATTGATTGAGTACGATGCCCAGTTTGGCCAGCGTATTCACGGCGCGCATGGCTTGCATGGCCAGGCCGTGCGACAGCAGCAAGTGGTGCGACACTTGCACGGCGGCGGCCGGGTCGGCCATGCCGGGGGCGAACTGGCCCGTGCCGTGGCCCAGCACGGCCGTGCACCATGGCTCGTTGTGGGTGGCGATGCTGGCGACCTTGTGGCCAAAGCGGCGCGCCACCTCGGCTGCGTAGGCGGCGAAGTGATAGCAAGTGGCACGATTGAGCCAGCCGCCCTCATCCTGCAAGGCTTGCGGCAAATCCCAGTGATACAGGGTCAGGTGCGCATCGAGGCCCTTGGCGGCCAGCGCGTCGAGCAGGCGCGCATAGAAATCAAAGCCCGCCTCATTCCAGGCGCCAGAGCCGGCCGGCTGCACCCTCGACCAGGACATGGAAAAGCGGTAGGCGTTAACGCCCAGATTGGCGATCAGCTCCACGTCGTCTGCGTAGCGGTGGTAATGGTCGCAGGCCACGTCGCCATTGCTGCCGTCGATGATCTTGCCATCCGCGTGGCTGAAGGTATCCCAGATGGATGGGCCACGGCCATCGATGGCGGCGGCGCCCTCGATCTGGTAAGCGCTGGTGGCCACGCCCCAGGTGAAGGTGGCAGGAAAGTTGATGTCGGTGTCGTCGTTATGCATGGTGGTCATGTCAGTGTGAGTGGATGAAGAGAGTTCTAGCCTTTGACGGCGCCTTGAGTGAGGCCCTCGATCAGGCGTTTGGAGGCGACAAAAAACATCAGCAGCAGCGGCAGCACGGCAATCGCCGCGCCCGTCATCAGCGCGCCCCACTCCGTGTTGTTCGGCGCCTGCATGCTGCGCAGTGCCAGCGGGATCGTGTAGTTCTCGACCGAGCGCATGACGACCAGCGGCGTGATGAAATTGTTCCACGAGTTGATGAAGGTGATCAGGCCCAGGGTGCCCATGGCGGGGCCGATCAGCGGCAGCACCACTCGCCAGTAGATGGCGAATTCACCGCAGCCATCGATGCGTGCCGCCTCGATCAAGTCCCTTGGTATCGCCGTGCCGATGTACTGGCGCATCAGGAAAATGCCCAGCGCGCCGGCCGCGCCCGGCACGTACAGGGCGCGCGGCTGGTCCAGCCATCCCAGGAAATCCATCAGCATGAAGGTGGGGATCATGTTCATGAAGGACGGGATGATCATCGACGCCATTACCAGGGTAAACAAGGGCCGCTTGAAGCGGAACTCGTACATGGCAAACGCGTAGCCGCCCAGCGAGCAAAAGAACAGGGTCAGCGCCGTCGTCATCAGCGCCACGTACAGGCTGATGCCGATATTGCGCCAGAACGGCAGGCGCTCCTGCAGCAGCTCCAGGTTGTGCAGCAGGGCCGTGCCGAACCAGCGCGGCGGCGGCAGGCTGTAGATCTCCGCGCTTGTGTGACTGGCGAAGACGAACATGAAGTAGAACGGCGCGACCATGATCAGGGCGCCGATGGCCACCATGGCGTAGGCCGTCCAGCGGGTAGTTTTCATCGGGCCTCCTTGCATTTTTCTCTACGTTCGTTGCGGCTGAGGATGCGGTTATTCACCCAGGTGGTGCTGGCGATGATGAGGAACAGCAGCCAGGAAATGGCCGACGCCGTGCCGAAGTCGCCCGAGGAAAACGCCGTCTTGTAGACGAAGATGGCCGTCGTCATCACGGATTGGCTCACGCCACTCGACTCGGCCACCAGCACGAACGGCTCCTCGAACAGCTGCAAATTGCCCATGATGGTCAAGGTCACGGCCAGGTAGATCATGGGGCGCAGCTGCGGCAAGGTGATGTACCAGAATTGCTGACGCTTCGAGGCACCGTCGATGGTCGCCGCTTCATACAAGTCTTTCGGGATGACCTGCAGCGCCGACAGATACAACACCAGGTTCCAGCCCAGATAGCGCCAGAAAATCACGAAGGCGACGGCCGGCTTGATGAACAGCGAGCTGCCCAGCCAGTCGATCGATTCCGCAGGGAACAGGCCGCCGACCAGCGGCAAGCTGGCGCACCATTGGATCAGCACATTGATCTGCCCATAGTCGCGCGAAAACAGGGTATTGAAGACCATGGCGATGGCGACGCTGGACGTAATGAACGGTAAAAAGTAAATGCCGATCACCAGGTTGCGCGAACGCTTGAAGCTGTTGTGGATGAAGGCCGCCAGCGGGATGGCCACCAGGTGCTGCGGCACGCCCGAGGCCAGCGCCAGCCACAGGGTATTGCCCAGCGAGCGCAAAAACCACGGGTCCGTCAACGCATATTTGTAATTGTCCAGGCCCACCCACTGCATGCAGGGCGATTGCATGAAGCATCAGGTCGGCAAGCCCAAGACCTTGGCGAGATAGTCGGCATTCCAGCCAGCTTTTAAGCGTTTGGTAGCGATGCCGGCCTTGGTTGTCTTTTCGTTTTTCAGTAAAT
>NZ_PEBS01000060.1 GCF_002869965.1 Janthinobacterium sp. ROICE36
AATACAGCGCCTGGAAATCATCGTTCATGTTGGCCAGGATGGCATCGACCAGTACTCGCAATTTGCGCAAGGGATGCGCATCCGGGATGCGTTCCTCCAACGAGCGGTAACTGTACAGAGAGTGCTGGGTGACGTCGGTCTTGCGCATGATGGCGGTGGGAAAGTGGGGCTGATGAAACAACGTTTACCGGCCCGTGATGGTTGACGGGCACGGCGATTAATTCAACACCCTGTTAGGAATCCTAAACTACAACATGCTTAAACGTCGATATTCCCCGCGCGCAGCGCGTTGTTTTCAATGAACGCCCTGCGTGGTTCCACGTCGTCCCCCATCAAGGTCGTGAAGATCTGATCCGCCGCAATGGCGTCTTCGATCTGCACTTTCAATAAACGGCGCACGGTCGGGTCCATCGTGGTTTCCCACAGCTGGGCCGGGTTCATCTCGCCCAGACCTTTGTAGCGCTGTTTCGAGACCGTGCGTTCGGCTTCGTCGCGCAGCCATTGCATGGCCTGATGGAAGTCGACGACGGCGATTTCCTTGATGCGCTCGCCCTCGCCGCGGCGCACGAAAGCGCCTTCGCCGATCAGGCCTTCGAAGGTGGCGGCGCCGCTGCTCAGCACGGCGTAGTCCGGGCCTTGCACGAAGTCGGCATCGATGGCCGTCACTTTGATGTTGCCGTGGTGCATGCGTTCAATGTGCAGCTTGTGTTTTTCCGACAAGTCATCGGAACGCACATGTACGCGCACGGCGCTGTCGTTGATGGCTGTCTGCAGGGTCAGGGCGGAGGTTTCTGCCAGGTCCAGGGTCGACAGGTCCAGCTGCGCGCCCGTCATGATGGCCGTCAGGGCAGCACGGTCGATGACGCGCGTCAGACGCGTCATGATGGTGTTCGACAGGTTGAACTTGCGCACCAGTTCCGTCAAGGTCTCGCCGGAAATGCCTTCCGCGCCTGTGCGCGGCACCAGCACGGCCGTGTTCAGCGCCACCATCATCATGTAGCTCGCTTCTTCGGCGTCATCTTTCAGATAGCGCTCGTCGCGGCCCGATTTCACTTTGTACAGCGGCGGTTGCGCGATGTAGATGTGGCCGCGTTCGACCAGTTGCGGCATCTGGCGGTAGAACAGGGTCAGCAGCAGGGTACGGATGTGAGCGCCGTCGACGTCCGCATCGGTCATGATGATGATGCGGTGGTAGCGCAGTTTCTCGACGTTGAATTCGTCCGGTCCGATCGAGGTACCGAGGGTGGCGATCAGGGTGGTGATCTGCTCGGACGACAGCATTTTCTCGAAACGGGCTTTTTCCACGTTCAGCACTTTACCGCGCAGTGGCAAGATCGCCTGGAACTTGCGGTCGCGCCCTTGTTTTGCCGAGCCACCTGCCGAGTCACCCTCGACGATGTACAGTTCGCACAGGGCGGGGTCTTTTTCCTGGCAGTCGGCCAGCTTGGCCGACAAGCCCAGGCCGTCCATGATGCCTTTGCGGCGCGTCAAGTCGCGGGCCTTGCGGGCCGCTTCGCGGGCGCGCGCCGCTTCGACGATCTTGCCGCAGATGATCTTGGCGTCGTTCGGTTTTTCTTGCAGGTAATCGGCCAGGGTCTTGGCGACAATTTCTTCCACCGGGCCGCGCACTTCGGACGACACCAGCTTGTCTTTCGTTTGCGACGAGAATTTCGGTTCCGGCACTTTTACCGACAAGACGCAGGTCAGGCCTTCGCGCATGTCATCGCCGCTGATTTCCACTTTCGCCTTCTTGGCGAACTCGTGTTCATCGATGTATTTGTTGATCACGCGCGTCATGGCCGCGCGCAAGCCCGTCAAGTGGGTGCCGCCGTCGCGTTGCGGGATGTTATTCGTAAAGCACAGCACCTGTTCGTTGTAGGCATCGTTCCACTGCATCGACACGTCGACCGAGATGTTGGTGCCCTGGTCCGACATGCGCTCGCCCGTGGCCTGGAAAATGGTCGGGTGCAAGACCGACTTGGCCTTGTTGATGTATTCGACGAAGCCGCGCGTGCCGCCTTCGAAGGCGAAGATTTCTTCCTTGCCCGTGCGCTGGTCGGACAATTTGATCTTGACGCCATTGTTCAGGAAGGACAGTTCGCGGATGCGCTTGGCCAGGATTTCGTAGTGGAATTCCACGTGCGTGAAAATCTCTTCATCGGCCCAGAAATGCACGTCGGTGCCGCGCTTGTCCGTTTCGCCGATGACCTTGATCGGTGACGTCGCGATGTCGCCCACCATGACGATCTGGCGGTCTTGCGGCACGCCGCGCACGAATTCCATGTGATGCACTTTGCCATCGCGGCGGATGGTCAGTTTCAGCAATTTCGACAGGCCATTGACGCAAGATACGCCCACGCCATGCAAACCGCCCGATACTTTGTACGAGTTCTGGTCGAACTTGCCGCCCGCGTGCAGCTCGGTCATGACGATTTCCGCCGCCGAACGCTTCGGGTCGTGCTTGTCGTCCATTTTCAGGCCGGTCGGCACGCCGCGGCCATTGTCGGTGATCGAGATCGAATTGTCGCTGTGGATGGTGACGTGGATGTCGGTGCAGTGGCCAGCCAGCGATTCATCGATGGAATTGTCCAGCACTTCGAATACCAGATGGTGCAAGCCGGTGCCGTCCGAGGTGTCGCCAATGTACATGCCCGGGCGTTTGCGCACGGCTTCCAGACCTTCCAGGATCTGGATGGAGGAGGCGCCGTATTCTTCCGTGATGGCCTGGATCGGGGTGTCTTGTGGATTCTCGGACATGGACTGCTTTCTCAATTAACTAGTACTGTTCCGGGGTCAGACCCTGCGGGTCTGACCTCAGCTTTTCATCGGGTTTCTTGATTGCTATTTTGCATTTCAACCCAACGGCGAAATGCCGGGGTCCGACCCAGAGGGTCCGGCCCCTTGTTGCCACTTAAATCCGCATCGGCATGACAACGTACTTGAAGTCCGCATTGTCAGGGATGGAGATCAGGGCGGACGAGTTCGAGTCGCCCAGCGCGATGTTGACATATTCGCATTTCAGGTTATTCAGCACGTCCAGCAGATACGTCACGTTGAAGCCGATGTCGACGGAGTCGCCGCCGTAGTCGATTTCCAGCTCTTCGACGGCTTCTTCCTGGTCCGCATTGGTCGAGCTGATCTTCATGCTGCCTGGCGTGATGATGCAGCGCACGCCCTTGAACTTGTCGCTGGTCATGATGGCGGCACGTTGCAGCGAGCGCAGCAGTTCATCGCGGCCGATGGTGAAGTCGTTTTTGTAGCCTTTTGGAATCACGCGCGTGTAGTCGGGGAACTTGCCTTCCACCAGCTTCGAGATCAGCTCGATGTCGGCAAAGGTCAGTTTCACCTGGTTGGCGGCGATGTCCAGTTGCACCGGCTCATCGTTCTCTTCCAGCAGGCGCTGCAGTTCGATGATGGTCTTGCGCGGAATAATCACTTCCTGGCGCGCAAACGTCTGCTCGGTGGCGACCTGGCAAAACGCCAGGCGGTGGCCGTCGGTGGCCACGGCGATGACATGATTGCCATCCAGAACCAGCAGCAAGCCGTTCAGGTAATAGCGGATGTCTTGCTGCGCCATCGAGAAATGCACCATGTTGAACAGGTGCTTCAGCGTTTTCTGCGGCAGGGTGACGCTGGCGTTGTAGCTTTCCGCCTGTTGCACGGTTGGAAACTCTTCCGCCGCCAGGGTTTGCAGGGCGAAGCGCGACTTGCCCGTTTGCACGGTCAGGCGCTTGTTCAGCAGGGTCATCGTGACGTCGCCCGATTCGGGCAGGGCGCGCAAAATGTCCAGCAGCTTGCGCGCGGCCACGGTGGTGCCCGTGACGTCCGCGCCGGAGCCGATTTCCGCGTGCGTGGTGATCTGCACTTCGGTGTCGGTTGACAGGAAGGAGACATTTTCACCGTCTTTGCGGATGAGGATATTGGCCAGAATCGGCATAGTGTGCCGACGCTCGACAATACCGCTCACGATCTGCAGTGGCCGGAGAAGGGTATCTCGGGTGGTTTTGACCAATTGCATATTTATCCTCAATGTATAGGTTGAACAGTACGACGTTTAACGTATTAATTTAACAATTGTTGCCATAGGGAGCCCCGACAGACCGGCTGCGGTGCCCTCCCAGATGATAAGGGTAAAGCACGTTTTGAGCCAGTCTTGCCCAGGCGTTCTTAGCCTTTTAGTGTTTGCTCCAGTACATGCAATTCGTGGTTGCATTCCGGGTTCTTGGTGCGGTCCAGCGCGATCTTGCGCACGGCATGCAGCACCGTGGTGTGGTCGCGGCCGCCGAACAGCTCGCCGATTTCCGGCAGGCTCTTCTGTGTCAATTCCTTGGCCAGGTACATGGCGATCTGGCGCGGCCGGGCGATATTTGCGGGCCGGCGCTTCGAATACATGTCGGCGACCTTGATATTGAAGAAGTCGGCCACTGTTTTCTGGATGTTTTCCACGGAAATCTGGCGGTTCTGCACCGATAGCAAGTCCTTCAGGGCTTCCTTGACGATATCAATCGTGATGTCCTTGCCATGGAAACGCGAGTACGCCAGAATTTTGCGCAGCGCGCCTTCGAGCTCGCGCACGTTCGAGCGCAAGTGCTTGGCGACAAAGAAGGCCACGTCGTCGGAGAAGGTCACGCCTTCCTGCTTGGCTTTTTTCAGCAAAATCGCCACGCGCATTTCCAGTTCCGGCGGCTCGATGGCCACCGTCAGGCCGGAGTCGAAGCGCGAGATCAGGCGGTCGTCCATGCCCGTGATTTCCTTCGGATAGGTATCCGAGGTGATGATGATTTGTTTCTTTGCGGCAATCAATGCCTCGAACGCATAGAAAAACTCTTCCTGCGTGCGGCTCTTGCCGCCAAAGAATTGAATATCATCGATCAGCAGCATGTCGAGCGAGTGATAGTAGTGCTTGAAATCGTCGAAACCCTTGCGCTGGTAAGCGGTCACTACGTCGCGAACATACTGTTCTGCGTGGATGTAGCGGATCTTCGCGCCCGGATTGTCGGCCATCACCTGGTTGCCGATGGCGTGGATCAAGTGGGTCTTGCCCAGGCCGACGCCGCCGTAGAAGAACAGCGGGTTATACGACACGCCCGGATTGTTCGCCACCTGGATGGCGGCGGCGCGCGCCAGCTGGTTGGCCTTGCCCGTCACGAAGCTGTCGAAGGTCAGGTCGGTGTTGATGCGGCTCTGCTCGCGGCGCGGCGCCGCGCCGATGCTCAGTTCCGGCACGCTGGGCTGCGGCTCTGCGGCGCGCGCGCTGGGCGCGCCGCCATTCGGATCGCTGGCCGGAGTGCTGGCGGTGACAGGTTTCTTCGGCAGGGCCAGGCGCGGGTCGAGCACGAACTGCACTTCCGTGGGCGCTTCGAAGTACTGTATGGCCAGCGCAGTGATGCGGCTGGCGAACTGGGTCTTGACCCAATCGAGCTTGAAGCGATTGGGCGCAGCAATGCGCAGCTTGCCCTCTTCGTAATCGAGAGGGATAAGCGGTTTGATCCACGCACTGAATTGTTGCGGTGTCAGCTCCAGTTCCAACTGCGCGGAACAGGCCTGCCAGAAATTATCCATGTATGTCTATGTGAAAAGGTGTGGGAGGGCGTATCGATTCTGCCCTGCGTTCACCGTGTTGCAAGGCCGGCGTCGCGCGAGGGCTCGCCACACGTAACGCGCTATTCTACTCCCGACTGCCAAAGTTATCCACAGGCACGGCTGTTATTTTTCTGTGGCGGGGTGGGGCGCCGTGTGTATAAGAGGCGACTTATCCCCCGGTTATCCCGCCATAGACAGTGCTGGCGCGGCCTGTGGCGGGGCCTTGCCGGCGGATGGGGTCCGGGGCGAAAATTTCCGGGCGATCACGGCAATCCTTGACAAGAGGGGGGCATATGCTGAATAATTCAGGGTTCCCCGCCCGTATTCCGTGTTTATTCATTTGGAACGACAATATGGACTAAGCGTGGATTAAGCGGGCGATGAGATTGGCCAGCTTGTGCCTTGGCATAAGTGCGCGATTGTCATTGGCACCAAAAACTGACGGGACGTCAGACCCGATTTTGCATTTTTTTTGTTTTTAGCGAGACCAACATGAAACGTACTTACCAACCTTCCGTCGTTCGCCGCAAGCGTACGCACGGCTTCCGCGCTCGTATGGCTACCCGTGGTGGCCGTGATGTGCTCAACGCACGTCGCGCAAAGGGCCGCAAACGTCTGGCCGTCTAGGCTTGTCGTTGACAGCTGATCGCGTGGCTAGCTGTACTCCAGTCGGCAATCAACGCGAAGGTTCACACGACTTCGCGCGCGTTCGGCGTATCGTTAAAACGGATGAATTTTCATCCGTTTTTCGTTTGCGCCCTTCGCAAAAAACAGCGCATTTTGTGCTGTACACCCGACACAATCAATTGCCGCATGCGCGGCTGGGTGTCGTTGTGGCGAAGCGTTTCGCGCCGCGCGCAGCGACCCGCAACACGATTAAGCGCGTCACGCGCGAGCTGTTTCGCAACAGCGCGATGCCGCCGGTCGACTGCGTGGTGCGTTTGTCGCGCGCCGTCAACAGCAAGGATGGTCCGGCCACCACGAGCCAGCTCAAAGCCGAGCTGCGTGAAGAATTGAGCCGCCTGTTCGCGGCGCAAATCGCCGCCCAGGCCCGTTCTGTTGCTGCGCCACCACCATCCGCGCCATGAAAACCCTGCTGCTGTTCCTGCTGCGCGCTTATCAGTTGCTGATCAGCCCCATGCTGGGACAGAATTGCCGTTTCTATCCGAGCTGTTCGCATTACGCGATGGAAGCGCTGCGTGTGCACGGCGCCGCCAAGGGCAGCCTGCTGGCTGCCAAACGCGTGTGCCGTTGCCACCCCTGGAATGAAGGGGGTGTCGACCCGGTGCCGCCGGCCGACGCTAAACAATCTTCAACGACCGCTTGCGGTTGCAACCACTCCTGACAAATACCCTAATGGATATCAATAAACGTACCATCCTGTGGATCGTGTTTTCCGTCTCGCTGGTAATTCTCTGGAACGAATGGATGATCTCGAACGGCAAGCCGTCGATGTTCTCCGCGAACACGGAACAAACCGCCAAGGCGCCTGCGACCCCTGCCAAGACGGATGCCCTGGCCGCCTCGGCTGCGGCAGGCGTGCCTGCCCTGCCGGGTGAGGCTGTCGATCCCGCCGCGTTCAAGCGCGAAGTGATTACCATCACCACCGACGTCATCAAGGTTGACATCGATACCCTGGGCGGCCAGGTCAAGCGTCTGGAATTGCTGAAATTCAAGGGCGCAGGCAATCCGGGCTGGTTTGGCGGTTGCTTCGGCCTGTTCAAGGTGTGCCAGCCCGATGACGGCAAGCAAAACGAAGTGCTGTTCGACGAAGGCGCGAACCACACCTACCTGGCGCAATCGGGCCTGGTCGGCGGTCCGTTCCCCACCCATGCGAGCGGTTTCACCGTACAACCTGGCGTGCGCACCATCGGTGACGGCAAGCAAGTGCAACTGGTGATGGAAGCGGTCGAAGGCGGCGTCAAGCTGACCAAGACGTTTACGTTCAAACGCGGCGACTACGTCATCGACGTGCGCCATGACGTGGCCAACGTGGGCGCAGCGCCTGTCACGCCACAGCTGTATTTGCAACTGACGCATGATGGCAACAAGCCGGTCGGCGACTCGTTCTTCAACAGCAGCTTCACGGGGCCGACCCTGTACACGCCGCAAGACAAGTACCAGAAGCTGACGTTCGAGAAAATCGAAAAAGCGGCTGTGGAAGACGAGAAGAAGGGCAACGACAATGCCATGAAGGGCTTGCATCCGGCCACGGCGAATGGCGGCTGGTTTGCTATTTCGCAACACTTCTTCGTTTCCGCCTTTGTGCCGCCTGAAAATGCCAAGCGCGACATCTTCACCAAGAAGGTTGGTGCCAACCTGTACGCCATCGGCAACGTGCTGCCATTGCCGACCCTGGCGCCAGGCGCCACGGCCAGCATGGACAGCAAGCTGTATTCGGGTCCGCAAATCGCGCATCAGCTTGAAACGGTATCGCCTGGCCTGGAACTGGTCAAGGATTACGGCTGGCTGACCATCATCGCCAAGCCGATCTTCTGGGTCATGGAACATATCCACAGCGTGCTGGGTAACTGGGGCTGGACCATCATCGCCTTCACGATCCTGATCAAGCTGGCGTTCTTCCCCTTGTCGGCTGCCGGTTACCGCAGCATGGCGAAGATGAAACTGGTCACGCCGAAGATGCAGGCGATTCGCGAGCGCTACAAAGGCGACCCGCAAAAGATGAACCAGGCCACGATGGAGCTGTACAAGACGGAAAAGATCAACCCGCTGGGCGGATGCCTGCCGATCCTGATCCAGATGCCCGTCTTTATCGCCCTGTACTGGGTGCTGAACGCGTCCGTGGAAATCCGCGGCGCACCATGGATAGGCTGGATCACCGACCTGGCCCAGCATGACCCATGGTGCATCTTGCCCGTGCTGTACGCGATCTCGATGTACATCACGACCAAGCTGAACCCGGCCCCGGCCGATCCGATGCAAGCGAAGATGATGTTGTTCATGCCACTGGCATTCTCGGTGATGTTCTTCTTCTTCCCGTCGGGCTTGGTACTCTACTGGGTCGTCAACAACGTCCTGTCGATTGGCCAGCAATGGGTGATCACCAAGAAATACGCGCCTGCCGCCAAGTAATTCCGGCCAGCGAACAGAAAGCCCGCCTCGCGCGGGCTTTTTTTTTGACATCGTACCCAATGGGTACGATGTCAAAAAAAGTGGCTTTTGCCGGCTTTCCACTGACCTCCCCATTCATGTGCCCCCGGTTTGTCGCTGACAATATCGCGGCTCCTGCAGCTTTTCCCGAATACACTACAATTACCCCATGAAACTCGACTCTTCCCCTATCGCCGCCATCGCCACCGCACCCGGACGCGGCGGCATCGGCGTGGTACGCGCCTCCGGCAAAAACCTCGCACCCCTGATGACGGCCTTGTTCGGCGCACAGCAGTTGAAACCGCGCCATGCCACCTACCTGCCATTCACGGAAAGTGACGGCGCCATCATCGACCAGGGCATCGCCATCCACTTCAAGGGTACGCAGTCGTACACGGGCGAAGACGTGCTGGAATTGCAGGGCCACGGCGGCCCCATCGTGCTGCAGCTGCTGCTGGCGCGCGTGCTGGAGGCGGGCAAGGACAGCGGCTTGCGCCTGGCCGAACCCGGTGAATTCACGCGCCGTGCTTTTTTGAATGACAAGCTTGATCTGGCGCAAGCCGAAGCCGTGGCCGACCTGATCGACGCTTCCACGGAAGCGGCCGCCAAGTCCGCCTCGCAATCGCTGTCGGGCGCGTTCTCGAAGACGATCCACGCGCTGGTGGAGCAGGTGACGGGCTTGCGCATGCTGGTCGAGGCGACGCTGGACTTCCCCGAAGAAGAAATCGATTTCCTGGAAAAATCGAATGCGCGCGGCCAATTAAAGGCCGTCATCGCAGCCTTGAATAAAGTGTTTGCCCAGGCGGCGCAGGGCGCGCTGCTGCGCGAAGGCCTCAATGTGGTCCTGGCGGGCCAGCCCAACGTGGGCAAATCGTCGCTGCTGAACGCGCTGGCGGGCGCCGACGTGGCGATCGTCACGCCGATTGCCGGTACCACGCGCGACAAGGTCAGCGAAACCATCCAGATCGAAGGCATTCCGCTCAACATCATCGATACGGCCGGCATCCGCAGCGCCGGCGATACCGTCGACGCCGTCGAGCGCATCGGCATCGAACGCACCTGGGGCGAAATCGGCAAGGCCGACGTGATCCTGCACCTGCTCGACGCCGACCATGGCCCCACCCTGGCCGATGAAACCATCGTCGCCGCCTTCCCCGAAGGCGTGCCCGTGGTGCGCGTGTGGAACAAGATTGATCTCTCTGGCCACAAGCCTGGCGTCGACAGCTTGCCGGACGCCACGCACGTGTATCTGTCGGCGCACGAGCACATCGGCATCGATTTGCTGCGCGCCGAGCTGCTGCGCATCGCGGGCTGGCAGCAGACGGGCGAATCGCTGTACCTGGCGCGCGAACGCCATTTGATTGCGCTCAAGTCGGCCGGCAAGCACTTGAACATCGCGGCCGCCCACGCGGCGCAGGATGACCAGTCGCTGGACCTGTTCGCCGAAGAGCTGCGCCTGGCGCAGGTGCAGCTGTCGAGCATCACGGGCGAGTTTTCGCCTGACGATTTGCTGGGCGTGATCTTCAGCCGTTTCTGCATCGGCAAGTAAGGAGAGGTTGATGAAGCTTGTGCTCGCTTTCATGCTGGGCTGCCTGCCTATGCTGGCTGGCGCCCAGGAAAAACTGCCGCGCGACGTGGCCCGGTTCGTCGAGAACGCCCAGATGTGCGAGCACTTTGCCGGCGAATGGGATGATAACGACAAGGCGCGCCAGCGCGAAATCACGCAAGCCATCGAGCAATCGTGCGGCCAGGCGCAGAAGCAGTGGCAACGGCTGTCTGCCAAGTATGCTGGACAGCCGGCGCTTAAGAAACTCATCGCCGAGCATGCGAATGATGCCGTCAGGAGCTTTCGGAAATAAGTATCAAGGGTGTTTTTTTGCATACACCTCGAACGGCGAAAAGACCGGCGCTCGATCTGTTTGCCGAAGAGCTGCGCCTGGCGCAGGTGCAACTGTCGAGCGCCACGCGCGAATTTTCGCCTGATGATTTATTGGATGTGGTTTTCAGCCGGCTGTGTATTCGCAAGCAAATTCATATTGATTGCGGAACAGCAATAGCCTGCCGTGTGACGGTTCTATAGTCGGAATTCCCAATCAGGAGTTCCTATGACATATCTTTCATTCCCGCGTAGCACCGCTATTGTTTTTTTTGCATTGGCGCTTGTTTCACCTGTCGCGGTTTTGGCTGCCGTCCCATTGCAATTGACGATCGACACTGTGCTACCGCCTGATCCTGGTGCTGCTGGCAAACAAACGCTTGCCGGTATTGATAGCAATGAAAATGGCGTGCGCGATGATGTCGAGTTGTTTCTGCGGCGGCATTTTTCGCGCGATGCCCGGCTTCTGCGGGGCATGGCAAATGTTGCCATCAGCAACCAGGCGGCGATTTTGGCAAGCACACCCTGGGAATCGTCACATGCGCATTCGATGGCGATACGCAGCAGTGAATGCCTAGCCGGGCTTGGCGAGCTGGTCCCCGAGGATGAAAACAAGGTAGGTCAAGTGATGGCCTTGCTTGTCAATACACCCCAGCGCAAGGAAGCCATCCAGGCGCACGGTGCGCGTCTTGCCAATATGACTTTCGTCATGCGGCAGGAGACAGAGTGGGAGCCTTACTGCATGGAACGGGCCGATCTTGTGGGGCCGGGTGTGCAAACCCAGCCTCGCCGCGAATAGCGCCATTTGCTGCCATGTATCCCAGGCGAGCGTGGTCTATTGAGCATGCTCATACCGCATCAACTTGAATGACGTAATCTTGCTGAGCGGCCTTGAAGTGCCGCCGGGAAAGGAAGCGCCATGGACAGCGAACAGCCGGAAGTCGTGGACAGCAGGGGGGCGCCGCCATTGCCTTCTCTGTCGCAATTGATCGCAGTGCTGCCGCCGAAAGGCGCGTGCTGGTATTGCGACAAGCCGCTCGATGCCGTGCGTCGTTTCTGTTGCAAGAGTTGTTGCGTGGCGTATGCGGAAGAGGCGCAGTACAACAGCTGAGCGCTAGCGGCGCCGCAGCAGCGCCGCCAGCGCGCCGTCAAAGTCGAACTCATGCGCAGCGGCCGCCACTTCCTGATAGACGTGCACGCCCAGGCTGGCGGCGAGCAGGGTGGCCGAGTTTTCCAGGATGTCGATGGCCGCGCCATCGCCTTCGCGCAGATGGCTGGCCAGGCGCGCCAGCAGCAGCTGGATGGCGGGGGCGGCAGGATCGGGCGCCATATCCTGCGCCGCCGTATGGGCCGCTTCCGGCGTGCCCAGCATGCTGCTGACCGCGCCGAGCAATTGATCCTGCGCCAGTTCCAGCTGCAGCATCTGCTGGGCCAGGTCGGGCGCCTGGGCACGCAGTGCCGATTCCAGCGTTTCCGACAGACCATGCACGTGGCGCGCACCGATCATGCCGGCGGCACCCTTCAGGGTATGCGCCTTCAGGCGCGCGCAGGCATAGTTGCCGGCGTTAAATTCGGCGCGGATCTGGCACGGCGTGGTGCCGTGGTCATGCAGGAAGCGGCGCAGGATTTTCAGGTACAGGATGCGGTCGCCCATAATGCGGCCCAGTCCGTTCTCGACGTCGAGAATACGAACCATGTCGGATGCCGCTACGGCGGCATCATCATCGCAAGTGGCGTGTGGTTTCAGCATGCCTGGTGTGCAGAGAGCCCCAAAACTTGTCACTGTCAGTAAAGCAAGAACCGCTATTTTACATCCTGTCGTCCTCAAGACCGCGCCCGCTTGCCGTGCGATGCCATGGCTAGCGGGTGCTGAATGACCAGTTGTACGTGATGTCCGCGCCATTGACCTTGCCGATGAAACGCACGTCATAGGTGGTGTTTTCGGTCAGGGGCGCCAGCGGGATGATGGATGCGGCCGAGATCGGCGTATGCGCATCGCTGCCGCTCGTCAGCAGGCGCACCGTCAAGTCCGTGCCGGCACCGCGCTGGCGCACGCTGAACGCCGTCACGCTGACGCTCGTGCCGTAATTGGCATGCACGCTGATCGGGTAGCCGACCACGTCCTGGTTCGGCACGGGATCGGGCGCTTCGTTATCGCTGGAAAAACTGACGGCCACCTTTTGCTGCCCGCCAAATGGATAGGCGACGATTTGCGCCGCCGCCAGCCCGGGGCCATAGTTGCGGTTGCTTGCCAGGTCGGTGGTGAAATACGCGTAGCCGGCGCCACTGACGACCGCTCCCGCGCCGCCTTCCTTGAAGAGCGGCTCGAAAATGACGAAGCGGTGATAGATGGCCGTGACCAGCTCTTCGGCCAGGTAAAAGCCGGACGTGTTGCTCGCGCCGGCGATGACTTCGCCCTGCAGCGACGTGACGACGTAGCCGGTCTTGGCCAGGCGGTCGCCCAGTGTGGCGCCCGTAAAGCCGGGCTTGCCCTGCACTTGCTCGTGCGCCACCGTATTGTTGAGATTGAGATAGTTGGAATGGCCCAGGGCCGCGCCGTCGATCTGGCCGTTGCGTACCAGTGGCGACAGGCCGATCTGGCTGCGCCGGTAGTTGAACCAGTTGAAGCCATCGGTGGCGATATTGTTGCTGAGGACGGGAGCGCCCGGTTCCTGTGCCAGCTGCCCGGCCGGCGTCGAGGTGCTCAGCGACGTATTTCCGCCGCCATCGCCGCCGCCACAGGCGCTCAACAGGGCTGCGCTCAGCAGGGCGGATATACAGTGTTTCCAACGCAGTGACGAGACAATCAAGTTGACTCCTGTATAGGTAGGCGGACAGAGGTGGGGGCCGGTGTGCCGCCCTGTGAAACGATTCTAAGGCATTTTGATCTGCCGTAGAGCATCCATGAAAAGATATGTCGCGCGTTCGTGCGGGGCGGTGCCACGGCTGCGCAGGGTAGAATGAGCAAAGTGCAGCGTTTGCCGCTGCTTTGCCTGATTCCCGCTACTTTGATTGCCGACAAATTTGAACACATTGCCCAAGTCGCGCCTGCAGCGCGCCAAGTACGCCTTGCCCAGCATGGTGACTTTGCTGTCGATAGCCTGCGGTTTTGCCAGCATCGTCATTTCCGTCGATAACGCCGCGGTGGGCGACGCCGATGCCTATCGCCTGGCTGCGGCGCTGCTGGTGCTGGCCGGGGTGTTTGATGCGCTCGACGGCTATGTGGCCCGGCTGACGGGGACCAGTTCGCAGTTCGGCGTGCAGCTCGATTCCATCGCCGACGTGATGAATTTTGGCTGCGCCCCTGCCGTCTTGTTGTATTGCTACGGCTTTGTGCAGATGGGCGTGCACGATCCGCTGCTGCTGCGCTTTGGCGGCATGGCCAGCTTCTTCTTTGTCGCTTGCGGCGCCATGCGCCTGGCGCGCTTCAATGTGAATGTGGGGCGCACCGACCCGCTGTATTTCGTCGGCATGCCGATCACGGCCGGGGCCGCCTGCGTGGCGGCCGTGGTGGTGGCCTGGCCGGCGCCCATCGATTCCATGCTGCACAGCTATCTGCTGATGCTGCTGCTGGTGGGCGTGGGCAGCCTGATGGTGTCGACCTTGCGTTTCCCCAGCTCCAAGCAAAAGAAAAGCCTGGCCGCGCTGCTGGTACTGATCGTGGCCGTTGCCCTGCTGGTGTGGCTGAAGACCAGCTTCTTTGCGCTGTTCTTCGCCGTCTACATCGCCGCCACCCTGGCGCTGAACCTGGCCTGGTATCTGGGCTGGCGCGGCATTGCGTTACCGCAAGTGTTCAACGATCCGGACGAAATTGACTAACTTTTAAGCTACCTCGTGCCCGCGCGCGGCGCGCAGGATGGCGAACCAGTCGCTGCGGCAGAGCGTGAACTGCGTGCCTTCCACGGCCACGCCCACCGCTTCGATGCGGCCCGAGCCCGTCAGCGGCAGGGGGCGGCACGGCAGTTGCATGATCCACGCAAACACCACGCTGGCAAACGGGCGCTGCAACTGGTCGGCGATCTGCTTGATGACATTGCGTAAGTTCTCCACATTCGCGTCGCCCCCCTGGAACAGCCTGCCGCCGGCCAGCGGCGACCAGATCATCGGCGCCACCCCCACGTCCTGCAAGCCGTCGAAGGTTTCGTCGAACAGGGGTGCCACGTGCAGCGGCGAGAATTCCACCTGGTTCGTCACCAGCGGGAATCGCCGGTGCAGGCACCCGAACTGGTGGCGGCTGAAGTTCGACACGCCAAAGTGCAGGACCTTGCCATCTTGCTTCAATTGGGTGAAGGCGCCGGCGATCTCGTCGAAATCCATCAGCGGGTCGGGACGGTGGATCAGCAGCAAGTCCAGGCGGTCCGTGTGCAGCTGGCGCAAGGTGTGTTCCACTGAACTGGTGATGTGCGCCGCGCTCGTGTCGTAATGCTGGATGGCATGGCCGGGACGGTGCGGCGAGAGCAGCTTGATGCCGCACTTGCTGACCAGCTCCATCTGGTCGCGCAAACCCGGTTGCAGGGCCAGCGCTTCACCAAACAGGCCTTCGGCGCTGTAATCGCCATAGATATCGGCGTGGTCGAAACTCGATACGCCCAGCGCCAGGCATTGCTCGATGAAGGACAGGCGTTGCTGCGCCGACATATTCCACTCGCCGATGCGCC
Organism: Janthinobacterium sp. ROICE36; assembly: GCF_002869965.1. GTDB lineage: Bacteria > Pseudomonadota > Gammaproteobacteria > Burkholderiales > Burkholderiaceae_D > Janthinobacterium. The sequence continues at coordinate 15,229 of NZ_PEBS01000060.1, forward strand.
ACATGCCGGCGACGATGCGCGACAGTTCGGGGCCGTTGCTGCTTAAACGGTTGCGCGGGGCTTGCAAGCTGGCGGGAAATACATGGCTCATGGGTTGGCTTTCTGATGGTGACGTGGACGGACTCGCCACGATTATAGCCAGCTAATCTGGAGCATGCTGCGTATAAAGCGGCGGCAACGCTCCTGCAGGGCAAGGTCGAGCTGGTGGCCCGGCTGCTTTTGGTACACGAGCGCCGATAGCGCCTCCTTTTTGAGCGCGTCAAGCCTGTGCCTGCAGCCGACGGGCCTCGCTGTCCAGTGAACGGACGAAAAAAATGCCCGCAGCATCTGCGGGCATTTATGGGGTCGAGGCTGACTTATTTCATCCAGAGACGCATCGAATCCCAGGCGCGGCCAAAGATCGTGGCCTGGTTGATGGTTTCCAGCGCCACGACAGGCAGTTCCAGCAGGACCTTGTCTTCAACCATCATTTTCAGCTTGCCGACCGGGGCGTTTTCAGCCAGTGGCGCGACCAGCGGGTCCTTGCGTTCCAGCACAGGTTTCATCTTGGCAGCCATGCCTTTTGGCACGGTGACGAGCACGTCGCGGGCGAAACCGATTTTCACGGTGCCTTTCGAGCCCTTCCATACTTCCGGCGTGGCCACGGCCTGGCCCTTCGAGTACAGCTTGACCGTATCAAAGTTCTGGAAGCCCCAGTTCAGCAGCTTCTGGCTTTCCTGCGTACGCGCCTGGTCGGACGTGGTGCCCAGCACCACGGAGATCAGACGGCGCTCGCCGGTGCCGCCTGGACGGCGGGCCGACGCGATCATGCAATAGCCGGCTGCTTCCGTGTGGCCCGTCTTCATGCCGTCCACGGTTGGGTCCAGCCACAGCAGGCGGTTGCGGTTAGGCTGGGTAATCTTGTTATACGTGAAACTTTTGATCGAATCGATTTTGTAGAATTCCGGATAGTCGGCGATCACGCGCTTGGCCAGCACGGACAGGTCTTGCGCGGTGGAATAGTTCTCGGGGCTAGGCAAGCCATGCGGATTGGCAAAGCGCGTGTTTTTCAGACCCATGCGCTGGGCTTCGCGGTTCATCAGCACGACGAAGGTGCCTTCATCGCCGGCGACGGCTTCAGCCAGCGCCACGGCGGCGTCGTTACCCGATTGAATCATCAGGCCATGCAGCAAGTCGTCAATCGACACGGGGGTGGCCGGGTCGATGAACATCTTCGAGCTGCTCGCATCGACTTTCCAGGCGCGCACGGAAACATTTACTTTTTGGTCCAGCGCCAGTTTCTTTTCGCGGATGGCGGCAAACGTCAGGTAGGCCGTCATGATCTTGGTCAACGATGCGGGCTCGATGCGCGCGTCCGGATCTTGCGAAGCAATGATCTGGCCACTCGTGGCGTCAAGCAGCAGCCAGGACTTGGCGGCGATGGTCGGGGCTGGAACGCTCTGGGCGTAGGCGGCGGATAGGAAAAGTACACTGGAGGCCAGTGCCGCTAAAAGTTTTTTCATGGAGGCTGGTCTGCGAAAAAGATGAAGGCTGGGGGCCATGTTGTTGCTGCTTACATGGCCGCGTGGAAAAAACGGATCAATTATAGCCGTGGAAGCGCTAGTAAGCCCACACTTCAATGATCATCTGCGCTTGTTGCGGGTTTGTCACCATGCCACAGCGCAATCACGAGGTTCTTGATGTGATTGAGCTTGCGGTGGAAAAAGTGGTCGGCGCCGGGGATCACGATCACGGGAATGTCTTGTGGACGGGCCCAGTCGAAGACGGCGGACAGGGGAATCGTGTCATCCAGTTCGCCGTGGATCAAAATGGTGTCGGCCGGAATGTCGGCCATGGCCCACTTGCCGGCCGCGCTGCCGATCAGCGCCAGGCGCTCGACGGGCGTGCCGGCGGCGGCCAGGCGTTCCTGCAGTTTCGATTGCACGAAGGTGCCGAACGAGAAACCGGACAAGGCCACGGGCAAGCCAGGGTAAAGGCCGCGCATGTGTTCGTACAGCAATTGCATGTCATCCGTCTCGCCCGCGCCATGGTCATGTACGCCTTCCGAAGCGCCCACGCCGCGGAAGTTGATGCGCGCCACCACGTAACCGAGAGCGACAAAGGCGCGCGCCAGGGTTTGCGTGACCTTGTTATCCATCGTGCCGCCATACAGCGGATGCGGATGCGCAACGAGGGCGATGCCGCGTGGGGTGTCTGCCGGGAAATCGAGCAAGCCTTCCATGCTGCCTGCATGGCCGGCGAGGGTAAATTTTTCCGAGTTTCTGTTCATGATGCTCATACTGGTGGCTATCTCTTAAATTGGCATTAAATCTTGAGGCGTTCGACAATCTTGCCGCCCACCAGGTGCGTATCGATGATTTCATCGATATCGCTGGTGTCGACATAGGTGTACCAGGTCGCTTCCGGGTAGATGACCAGCAGCGGGCCTTCCTCGCAGCGGTCCATGCAGCCTGCCTGATTGATGCGGATTTTGCCCGCGCCATTCATGTCGAGTTCCTTGATGCGGCGCTTGCAATGCTTTTGCGCCGCTTCCGCGCCATGGTCGCCGCAGCTGTTGCGGCCGTCTTCACGTTTATTCATGCAGAAAAAAACGTGGCGTTCAAAATACGGTGCGTCGCTCATACTATGCTCCTGCTGATTCATCAATACGCCATGATAGCGCTTATGGGTGGTCTTCGCGACGCTGGCGCTGCCCATCGTCCTGCCGGTTCAGGCGGTGCGAAGGCAGGCACAGGAACCACAGGGCCATGAAAGGCCACAGCAGGGCCAGGAATTGCGCCGCGCCATTAAAGTTCAGGAATTTTCCTTGTACCCAGCCTTGCAGGGTGGACATGAAATACGGGTTAATCGGCGTCGTATTCACCATCACTAGGCTCAGCAGCAAGGTGGCGGCCGCGATGCGGCGCTGTGCCACGTGGGGCGCGAACGCCAGGCCGCCCAGCATGATCAGGCCGATCAAAAAGCCGCCCTGGGCACCCGGCGTGATCCAGACGAAGGCGTTTTCGGGCGAAAACAGCAACGCGCTGGCCATCGAACGCACGATCAAGGCTGCGGCGATGAGGGCCAGCATCAGCGCGGCGCGCGGTGCCGCGCGGCGCAGCAGGCACAGCAAGGTAAGCACGGCGCCCGTCATGCCGCAAGCCGTGATGATGGTTTCTGATAGCCAATATTGCTCGACGGTTAATATCACATCGGGACGCAGATACGTGGCCAGGTCGATCTCCATGCCCATCAGGCTGGAAAGCCAGTCCGACAGGATGGGCAGCAACTGGCCCAGGCCGAACAGATAGCCTTGCGGATAGATTTGCGCCAGTGGCCACAAGGCCACCAGCACCAGGCCCTGGCTGGCATGCTGGGCAAACCAGCGCTGGCGCACGCGGTACAGATGACTATGGTCGAGCAGCTTGCGCGCCGTCAAGGCGCCGATGAGGGAACCGATAAAGCAGCCGGCCGCATTCGTATAAAAATCGAGATTCGACGACACGCGGCTGGGCAAATAGGTTTGCACCGCTTCCATGCTGCCGGAAATGCAGATGCCGCACAGGCTGGCGATCACGACGGCAAACAATCCCGTGACCCTGGGAAACAGCGAATACACGATCAGCGCGCCCAGCGGGATGTAGCCGACGATGTTGATGCCCACGTCAAAGCCCGTCCAGTAGCGGGGCATGCGCGTGTTTTCCAGGAACGTCAGCGGCGACAAGCCATTGCTGTGCCAGCCCGTGAACGGGAACCAGCTGGCGTAGACGATCAGGAAGACGTAGGCGAGCAGGGTCGCGCGCGACACGGGCGACGAGCGTACGGGCGGCAGTGGCGCTGGCGGGCTGGCAGGGGCTGCGGAGGCGGTCATTCTGTGACGGTCATTCTTTCAGGATGGTCAGCGTGCCCAGCCAGACCAGCACGTCGGTGGCGATGGCGTCCGATGCTGCCGCCAGCGCCTGCGCGCCGCCTTGCGCGTCGGCGCTACCGGCCGGGCCGCTGCGGCTGAAGGTTTTCTGGTCGATCAGGCGGTGGCCGCGGAACAGCGAGGCGCGCAGCGATACGTGGCCGCTGCTGTGCGTTTGCGTATCGAAGTTTTGCGAAAAATCATCGACGTCGATGCGCAGCAGGGGAATGCCGGCGGCCGCGTCCGTCGTCGACAGCACTTTCACGCCGCTTTGCGCCACGCGGGTTTTCAGGCGCTGGCTCAACAGTTGCAGCGGCGGCGTGTTCCAGCGGTTGTAGGCGTACGGGCGCGATTGTTGCGCATCGGCGTACAGCAAGCGGTAATACATGCGCTGGCTGTCCAGCCACGAAGGGCCGTTGGCGTCGGCGATCACCAGCACGGGCACGGGCGGCGTGCTCGACGGCACGGTCGCCATCGGCGCCACCGGGCCGAAATCATAAAAAGTGGGGACGGGGCCGCGACTGGCGCAGCCGCCCAGCAGGAAAGCGCCGGCCAGGGCCAGCAGCGTGAGATTGCGAGGGATGTGCATGCTTTGTTCTCCTTATTTGCCCGGCGCCGAAAAACCGGGCTCGCCCGGGCCGGGCGGGATGTCTGGGGCGCCGAACAAGATGCTCTGCGGCTGTTCATTGAGCGTGCTCATGGTGGTTTTCAGGGTGCGCATCGAGGAGCGCGCCTCGCCGCTCAGCTCGATTACCTGCGGCAACACTTCCAGCGATATGCCATTGGCTACCGTTTCCACCGAATTGCCGACCCGGTCGACCGTGCCATTGACCTTGTCGAGCACGCCGCCGGGCGCCTGGATGTCGTTGCCCAGCTTTTTCCAGGTGGCCGTCAAGTCCGACACGTTCTTGCTGGCCGTACTGACGGCCATCAAGGTTTGGCGTGTTTGTTCCGTCAGTTGCGGCAATTGCGTCAGGGTCGGCTCCAGTTGCTGGGGAATGGCGCCAAAGGCCTTGGCTGCCTTGCCCACTTCATTGAAGGCACCCAGCATGGCTGCCTGGTTGTCGGGGCTGAGCAGGTTGTTGACCTTGTTGGTGATCTGCTCGGCCTGGTCGAGAATGCGCTTGCCGCGCTTTTCCAGCTGATCGAGCAAGCCGGCGCGCAGGGGAATCAGTGTAGGCTTGTCCTTGCTGGTTCCCAATAATTCGGAACCCACCTGTTCATCGTCGAGCTGGATGTAGGCGATGCCCGTCACACCCTGGTAGCCCAGGGTGGCAAAGGTGGTGTTGGTGACGGGCGTGTCGGGCGCCACGCTGATGTGCACGAGGATTTGCCCCGCCTTTTGCGTATCGAAATCGATGGCGTCGACCTTGCCCACTTCCAGGCCCCGGTAGCGCACGGTCGCCTGGGGGTTGAGGCCCGGCACGGACAGGGTGGTGGCCAGCAAATACGGCACGCGCTCCACGCGGTCGCGGTTGAACCAGACGCCGAACAAAATGGCGGCCACCAGCAAGGTGAGTGTAAAAAATCCCGTCATCAGGGCATGTGATCTGTTTTCCATTACTTCTCCGCTTTCTTGTCTGTGCCGGCGTCAGCGCCTGGCTGCGCAGCATTGCCCGCTGCCGCCTGTTTTTCATCGAGGACGGCCAGCGCGCGCTTGCCGCGGTCACCGAGGAAAAATTGCTTGATGAATGCGTGGTCGAATTTGATCACCTCGCGCGTGGGGCCGATGGCGATCACGTGTTTTTCCGCCAGCACGGCGATGCGCGTGGACAGGGCGAACAGGGTGTCGAGGTCATGCGTGACCATCACCACCGTCAAGCCCAGCTCGCGGTGCAGCGACTGGATCAAAGAGACAAAACTTTCCGACAAGTCCGGGTCCAGGCCTGCCGTGGGTTCGTCGAGGAACAGCAGTTTCGGCTCCAGCGCCAGGGCGCGCGCCAGTGCCACGCGCTTGATCATGCCGCCCGATAAGTCCGATGGCATCTTCAGCGCATGTTCCGGGCCCAGCCCCACCATATTCATTTTCAATAATACCGCGTCGTGCACCAGCGCTTCGGGCAGCACGCGCAATTCGCGCATCGGTTGCGCCACATTGTCGAACACGGTCAGGGCCGAATACAGGGCGCCTTGCTGGAACAGCATGCCCCAGTGTTGTCGCAGCTGCTGCAACTGGTCGGCGCTTGCCTTGTTGATATCTTCGCCAAAGACTTTGACGCAACCGCGCGCCGGATGTTCCAGGCCCAGCATCTGGCGCAGCAGTACCGTCTTGCCCGTGCCGGAGCCGCCCACGATGGAGAGGATTTCGCCCCGTTCGATTTCCAGGTTCAAGTCCTGGTGCACGACGGTGCGGCCGAACTTGGTCCACAGATTGGTGATTTCCACCACGGGCGCACTGCCATGCAGGTTGAACTGGCCCTCGTTGCCCTCGCTCGCCTTGCAAGCGTTATCGTTGTCCGCCATCAAAAGCCCACTCCATTGAAGACGATGGCAAACACGGCGTCAGCCAGGATCACCACGGTAATGGCCGTGACGACGGCGGTGGTGGTGCCGTGCCCCAGGCTTTCCGTATTGGCCTTGATGCGCAGGCCGAAGTGGCAGGAGACAAGGGCGATCAGCATGCCGAAGATGACGCCCTTGCCCAGGCCGATCATGTAGTTGGCCAGCGGCACGGCGTCCGGCAGCTTCTGGATGAAGTAGCGCGCCGACAAGTTTAATTCCACCTTGGCCGCCACCATGCCGCCGATCAGCGCAGCCGTATCCGTCCAGATGACGAGCAAGGGCATGGAAATGGCCAGGGCCAGCACTTTCGGCATGATCAGACGGAAACCGTGCGAAATGCCCATCACCAGCATGGCGTCCAGTTCTTCCGTGACGCGCATGACGCCCAACTGCGCCGTGATGGACGAGCCCGAGCGGCCGGCCACGAGGATGGCCGCCAGCAAGGGCCCCAGTTCGCGGATGACGCTCATGCCCAGCAGGTTGACCAGATAAATGTCGCCGCCAAAGGCGCGCAGCTGCTGCGCCGACAGATAGGACAGCACCACGCCGATCAAGAAGCCCACGAGCGCCGTGATGCCCAGCGCCTGGAAGCCCGCATGGAAAATATTGGCGGAAATTTCACGCCACGGACCGCGCATCGGGTGGCGTGCGAAGCGGCCGACATCCAGCGTCACCTGGCCCACCAGGGCAATGAAACCCTTCAAATGTTCAAAAAACAGCAACATGGCCATGCCCAGTTTCATCACGGGCGTGAGGCGGTTGGCGCGTGAAGGTGGCGTTGTCAAAGGGCCCGTTTCTTCGATGCGCCGGAAAAACTCTTCCAGCGATGGCGCCAGGGTCAGCTGCGCCGGACGCCGCTTGCCCCAGGCATTCCAGAACAGCTGGGCGCCGATATGGTCCATGCTGTCGATCTGTGACAGGTCCCAGCTGGCATTCGCGTCGCCCTGCAAGGGCTTGAGTTGGGCGTCGATGGCCTTGATCGCATTGTCATGCGCGAGGGCGTGCACTTGCCAGGCGCCGCTGGCAGTGACGACGGCTCCCTGTTGGGAGCTGGTCTGGGAGAGGGTCAGTTTCGGCGATTGTACAGTCGGCATCGTGCCAGTTTAAGGGAGAATGGCGCAGACCGCCACCGCTGTTCAATCGCCGCCGTTTCAGGATGCCAGGTGACGCGCCTGCCGCTGTGGCAGGGCGACGTCCGGACGCACCTTGGCGTTGTTAGTGCTCACTTCGCTTGTTTTGGCCTGCGCGGCTGCCTGCGCGCCGCCCGCATAGTCGCTGGCCAGCAGCGCATTCGCCTCGGCTGTGCTCATGCCGCGCGTCTGCAGCCATTGCGCCACCAGCTTGGCCAGGCGTTCCATGGCGATGCGGTGCGTGGCGTCCGTGTGGGCGTACAGCCAGTTCGAAAAGTCCATGAAGTTTTCAAACGGCGACTCGCCCAACATCCATTGCACCGTATTGGCGAAGCGGCCCGAGTTGGCCACCAGGTCCCAGTAGCGGGCGAAGCGCACCAGGCGCTGCATACTCATGAAATCGAGCTGTTTATTGGCCAGGATGGTGTAGGGCGGGTGCGGGTCGAACACCATGCCGTAATTTTCCGTGTGGCGGATGATGGGCGTGCCGCGCAATCGCTTTAATATGCCGAACTGGATTTCATGCGGTTTCAAGGCCACCAGTTTGTTGAAGCCGGCCGCAAAGCTCGCTTCATCCTCGCCCGGCAAGCCGGCGATCAAGTCCACGTGCAGGTGGGCATGGGATGCTTCGCACAGCCAGCGGATGTTGTCGGCCGCCTTTTGATTGTCTTGCTTGCGGCTGACCAGCGCTTGCACGTCCGGATTGAAACTCTGGATGCCGATCTCGAACTGCAGCGCGCCGGGCGGGAACTTGCTGATGCCTTCTTTCAGGGCGTCGGGCAAGTGGTCGGGCACCAGCTCGAAGTGGGCGTAGATGGGATCGTCCGGATTGGCTTCGATCTTGTCCAGAAAGAATTGCATGATCTTTAAACTGGTCTTGATGTTCAGATTGAAGGTGCGGTCGACGAATTTGAACAGGCGCGCGCCGCGCGCATGCAAGGACTCCATCTCGGCCAGGAAGTTGTCCAGGGCGAAGGGCCAGGCCGTCTTGTCCAGCGCCGACAGGCAGAATTCGCATTTGAACGGACAGCCGCGCGACGCTTCCACGTAAATCGTGCGGTGGCGGATATCGTCGTCCGTATAGAGAGAGTAGGGCAGTTGCAGTTCCGCCAGCGGCGCTTGCACGCCCGCGTGGATCTTCATCAGCGGTTTCGGGCCGTTGAGGATCTCGCCGCACAGCTTGGGGAAGGTGACGTCGCCCCAGCCTGTGATCAGGTAATCGGCCAGCTTGACGATTTCCTGCTCGCCCGCCTCGTGCGACACTTCCGGCCCGCCCAGCACAATGATGACCTCGGGCGCCACGCGCTTGAGCATGGCGACCAGTTTCGTGGTTTCCTCGACGTTCCATATATACACGCCAAAACCGATGATGCGCGGCTTGTTCGTCAGGATGCGCTCGACCAGTTCCGTGGTTTTCGTGCCAATGACGAATTCCTGCAACCGCGTCTGCGCCTGCAACGGCCCCATATTGGCCAGCAAATAGCGCAAGCCCAGCGAAGCGTGGGTGTAGCGGGCGTTCAGGGTGGAGAGCAGGATGGTCATGGGAGGCGATGGAAACGGCGAAACCGCTATTTTACGCTGTCGCGTCAGCTGTGCGCTGCGGCCACAAATGCCATGTTACCATTTGTCAATAATTACTAACTTGTCAATGCCGTGGCAGGCTAAAAGGGATACAAGGTGCTGGTGAAAAAAGTACGCAATAAAAAAGTCCTGATCGGGGCGCTTGCTGGCGTGGCGCTGGTGGCGGCCGCGCTGGTCGGCTACCGCGCATTTGGCTGGGGCGCGATGGGGCCGGTCAACAGCCTGAAACTCGATTTATCCCGGCCCGATGCGCTGGTCCGCACGAAAAGTCTGTCGACCTTGCCGCGCGACCTGCTGACGGTGCCGTTGGCGCGCGACGTGCTGCGCGAGGATTTCCTGTTCTATTACGAGCAAAGCGAAGACCGGCTGGGGCTCAAGGGCAGCCTGCGCCGCATCGCCTACGAACATGAACTGGGATGGGGCGACCAGCTGCTGCGCATGGTGCTGGACCAGCCGGCGGAAGTGGCCTTGTGGCGCGACGCCGACGGCTCGCTCAAGCATTTCGCCATCGCCGTGTCGCGCAGCCAGTTGACGCGTTTGCTCGAGGAAGCGGGCAAGATCGCCTTGAAGGATACGCAAATGCGCGTGGCCGGCAGTTTGCGCGTCGATGGTGGCCAGGTGCCCGTATACGCGTTGAACTATGCCTATCAGCGCACCTTGCTGTTTGCCGCGCACGGCCAGCGCCTGGTCATCCTGTCGCATCCCGGCATGCTGTATGGCGGCAGCGATGGCAAGCATGGCGATGGCACGGCCGAGAAAACCGTGGCCAGCCTGCTGGCGCCGGAGCTAGCCAAACAGAACGTCTTTCATGCGCAGTTCCATCTCGATAACGCCGCGCCCGATGGCCACAGCATCGCCGTCAAGGCGGACTTCCTGTCGTTCGGTTACCAGCCCTTCTTTGGCGCGCTCGAAGCGCTGCGTTTCGATTTTCAGCAGGGCGCCTGGCAGTCCAAGGTGCTGCTCAATGCCGACAAATTGAAGAAAGTTGGCGAAAAGGGCGGCTATGACAGCAGCGCACTGTGGCCGCTGTTGCCGCACAATCCCAGCGCCTGCTTCAGCGTGCCGGTCGACTGGACCGCGCTGCAGCCCGTGCTCAAACGCCTGGGCAGCAAGACCTCCGAGCCGGTGGTGCCGCTGGCCGAACACTTGCAAGGGCCTGCCGCCGCCTGCTGGTACGGCACTTCACGCCTGCATACGCCGGTTTTTGTTGCCACGCGCAGTGCGCAGGCCGGTGATGACGCTGTATATGGCAGCCTGTTCGAGGCGGCCATCGGCGGCAAGGACCCCGTGCGCAAGACTACCGGCAAGGATGGCGTCCTTCGTTGGGAGCGCAGCGTCGCCACGGCCCTGGGCCAATCCACGCCGGCGCTGGCCGTGGCTGGCAATACCGTCGTTTTTTCCGCTGATGGCAAGCTGGTCGACCAGGTGCTGGCGGTGCGCCGCAAGCAGGCGCCGGCGGCCAGCGACTTGCTGCCCGATGGCGCGCGCACCATCGGCCTGATCGCGCCGGCGTCGCTGGCCCGGCTGATCCAGCTGGAAGCCTTCGATACCTTGCCCGCGAATAAAGAACCGGTACTGCGCGCAGCCGCCAACGAACATCTGCTGCCGCGCCTGAACGCCTTGAAAAAATATCCGCCGCTGCGCATGGTGCTCAAGCGGCAGCCAACTAGCGGCACGTCATGGGAAACGCTGGAATGGCAGGAGACTGCGCGATGATGGTGTTGCAAGCGCGCCGTGCCGTCTTGCGCTGGCTGGCGGGAGGGGCTGCCGCTGTAGCCTTTCCCCATGCCTGGGCCCTGCGCGCGATCGCCGAGCCCCAAGTGCAGCTGTCGCAGGCCCAGAGCCGCGCCTTCCAGGCCTGGATGCTGCGCATCGTCAACGCGCAGATCGAACGGGGGCCGTCGCCGCGCTGGACGCACCGCGATTGCGCTGGCCTGGTGCGCTTTGCCGTCAACGAGGCATTGACCGTGCATGACGCGAAGTGGCTGCATGCGAATGGCATCGCCAGTGACCGGCGCCTGCCGCCCGAGCTGGACCTGGATGCCAGCCAGGCGGCCTTGCGCAATCGCTGGGTGCAAACGGGTGGCAAGGTCGGCCACTTCGTCACGGCGCTGGCGCTGGTGCAGCACAACAGCCGTTTCATCGCCCGTGAGATCAGCCAGGCGCTACCCGGCGACCTGCTGTTTTTCGACCAGGGCGACGAACAGCACCTGATGGTCTGGATGGGTGCGCGCATCGCCTACCACACCGGCACCGTCACCCCCGACGACAATGGTCTGCGGACCGTCGATATCAAAGAACTTACGAGCTGGAAGGACACGCGGTGGCAACCTGTGGTCAACAATCCGAATTTCGCCGGTGTGTTCCGGCTGGCGTTTTTGTCATGAAGCCGATTTTTCTCATGAAACTGCTATTTGCCAGCTTGTTGGCGTTGGTGCTCATTGGTGGTGCTTCGGCGCAGGAACGTGAACCGAGCAATTACAGCACCTTCAAGGGCGAGCCCTTTTTCCTGCTGTCGGACGCCAGTTACGGCAGCACCGACGAGTCGCGCGTGCGGCTCGAGGTGCCCGGCCGCGACATGGGACGCATGAACCTGGAAGCGTATTCGGGCGCCGACATCGTCATCTACCGCGTGCCCGAGCCGATGGAATTTTTGAAAAAGCAGCGCAATCTGCACCGCATCCAGGTCGAGGGCAATTACCAGGGCGAAGGCCTGGCCAATACCTTGAGCTTTCTGTGGGATAGCTGGTGGAAGCAGTCGCGCCTGGCCTGGCGCAAGCTGTTTTCCGGCGAGGCGCGCCGCGCGGTCACCAAGGAACAGCCGCAGCTGGCCACGAAGGACGCGATCCGCCGGCCGACCGTGTTTGCCAACCATCCGCAGTACAAGCCGATCAAGGGCATGGAGCTGGTCGACAGCTTCCGCTATCCGATCTGGCAAGCCAAAGCCATCGCCCCGCCGAAAGGCGTCAAGCTCGATGGCTCCAGCAGTGACTTCATCGTCGCTGGCGCCGGCAATGTGATGATCCCGCTGGGCAAGCGCAAGCCGGGCTTGTACCTGGTCGAGGCGATCATCGGCGAGCACCGCGCCACCACCCTGGTGTTCGTGTCGGACACGGTGGCCGTCACCAAGGTATCGTCCGGCCAGATGCTGGTGTGGACAGCGCGGCGCGATACCAGCGCCGCCGTGGCCGGCGCCAGCGTGGCGTGGACCGACGGCACCGGCGTGCTGCAATCGGCTGTGACCGGCGCTGACGGCGTCGCGTCGCTCGAGCGCGGCAGCCCCGAACACACGTATGTGCTGGGCCAGGACCGCGCCGGCGGCGTGTTCGTGTCCGAGAATTTTTACTATGACAGCGAGATCTACAACACCAAGATTTATGCGGTGACCGACCGTCCCTTGTACCGGCCCGGCGACGAGGTCAACGTCAAGTTCCTGGGACGCGAATTTACTTCGGCGCGCGCATCGCAAGCCGCCGCCGCAGCACCGATAGTGCTGAGCGTGCTCAATCCGAACGGCACGCCGCTGCTGACGCAAACGCTGCAGCTAGCAAGTGACACGGGCGCCGAAACGCGCTTCCGTTTGCCTGCAGAAGCGACGGCGGGCGGCTATGAACTGCGCTTCAACTACAAGGATGGCGTGTATGGCGCGGCCTTCCGCGTGGCCGAATACGTCAAGCCGCACTTTGACATCAACGTTCAGACAGCGAAACCGGAATTCAAGACGGGCGAGCCCGTCAAGGGCAGCATCGCGCTGCGCTACCCGGATGGCAAGCCGGTGAAAAACGCGAAAATGACCTTGTCGTTGCGCAGCCAGCAAAACACCATGGTCGAAGGCGAATTGCGTTACGGCGGCCTGTTCCCCGTGGCCTTGAAGACCGAGGAAGTGACGAGCGACGGCAGCGGCAATGTGGACTTCACCTTGCCGCCCGCCGCCGATCCCTCGCGTTACATCTTGACCGTGCTGGCGACCGATGGCGCGGCCTACCGCGTCAAGGCGACGCGCGAGCTGATGATAGAACGCTCCAGCAGCAGCTACCAGTTGAAGGCCACGCGCCAGTTTTCCGATCCGGGCCAGGCCGTACATTTCGACTTGCTGGCCGATGCTCAGGGCGCGGAGCGCCCGGTGCGACCGGTGCGCTGGGAGATGGTACAGCTGGAAAAACAGAGCAAGACCGAGGGCGCTTTCGATCCGGCTGCCAAGGGCTGGGACGTGACGTTCCCGGCCTCCGGCTCGTATCAGCTGGCGCTGCGCGACGAACGCGGCAACCTGCTGGCCGCCGCCAGCCACTGGGTCGCCGGCGATGGCGTGCAGACGACGCCGGGCAGCATCGAGATCGTGCTGGACCGTGCCCGCTATCGTCCGGGCGACACCGCCGAGGCACTGATTACCTTTTCCGACAAGGTCGACCAGGCGCTGTTGACGCTCGAGCGCGACAAGGTGGAGCACTATGGCTTGATGGCCGGCGCTGCTGATTGGTACCAGGCGAAGCGCGTGGCGCCGCGACAGTGGCGCGTGCGCATTCCCGTCAGGGAGGAACATGGGCCGAACATGACGTTCTCGGTGGCCTACACGCGCAATGGCGACTTCGTGTTCGAGAACGCCGGCCTGCAAGTGATCGAGCCGCGCATCGCGCTGCAGTTCAAGAGCGACAAGGAGGTCTACCAGCCCGGCGAGAAGGTGACGCTGGACGTCAAGGCCACCCTGGACGGCAAGCCATTGAGTACCTTGGTGGCGCTGGGCGTGGTCGATGAAATGATCTATGTGCTGCAGCCGGAAATCGCGCCGGACATCGGCGATTTCTTCTACCATCCGCGTCGCAACAACGTGCGCACCACGGCCAGCCTGTCCTTCATCAGCTACGACATGGCGCAGGGGCGCACTGCCGGTGCGCCGGCGCGCCACAACTACAACGAGCGTGGCGTCAAGGTGCTCGAACGTCCGCGCCGCGACAATATCGATACCGCCTACTGGGCGCCATCGCTGAAGACCGACGCGGATGGCAACGCACGCGTGAGTTTCAGCATGCCCGATGCACTGACCCGCTGGAGGATCACCGGCCGCGCGATGGATAGCCAAGGTCGCGTGGGCCAGCGCACCGCCTATCTGCGGTCGGACAAGAACTTCTATGCCAAGTGGACCTCGCCGGACTGGATGCGTGCCGGCGATGCACCGCGTGCCTCGGTGGCCGTGTTCAACCAGACGGGCAAGGAACAGGCGCTCGACATCATTCTCTCCGGCGGCGCGCAGCCAAAGACGGAAAAACTGTCCGCCAAGCCGGGCGTGAACTATGTCGAATTCCCGCTCGCCCCAGGGGCCGGACCTCTGCGCCTGGAAGTAAAACAGAACGGAAAACTGGTCGATGCGCTCGACACGGCCATGCAAACCTTGCCCGCCGCCTGGAGCAGTCCGCGCTCGCTGGTGCTGCCGCTCGATGGTGCCACCGGTGAACTCGCGCTCAAGCTGCCGGCGGACGCGCGCAATATCCGCGTCTCGTTCGCGCAGGGCGCTGCCAGCCACTTCGCGCGCATTGCCGACGACCTGATCGACTATCCGTATGGCTGCGTGGAGCAGACGGCGAGCCGCTTGATTCCGCTCGCGCTGGCCACGCAAAGCCTGGGCCCGGACGCCGGCGCGACAAGTGAAGGCCTGCAAACGCTGCTCACGGCGCAGCGCCTGCGCCTGGTGTCCATGGCCGGACCGAACGCCGTCTTCGGCTGGTGGGGCAATGCCACGGCCGGCAATGCTCTGATGACGGCCTACGCCTATTACGCCGACTGGTACGCGGCGCGCGCGCTGCACATCGAACTGCCGCCCGAACACTGGAACAAGCTGCTGGCCGTCTACAGCGAACATGGCTTGAAAGATGCGATGGGCGACCGCGCGCTGGTGTTGTGGATGGCGCGCGAGATGGGCTTGCCCACGCAGACGCTGGCCGCCGGCCTGGTGGATGACAGCGCGCTCGCCGTATTGGGCGGCAAGCCGCGCCTGGCGGGCGACAGCGGCAGCCTGCTGCTGGGCGCAGCTCCTGATCGCGAAGCGCAAGCGATGGCTTTGGGCCTGGTGGCGCTGGTCGCCAGCCAGAATGGCATCGCTTTGCCGCATGGGCTGCAGTTGCAAGTGGCCAGCGCCTGGCAAGTCTTGCGCGAGTCCAAAGCGCCGGTGGCGCAGGCCTTGCTGATACTGGCCGGCGAAGTGCCGCCATCGCAGGCCGACGCGGTGCTGGCCGGCGTGCGCGCCGAAATGCCGACCCTGGACCGCGCGATGACCTTGCTGTGGGTGCAAAAGAAACTGGGCGGCGCCTCTTTCGGCAAGGGACCGGCCGTGGCGCTGGACGGCGCCTGGCAAAAACGCGACAGCCGCAGCGGCCAGCCGCTGTGGCGCTGGACCGATGCCAGGAGCATGCCGGACAAATTGCGTCTCGCCGCATCGACTCCGGCACCGGCCGGCACGGTGGCCGTGCTGCAGTACGACAGCCATGCCGCCGAAACGCAAACCTTGCCGGTCACCGTCGAACGGCGCATTCTGCGCATGAAGCAAGGGAAGGGCGGCTACACGACGGAACTGGTCAAGCCGGGCGAGGCGTTCAGCACGGACGCGCTGTACCTCGATGAAATTACCTTGAAAGCAGCGCCCGGCGCGAAGCACCGCTTTGGCTTGCTGGAAGTGGCGCTGCCACCCGGCGCCATGGTCGAATCGACCACCTGGGGCATGGTCATGGCGGGCGACAAACCGGCCGCGCTGGAACGCGCGCGCCACACGGAGCGCCGCGACGGTTATGCCGTGCCAATCGAGCCTTTGGCCGGCGACGTGACTGTGCGCCATTTGCTGCGCTTTGCGCAGAAGGGCAGTTATGTGCTGCCGCCGACGCGCTTTTACCGTATGTACCAGCCGGAGCAGAAAGCCTTCGAGGGCGGCGGCAAGACCACACGCGCGCTGAAGGTCGAGTGATGCGCGTAGCACTTCCTGCCTTGATGGCGACCCTGTTGCTGACCGCGCCTGCTTGGGCGCAGTCATCGTCAAAATCGCTGGATGTGGCCTGGTGGCGCGATGGCAAGACGGAAGTGCGCCAGCTGCGCCAGGGCGGCGTGGCCCCGCCGCCGTTTGACGGCACGCGGCAAGTGCCGCTGGCCAGTCTGTGGAAGCTGTTCGTGTATGTGTATGCGACCGATAACAAGCTGGCGATGCCGGACTATCGCTGCGGCGGCCGTGATCGTGAAGAAGTGTATTGCTGCGATGCGGGCCAGAGCATCGGCCACGACGCGGCACTGGCGCAGTCCTGCGGCCTGTTTTTCTCGCCCAGGCGTCTGATGATCGCGCCGGCGCCGTGGCGCCAGTACTGGACTGGCCGCCTGGGTACCGCACTCTCGGGCGATTTTGCCTGGCTGGCCAACCCGGAACAACTGGCGCCGGCGCGCACGGTGCGCCTGGACAGCCTGCTGCGCGCGCTGGACAGCATCCCGGCCGCCAGCCGCCAGGAAGCCGAAGCGGCGCTGCTGCGCGTGGTGCTAGATGGACGCGCTGGGCGCGGTGCCGGTACGGCGCGCTGGTTCGGCAGCCAGTTGCGCGTGAAGACGTATTCCTGGCACCAGGCGGGTGGGCGGATAGGCGGCGCGGCCGGCTGGCTGGCCGATGGCACGCCGATCTGGTTTGGCGGCGCGGGTGGCAGCAGCAATGTGTTCGAGCAGTGGGCGCCCAAACTTGCCGCCAGTCTGCCGCCAGTGGGCGCGGTCGACGATGGCGGCTGCGTGGTGGTCGATTACTTCAAACGCTATCCCATTCGCGCCGTGCGCGGCGAGCGTGGCGTGGCCGTACCCGGGCCGCTCAATGGCCGCTACCATGTGCAGTTCGAGAATGGCCAGAACCTCGCCTTGCGCAGCAGCGGCGAGTTGATGCTGGTACAAGAGACGGGCGGCCGTCCGCAATTGCGCGGACGCTTCGGCGTCAATGAATATGTGGCGCGGGTGCTCGACCGCGAAGCGAGTGCTGGCGAGCCGGAAGCGGCCAAGGCGCTGGCGATTGCCGCGCGCACCTATTTGCAGCAAAACGCAGTGAGCGTGGCAGGCTGCCAGCAGATCGTCGATAGCAGCGCGACCCAGCGCGTCAGTCCCAGTCCTGCCACGCCGGCGGCGCTGGCGATTGCGCGCTGGACTGACCAGTTGATCGTCGATGGCGTCACCGTCCGTTACCACAGCAACTTGCCGTCCGAGGGCACGATGGCGTGGAGCGAGACGGTGCGGCAGGCCAAACAGGGCAAGTACTATGATGAATTGCTGGCGGCAGCCTACCCGGGCGGCGCGCTGAGCACCGTTGGCAACACTGGCGCGCGTTGTCGGCGCCTGGCGCAGAACGAGGATTGGCTGGCGCGGTCCGTGCCGCGCTGGCAGCGCGTGCTGCTGCGCGAGGCCGGTTACGAAGCGCCGGCACAAGCGCCGCTGGTCTGCGCCCTGTCCAGCGGCGCGCCGTATTCGGAACAGTCGCGCAACCGCATCTTCATGCGGCCGCTGGCCACGCGCGAAGACCGCATCACCTTGGCCCATGAGTATTTACACCTTGGCCTGCGCCGTCATCCGCGCGGCCAGGACGAAGAATATGTCGAGCGGATGGCCCGTCGGCTCGTCGACCTTAACCTGGAGGCCCTGTGAGTTTTTATATCCGTTGCGCGATTCCACTAATGGTATTGCCACTCTGGGCGCAGGCCCAGGTCACCATCGATGCACCGAAGGGCGGCTGGCGCAATTCGGCTGGCGCCCGCGAGGACTATACGCAAGCGGTCAATTACCCCGCCGCGTCGGTCAACCTGCAGCCGGGCCAGGCCGAGACGGCGCAGATAAGGGGGCGTATTGCCGGCGCTATCAAGGGCAAGCCCGCCACGCTGGTGGTCAACGGCGTGGCGATGCCGATGGAGGTGGGCGAGGACGGCAGCTACGGCCGCCCCTATGGATTCGGCAGCGGCTCGAACAGCGTGGAAGTGCGTTCGCCGGATGGCCGGAGCCGCGCGCGCACCCAGTTTGTCGACAGTTACCAGGGCAAGACGCAGGCGCGCTTGCGTATCGTGCTGTCGTGGGACAGCGCCGGCACCGACCTCGATCTGCATGTGGTCACGCCGGACGGTGGCCACGCCTGGTATGGCAATCGCGTCTTGAAAGATGGCGGCGCGCTGGATGTGGACGTGACTACCGGCTATGGCCCGGAAATCTTTTCCAGCGCCGCGCCCCTGAAGGGCAACTATCACGCCTATGTCAATTACTACGGCAGCGGCGAGAACACCTCCATGCTGACCGTCGCACGCCTGTCGATCATCACCAACGAAGGCACGCCGCGTGAAAAGCTGCAGAGCTTCCAGGTGCCGATGCGGGCCGCTGGCGAGCTGACTTTGGTGAAATCGTTTGTCTTGCCATAGTGGCCGAAAATGGCGCAAAAATAGCCCTTGCAGGGCGTGCGTGGCAGGGCTATAATTCGCCCCCTCGCTGAACGATGCATGCAAATGCTGAATGAGGCGGGTAAAAAAGAAGGTTGACGAAATGCTGAAAAAGCTTCATACTCTTCCT
>NZ_PEBS01000061.1 GCF_002869965.1 Janthinobacterium sp. ROICE36
TAGCAAGAAGTGGACGATGCCAATACGGGACTGGAAAGCGGCACTGAACCGCTTCGCCATCCAGTTTGAAGACCGGGTACCGCAGACTTAAACGAAAAACCGTTTACACAGAATTCAGTACACCCCCGGGCAGGTGCGCACGAAATTTGTCAGCATAAACATTTAAGACGGTCTTCAGTGCCAGCAGCCCCGCTTGCGCTACAATCGGCTCTCCTTTGTTGCCACTGCCGCGCGCGGTTCTCTTCTGCCACTATGTTCCCTAAACGCCTGACCCTGCTTGCCCTGGCCGCCTTTGCGCTGGCCGGCTGCGATACCACCGTCCCGAAACCCCTACAAGTATTGACTCCCCCCGAGCCCATCGTCGTGCCGCCGCGCAAGATCAAGATCGGCCTGGCGCTGGGCGGCGGCGCGGCGCGCGGATTCGCGCATATCGGCGTGATCAAGGCGCTCGAATCGCAGGGCATCCACGCCGACATCGTCACCGGCACCAGCGCCGGCAGCGTGGTGGGCGCCTTGTATGCGGCGGGCAACAATGGCTTCGCCCTGCAAAAGATGGCCTTCGACATGGACGAGGCGGCCATTTCCGACTGGGCCTTGCCCCTGTTTGGCAAGTCGTCCGGCGTATTGAAGGGCGAGGCGCTGCAAAGCTATGTCAACAAGGCTGTCGGCGGCGTGCCGCTGGAAAAACTCAAGATTCCGTTTGGCGTGGTGGCGACCGACCTCAAGAATGGCCAACCGATCCTGTTCCAACGCGGCAACACCGGCATGGCCGTGCGCGCCTCGTCGGCCGTGCCGGGCGTGTTCCAGCCCGTGACGATCGCCGGCCATACTTATGTCGATGGCGGCCTGGTCGCTCCCGTGCCCGTGCGCTTTGCGCGCGACATGGGCGCCGATTTCATCATCGCCGTGAATATCTCGTCGCAAACGGATACGCAAAAGGCCATCAGTTCGATGGAAGTGCTGATGCAGACGTTCGCCATCATGGGCCAGCGCATCAACCAGTTCGAGCTGAAAGATGCCGACGTGGTGATCCAGCCCAGCCTGGGCACCATGAAGGGCAACGATTTCAACAGTCGCAATCAGGCCATCCTGGCAGGCGAGCAGGCGACCTTTGCCGTCATGGTGCAGCTCAAGCAAAAGCTGAAAGCCAAGCGCGAGCAGTAAGCTAGCAGTAAGCGAGCGCGCCGCCGCGCATTTCGTATACAATTTTGCTTCAACATAACAAGGATGCACCATGCAATCGAAACCGATTTTGACCCTGGACGACGTAAAGAAAATCGCTGCCGCCGCCGAAGCGGAAGCGGTCAAGAATAACTGGGCGGTCGCGATCGCCATCGTCGACGACGGCGGCCACCTGCTGTGGCTGCAGCGCATGGACGGCGTGGCGCCGATCTCGTCGCACATCGCCCCATCGAAAGCCAAGACGGCGGCGCTGGGCCGCCGCGAATCGCGCATCTATGAAGAGATGATCAATGGCGGCCGCGTGTCGTTCCTGAGCGCGCCGGAAATCGACGGCTTGCTCGAAGGCGGCGTGCCCATCGTGTTCGACGGCCACTACGTGGGCGCCGTTGGCGTCTCGGGCGTGAAATCGGCGGAAGATGCGCAAATCGCGAAAGCGGGTATCGCGGCACTGACGGCCTAAGTAGTCGCCGCAGTTGCAGAACCAGCCGCCCCGTGCAAGCCGGGCGGCTTTTTTCATGGGGCGGGGGATTTATGCTGCTGCGCAAAAAAATGCCGCCCAATCTATATTTTCTTCCTTGTGGAAAAGCTGCCTTTTGGTTATAATTCAAAGGTTTAGCCAATCACACATATACCGTAGCGACTACCCATCCCCTCATTCAAAATGACCGTTGAAACACCCTGAGTGCAGTTGGCTCGGGTAACTAGGCGGTCGGTCTGACGTGGCGCAGCTACGGTAACTTTATCAGGAGTTGCCCTTGCCGCCATTTTTTTCTGGCCCTGCCGTTCCAGCCATATTAGCGCTTGCTGATGGAACGATCTTTAAAGGTTTTTCGATCGGTGCCGCCGGTCATACCACGGGCGAGGTTGTTTTCAATACCTCGATGACCGGGTATCAGGAAATCCTTACTGACCCAAGCTATTGCCGCCAGATGGTCACCCTGACCTATCCGCATATCGGCAATACGGGCGTCAATCCGGAAGATGTCGAGTCTTCCAAGGTGCACGCCGCTGGCCTCATCATCCGCGATCTGCCATTACTGGCATCCAATTTCCGTTCCACGCTCTCCCTGTCCGATTACCTGAAAGCTGAAAATATCGTCGCCATCGCCGGCATCGATACCCGCAAGCTGACGCGCATCCTGCGTGAAAAAGGTGCGCAGGGCGGCGCCATCCTGGTCGGCACGCAAGGCAATGAGCCATCCGCCGCGCAAGCGCTGGAACTGGCCCGTTCCTTCCCCGGCCTGGCCGGCATGGACCTGGCCAAGGTGGTATCAAGCAAGGCCGCATACGAATACCGCGAAACGGAATGGACTCTGGGTGCAGGCTACGGCCAGCTGGCCGATGCGGACGCGAAATACCACGTGGTCGCCTTCGACTACGGCGTCAAGCGCAACATCCTGCGCATGTTGACGTCGCGCGGCTGCAAAGTCACCGTGCTGCCGGCGCAAGCGACGGCGGCCGACGCCCTGGCACTGAATCCGGACGGCATCTTCCTGTCGAACGGCCCCGGCGACCCGGAACCGTGCGACTACGCCATCGCTGCTACCCGCGAGCTGATCGAGAAGGGCATCCCGACCTTCGGCATCTGCCTCGGTCACCAGATCATGGCGATCGCTTCCGGCGCGAAAACGCTGAAGATGAAGTTCGGCCACCACGGCGCCAACCACCCGGTGCAAGACCTGGAAACCAAGCAAGTCTTGATTACCTCGCAAAACCACGGTTTCGCCGTCGATGCGGCAACCTTGCCCGCGAATTGCCGCGCGACCCATGAATCGCTGTTCGACGGCTCCCTGCAGGGCTTTGCCCGCACGGACAAGCCGGCCTTCTGCTTCCAGGGCCACCCTGAAGCGTCGCCGGGCCCGATGGATGTTGCTTACCTGTTTGACCGCTTCATCAACTTGATGGCTGCGGAGGAGAAAAAGAAAAATGCCTAAACGTTTAGATATTAAAAGTATTCTGATTATTGGTGCTGGCCCGATCGTCATCGGCCAGGCCTGTGAATTCGATTATTCCGGCGCGCAAGCGTGCAAGGCCCTGCGCGAAGAGGGCTACAAAGTCATCCTGGTCAACAGCAATCCTGCAACCATCATGACGGATCCGGAAATGGCCGACGTGACGTATATCGAACCGATCACCTGGTCGGTGGTTGAACGCATCATCGCCAAGGAGCGTCCTGACGCCATCCTGCCGACGATGGGCGGCCAGACCGCGCTGAACTGCGCGCTGGACCTGTTCAACAATGGCGTGCTGGCAAAATACAACGTCGAGCTGATCGGCGCGTCGCCGGAAGCCATCGACAAGGCGGAAGACCGTTCCAAGTTCAAGGACGCGATGACCAAGATCGGCCTCGGTTCGGCCCGTTCCGGCGTGGCGCACTCGATGGACGAAGCCTGGACCGTGCAGCGCACCTTGGGCTTCCCGACCATCATCCGTCCATCGTTCACCATGGGCGGTTCCGGTGGCGGCATCGCCTACAACGAAGAAGAATTCGAAACCATCTGCAAGCGCGGCCTGGAAGCCTCGCCGACGAAAGAGTTGCTGATCGAAGAATCGTTGCTGGGCTGGAAAGAGTACGAGATGGAAGTGGTGCGCGACAAGGCGGACAACTGCATCATCATTTGCTCGATCGAAAACCTCGATCCGATGGGCGTGCACACGGGCGACTCCATCACGGTGGCGCCAGCACAAACCCTGACGGACAAGGAATACCAGATCATGCGCAATGCCAGTCTGGCAGTGCTGCGCGAGATCGGTGTCGACACCGGTGGCTCGAACGTGCAATTCTCGATCAACCCTGTCGATGGCCGCATGATCGTCATCGAGATGAACCCGCGCGTATCGCGTTCGTCGGCCCTGGCCTCGAAAGCGACGGGTTTCCCGATTGCAAAAATCGCCGCCAAGCTGGCCGTCGGTTACACCCTGGACGAGCTGCGCAACGAAATCACGGGCGGCGCCACGCCGGCCTCGTTCGAGCCGTCGATCGATTACGTCGTCACGAAGATTCCCCGTTTCACGTTCGAGAAATTCCCCACCGCCGACCATCACCTGACGACGCAGATGAAGTCCGTCGGCGAAGTGATGGCGATTGGTCGTACCTTCCAGGAATCGTTCCAGAAAGCCTTGCGCGGCCTGGAAGTGGGCGTGGATGGCATGAACGAAAAGACCAAGGACCGCGAAAAGATCGAAGAAGAACTGGGCGAGCCTGGTCCTGAGCGCATCTGGTACGTGGGCGATGCGTTTGCCCAGGGCTTCACCCTGGAAGAAGTGCACAACCTGACCAAGATCGATCCATGGTTTTTGATCCAGATCAAGGAAATCGTCGACCTGGAACTGTGGCTCGATACGCAGAAGCTGGACAACCTGGACAAGAACACCCTGTACAAGTTGAAACAGAAGGGTTTCTCCGACCGCCGCCTGGGCTTTTTGTTGCAGACGACCGACACGGCCGTGCGCCTGCAGCGCCATGCGCTGAACATCCGTCCCGTCTACAAACGCGTCGATACCTGCGCGGCAGAATTTTCGACCGACACGGCGTACATGTATTCCACGTACGACGAAGAGTGCGAATCGAATCCGACCGACAAGAAAAAGATCATGGTGCTGGGCGGTGGCCCGAACCGTATCGGCCAGGGTATCGAGTTTGACTATTGCTGCGTCCACGCAGCCCTCGCCATGCGCGAAGACGGCTACGAAACGATCATGGTCAATTGTAATCCAGAAACGGTTTCGACCGACTACGATACCTCGGACCGTTTGTACTTTGAGTCGCTGACCTTGGAAGACGTGCTGGAAATCGTCGCCATCGAAAAACCGGTGGGCGTGATCGTGCAGTACGGTGGCCAGACCCCGCTGAAACTGGCGCTGGACCTGGAAGCGAACGGCGTACCGATCATCGGCACTTCGCCCGACATGATCGATGCGGCCGAAGACCGCGAGCGTTTCCAGCAATTGTTGCACAAGCTGCAACTGCGTCAGCCGCCTAACCGCACCGCGCGCACGGAAGCCGACGCTTTGGCGCTGGCGCAGGAAATCGGCTACCCGCTGGTCGTGCGTCCATCGTACGTGCTGGGCGGCCGCGCCATGGAAATCGTCCATGAGCAACGCGACCTCGAGCGCTACATGCGCGAAGCCGTCAAGGTATCGCACGATTCGCCCGTGTTGCTGGACCGCTTCCTGAACGACGCCATCGAGTGCGACGTCGATTGCATCTCCGACGGCGAAACGACCTTCATCGGCGGCGTGATGGAACACATCGAACAGGCTGGCGTGCACTCGGGCGACTCGGCTTGCTCGCTGCCGCCTTATTCGCTGTCGCAAGAAACCATCGATGAACTGAAACGCCAGACGGCGCTGATGGCCAAGGGCTTGAATGTGGTCGGCCTGATGAACGTGCAGTTCGCCATCCAGAAGCAGGAAATCGACGGCGAAATGAAAGATGTCGTCTTCGTGCTGGAAGTGAACCCCCGTGCTTCGCGTACCGTGCCTTTCGTCTCGAAAGCCACGGGCTTGCAACTGGCGAAAATTGCCGCCCGCTGCATGGTCGGTCAATCGCTGGCTTCGCAAGGCATCACGCAGGAAGTCGTGCCGCCATACTTCAGCGTCAAGGAAGCCGTGTTCCCGTTCGTCAAGTTCCCGGGTGTGGACACCATCCTGGGCCCTGAAATGAAATCGACGGGCGAAGTCATGGGCGTGGGCCTGACGTTTGGCGAAGCGTTTGTGAAATCGCAACTGGGCGCCGGCGTGAACCTGCCAAAATCGGGCAAGGTCTTCATCAGCGTGAAAGCGTCGGACAAGCCGCGCGCCGTGCAAGTGGCGCGCGACCTGGTCGAGTCCGGTTTCACCGTGGTCGCCACCAAGGGCACCGCCGCCGTGATCGCTGCTGCCGGCATCGCCGTCACGCCAGTGAACAAGGTGATCGAAGGCCGTCCGCACATCGTCGACATGATCAAGAACCATGAAATCGTGCTGGTGATTAACACCGTCGAAGAAAAACGCAGCGCCATCGTCGATTCGCGGGCCATCCGCACCTCGGCCCTGGCGTCGCGCGTGACGACCTACACCACCATCGCGGGCGCGGAAGCAGCCGTCGAAGGCATCCGTCATCTGGATGAGTTGCGCGTGTACGATCTGCAAAGCCTGCACAAGACCTTGAACTAAGCGTGTTATTTGCAGTGGCCGCCGTTAGGCGGTACACTGCATGCTTATCAACCACAGAGTTCCGTGCAGAGCAGCGCGCGGCCTCTGTGGTTTTCACTTGGTGCATCCGTTAACCGTGACAAAACACGGACAACGGCGCCGATAACTAGCAGATAGTAGAGATAACATGACCTCAGTCCCATTGACCACATACGGTGCAGAGCTTCTGAAAGAAGAGCTGCATCATTTGAAGACCAAGGAACGCCGCATCGTCATCGATGCGATCGCCGAAGCGCGTTCGCACGGCGACCTGTCGGAAAACGCCGAGTATGACGCCGCCAAGGAGCGCCAGGCGTTCGTGGAAGGCCGCATCGCCGAACTCGAAGGCAAGCTGGGCGCAGCGCAAATCATCGACCCGACCGCGCTCGACGCGGAAGGCCGCGTGGTCTTTGCCGCGACCGTGAACCTGGAAGACCTGGAATCGGGCCAGAAAGTCACGTACCAGATCGTGGGCCTCGATGAAGCCGACCTGAAAAAAAACAAAGTGTCCGTGACGTCCCCGATCGCCCGCGCGCTGATCGGCAAGTACGCCGGCGACGTGGTGGAAGTGCAGGCGCCGTCCGGCCCGCGCGAGTACGAAATCCTGGAAGTGCTGTACATCTGATGCTGGGCCGCGTGCGCCTCCTCGTTGCCACCCTGTGGGCGGGCAGCCTGTGGACCAACGGTTTCATCGTGGCGCCCACGCTGTTCGGGACATTGAGCGACCGTGTGCTGGCAGGCAATATCGCCGGCAGCATGTTCCGTGCCGAGGCCTGGCTGTCATTTGCTTGCGCTGTAGTCTTGCTGGCCTTGCTGCAGTGGCGCCCCGGCGCACTGGAGCTGAAGCGCCGGCGCCTGCTGGCCGCGCTGGTGCTGGCCATGCTGGTGTGCGCGCTGCTCAGCTATTTCGGTATTTCGCCCCTGATGGCCGAACTCAAGGCGCAAGCGCCGTCGGGCATCATGGACGAAGCCATGCGCAGCCGCTTCGGCATACTGCATGGCGTGTCGACCGTGATCTTTGCCGTACAAAGCTTGCTGGCGGGCGTATTGATCTGGAAACAACAGTAGTTTGATGTAAGTAAAGTACACATGAAAAAGCGGAGCAGGGGATATCCCGTGCTCCGCTTCTTGTTTCAAGCCCGGCAGCCTTGCGGTTGCCGGGTGAACAGGCTTACTTGCTGCCCAGTGCGCTTTTCTTGGCGCTTTTCTGACGTGGCTTGGCACGCTTGATGGAACCGCCTTCGGTAACGCGCTCATTGCCCTTGATCATGACTTTAGTCACGCTTGGGCGCTTGGTGCCGCTGGCGCTGGCCTTGACGATGGTCACTTCGCGCATGCCTTTGCCGGCGCTGACCTTCTCCTTAACCACTTCTTTTTTCGGACGGTAGATTACCAGCAGTTTGCCAATATGTTGTACCGGGGCGGCGCCGAGATTGCCGCAAATCGTATCGTACATTCCGACGCGGGCTTCGCGGTCGTCGCCGAACACGCGGACTTTAATCAGGCCGTGCGAATCCAGGCCAAGGTCGATCTCTTTGAGGACAGCAGGTGTCAAGCCCGCTTCGCCAATGATGACGATAGGCTTCAGCGCGTGTGCTTCGGCGCGCAGTGCGCTGCGCTCTACGGGTGTAAGTTTTAGCATAATAATATTTAGTAATTCCCTTAAAAGCAGTATTCTACGCGAATGGCAAAGAAGAAATTAAACAAAAACTGGTTGCACGACCACATAAATGATCCTTATGTGAAGTTGGCGCAAAAAGAGGGCTACCGCGCCCGGGCAGCATACAAGCTCAAAGAAATCGATGAAGACGAAAAACTGATCAAGCATGGGCAGGTAATTGTCGACCTTGGTTGCACTCCTGGCAGTTGGGCCCAGTATCTGCGGCGCAAGCTGGCCGGTAAGGACGGCGGCGGAGTCAATGGTACCCTGATTGGCCTGGACATGCTGGAAATGGAGCCGATCGCCGATTTCCACTTTATCCAGGGCGATTTCCGCGAAGCGCGCGTGCTGCGCCAGCTGGAAGTGGTGTTGCAAGGACGCAAGGTTGACGTGGTCCTGTCGGACATGGCGCCGAATCTGTCGGGCATCGCCACGGCGGACGCCGCGCGCATGGAACATCTGATCGACCTGGCCATCGAATTTTCCCAATTGCATTTGAAACCATCGGGCGTGCTGCTGGTGAAATGTTTCAAGGACATGGGGTTCAGCCAGATCGTGGAGAAATTCCGCGCCGAATTCAAGGTCGTGGTGCAGAAAAAGCCCAAGGCCAGCCGCGATAAATCGTCAGAAATCTTCCTGATGGGGCGTGGTCTCAAGAATCCGTTGAAAAATGCCGTGCAAGAAGATGATTCCGCCCTTGATATTTAAGAGGGAATCCGCACATGGGAACGAGAAGTGCAGTAGCGTCTGATGGCATAAAAGCCTAAATTGTTTATACTGCACTTTTTTGCGTGAACGCGGTTGTTTCGCGCGCACGGATCGGCGGGCTTTGGCACGGCCCGCTTATTGCGAGTAAAATCGTGTTTCTAGCTATTGGTAAAGAGATGCGCACTGCATCCAAGGAGTCTTCGTGAATAACATGTTTTCCAAATCTGCCATCTGGGTAGTCGTATTGCTGCTGTTGTTCATGCTGTTCAAGCAATTCGACAGTCATGGCGCCACAGGCGGCAGCAAGGCCATCGCTTATTCCGATTTGCTGGATGAAGTCAAAGCCAAGCGCGTCAAGGATGTCGTGATCGAAGGTTCGTCGATCACCGCCAAGCTGATGGACGACAGCAAGGTGCGTACCACCGCCACCAGCCTCGACAAGGGCCTGATCGGCGACCTGCGCGACAATGGCGTGCATTTCGATGTGCGCCCGCCTGAGGAAGCGTCTTTCCTGCAAACTATTTTTGTATCCTGGTTCCCCATGCTGCTGTTGATCGGCGTCTGGGTCTTCTTCATGCGTCAGATGCAAGGCGGCGGCAAGGGCGGGGCATTCTCGTTCGGCAAGTCGAAGGCGCGCATGATGGATGAAGCCAGCAACACCGTCACCTTCGCCGATGTCGCCGGTTGCGACGAAGCGAAAGAAGAAGTCAACGAAGTGGTCGACTTCCTCAAGGATCCGAGCAAATTCCAGAAACTGGGCGGCCGCATTCCCCGCGGCGTGCTGATGGTCGGTCCTCCGGGCACGGGTAAAACCCTGCTGGCGCGCGCCATCGCCGGCGAAGCCAAGGTGCCGTTCTTCTCGATTTCCGGTTCCGACTTCGTGGAAATGTTCGTCGGCGTGGGTGCCTCCCGCGTGCGCGACATGTTCGAGAACGCGAAAAAGCATTCGCCCTGCATCATCTTCATCGATGAGATCGACGCTGTCGGTCGTCACCGCGGTGCCGGCATGGGCGGCGGCAATGACGAGCGCGAACAGACCTTGAACCAGTTGCTGGTCGAGATGGACGGTTTTGAAGCGAACTCCGGCGTGATCGTCGTGGCCGCCACCAACCGCGCCGACGTGCTCGACAAAGCTTTGCTGCGTCCGGGCCGTTTCGACCGCCAGGTCTCCGTCGGCTTGCCCGATATCCGCGGCCGCGAGCAGATCTTGAACGTGCACATGCGTAAAGTACCTATCAGTACCGACGTGAAAGCCGATATCCTGGCCCGCGGCACCCCTGGTTTCTCGGGCGCGGACCTGGCCAACCTGGTCAACGAGGCAGCCCTGTTTGCCGCCCGCCGCAGCAAGCGCCTGGTGGAAATGGCCGACTTCGAAGATGCGAAAGACAAGATTTACATGGGTCCTGAGCGTAAATCGATGATCATCCGCGAGGAAGAGCGTCGCAATACGGCTTACCACGAGTCCGGTCACGCGGTGGTCGCCAAGCTGCTGCCGAAAGCCGATCCCGTGCATAAAGTGACGATCATGCCGCGCGGCTGGGCCTTGGGCCTGACCTGGCAGTTGCCGGAACACGACAACTTGTCCGCCTACAAGGACAAGATGCTGGAAGAAATTTCCATCCTGTTCGGTGGCCGTATCGCCGAAGAGATTTTCGTGGGGCAAATGTCCACGGGCGCGTCGAACGACTTCTCGCGTGCCACCAAGCTGGCCCGTTCCATGGTGACCCGCTTCGGCATGTCCGACAGCATGGGCGTGATGGTCTACGAAGACAGTGAAAACGAAGGTTTCTTCGGTGGCGCCACGAAGACGATCTCGGAAGCGACCCAGCAAAAGGTCGACGCTGAAATTCGTAATATTCTCGACAAGCAATATGCTTTGGCGCGTACCTTGCTGGAAAGCAACCGCGACAAGGTCGAAATGATGACCAAGGCTTTGCTGGAATGGGAAACCATTGATGCAGAGCAAATCAATGACATCATGGCCGGCCTGGAGCCGCATCCGCCGAAAGTCATTCCGCCACGCCGCAATGCGGGCGGCGACAGCGGCGCGGGCGGCATCTCGCCAAACGTGACGGCACCAGCCTGATAGTGACCACTGCTTGAGCGGTGGCGCGCAAGGGCATGGCAAGAACGAGGGTAAGGAGCAATCCTTGCCCTTTTTCGTTGCCGCGACAGTTTTTTCCTGACGACTAAAAAGAGTGACATGCGACATTATTTGCAATTCGGCCGCTTCGGCTTCAACCTGTCCGGCACGCAGGCGCTGGTGATGGGTATCCTGAACATCACGCCCGATTCCTTTTCCGACGCGGGGCAGTATCAACTGCTGGAATTTGCCCTCTCGCGCGCCGAGCAGATGATGCTTGATGGCGTCGATATCATCGATATCGGCGGCGAATCGAGCCGTCCCGGCGCGCCGCCGCTGCCGCTGCAGGACGAGTTGCAGCGCGTCATGCCCGTGCTGTACGCCTTGCGCGACTGCGGCAAGCCCCTGTCCGTCGATACCTATAAGCCCGAAGTGATGCGCGAAGCCATCCTGGCGGGTGCCGACATGATCAACGACATCAATGCTTTCCGCGCGCCAGGCGCCATCGACGCCGTGCAGGACAGCGATTGCGCACTGTGCATCATGCACATGCAAAGCGTGCCGCAAACCATGCAGGACCAGCCCCACTACGAGGATGTGGTGCGCGAAGTCATCGACTTCCTGCGCCAGCGCATCGACACCCTGACGGCGGCCGGCATAGACCGCGAGCGCCTGTGCGTCGATCCCGGCTTTGGTTTTGGCAAGACGGTGGAGCAGAACTATGCCTTGCTGCGCGCCACGCGCCAGTTGCGTAGCGCGCTGGACTTGCCCGTGCTGGCCGGGCTGTCGCGCAAGTCGATGCTGGGCGCCGTCACGGGACGTCCCGTCGAGCAGCGCCTGGCCGGCAGTGTTGCCGGTGCGCTTGCTGCGGTAGCGCAAGGCGCAGAAATTATCCGTGTGCATGATGTCGCTGAAACCGTCGATGCGCTGAAGGTCTGGCGCATGGCACACTGAGCCTGTAAGATTTATCATAAACAACAAAAAGAGAAAGTCTATGACGCGTAAATATTTTGGTACCGATGGCATCCGAGGCCTGGTGGGCACGGCTCCGATCACCCCTGATTTCGTCATGCGCCTCGGCTATGCGGCCGGCAAGGTGCTGGCCAAGTCGCAAGGCG
The DNA here is from genome assembly GCF_002869965.1 of Janthinobacterium sp. ROICE36. Taxonomy (GTDB): domain Bacteria; phylum Pseudomonadota; class Gammaproteobacteria; order Burkholderiales; family Burkholderiaceae_D; genus Janthinobacterium. Next base: position 11,927 of record NZ_PEBS01000061.1, read on the forward strand.
GCAAGGTACGCCCGACGGTGCTGATCGGCAAGGACACGCGCATTTCCGGCTACATGCTGGAAGCGGCGCTGGAAGCGGGCCTGTCGGCCGCCGGCGTGGACGTGATGCTGGCCGGCCCCATGCCGACGCCGGCGATCGCCTACCTGACGCGGGCGTTGCGCCTGTCGGCCGGGGTAGTCATTTCCGCCTCGCACAATCCCTACCATGACAATGGCATCAAGTTCTTTTCTGGCCAGGGCACCAAGCTGCCCGACAGCGTGGAGCTGGAAATCGAAGCGGCGCTCGACGAACCCATGGCTTGCGTGCCATCGGACAAGCTGGGCCGTGCCAAGCGCCTGGACGATGCGCAGGGGCGCTACATCGAATTTTGCAAGAGCACTTTCCCGACCGAGCTGGACTTGCGCGGCCTGAAGATCGTCGTCGATTGCGCGCATGGCGCCGCCTACCATATCGCCCCGCATGTGTTCCATGAACTGGGCGCGGAAGTCATCGCCATCGGCAACAAACCCGATGGTTTCAACATCAATGCGGGCTTCGGCGCCACGGCAACGGCCGCCATGGCTGCTGCCGTCATCGAGCATGGCGCGGACCTCGGCATCGCCCTCGATGGCGACGCCGACCGCCTGATCATGTGCGATGCCACGGGGCGGCTGTATAACGGCGACGAGTTGTTGTATGTCATGGTCAAGGACCGCCTGGCGACGGGCCCCGTGGCTGGCGCTGTGGGTACCCTGATGACCAATATGGCGCTGGAAGTGCTGTTCAAGCAGCAGAGCATCGGCTTCGCGCGCGCCAAGGTGGGTGACCGCTACGTGCTGGAAGTCATGAAGGAAAAGGGCTGGATACTGGGCGGCGAGGGTTCCGGCCATTTGCTGTGCCTGGACCGCCACACGACGGGCGACGGCATCGTTTCCGCGCTGCAAGTCTTGTCCGCGCTCAAGCGCAGCGGCCAGAGCCTGCAGCAGTGCCTGGCCGAACTGGTGCTGTTCCCGCAAACCCTGATCAACCTGCGCGTGGCGCCCGGTTTCGACTGGCAAAAAAATGCCGCCATGGTGGCCGAGAAAGAGCTGGTCGAGGCTGAACTGGGCGATACGGGCCGCGTGCTGATCCGCGCTTCGGGCACGGAACCGCTGATCCGCGTGATGGTGGAAGCCAAGGACCAGGAGAAGGCAGAGTCGATGGCACGCCGCATCGCCGATAAAGTGACTGCGTCATAGGCAGGAGTCGATAGTTATTTCCATCTAATTCAGCTGGGGCAATTGACGAAATTGGGTGGGGGCGTTATTATCTTGTCTTCGGAGTGTGGCGCAGCCCGGTAGCGCACCTGGTTTGGGACCAGGGGGTCCAAGGTTCGAATCCTTGTACTCCGACCAAAGTCATAAGCGGGCTGTCAGAAATGACAGCCCGTTTTCTATTCGGCGCAGGCATTTCATTGCTGGCGCGCATAGATTAAAATACTGCACCTTTCCGCCCATCGTTCAACGGATAGGACAACGGTCTTCTAAACCGTGAATGGGGGTTCGATTCCCTCTGGGCGGACCAGTTTCATACTGGCCACGGCTTGCGCCATGCAGCCGCATTCTTCTCTCTCCTGTCTCTCCGCACGCGGCCCTAAGGCTGTGCAAACAGCACCACGCTCAGCAAATACAGCAGCGGCACGGCGCACAGCAGTGCAGATAATACCGACAGCATTTTCTTGCGCGCCTGGAATGGGGATTCATGCATGGAGGCTCCTTCGCAAGGGTGGCGGTGGTGCCAACCAGCATAGCGAGAGGGGCATAAAGACGGCGTAAAGAGTCAGGCGCGGCGCGTATGCGCCGTGTAAACGCGGCGCCGCAGCCGGCCAAGGCGGGCTCTATTTCTCGCTGTCGTCGGGGCTCTTGCCAAACAGGCGATCTTTTGCGTTGAGCAATTTTTGCACCTTGGCGCCCATTTTCATCAGTTGCGCCATCGATTCGGGCGACAGGCGCTGCAAATCGTCGAACCAGGTGTTGGCCAGGTCGACGAGTTCATACATTTCGCGCATGCGCTCCTGCGCATATTGGTCCACGGCTTCCGTGGCCGGCGCCAGCAGCGATTCGCGCAGCACCGTCAGGGTGGGCGCCACTTCGCGGCGGCGACGCTCGGCGGCCACCACGCGGAAGATTTGCCACACATCGCCCAGCGACGAAAAATACTCGCGCCGGTCGCCGGGGATGCGCGATTGGCGGATCAAGCCCCAGCCTTGCAACTCCTTCAGGCCAATACTCACGTTCGAGCGTGAAAAACTCAGGTGCTCCGCGATTTCGTCTGCGTGCAATGCGTGCTCAGAGACGAACAACAAGGCGTACACTTGCCCCACCGTGCGATTAAAGCCCCAGCGGCTGCCCATCTCGCCGAAATGGCTGACAAAGGTGAGGATCAGCGGCGTCATTTGTATAGATTGAGTTTTCATAATTATCTGAATTTTTTCACGCCAAACTGGCGGGGTCAATTGATATGTGTCATGTTTCGCAGTATTATACAAAAAATCGAATTTACAGAAAATTCTGAAAACTCAAGAAGTATAGAAGATGCCGACCCCGCCACTGTCCTTGCCCCGTTTTATTCTTCCCCGTGCCGCCAGCCTGGCGCAGGGGGGTGCCGCCTTGCTGTGGCTGCCGCAAGCGGCCTTGCTGGCCTGGGCCGTGCAAGCCATGCTCGATGGTGCATCCTGGCGCGCGGCCCTGCTGCCGGCCGCTGGCGTGCTGCTGCTGGGCGTGTTGCGCGCCGGCTGCGAAGCATGGGGAGCGCGGCGCATGTATGCGGCGGCGCGCGAGCACTTGTCGAACCTGCGCGCCCAGGTGGCGCAGGCGCTGGCGCGCCGTTCGCCGCTGGACCGCCAGCGTGCCCAGTCGGGTCAGGCGGCCAGCGTCATCGCCGAACAGGCCGAAGCCATCGTGCCGTATCTGGTGCGCTACAAGCCCGCGCGCTGGAAAGTCATGCTCGTGCCGCTCGTGATCCTCGCCGTGGTGACGCCCCTGTCGTGGATCGCCGCCTTGATCCTGCTCATCGCCGCACCGCTGATTCCCGTCTTCATGGCCCTGGTGGGCATGGGCGCGCAAGCGGCCAGCCGCGCGCAGATGGTGGAAATGGGCAGCATGAACGCCTTCCTGCTGGATCGCCTGCGCGGCCTGGCCACCCTGCGCGCGCTCGATGCCGTCAACGCCACGGCCGAACGGCTGGATGCCTCGTCGCAATCCGTGCGCCGGCGCACGATGGTGGTGCTGCGCATCGCCTTTTTGTCGTCCGCCGTGCTGGAACTGTTTTCCGCGCTGGGCGTGGCCATGGTGGCGGCGTTTATCGGCTTCTCCTTGCTGGGCAGCATCAATTTCGGCACCTGGGGCCGGGAACTGAACCTGGGGCAGGGTTTGTTCATCCTGCTGCTGGCGCCCGCATTCTTCGAGCCCTTGCGCGAACTGGCCGCCGTCTGGCACGACAAGGCGGCCGGCGAAGCGGGTCTGGCCGGCTTGCATGACCTGGCTACCGATGGCGTGTCCCTGCCTGGCGCCGGGGTGGCAGCGGCGGCCGTCTCGGCCGCCGCCATGGCGGTGGCGCCACCGCCCGCCGTCGAGATCCGTGAGCTGCGCTTTGCCCACCCTGGCGAAGCGGGCGTATTCGACGGCTTCGATTTGAATGTGCGCGCCGGCGAGCACGTGGCTCTGCTGGGCGCCAGCGGCGCCGGCAAGACCACCTTGCTGTCCTTGCTGGCCGGCTTGCTGCCCGCCAGCGGCGGGGAAATACGCATCGGTGGCGTGCGCCTGACCGACAGCACCGTCAATACCTTGCGCCAGCGTATGGCGTGGATGGGCCAGCGTCCGCACGTGTTTGCCGCTTCCGTCAGCCAGAATGTGACCCTGGGCCGCGTCGGCGTGAACGCCGCGCACGTGACGCAGGCGCTGCACCTGGCCGACCTGGCCGCCGTGGCTCAGGCGCAACCGGCCGTCATGCTCAGCGACGGCGGCCAGGGCTTGTCGGGCGGCGAAGCCGTGCGCCTGGCGCTGGCCCGCGTGGCCCTGCACCCGCATGCCGACCTGCTGCTGGTCGATGAACCGACGGCCCACCTGGACAGCGAAACGGCGGCGCGCGTCACGGACGCCCTGCTGGCTCTGGCCAAGGGCAAGACGATGATCGTCGCCACGCACGATCCCGTGCTGGCTGGCCGTCTGCAGCGCACGGTGCATGTCGATGCGCAGGCGCAAGCGCAGGAGTTGAGCGTATGAAAAATTCACTGATGCGTAACCCCGTCCTGCGGCAATTGCTGCTGGCCCAGCCCGGCAAACTGATCGCTGGCGCCATGCTGGCGGCCCTGACGGCGGTGGCCGGCATGGCCTTGCTGGGCTTGTCCGGCTGGTTCATCACGGCCACCTCGATTGCCGGCCTGCACGCTTCGACGGCCGTGCTGTTCGACGTGTTCGGCCCGTCGGCCGGCATCCGCCTGCTGGCCATCGGTCGCACGGGTTCGCGCTATGCGGAGCGCCTCGTCACGCACGACGCCACGTTCGCCACGCTGGCCTGCATCCGCGTGCAACTGTTTCGCGGCTGGTCGTGCCCGGAAGCGGCCAGCCGGCTGCTGCGCCAGCCCGCCAAGCTGCTGTTCCGCCTGACGGCCGATATCGACGCGCTCGAATCACTGTATTTGCGCCTGCTGGTGCCTGCCTTCACGGCCCTGTGCGTGGCCTTGCTGGCCGGCGTGGCGCTGGGCGTGATGCAATGGCAACTGGGCCTGGGCCTGGCCGCGTGGCTGCTGGCCGCCGGCGGCGGCATCAGCTGGATCGTGGCGCAGCGTGCCCGCCGTCCCGCCATCGTGCGCTCGCGCGCCATCGAAAAACTGCGTTCCGGCACCATCGACCTGGTGGCGGGCCAGACGGACCTGGTGATGGCGGGCCGCATCGACGCCCAGTGCGCCGCGCTGGGGCAGATCGACCGCTCGCTGGCGCAAGCCGATTTCGCCCTGCTGCGCCTGGAGACTGCGGCCGGCACCGCGTATGGCGTGGCCGGCAGCGTGACCTTGGCCGGCGTGCTGCTGGCCGTGGCCGCGCTGGTGCAGCAGCAAACGCTGAACGTGCCGCTGGCGGCCCTGGCCTTGCTGCTTGCCTTGACGGCTGTGGAACCATTTGCGGGCTTGCGCCGCGGCGCGCTGGAAGCGGGGCGCATGCTGCTGGCCATGCGCCGCCTGGCGCCGCGCCTCGATGCACAAGACGTGGCGCCGCCGTCCGTTGGGGCCGCACCGGGCTTGCGCCTGGAGCACGTCAGCGCTGCGCATGCGGGCAGCCATGTTGCCATTTTGCATGATATTTCCCTGCACATCGGTGAAGGCGAGCGCGTGGCCTTGATCGGCCCCAGCGGTGCGGGCAAGTCCACCTTGCTGGCCCTTGTCGCGCACGAGCTGGCGCCGCTGTCGGGCAGCTTAGCCGCGCCGCGCGCCTGCCTGTTTACCCAGAAGACGGAACTGTTCCAGGACAGCCTGCGCGACAACCTGCGCCTGGCTGACCCGTCCGCCAGCGATGCGCAGCTGTGGGCGGCGCTGCAATCGGCCGGCCTGGACGAGGAAGTGCGGGCCTTTGCTGGCGGCCTCGATACCTTGCTGGGCGAGGGCGGCCTGGGCTTGTCGGGCGGGCAGGCGCGGCGCTTGGCGCTGGCGCGCCTGTTCCTGCACGAATCGACCTTGTGGCTGCTGGACGAAGCCACCGAGGCGCTGAATGCACACACGGCAATCGATGTCCTGCAGCGCCTGCGCGCGCGCAGCGAAGGACGTAGCTTGCTGATCGCAACCCACTTGCGGCGCGAAGCGGCGCTGGCGGACCGGCTGGTCAGCCTGCGCGATGGCCGCATCGTGGGCGATGCGCGCCGTGGCACACCCGCCTTCGAGGCGGCGCTGGCCGGCTTGCGCGGCGATTGAAGACGAATAGGGGAAGAATAGGGAGGATACAGGCGGCGCTGCCTGACAGCTTTGCAACACCGGCGCCAATCAAACCGCATCAGATAGATGCCAAGTTTACACACAGCAGGGAAACACCAAGGAAATCATATGGACTTCGATATTGTCGCTTTATCCAGACTGCAGTTCGCGCTGACAGCTCTGTACCACTTTATATTCGTTCCGCTGACGATAGGCCTGTCAGTGATCCTGGCCATCATGGAGACGGTTTACGTGATGACGAACCGCCCCATCTGGCGCGACATGACCAAGTTCTGGGGTGTCTTGTTCGGCATTAACTTCGCCATGGGCGTGGCGACGGGCATCGTCATGGAATTCCAGTTCGGCATGAACTGGAGCTATTACAGCCATTATGTGGGCGACATTTTCGGCGCGCCGCTGGCCATCGAGGGTCTGATGGCTTTCTTCCTGGAAGCGACCTTCGTCGGCCTGTTCTTCTTCGGCTGGGACAAGCTGTCGAAGCGGGGCCACCTGGTCACCACCTGGCTGGTGGCCATCGGCTCGAACTTCTCGGCCCTGTGGATCCTGATCGCCAACGGCTGGATGCAAAATCCCGTCGGCGCGGCCTTCAATCCGCAAACCATGCGCATGGAAGTGACGGACTTCGGCGCCGTGCTGACGAATCCCGTGGCACAGGCGAAATTCGTGCACACGGTGTCGGCCGGCTATACGGCGGCTGCCATCTTCGTGCTGGGTATTTCCGCCTGGTATCTGCTGAAGGGCCGCCATGTGCAGCTGGCCAAGCGCTCGATGACGGTGGCCGCCTCGTTCGGCCTGGCCGCCGCGCTGTCGGTAGTGGTACTCGGCGATGAAAGCGGCTACCTGTCCTCCGAACACCAGAAGATGAAGTTGGCCGCCATCGAAGCCATGTGGACCACGGAGCCGGCGCCTGCCGCCTTCACGGCCTTCGGCTTCCCCGACGCGAAAGCGCGCGAGACGCATTACGCCGTGCACATCCCGATGGTGATGGGCTTGATCGGCACGCGTTCGCTGTCGACGGAAATTCCCGGCATCGAGCAACTGGTCGACCGTGGTGAGCTGCTGATACAGGATGGCATCAAGGCCTATGACGCACTGCAAACCATCCGCAGCGTGGCGTCAGGCAGCCCCGTGCCGCAAGAGGCGAAGGACATGTTCGAGTCGAAAGGCCAGTCCATGGGCTATGCCTTGCTGCTGAAACGTTACGTCGACGACCCGCGCCAGGCCACGCCCGAGCAGATCCGCAAGGCCGCGCTCGACACCGTGCCGCCCGTGGCTCCCCTGTTCTGGTCCTTCCGCGTGATGGTGGGCCTGGGCATGTTCTTTATCTTGCTCACAGGCACGTTCTTCATCCTGTCGACGCGCCGCACCCTGGACAAGCACCGCTGGCTGCTGAAGCTGGCCGTGTTCGCCATCCCGCTGCCATGGGTGGCGATTGAGGCCGGCTGGATCGTGGCCGAAGTGGGCCGCCAGCCTTGGGTCATCGAAGGCGTGCTGCCGACGGCCGTGGCTGTCTCTAACCTGGGCGCGACGACCCTGCTCATCACGATAGCCGGTTTTGCCGCCATCTACACCGTGCTCTTGATTATCGAAATGAAGCTCATGCTCAAGGCCATCCGCAAGGGGCCGGAAGAGACGGCGCCGGCCCCCGTGCCAGCAGCCGCAGTCCTTCATACTCAACGCGCCTAAGGAGGGCCAGACCATGATTTTGCATGAAATGATTTCTTATGAAACACTGCGCCTGATCTGGTGGTTGCTGATCGGCATCTTGCTGGTGGGCTTTGCCATCACGGACGGCTTCGACCTTGGCACGGGTATCTTGCTGCCTTTCGTTGGCAAGACCGACCTGGAACGCCGCGTCGTCATCAACAGTATCGGTCCCGTTTGGGAAGGCAACCAGGTGTGGCTGATCCTCGGCGGCGGCGCCATCTTTGCCGCCTGGCCGCAACTGTACGCCGTCTCGTTCTCGGGCTTTTACCTGGCCATGTTCGTCATCCTGGTGGCGCTGATCGTGCGTCCCGTGGCGTTCAAATTCCGCAGCAAGCGCGAAGACCCCCGCTGGCGCGCCCGCTGGGACGCGGCCCTGTTCGTGGGCGGCTTCGTGCCGGCCCTGATCTGCGGCGTGGCCATCGGCAACGTGCTGCAGGGCGTGCCATTTCGTTTCTCGCAGGACATGCACATCTTCTATGACGGCAGTTTCTTTGCGCTGCTCAACCCGTTCGCGCTGCTGTGCGGCCTCGTCTCGGTGGCCATGCTGGTGATGCACGGTGCCACCTGGCTGCAAGTGAAAACGGACGCTGCCGTGGCTGAGCGTTCGCGCCGCTACGGCAGCGTGGCGGCGATCGCCACCGTCGTGCTGTATGCACTGGCCGGCGTGGCGCTGTGGCTGTGGGTCGATGGCTACCGCTACACCAGCGCCATCGTCGTCGATGGCCCGTCGAACCCGATGCTGAAAACGGCGGAACTGCACGTGGGCGCCTGGTTCCTCAATTTTGCCGCCCATCCGTGGACCTGGATCGCTCCTGCAGTCGGCTTGCTGGGCCCCTTGCTGGCCTTCGCCTTCTTGCGCGCGCGCCGCGAAGTGCCTGCCTTGCTGGCCAGCGCGGCCAGCATTGCCGGCATCATCCTCAGCGTGGGCGCGGCCATGTTCCCGTTCATCCTGCCCTCGTCAATCGACCCGCGCGCCAGCCTGACGGTGTGGGATTCCTCGTCCAGCCACATGACCCTGTTCATCATGCTGGTCGTCACTGCCATCTTCATTCCCCTCATCGTGGCTTACACGACCTGGGTATATAAAGTGCTGTGGGGCAAGGTTGACGGCAAAGCCATCGAAGATGAAACCGGTCACGCTTACTAAGAATGAAGGAAAGGAAATAATTATGTGGTATTTCGCCTGGATACTGGGTCTTCCGCTGGCGGCGACGTTCGCCGTGCTCAATGCAATGTGGTATGAAGTTGCCGATGGCGACACAACGCCCGAGCAGTACCGCGACACGCCCAAGTAGGCTCGTGTCGGCTTGACAGGCCCCGCCCCGTGCGCATGCATCGGGCGGGGCTTTTACTTTTATCACAGCAAGATGAACTCGCCGCAGATGCGCAGCTTCATGCCGCGCGGCGCGTCGGCACCCGCCGCCACGGCCCAGGCTGTGATCCATCGCGCACAGCGTTCGCGCTCGGCCACATCGTGCAAGCGTTGCAGCCGCGCATCGGCCCGGTCGATGCGCTGGGCCAGGTACAGGTGCTGGTCCAGGGAGTCCGTCTTTTTGCTGTAATGCTGCATGGCGATTCCTTTCCGCGTGGTAACTTCGTTTGCTCATGGCATAGCCATGTACGCGGGGGCGGGGCGTCTGGATTCAATTCAGGCAAAAAAAGCCACCGCAAGGGTGGCTGGCAAGGCGTACCCTCAGGCGGGGGGCTTGGAGGCAGGTTTTGGGGTGGCAATGGCGATCGGATCGCTGGCCGGAAAGCTTTCCTTCAGTGCTTCATCGAGCGCTTGCTCGGCGTGGCTTTCGCTGGCCGGCGTGGGCGAATCGCGCTCCGGTGGCGGGGTGGGCGTGGTGGCGGCGTTGGTGCTCGAATGCATGGTCATCTCCTTGCTGTGGTGTGCCCCGCGGCCGGGAGGCCGTGGCGCGTACTGATGCTTCCAGCCTAGCACATCGCGCAAAAAAGGCGCGCCAGTTGCGCATGACGAAGGGGGTGAGGGTGGCGTCTGCTACACTGCGCTCCACTTTTATCGACGGAACTGCCATGACTTCCCATCCTTTGCCGTACCGCGCCACCGCCACCCAAGCCTGCGCCTGGCTGGCGCAACAGACAGGCACGCCGTGGACCCTGGCGCGCCTGCTGGAGCAGGGCGGCTTGCCGTACGTCTGGCTCGATTACAGCGAAGAGTGGGCCGAGCTGTTCCATGACGGCATGACGCGCTATGCGGCGCCCGTCGTGTTCATCGGCGACAAGCAACACCTGGCTACCGACGCCGGGGATGTCTGGCTGCGTTTTACGCGCGATTCCAGTAATATTTCCATCGAACTCAAGGCGCCGGGCTTGCGCGTGCCGGTCGATGGCTTGCACTTTCAGGAGCGCGATCTGTTGCGCTTGCTCAAGGACTTGCAGCATCCACAGCCAGCCGAGCCGGAAGCGGCAGCTGACAATGCAGCGCCGTTTGTCTTGCCCAGCGCCCTGAAGGGCCTGGGGCGCGAACAGATTTTGATCGCCTTTGCCGGCGTCGGCAAGGTCGACCTGGACAAAGGCATGGCCAGTGGCGTGGGCATCTTTGGCGACGATGGCGCGCGCGTGCGCAAGAATTCGCGCGGCGGCAAGAACAGCCACCTGTGGCATCCCGTGACGCTGGCGTTTGGCTTGCACGATGTGCACCGCTTGCCGATGGCGCACCTGAAGAAGGCGTTCGCTACGCAAGCCTTGCTGCGCGAGTGGAAGGCGCACTGGCTGGAATCGCTGCGCCTGCTGGGCGAGTGACCTTACAGCTCGATCGGCGCCACCTCGGTGCCGATATCGGGCGCCGCGTAATGCATGCTGAAATATACGAAAGCGCCCATATTGAGGGCGACGGTGATCCAGAACAGGATGCGGAACGAACGCTTGCTGGACTTGTGGCGCAGCCATTGCTGGGCCAGCACGGCGCCCGGCCAGCCGCACAGCAGTCCCAGCAGCAGCAGGGTGCGCTCCGAGGTGCGCCAGCGGCCTCCTTTGGCGGCCGACTTGTCGATCGCGTAGGCGACGAAGCAGCTGAGGCTCGGCACGCCATACACGAGGGCGATCAGGGCGGGAATGTGGAAAAAGAAGGTGGCCAGCAAATACAGAACGACAAAGAAGGCGATGACAAGGTAGGGCATAGGATGGGTAGACTTGAGCGGAGGGCGTGAGTATCCCACAATGGGAGCGATGCCGCCGCTTAAAACAAACAGCCTTGCGCCGTATCGATTTGCACGGCGCGGCGGCGGGCGTGGCCCGTTTTCAGTGCGTCGCGGTCGCTGGACAGGGCGATGCCTTCCAGGGCCAATAAGATTACCTTGGCATGCAAGCCGCCCGCAAAGCCCGTCAATTCGCCTGTGGCGCCGATCACCCGGTGGCAGGGGGCGAGGATGGAAATGGGATTCTTGCCGTTGGCGGCGCCTACGGCGCGCACGGCGGCGGGACGGCCGATCTGGCGCGCGATCTCGCCATAGCTGCGCGTCTGGCCGTACGGTATCGTCAGCAGCGCGCGCCAGACTTCCTGCTGGAATGGCGTGCCGGCAAAATCGAGCGGCACGTCGAATTGCTGGCGCGTACCGGCGAAATACTCGCCCAGCTGGCGCGCCGCGTCCTGCAGCACGGCGCAACTGTCATCGACGCGCATCGTACCCAGGCGCACGCGGTTGGGCTTGTCGTTTTCCCATAGGATCGCGGACAGGGCCGCCCCACGCGCCACCAGGGTCAGCTCGCCCACAGGCGAGGGCATCACGAGGCAGTCGTATTCCATGTGTCTTCCTTGCTCAGATAGCGGCAGTGTAGCAGGATGGCGGCGTGCCGCGTATTGCGTGTAGGATAGCGTTTTTCGGTACGGAGCACTGGCTGTGACAAACATTTCCACCTACGATGATATCCGCGCGATTGCCGTGCGGCTGTTGCAGGAACACTATCCCACGGCCGTGGCGGCCATCATCGGCGGCTCGTTTGCCACGGGCCGGCAGACGCCCAGTTCCGATATCGATTTGCTGCTGCTGTTCGACCACGTCGATTGCGCCTGGCGCTCGACCATCGTGGCCGAAGGGCGCACGGTGGAACTGTTCGGCCACGACGTGGCCACGTTCACCTACTTTTGCAAGGAGGTCGATGCGCCCGGCGGCACGGCGCCGCTGGCGATGATGGTGCTCGAAGGGAAAAACATCCTCGCTGCCGGCGATGCCTACGTTCGGCTGCACGCGCTGGCGCTGGCCATCGACACGGCCGGGCCGCCCGCACTCGAGGTGGACGACTTGCAGCGCCGCCGTTATGCCATCACCACCGCGCTGGAAGACCTGGTCGACAGCCGCCACCCGGGCGAGGCGCTGGCCGTTGCCTGCCAGCTGTATCCAGCGCTGGCCGACCTGCACTTGCGTGCGGCGGGCGAATGGAGCGGCGAGGGCAAGCATCTGTTTCGCCGCCTGCAGGCCTTCGACGCCGATGTCGCCGGGCAACTCGATGATGCGCTGCGCCTGGTCGCCGACAACTTGCCGGCCGGCCAGCGTGCCTTCGAGCAGGTCGCCGCCGCCGTGCTGGCGCCCGTGGGCGGGCCCTTGCTGGAAGGATTTACCCTGCCGGCGCCCGCCCACTGGCGCGCTTAAAACGCCGTGCGCACGGCCAGGCTGACGCTGCGCGGTTCGCCCCAGAACACGCTGTCATAGAAGCCTACGGTGCGGTAGTACTTTTTATCGAGTAAGTTATTCACGTTCAGCTGCACGCTGGCGTGGCCGTTGATGGCATAGCTGGCCATGGCGTTGACCAGTGCATAGCCCGCTTGCGGGATATTCGTCATCTCGCCCGATGGCGGGCGGCCGTACCACGATGCGCTGTAGGTGGCGTTTTGCGCCGTCATGCTGGCGCCCGCTTTCAGCCCTGCCAGGCGGCCGTCGAAGCGGTAGCTGGTGGCCAGGCGCAGCAGATGGCGCGGCTGCGTGGTGGCGGCGCGGCGGCCATCGGCCTCGGCCGCGTGCAGATAGGTATAGCCGCCGCTCGCTTCCCAGCCGGGCGATAACTGGCCGGAAACGTCGAACTCGACGCCCTTGGCCGTCACGCCGGCGCCATTGGCCACCATGGCCTGGCCGCCGTCGGGCAGCAAAAAGCCGGGCGCTACCGTGCGGTCCAGCTCGGCCATGTTCTTTTTCTTCGTATGGTACAGGGCAGCCGAGGCGTTCAGCTTGCCTTCATAAAATTCACCCTTGACGCCGAGTTCCGCATTGTCGCCCGTTTCCGGCGCCAGGAACTGGTTGTTGCGGTCCTTGCTCGATTGCGGGTTGAACAGCTGCGTGAAGCTGGCGTAGGCCGAATAATGCTTGTTGATATCGAACACGGCGCCCACATACGGCGTGACTTCATTGCGCGTTTCCACCAAGTCGCCGCTGCCCGTGTACGCGCCACGCTTATCGTAGCTGCGTGTGTCCGTGCGGTAAGTACTGCTGCGCGCACCGATGATCACGTGCAGCGGGTCGGCCAGGCTCAATCGCGTGGCCACGTAGCCGCCTGCCAGGCGCGTGACGGTTTCCGTGTGCGAGCCGTCCGGGTGGAACACGGGGCGAGGAATGTTGCCCGTCCAGCTGCGGTAATCGGGGACGACGTTCGGGTAGTTGATTTCCGCTTCGCCACCCAGCGAGCGCGAGCGCTGGTTGCCGCCGTTCCAGCCGACGATGGCCGTGTGCTGGCGCCCCAGCAAGGTGAAGGGGCCGCTGGCGTAGACGTCAACGTTGTCGCCCGTGCTCTTGCCCGCGCCCCAGGCGCCCGTCCACAGGCGCATGCCTTCGCCCGTGGCTGGGTCCGGGTAGCCCGCGCCCGCGTAGGCGACGGTGGTGCGGTTCGTGCTTTCCGTGCGCGCATAGCCCAGGTGCAAATTCCAGTTGCCGGGCAGGCGCTGATCCAGCGAGGCGAATACGGTGTGCTGCTTGTTGGCCCAGGTGCTCCATGGCGTCGTGAGGCTGGTGTTGCGCGGCAAGTTCGCCAGGCTGCCATCCGCATTCCAGTAGGGCACGGCGCCCCAGGTGGCGCCTGTCGGCGTGTTGTCCTGGAAGTCGATGCCGGCCGTCAGCAGGGTGCCGGGGCGCAAGTCCGCCTCAAGGATGACCATGCCGACTGTCTTGCGCTCGTGATACATGTCCAGATAGGAATCGCGTTTTTGCCAGGCCAGGGCCGTGCGTGCGCGCACGCTGCCCTCCGCGTTCAGCGGGGTAGAGAGGTCGGCCTCGAAGCGCTGGTCATCCCAGCGGCCCATGATCAGGCCTGCGCTGGCCTGGAATGTTTTCGCGGGACGCTTGCGTAGCATGTTGATGGTGGCCGAGGGGTCACCCGTGCCGCCCATCAGGCCGGTGGCGCCGCGCACGACCTCGATGCGGTCGTACAGTATCGTGTCTTGCAATGGCGCATTGCCGCCGCGCGCCATGCCGTCGATCTGGAGATTGTTGATGCCGAAGCCGCGCGCATAAAACCGCGTGCGCTCGGTGTCGTTCTGGCCCACCTGGATGCCTGTCGTCTGGGCCAGCGCCTGGTCCAGGCGCACGGCGCCCAGGTCGTCGAGCAGCTGGCGCGTGATGACGCTGACCGATTGCGGCGTTTCACGCAGCGACAGGTCCATGCGCGTGGCGCTGCGCGTTTCGCCTGCCGTGTACGACTGCGTGCCTTCCGTCGTCGCCGTCGATTGTCCCAGGATGGTGATGGCTGGCATGGTGACGTCGGCCGCAGCGGCATCGGCGGCCTGTGCCGGCAGGGCCAAGCCAGCGGCAAGGCTGAGCAGGCTGATATGTAATAAACGGGGGAGGGGGCGCAAGGCGGGCTGGCGCGAAGAACAAAATATGGTAGTCGATTGCATCATTTTCCTGGAATATTTTTAGTTGTGTTTTCCTATCTCGTCTGGCGAGGTGCGCAGTAGCTGGGGGATGGCATGACGCTGGCCCGTGGTCTGGCTTGGATAGCAGTTCCACCGCAAGGCCCGGCGCAGTCGGGCAGTGGAAAAGAAAGGCGCGCGATTCCTCTTCATTTTCGTGAATAAGAATCATTATCAATATAAATGGTATTTGCCAAATAATCAAGCCTGCGCACCAAAAGAGTGCGGCAGGCCCGGAGCGGCGTACAGGGCGGCCTTCTGCGATAATGCAGGGGCTGACAAAATATTCTCCTTATTGAAAGAAATGCATGCGTATATGGATCGCTTGTGCCGGATGGTTGTGCGTCGTGTCGCTGGGCCGGGCCCAGGAACACGCGCCGCCGCCGGCTGTTCCCGCGCCGCTGCAAAGCGCCAGCGTGCCGCCGCCCGCGGCGCCTGCCACACCCGCTGCGTCAACGGAGGACGCCGCGCCATCGCAAACGGTGACGATCACGGCCAACAGCGACGCCAGGGCGCCGCGCATCCGTTTCACGGCTTACCGCGAGAGTTATCTGACGGCCAGGAAAGTGTGGCAAGCGTCGAGCGGCAGCGTGGTCATGGCCCTGCGCCTGATTCCGGCCAAGCTGAGCGCCACCATCGATGACGTGCGCGTGGCCTTGCAAGGCAATGGCGCTCCCGTGCCGATCAAGGTGTCCGACGGTGGCGTGTTTGTGGTGCCGCTCAACGAGGACATTGCCGCGCAAGATGGCAGCTTCCTGGTGAACAAGGGCAGGGGCGAACTGACGGCCAGTATCGTGCTCCAGCCGTCCGTGGCGCGCGATGCCTGGAACGTCACGCGCGTGGGGCAAGTCTTGCGCGATGCGCGGCGCGCCGTGCGGGCCATCACGCCGTGGTACAAGCGGCCGTTCGCTAACGACGTGCAATCGCTGGCCTTTTGCGCCACCGAGCGGGGCAGCGCCTTGCAGTTGATGGATGGCGAGCAACTGATCGCCACCTTGCCCATGGACGAGGCGGCCGTCAACGACATCAACCAGCCCGTGTTTTGCAAGATTTTCGACGGCGAAGACAAATACCCGGGGCACTACCGCGTGGTCTTGCCCGAGCAAGCCACGGTGCTGCTGCTGTAGCAGCTAGTTCGGTTGGCGCTGCACCAGCTCCAGCGCCGCCGCCAGGGCCAGGTCCATGGTGGCCTGGTGGAAAATCAGCCATTGCGGCAAGAGCGAGAGTGCATGGCGTCCCTGCTCCAGGTCGCCTTCATCGACGGCGGCCCAGGCATGGTGCAAACCGCTGAGCACGCGCGCATGCTGTTCGCGGTGCTTGGCCAGCGAGGGAAAGGCGATTTGTTCCATCAAATCCTCTTCCTCGCGGAAATCGCGTTCGACGGCCGCAATCAGCTCGCGAAACGCCACGCTGAAATGCTGGTCGCTCAACTGTCCCAGCCGCGCCAGCTCCTGAAACAGTGCCTCATGCGCCTCGTCGATGGCGGGAACGCCCAGCGCCATCTCATCCTTCCAGTCCGATTTACCCATGCCGATGCTCCCGATTAAGTCCGCCACGGTGCGAAGCGGACTGTTCCAGTGTGGACGCAGCGACACTTCAAATCCATGACCTGGATCAAAAATATGGTGAAGAGTGGGGGCGAGGAAACAAGGCAAAGAAATGGATGGAGGAATAAATTTCCACTCCGCAATAAAGCGGCTTTTGAAGGGGAATGCCAGCAGCGGCGGCGTATTCTCAGGCGCGCGTATTAATGTTTGGGCCAGCGGCTCCACATGGCTTGCGCATCGACATTCGGTACTTGCAGCAGTTGTCCGGCCGACGACTGCATCGTATCCCTCAGCACGAGGGGCGCGAGCAACAAGGCCGACAAGGCAAGGCAGGTCAGCACTTTGAGCGTCAACATGGTCGTCTCCTGATGAGCCGGTGGCGGCGCGGGGATGCGGCGCCTGCCGGTCACTTCATTCGCGTACGCATTATCTTTACTACCATGCTTGCAGTTTAGCTCATCTGGTTGTAACTTCAACTTATTGCTGTGATGCACTGCACCAGTTCGCTCGTTGCCAGGGGCTTATTTTGCCTTGCGGCTGCGGCGTGGCTTGCCTGCTGCGGGCAGGAAAGAGTCGAACCACACTTGCGTCAATTGCCGCGTATTTTTCGCCGCTTCGCGCTTGACGGCGGCCGTGGCGTGGCCGCGTGCCGTGTTGGCGATGCGGTTGGCCGCGCTCAGGTACATGCTCATCCAGGGGTTTTTCATGGGCTGCCTCGCAGATAGTGAGTGGGGCGGCGCGGGTTTGTCCCCATGCCGCAATGTCCCCACTGTAGTCCGATGGCTGGTCCTGACTGTGCGCCTGCCCACATAGCCGGGCGGCGCCGGGGGCGGATTGAGGCAGATCAATATACGTCGCGGCGGTAGCGTCCGGCCGCCAGCAGGGCATCGAGGCCATCCTGCCCCAGCACTTCTTGCAGTACAGCATCGATTCCTGCCGCCATGCCGTGCAGGCTGCCGCAGACGTAGACGATGGCGCCTTGCGCCAGCCAGTCGCGCAGTTCGTCGGCATGCTCGCGCAATCGGTCCTGTACGTATTGCCGTTTACCACCCTCGTTGCCATCGCGTGAAAAGACGCGGTCCAGGCGCGCCAGGTGGCCAGCATCGAGCCAGCCTTGCAACTCTTCGCCACAGACGCTGTCAAAAGCTTGCTGGCGCTCGCCGAACAGCAACCAGTTGCGGGCCAGTCCCGCCCGCCGGCGCGCGCGCAGGTGCGCACGCAGGCCGGCCAGGCCGGAACCGTTGCCGATATAAATGCAGGGCACGTCCACCAGGGCGGGCGCGAAGGAGGGATTGGCTTGCAGGCGCAGGCGGATGGGGCTGTCCAGCGGGGCGAAGCGCGTGAGCCAGCCGGAACAGAGGCCATAGCCCAGGTTGTCGCCGCCCGCATGGCGTTCCTGGCGCAGCAGCAACTGCAGTTCGCCATCGGATGGCAGCGACGCGAGCGAGTAGCTGCGCGGCGCATGTTGCGCAGCCTGTGCGTCGCCATCGCTGCCGTCCGCGTTGCAGCCGATGATTTCCGCCAGCGCGCCCGCTTCCCCGGTAGTGCCGGCCGGGCCCGTCAAGGTGATTTCATGCAATTCGCCGCCCATGCTGCCCGGGTTGAGCAGCACGCGGCGCGCCAAACGCCACTCGGCATACGACGCTTCTTCCTGCACGCCGATGGCGTCGATGGCGCTGCCGCTGCAGCGCGCCAATGCCTGCGACCAGTCGGCCAGCGCGGCGGGCTCGTGCTTGTCCACTTCGATCAGGGGGAACAAAGGCGTGGCACCCAGCGCGCGCAATTGCCGCTCCAGCGCATGGCCGAAGCCGCAGAAGTCGCTGTAATGGCGGTCGCCCAGGGCCAGCACGCCGAATGCCAGGCCTGCCAGCGGCGTGCCCGCCGTTTGCTGCAACAGGCGCGCGAAGCGGCGCGTGCCGTCTGGCGCTTCGCCTTCGCCAAAGGTGCTGGCGACGACCAGGGCCCGTGCATACTGGCGCAATTGCGCGGGATCAAACCGGTCCAGCGAATGCACATCGACAGCCACGCCCGCCTGCTGCAGGGCGCGCGCGCTTTCCAGGGCCAGGCGCTCGGCCTGGCCCGACTGGCTGGCGTAGGCCACCAGCGTGGGCAGGCCAGTCGCCATATTGCCGGGAGTGCCGGCCAGCATGGCGCGCTGCGCCTGTACAGCCCGTTTCGCCTTGCGGCGGCCCAGGTACAACATCCAGCCCGTGATGGCGAACAGGGGCAGGCCCAGGCTGGCCAGGGTGACGATGATGCGGCCCGGCAAGCCGAAATACGTGCCCATGTGCAGCGGATAAATGATGTTGACGAGGCGCGAACCCAGGCCTTGCTGGCGGTACGGCTCGTTTTCCGTGAGCGTGCCATCGGCCGGCGCAATGCTCATGCGGCTGCGCGCCCGCTCGTGCGGCGCATCGCTGGCCAGCCACGTGAATTGCACGGCTTCGCCGGCGCGCGCGGGCAGGCGCACGCTGGCCAGGGTCCAGCCGGGGGCGTGCTGCTGGAAGCTGCTCCAGGCCAGGCCGATGTCGATGGCGGGTGCCTCCTTTTTCTCTTTGGTCGCACGCTTGGGCGCTTGCGCGATCCTTGGAGGCTTGCCGGCCCAGGCGTCGATGTTGTCACGCACCACGTCATAGCTCCAGTAAATGCCCGTCAGGGTCAGCGCCACGTAGACGAGCAAACACCAGGTGCCGGCCACGGCGTGCAAATTCCACAGGAAGGAGCGGCCTTTCAGGGCCGCGTCGAAAGTCAGCCAGGTGCGCCAGTCCAACGGGCGGCGGGGCCAGCGCAGATACAGGCCGGAGAGTGCCAGGCCCAGCAGGCAGAGGGCCAGCGCGCCTGCCACTTGGCGGCCCGGATCGCGCGGCAGCAGCAGCCAGCGGTGCAGCGACTCCGTCCACTCGAAAAATGCCGCCCCCGCCAGCGTCGGCTGGGTCGCGCCCGTGTACGGGTGCACATAAACGGACTCGCCGCGCCGCTGGCCGTTTTTCGGCGCGAAGAACAGGCGTGGCGCCGTGCCCGCCTGCGCATACACGGTGATGGACGCCACGCGCTGGCCGTGTTCTGCTGCGGCAATGTTAGCGAGCTGGGCCGGCGTCAGTGGCGCGCGTGTTTCCACGGGAACATGGCGCACGCCGGGGTTCATGACATCGAGCAATTCATCCTTGAAAGCCAGGGTGGCGCCGCTCAGGCCGATGATCACCAGCACCGTGCCGGCCGTGATGCCGATGAACCAATGCAATTGAAACCACACCTGCTTCCAGCTCCAGTGCCAACGCCTTTGTCGCAGAGCGGGGGCAAGCTGGCGCTGCTCGCTGGTAGCTGGCGCAGCATCGGCGCTGGCGCGCAGCTGGGCTTGTGGAAAGGTGGAGGTGATCATGACGGCTTTCGATAACGCGACCAGGCCGGGCGTCAGGCGTGGCAGGGAAGAAGGAAGACTGACATAATATCGCAAACGAGAATCATTCGCAAATGATGGCGCCCTGTTTTCACGGGGCGGGGGCCATCCTCGTTTGCCTGATTGGTCGCTATAGGCGCTACAATAGGGATACTGTTAACTAGTTCCCATTGCCGCCATGACCACTTCCACATCGAATCTCGTCGTCACCCCGTCCGCCCACCCCTTGTCCGACGCCGAGCGCGCCGCGCGCATGGTCAATCCCGCCTTCGGCCGCATCTTCACGGACCATATGGTGGTGATTCCTTACCGCGACGGCAAGTGGCAGCAGGGCGAACTGAAGGCCTACGGCCCTTTGATGCTGGACCCGTCCGCTTCGTCCTTGCACTATGGCCAGGCTATCTTCGAAGGCTATAAAGCGTTTGCCCAGCCCGATGGCAGTATCAAGACTTTTCGTCCAGAACAAAATGCCCAGCGTTTTAACCGCAGCGCCGCGCGCCTGGCCATGCCGGCCATCCCCGTCGAGCTGTTCCTGGAAGCGGGCGATGCGCTGATTGCGCAAGACCGCAACTGGGTGCCGAAGAACACGGGCGAGAGCCTGTACATGCGTCCGCTGATGATCGCCACCGACCCTTACCTGGGTGTGCGTCCGTCGGAAGAATATCTGTTCGTGCTGTTCGCCTCGCCTGCCGGCGCCTATTTCCCGAAGGGCGTGAAGCCCGTCACCGTGTGGATCAGCGAAGACTACGTGCGCTCGGCGCCGGGCGGCACGGGTGAAGCCAAGTGCGCGGGCAACTACGCGGCCAGCCTGATGGCACAGTCGCAAGCACAGGAAAAGGGCTGTGACCAGGTGGTATGGCTCGATGCCGTGCAGCGTGAATTCATCGAAGAAATGGGTGGCATGAACTTGTTCTTCGTCTACCAGGAGGGCGAAAAGGTCACCGTCGTGACGCCGGAACTGACGGGCACTTTGTTGCCAGGCATCACCCGCCGCAGCCTGCTGGAAATGGCGAAAGACCTCGGTTATGCGACGCAAGAGCGTAAATTGTCCGTCCAGCAATGGCGCGACGACATCGCCTCGGGTCGCATGACGGAAGTGTTCGCCTGCGGCACGGCTGCCGTCATCACGCCCGTGGGCGTGGCCAAGGCCAACGGCTTTGAAATGACCATTAACAACAATGAAAACGGCGCCGTCACCCTGGCCCTGCGCGAAGCGCTGCTGGGCTTGCAGCATGGCACGGCACCGGACACGCACGGCTGGATGCACAAGGTCTGTTGATCAGCTTGTGTGATTGATACATCGCCGGCACCGTGTTGCCGGCGTTTTTATATCTTGAAAGGGAAACCTGATGCAATTGCGAAATGTCTTGCCGGTGCTGGCCGCCGGTTTCCTCAGCCTGTCGGCTGGCGCCGTCCACGCGGTCGACGCCACCTGCGCCATTCCCCGCAATGTCAGCTACGTCGATTACGACGTCAAGCCGTCGGACGAGAAAAACACTTGCTACAAGCAAAGCACCAATGTACCCACCGATTACTTCATGCTGGCGCTGTCGTGGTCGCCAGGCTTTTGCGACAGCCAGCGCCGCCGCGGCGCAGTGTCAAAAAAAGCCGCTTTCCAGTGCGCCGAGAGCAATCACTTCGGCTGGGTCGTGCATGGACTCTGGGCGCAATCGGCCAATCCCGCCACGTGCGAAGATATTTCCGTGACACCGCCGCGCAAGACGGACTTGCACCCACGCTATTGCAAGGGCAATCTGCCGAAGCTGGCGCCGTCCGATATCCTGCCCTATATGTGCATGCAGCCCGGCGTAGCCTTGTTGCAGGGCGAATGGGAAAAGCATGGCGCCTGCGATTTCGGTACGGCCAGGGAATATTTCGAGAAGGAGCGCGAATTGTTCCAGGCCTTGAAGTTGCCGGATAGCACCATGCCGAAAAACGCGCTGTTCCAGTGGATGAAGCAGCACAACCCGCAACTGAAGGGGCGCTGGCTCGGCTATGAAAAGCACTCGGGCGAGTTGCGCATCTGTTATTCGAAAGATTTTAAAGTGATCGACTGCCAGAAGTAAGCCTGCCTGTCCTGCAGGCTTCCTGCATACATGTTAGTGTAGTGCTTCGTTATTCTTTGAACTAAGCCTCCGATTGGCACGGATCACTTTTTGCAGGATGTCGTTAGCCTTGGCGGTCCATACAAACGGCTTCGGATTCTGATTATGGGCCATAATATATT
>NZ_PEBS01000062.1 GCF_002869965.1 Janthinobacterium sp. ROICE36
GTCGGACAGTATCACTACCATCCAAATCTTTTGCATTGCAAAAGATTTGCTCACTCAAAAAACTGACAGGCTACTTCCGAAGAAGTATCCTATTTCATTATTTCTTGTGAACATTTGATATTTTAAGCTTTACAGCAATCCGAAGATCGCTGCTGCACTTACATCAAATGCCCACACTTATCGACTGTTAATTGTTAAAGAACGGTATTCGGTGCTGCTTATTTACTGCTCTCGCGCTATCGACAAAGCGTTGTGTTTGTCAGCTGCGAAGAAGGAAGAGTATGAAGCGTTTCGGCTATTTCGTCAACCTTCTTTTCTACTACCCAGCCCCTGAAGGCTGTCCCTTTTGTGCCGCAAACTAGTGCGTCTCATCGGGGAGGCGAATCATATCAAAGACCGTCGAAGTTTGGCAAGCGTTTTTCAAGGAAAGCGTGCATGCCTTCTTTTTGAGCAGGCGTGCCGAAAGCGGCCTGGAACAAACGGCGCTCATAGGCGACGCCATCGGTCAAGGTGGTTTCGAAGGCGCGGTTGACGCAATCCTTGATCATCATGGCCACCGAGGTCGGCATGGCGGCGATGGTCTTGGCGGCGGCCAGGGTTTCTTCCAGCAATTTATCGGCCGGCACTACGCGCGACACCAGGCCGATGCGCTCAGCTTCATGCGCGTCGATGGTACGTGCCGTCAGCAACAGGTCCATGGCCTTGGCCTTGCCAATGGCGCGCGGCAGGCGCTGCGTACCGCCTGCGCCTGGTGTGACACCGACCTTGATTTCTGGCTGGCCAAATTTGGCGCTGTCGGCAGCGATCAGGAAATCGCACATCATGGCCAGTTCGCAACCGCCACCGAGTGCGTAACCGGCTACGGCGCCCACTACGGGTTTGCGCACGCGCAAGATATGCTCCCAGTTGCGGCTGATGTAACCCTGGGTGAAGGTGTCCGGGTAGGTGTAATCGGCCATGGCGGCGATATCGGCACCGGCGGCAAACGCTTTTTCGCTGCCCGTGAGCACGATACAGCCGATATTCTCGTCCGCGTCGAACTTCAGCACGGCGTCGCCCAGCTCATTCATCATATTGTCGTTCAATGCGTTGAGCGCCTTAGGGCGGTTCAGGCGGATGACCGCCACTTTGTCCTGGATATCGATGATCAGGTCTTCATATTGCATAGTGCCTCCTCTCGATGAACGGTAGCGACGATTGTAGCGGCTAACGGCAGCGGTGCGGCAAGTGCGCTGCCATTATTGTGAGGCTATCACCTTTATCGAGCAGCGTATTTTTCCTTCCTTCTTCCAGTATTGCGCCCGCCACCTGCGCGGCGACGGCAGCGCCGCCAGCGTCAATTTTCGCCGCCTGTGGTTCAGCAACGGCCTCAATTGCTTCGGCGCCCAGATCACCTCGCTGGCCCTGCCCCTGTGTGCGGTACTCTTGCTGCATGCGACTTCAGTGAAAGCATGTCGGGCCTGGCGTTGGCCAGTGTCGTCGTCGCCTACTGGTGCGGCGTGCTGTCGATGCCGTGGCTATATGTAGTGGGATTCATTTTCGGCACGGGCTTCGTCGTGGGCGGCGGCGCCGAACAGGTTTTCCTGACCTTTTTGGTGGGCCGCGACGGCTTGATTGATGCACAATCACAATTTGCCGCCACCGAATCGGCTTCGCGCCTGATCGGCCCCGGCCTGGCCGGCGTGCTGGTGCAAGTCTTGTCGGCGCCCGTCGCCATCCTGTGCACGGCTTGCGGTTATCTGGTGTCGGTCATTAATTTGCGTGCCATGAGCGTGCGCGACCCGCGGCCTGCACCGTCCGACAAGCACGCCCTGCGCGACATCGCCGACGGCTTGCTGTTTGTCTGGCGTGAACCGCTGCTGCGTGCGCTGGCCTGGGGCGCCGGCATCTGGCACTTCCTGTTTTACGCCAGCATGGCCTTGACGGTGCTGTTCGCCACGCGCGACCTGGGCATGAGCCCTGGCGTGCTGAGCATGACGCAAATGCTGGGCCGCATGACCTCGACCATGCGCTTCCTGACGGTGGCGACGGCGCCGCTGGGCGCGCTGGCCGCCGGCTGGGTAGCGGAACACTTTGGCGTGCGCAATGGCCTGGCCTGCATCGCGGCGGGCAGTATCTTGTTGACCGTCGCCATGGTGTGGGGCACGCCGCTGCGTAGCGTGCGCACCTGAAGCGATGAACGGGCATACACTTCCAAAAGATTGCCTTGGCGACATTAATCATGCCAAAGCCTGTGAGGTTTGATTTACATCAAGGTTTTAATTGATGTAAATCCATAAGCTGTCTTACATCACTCTAGGAGCACGTCATGTTTAACACCATCTTATTTCCCACCGACGGCTCGCCGCTGTCCGACAAAGCGGCCGAGACGGCGCTCGCCTTCGCTCAATTGAACAAGGCCAGGCTGGTCGCCCTCAGCGTGGTGCAGCCCTTCCCGTTCTCGCCGATGGCCGATGGCGGCATCGTGCTCGACGCCGGTTTGTACGAGCAACAAATGCAGGAAGCATCGCAACGCGCCGTCGACAAGATCGGCGCAGCGGCGCGCGCCGTCGGCGTGCCCTTCGAAGGCGTGGTCGCCGTCTCGCCCAGCCCACACGAGGAAATCGTCAATGCGGCGCAAACCTACCATTGCGACATCATCCTGATGGCCTCGCATGGCCGCAAAGGCTTGAACAAGCTGTTCGTGGGCAGCGAAACGCAAAAAGTACTGGCGCATACCCAGCTGCCAGTCATGGTCTTGCGCTAGCGCATCCCCGCCCGGCGCCGCGAGAAACTCAGCGCGCCGGCGCCTGCTTCGGCAGCAATACCCACACGGCGCCGCTCTGCTTCATGCGGCCCGCATTCTCGGCCGCTTCCGCACCGAAACCAAAGAAGTAATCGACCCGGATGGGGCCGCGAATGGCGCCGCCCGTATCCTGCGCCATCACCAGGCGCTGCATGGGAATCTCGCTATTGGCTTGCGTGGTGGACAGGAACACGGGCGCACCCAGCGGCAAGAAGCGCGAATCGATGGCCACCGAGCGCTGCGGCGTCAAGGGCACGCCCAGCGCACCCTTGGGCCCCACTTTCGGATCGGGCAGGCGCTCTTCCTTGAAGAAGACATAGCTGGGATTGGCGTTGAACAATTCATCCTTGCGCGTGGGGTGGCCGGCGATCCACGCCTTGATGCCCTGCGCGGACGCCTGACTCAGGGTCAGCTCGCCCTTGTCGACCAGATAGCGGCCAATCGACTTGTAGGGATGGCCGTTTTGATCCGCGTACGCCACGCGCACGGTTTCCTGCGTATCGGTCAGTTGCACGCGCCCGGATCCCTGCACTTGCAGGAAGAACGCCTCGACTTCGTCATCCACCCACAGCAACTCCTTGCCCGTGACGGACGTGGCGCGCTCGATGTCGGCGCGGGTCGCATACGGTATCACCTTCTTGCCTACCAGCTTGCCCCGTAAACGCATGTTCTTCAGCTCCGGATACACGCCGGCCAGGTCGACGGACACGAGATCGTCTGGCACCTTGTACAGCGGCGTCTGGTATGGACCGCCCCGCTTGCGCGCGCCATGCAGCAGCGGCTCGTAATAACCGGTCACCAAACCAGTATTGGCGCCATCGGCAGCCACCACTTGATTTGGCACAAAGAAGGTCTCGAAGAACAGGCGGATGGCCTTGTCGCTGTCGGCATTTACCTGGCGCGCAATCGTGCACGACTCCTTCCAGTCCGGCCGCTTGACCAGCACGCCGCATGAAGCCATGAAGGCTGGCCAGGCGGCGCGCATGTCATCGCGGGCCCAGCCAGGCAGGGCGGCAAACTTGACGGGCACGAAGGTGGGGGCCGACGCTGCATCAATCGTATCCTTGGCGTCGGCTGGCTTGGCTGGCACTGGCTTGACGACGGTCGGCGCAATCGCGGGCGCCTTGCCAGTCGCGCTGACCGGTTCTGCCGGCGGCGTGGTACAGGCGGAAAGCGCAAGCGCGACGGCGCCGATTGAAACGGGTAGACTACCGAGTGTAAAGAGATGACGGGTAAATACTAAGCTGCGGGTAAATAACATAGGGGTGCGTATGTGGATCTTGATGATAGAGGCGCTGGTGGCGTTCTTCTTGCTGGCATTTATAGTCTGGTGGACCATGTATTCGGGTAAAAAACCCGCGCCACCGGCGCGCAAGCAGCTCGGCGAAGAACAGGACAGCACCGAAAAACTGAAATAAGGGGCGCACGCCCCCTGTTTCTCGTTAATGCAGGGTGCGCGGCACCGACAGCACAAACTCGGGAATCGGCGCTTCGAACTGATGGCCATCTTCGGCCACGCAAAAGTATTCGCCGTGCATCGAACCTTGCGGCGTGCCCAGCATGGTGCCGCTCGTGTATTCGAACTGCTCGCCCGGCTGCAGCAGCGGCTGGTGGCCAACAGCGCCCAGGCCCCGCACCTCTTCCACCTTGTTGTTCGCATCCGTGATGACCCAGTGGCGCGAAATCAGTTGCGCGCCAGCCGTGCCCGTGTTGACGACGCGTATCGTGTAGCTGAACACGTGCCGCCCCTGGTCCGGTGCCGATTGTTCGGGCAGATATTGTGTCTTGACCGTTACCGTAAATTCATAAGTCGCCATCGTCATTCCTATTCAGACATTGCCAGTCGTATATTGTGTGTCGCGCGCGCTGCATTGGCCACCGCGCGCCATGTATTCTGCGTTCCAGTAAGGCATGGTAACGGCGTCAAGCGTAAAATAGCGCATCTTCGCATTTTCTACTCTTAGCCCTTAGCCACCATGACAACATTCCGTATCGCTCCCAGCATCCTGTCCGCCGACTTTGCCCGCCTGGGCGAGGAAGTGCGCAACGTCGTGACCGCCGGCGCCGACATCATCCACTTCGACGTGATGGATAACCATTATGTGCCGAACCTGACCATCGGCCCGCTGGTGTGCGAAGCGATACGCCCGCACGTGCAAGTGCCCATCGATGTGCACCTGATGGTCAAGCCTGTCGATCGCATTATCCCGGATTTCGCCAAGGCCGGCGCGAACATCATCACCTTCCACCCGGAAGCGTCGCAACACATCGACCGTTCGCTGCAGCTGATCCGCGACAATGGCTGCAAATCGGGCCTGGTTTTCAACCCGGGCACGCCGCTGCACTTCCTGGAACACGTGATGGACAAGATCGACATTATCCTGATCATGTCGGTCAATCCGGGTTTTGGCGGCCAGTCCTTCATCCCGCATACGCTCAAGAAAATCGCCGAAGCGCGCCGCATGATCGACGAATCGGGCCGTGACATCATGCTGGAAGTCGATGGCGGCATCAAGATCGACAATATCGCCGCCGCCGCTGCCGCCGGCGCCGACACCTTCGTCGCAGGCTCGGCCATCTTCGGCAAGCCGGATTACAAGGCCGTCATCGACGCCATGCGCGCCGAGCTGGCAACGGTAAAAGGCGCCTGATGCAAGCGGGCACGGTGAAAGACCATGTACTGGCCGGCGTGCGCGCCGCCATCATCGATCTCGATGGCACGATGCTCGACACCGTGCCCGATTTTCATGTCGCCATCAATGGCATGCGCGCCGAATTGGATCTGGCGCCCATCAGCGCCGAGGCCATCAAGCTGATGGTGGGCAAGGGCTCGGAAAATCTGATCCGCGCCGTGCTGGCACTCGACTTCGATACCGCCGGCGTGGAACAGCGTTTTGACACGGCGATGGAGGCCTACCAGCGCCACTACCTGGCCATCAATGGCCAGTTCAGCACCCTCTACCCCGATGTGGAAGCAGGACTGGCGGCAATGAAGGCGGCGGGCTTGCGCCTGGCCTGCGTCACCAACAAGCCGATCGCCTTCGCCCTGCCCCTGCTGAAGCAGAAAAACCTGGCACAGTATTTCGAGATCGTCTACGGCGGCGATTCGCTGCCGAAGAAAAAACCGCACCCCATGCCGCTGCTGCAAGTGTGTGCAGACTTCGGCATGGCGCCCGCCAAAGTGGTGGCCATCGGCGACTCTTCGAATGACGCGCAAGCGGCACGGGCTGCGGCTTGCCCCGTCTTGACCGTACCGTATGGTTACAACCACGGACACTCTATACACGACACCGATTCCGATGGTATAGTAAATACGCTGCTCGAAGCGGCCGATTTTATTAGCATGCACAACAGACCAGCATACTGACCAAGCCCAACACCATATCGTGAACACGTTTCTCATCAAAAAACACAATGTCACCCAAACCGGCTCGATTGAGGCCTGGCTTTGGCGACGCTGGCAATCCTGGCAGGCCTAAGGCCGAGCCGTGTAAGATTGCTGTCGGCTGCGCGCGCGCGCCGGCAGGTTTTTTGATAACCCACCGCAGGGTCTGTGCTTTGTAGGCACGACGCACACGCGTACCCTGACGGCATGGAGAGATACATGACCGAACTCGAATTCAAATCGCTGGCCCAGCAAGGCTACAACCGCATCCCTTTGATCGCGGAGGCTTTTGCCGACCTGGAAACCCCGCTCACGCTGTACCTGAAACTGGCGCAGACCCAACAAGGCGGCAAGAACACTTTCTTGCTCGAATCCGTCGTCGGCGGCGAACGCTTCGGCCGCTATTCCTTCATCGGCTTGCCCGCCAACACCGTCTTGCGCAGCCATGGCAAGCGCACGGAAATCGTCAGGAACGGCGTCGTGATCGAAGAGCATGAAGGCAATCCGCTCGACTTCATCGAACAGTACCAGTCGCGCTTCAAGGTGGCCCTGCGCCCCGGCATGCCGCGCTTTTGCGGCGGTCTGGCCGGTTACTTCGGCTACGACACCGTGCGCCACATCGAGAAAAAGCTGGCCGGTGGCGCACCGAAAGACGACTTGAACCTGCCCGACATCCAGTTGATGGTAACGGAGGAACTGGCCGTCATCGACAACCTGTCCGGCAAGCTGTACCTGATCGTGTATGCAGACACCACACAGCCCGAGTCGTTCTCGAAAGCGCGCCAGCGCCTGAAGGACTTGCGCATGATGCTGCGCCGCGGGGTCGATGCGCCGGTCACCAGCGCCTCCGTACGCACGGAAACCATCCGCGACTTTTCCAAGGAAGACTATCTGAAAGCGGTCGCCAAGGCGCATGAATACGTGATGGCCGGCGACCTGATGCAAGTGCAGATCGGCCAGCGCATCCGCAAGCCTTACGTCGATTCGCCGCTGACCCTGTACCGTGCCCTGCGTTCGCTCAATCCCTCGCCCTACATGTACTTCTATAATTTCGGCGACATGCAGATCATCGGTGCCTCGCCCGAGATTTTAGTGCGCAACGAGAAGCTGGCGGATGGCGGCAAGAAAGTCACCTTGCGCCCCATCGCCGGCACCCGGCCACGCGGCGCCACGCCTGAACGCGACGCCGAACTGTCGGCCGAGCTGCTGGCCGACCCGAAAGAGATCGCCGAGCACGTGATGCTGATCGACCTGGCCCGCAACGACATCGGTCGCATCGCCGAAACGGGCAGCGTGCAAGTCACCGACCGCATGGTCATCGAAAAATATTCGCACGTGCAGCACATTGTCTCGAACGTGGAAGGCAGCTTGAAAGACGGCTTGTCGAACCTGGACGTGCTGCGCGCCACCTTCCCCGCCGGCACCCTGACGGGCGCGCCAAAAGTGCGCGCCATGGAAGTGATCGACGAGCTGGAAATCACCAAGCGCGGCATCTATGGCGGCGCCTGCGGCTACCTGTCGTTTGGCGGCGAAATGGATGTGGCGATTGCCATCCGCACGGGCGTGATCAAGGACGGCATGCTGTATGTCCAGGCTGCGGCCGGCATCGTGGCAGACTCGATCCCCGAAATGGAATGGCAGGAAACCGAAAACAAGGCGCGCGCCGTACTGCGCGCTGCCGAACAAGTGCAAGATGGCCTGGATGGGGAGTTTTAAGATGCTGCTGATGATCGACAACTATGACTCCTTCACCTACAACATCGTGCAGTATTTCGGCGAACTGGGTGAAGACGTGCGGGTCTACCGCAACGATGAAATCACGATCGAACAGATCGAAGCGCTGAACCCGGACCGCATCTGCATCTCGCCCGGCCCGAAAGCACCAGCGCAGGCGGGCATATCGGTGGAAGTGCTGAAACACTTTGCCGGCAAGAAGCCGATACTGGGCGTGTGCCTGGGCCACCAGGCCATCGGCGAGGCGTTTGGCGGCAAGGTCATCCGCGCCAAGCAGGTCATGCATGGCAAGACTTCCCTCATCGCGCATACGGGCGTGGGCGTATTCAAGGACCTCCCCAGCCCCTTCACAGTGATCCGCTACCACTCTTTGGCGATCGAACGCGCCTCGCTGCCTTCCTGCCTGGAAGTGACGGCGTGGACGGACGACGGCGAAATCATGGGCGTGCGCCACCGGGAATACGATATCGAGGGCGTGCAGTTCCACCCCGAATCGATCCTCTCGGAGCACGGCCACGCCCTGCTGAAGAACTTTCTCGAGCGCTGATTCCCTGCGCACGCCACGGCGTGCCATCAGTGTCCTCCTGCGCCATCATTGAAGAAGGAAGCATCATGCCGATCACCCCACAAGAAGCCCTGTTGCGCTGCATCGAACACCGCGAAATCTTTCACGACGAAATGCTGTACCTGTTCCGCCAGATCATGTCCGGCGAAATGTCGCCCACCATGATCGCGGCGCTGACCATGGGCTTGCGCGTAAAAAAGGAAACCATCGGCGAAATCGCCGCCGCCGCGCAAGTAATGCGCGAGTTTTCCACCAAGGTGCCCATGGCCGACACCACCAACCTGCTCGACATCGTCGGCACGGGCGGCGACGGCGCGCACACTTTTAATATCTCCACCGCCTCGATGTTCGTGGCGGCAGCAGCCGGCGCGCGCGTGGCCAAGCATGGCGGGCGCAGTGTGTCTTCCTCGTCCGGCAGCGCCGACGTGCTGGACTCCCTGGGCGTCAACATCAACCTGCAGCCAGAGCAGATCGCCCAGTCGATCGCGCAGACGGGCATCGGTTTCATGTACGCACCGAACCACCATGCGGCGATGAAGCATGCGGCGCCCGTGCGCAAGGAACTGGGCGTGCGCACGATCTTCAATATCCTGGGGCCGCTGACCAATCCCGCAGGCGCGCCAAACATCCTGATGGGCGTGTTCCACGCCGACCTGGTCGGCATCCAGGTACGCGTGCTGCAGCGCCTGGGCGCGCAGCATGCCATCGTCGTGTATGGCCGTGACAATATGGATGAGGTATCGCTGGGTGCGGCCACCATGGTCGGTGAACTGATCAACGGCGAAATCCGAGAATATGAAATCCATCCAGAAGATTTCGGCATGTCGATGATCGCCAGCCGCAACCTGAAAGTGGCCAACTCCATCGAGTCGAAGGCCAAGATGATGGAAGCGCTGCGCGGCGAGCCCGGTGCGGCAGCGGACATCGTCGCCTTGAACGCGGGCACGGCGCTGTACGCGGCCGGCGTGGCCAGCTCGATCGAAGACGGCCTGGCGCGCGCGCGCGCCGCCGTCAGCTCGGGCGCCGCCATAGCGAAACTCGACCAATTCGTGCAGGTGACGCAGCAGCTGGGCACCCCGGCGCAAGCGTAAGCTCCCCCGCCCTCCTTTATAGAATAGCGACCATCATGTCCGACATACTCGATAAAATCCTGGCCGTGAAGGCCGATGAAGTGGCGAAGGCCAAAGCCCACCGCAGCCTGGCCAGCCTGCGCAACGACGTGGAAAGCGACAACGCCCTGCGCGCCGGCCTGCGCGGCTTCGAGGCAAGCCTGCGCCAGCATATCGCCGCCGGCAAACCCGGCATCATCGCCGAAGTAAAAAAGGCGTCGCCATCGAAAGGCGTGATCCGCGCCGACTTCCGCCCGTTTAACATCGCCGCCAGCTATGCAGCGCATGGCGCGGCTTGCCTGTCCGTGCTGACGGACGAGCAGTTCTTCCAGGGCTGCGTGGCATATCTGCAGCAGGCGCGCGCCGCCTGCGCCATCCCTGTGCTGCGCAAGGATTTCATGGTCGACATGTACCAGATCTATGAAGCGCGCGCCATGGGCGCCGACTGCATCCTGTTGATCGTCGCCGCGCTCGACCACGGCCTGATGGCCGACATGGAGGCGTGCGCCCACGAACTGGGCATGGACGTGCTGATCGAAAGCCACGACGGCGAAGAACTCGACGCGGCACTCAAGCTCAAGAGCGCGCTGATCGGCATCAACAACCGCAACCTGCGCACGTTCGAGACCTCGCTCGACACCACGATTAATCTCTTGCCGCGCATCCCGCAAGACAAATTGATCATCACGGAATCGGGCATCCACAGCACGGCCGACGTGAAACGCATGCGCGATGCGCGCATCCACAGCTTCCTGGTGGGCGAAGCGTTCATGCGCGCGCCAGACCCCGGCGTGGAACTGGAGCGCCTGTTCAGTTAAACCATGGTAGGCTGGCAGCCATGAGAGATGCGATCACCATCCTTGCCGCCACTGTCCTGCTGTCGGCTTGCCAGACTGCCTCCCCTCCAGTGGAGCGCACGCCCCCTCGCACGCCGGCCGCGATACAGCTTGCTGCCAACATCGACGCCTACAAGTCGCTGGCGGCGCAGCAGATCATGGCGGCCAACGGCGCATATACATTCAACGGGCGCCTGCCGCCCCTGTTGCCGGCCATCGTCGTGCTCGACCTGAGCGTTGGCCCCGACGGCGAGCTGAAAAGCGTGCGCGTGCACCGTTCACGCGACAGCGAAGCATCGGCTGCCGCGCTGGCAGCCGTGCGGCGCGTGCAAGAACTCTTTCCGCCCGCGGCACACCTGATGCACCGCCACGCCAGAACCTTCGATTTTTCCGAAACCTTTTTGTTCAACGAGCAGTATCGATTCCAGCTGCGGACATTGTCAGGTCCGCAATAAACGCGCAAGCATCGAGTTCGATGCGGTCGCGTCCCCGCTCCTTGGCCAGGTACAGGGCGGCATCGGCGCGCGACAGCAATTCATCCAGCCCCTCCAGCACCGATGCCTGGCAAGCGACGCCTATGCTGACCGTGCACGAAGGCAGCCCCGCATGACTGGACTCGCGCAGCAAGGCGCGAATGCGTTCGGCCACGCCCAACGCACTTTGCGCAGAGATGTCCGGCATCAGCACGACGAACTCCTCGCCGCCGAAACGCGCCACGCAATCCGATTCGCGCAGGGCGCCATCGATGATGGTGGCCACATGCGCCAGCACCTGGTCACCCACCGCGTGACCATAGCGGTCATTGATCGCTTTGAAGTAATCGAGGTCGATGCTGAGCAGTGTCAGCGGCAAACGGCGGCGGCGCAGATTGCCTATCTCGCGCGCATAGGCATCGCCAAAGCCGCGCCGGTTCAACACCTGCGTCAACGGATCGTGGGTCGAACGGCGCTCCAGTATCTGCTGCAGGCGTCGCGTCGCCACCGTCATGAAGCCTACCGTCAGCAGAAGCGCCATGAAATTGGCGACTGCCAGATAGATGCCGGCCGGCGTGGCGGCCACCGCCAGGGTCACACTGGCGCCGCCATGCAGCAACGCCGACACCCCGCGCGCCAGCACCACGACAGCTTGCAGCAGCATCAGCGCACCAAAGAAAAAACTAGAAAAATGGCGCTCGCCGTAGCGCCATACCAGCTGCACCTGCCGCGCATAAAACAGGAAGACCAGCAGGGAGAAGAGCGCCACGCGCGCCGAGAAATCGGGGCGCACCAGCAGCCACCAGCTGCTGCCAGCGATGGCCAGAACAAGTATCAGCAGATAGGCGCGGCGACTCGTCGCCCGGCCATAGAATTTCTCAGTGCCCAGCATCGACAGGCCGATGCCGGCCACCAGCGCCGCATTGGCCGCGATCATGGAAAATGCCTGCGGCAGCACCTCGCGGGTAGCGAACAGCAGGGATGCGCACACCAGCAACAGCAAACCGGCCGCCCAATGTCCCAGGCCATGCACCTCGCGCCGAAAACTACGATACACGGAGAACATGACGATGCTCATCGCCCCGCACATCAGGGTCGTCATCAACATGATCGTTCGTGGATCGAGGGTTTGCACGTTAGGCGAGATCTAAAAGAGACAGTTCGGCAATTTTAGTTTAGTTGAAGGAAAATTAGTTCATTTGCGGTAAATATGATGGCACAGCGCCAATATTGGCGGATTAGTTGCATTCAAGAAGTGGCATCTTGAAATGAAAAACCGGCCATAAACGGCCGGTTTTCGAACTTAACGCATGATCATCATGCCGCGCTAGGACGCTTCAGTCCCGTGGCTTTCTGTGGTGCCGGCAGCAAGCTCAAGCTGACACCCGGCACGCGGTCACCCTGCAATACGGTGGCAAACGTCATCAGCTCGTCGCGGCGGAAGGCGTGGATGGCCACCCTGGCGCCGACGGCATAACGGGCCAGCAAGGTGTCGAGGTTGGTGCCGGTCACGCGCAAGCCATCGACCGCCACCAGCACGTCGCCCGCCGACAGGCCAGCCACATGGGCGGCGCCGCCCTGGTGCACCTGCGCCAGTCTGGCATCGTTGCCGTCGCGGCCCAGATTGACGTCCAGGCTGGGCTTTTCCGCCTTGCGCGAGTCGCTGTATTTCACGCCGAACGGCGCCAGCAAGCGCGCCAGTGGCACATCGTCCGTGCCGCGGATGTAGCGCTCGAAGAACGGCTTCATGCGCGTGCCGGAAATCTCATCGAACAGGGCTTCGACTTCGGCCGGCGTCACGCCACGGCCTTTGCCTTCTCCCTTGCCCTTGTAGAAATCGCGGCCATAGCGCTGCCACAGCGCCTGCATCACGTCGTCCAGCGATTGCTCGCCATCCGTCTTGCTGCGGATCGTCAGGTCGAAAGCCAGCGCGATCAGCGAACCCTTGGTGTAATAGCTGACGATGGCGTTCGGCGCGTTTTCATCCTGGCGATAGTACTTGCCCCAGGCGTCGAAGCTGGAATCGGCCACGCTTTGCTTGCTGCGACCGCTGCCGCGCAGCACGCTGTTGACGGTCTTGCCCAGCAGCTTGAAATAGGCTGCCTCGTCGATCAGGCCGGCGCGCACCAGCATCAGGTCGTCGTAATAGCTGGTGAAGCCCTCGAATAGCCACAGCAGCGGCGAATAGCTTTCCGCCTGCAGCTTGTACGGCGCAAAAGCGGCCGGCTTGATGCGCTTGACGTTCCAGGTGTGGAAGTACTCATGGCTGCACAGGCCGAGGAATTTCAGGTAGCCGTCGCCGATCTCCGTGCTGTCCGACGCCGTCGTCGGCAAGTCGGCGCGGGCGCAGATCAGCGCCGTCGAAGCACGGTGTTCGAGGCCGCCGTAACCGTCGCCGACGGCCATGGTCATGAACACATAGCGGTCCATCGGCGCCTTTTTTGTCTTCGGCTCGAAGAAGGCGATCTGCGTTTCGCAGATCGCCTTCAGATCACGGCATAAACGGGCCAGGTCCAGGTTTGGCACCTTGCCCGTGACAACGATATCGTGCGGCACGCCATGCGCCTTGAAGGTGGCCAGCGCGAAGTCGCCCATCTCCATCGGGTGGTCGATCAACTCATCGTAATTGGCGGCCTGGTAGCTGCCAAAGCCATAGCGCTTCGCTTTGAGTTCCGGCAAGGTGGTGGCCACGCGCCAGGTCTTGCAAGCGGCATCCTTCGGCTGCACGATGTGCACCTCGTGCGCATCGGATTCCTGGCCCAGTACGCGCAGAAACACGCTGGTGCCGTTGAAGAAGCCGTGATTCTGGTCCAGGTGTGCGGTGCGCACGGACAAATCCCACGCATACACGTCGTATTCGACCGTCAAGGCGCCCTTGCACGGAGCGGCTTGCCACGAATGCTTGTCCAGCTTGGTCAGCGCCACGGCCTTGCCCTCGGCCTCGGCGCGGATGCTGACGATGTTGCGCGAAAATTCGCGGATCATGTAGCTGCCCGGGATCCAGGCCGGCAAGGACAAGATTTGGCCGATGGCGGCCGGCGACTTGACCGTCAATGTGACTTTGAACATGTGGCCAGCCAGGTCGGAGGCGGCGATGCTGTAGATGATGCCGGCGGCGGGCGCCTTGGCGATACTTTTTTTAATTGGAGCTTTTTTCATGTTTTCCTCGTGTCTGGCATGGGTGTTCTAAAGTCGCCCGGGCGCGCCATGCACCGGCGACAAATCGTCAGGTGTATCAATATCGCGCAAGATGCCGCTGTCGTCCACTCTCACGTCGCATACCGCATGGCTGTTGACGATGCTGCGCGCGCCCTGGTCGCCATCGAGCGCCAGCAGCAGCGGCAAGTGAAAGGCACTGAACGCGACAGGATTGCCGCGCCGGCCCTGGAACACGGGCACGGCGATGCGCGCGCCATCTTCTATGGCTTGCGACAAGGCGGCGATTGTAGCCGGTTCCACACCAGGCATGTCGCCCAGGGCGATCAGCCAGCCCGGCGCGCCGCGCACATAATCGATGGCGCAGGTGAGCGAGGCGGCCATGCCCGTGTCGGCATCATCGCAGACGCGCACCTCGCAGCCTAGCGCACCGAGCACGCGCGCCACCTGCGTGTCGTCGGCACGCACCACGGCCAGCACGCGCGGCAAGGCGGCCAGCATGTTCCTGGCCGCCGCCACCACTACCGGCAAGCCCGCATGCGGGCCTTCCATCAAAGGCTGCAATAATTTGTTCTGTACGCCGGAAGGGTCGAACCTGCGCCCCCTTCCGGCTGCCAGCAAGATGCCGACCGTACTCAAAAGACCACTGCCGTCATGCCGCCGCCAAATCAAACGGCAGCTTGCGCAGGCGCTTGCCCGTCAGAGCAAACAACGCATTGGCAAACGCGGGCGCCAGCGGCGGCACGCCCGGCTCGCCCATGCCCGTGGGCGCGTCGCCCGACGGCACCAGGTGTACCTCGATCACCGGCATATCGGGCATGCGCGGCACGGGGTAGTCGCCAAAGTTCTGCTGCTGCACTACGCCATCCTTGAGCGTGATGGCCGCGCCGGGAATGGTCATGCCCAGCGCCATCAGCGCGGCGCCCTGCACTTGCGCCTCGATCGTCAGCGGATTGACGGCCAAGTTGCAATGCACGCCCGCCCATACCTGGTGCAGCCTGGGCGCGCCCTCCACCACCGACGCCGTTACCACGTAGGCGACCACGGAATTGAACGATTCATGCATGGCCACGCCCCAGGCCTGCCCTTTCGGCAGCTTCTTCCTGCCATAGCCGGACTTGGCCACGGCCAGGTCCAGCGCGGCGATGTGGCGTGTGTGCTTGGCGTCGATCAGCTGCTTGCGGTAGGCGACGGGGTCCATCTTTGCCACATGCGCTGCTTCATCGATCAGGGTTTCCATGACAAAGGCCGTATGCGTCGAGCCCACAGAGCGCCACCACAGTACGGGCACGTTCGCCTTGGCCGTATGCACGGACAGCTTCATCGGCAAGGTGTACGGTTCGCCCATGCCTTCGACCATGGTGCCATCGACGCCATTTTTCACCATGAAGGCTTCGAACGGCGTGCCGGCCATGATGGACTGACCCACGATGGTATGGTCCCAGGCGAGTATCTTGCCCTTGGCGTCGAGGCCGATCTGCGCGCGGTGCACATGCGAAGGACGGTAGTAGCCACCCTTGATGTCGTCCTCGCGGCTCCACATCAGCTTTAATGGTCCGCTCTTGCCCGCCGCCCGATACGCCTTGGCGACATTGACGGCTTCGACCACGTAGTCTGAGGACGGCACGGCGCGCCGGCCGAAGCCGCCGCCGGCCATCATGGTATGCAGGGTCACCTGTTCGGGTTTCAGTCCAGAGGTGGCAGCGATGGCCGCCTGGTCGCCGGTCTGGAATTGCGAGCCCACCCACATCGTGCATTGGTCGGCCTGCAGGTCGACGACGCAGTTGAGCGGCTCCATCGGCGCGTGTGCCAGATAGGGAAACTCATAGACGGCCTCGATTTTTTTCGGCGCCTTGGACAATGCGGCGACATCGAATGCGCGCGCCACCGTACCCGGCGTCTTGGCCAGCGCCTTGAAGGCCGCCAGCTGCTGGTCGCTGCTGACCTTTTCCACGGCGCTGCTATCCCACTCGATCACCAGCGCGTCACGTCCCTGCTTGGCCGGCCAGTAGCCGTCGGCAATCACCGCCACGCCGCTGCCGCCACGGTCGGTCTTCACTTCCAGCACCTCCAGCACACCCTTGATGGCCTTCGCCTTGCTGGCGTCGAACTTCACCACTTTCGCGCCAAACACGGGCGCGCGCGCCACCATGGCCACTTTCGCGCCAGGCGGCTTGAAGTCGATGCCGAACTGCTGTTTTCCCGTGGACTTGGCGGCAGCGTCGAGCCGTTTCACGGGTTGGCCGATGATGACAAAGTCGCGCGGATCCTTCAGCTTGACGCTGGCGGGTACGGGCTGGCGCATGGCGGCGTCGGCAAGTTCGCCATACGTCGCCTTTTGCCCACCGGGGCCATACAGCACGCCTTTCGCGGCGCGCACCTGGTCGGGACTGACTTTCCATTGCGCGGCGGCGGCGCCTACCAGCATGGCGCGCGCCTTGGCGCCGATTTCGCGGTACTGCGTAAACGAATGGGCGATGCTGCCCGAGCCACCCGTCATCTGCATGCCGTAAGCGGCATCCTTGTACTGCTCCCCGGCCGGCGCCAGCGCGCCATGCACCAGGCTCCAGTCGGCGTCAAGCTCCTCGGCGATCAGCATGGGCAAGCTCGTTTGCACGCCCTGGCCGAATTCCAGCCGGTTCACCTGCACCGTCACCGTGTTATCGGGGGCGATGTGCAAAAAGGCGTTCGGTGCATACACGGGCTTGACGGGGGCGCTATCAGCTGCCATCGCCAGCTTGCCTGCGCCCGGCAGGAAAAAGCCCAGCATCAAGCCTCCGCCAGCCACCGCGCCGGCCTTCATGAAACCGCGCCGCGAGACGCCATCGGCCACCGCAACCGGCGCCGATGCCAGCGCCGCGCCCAGGGTGACCCCGCCATGCTGCAATGCTTCCTGATTCAACCATTCGATACGCATGTCGCTCTCCTCAGGCCAGGGTCTTGGCCGCGTCCTTGATGGCTGCGCGGATCCGTTGATAGGTGCCGCAGCGGCAGATATTGCCGCTCATGGCGCCGTCGATGTCGGCATCGCTGGGCGCCTTGTTGCTGCGCAGCAGCGCCGTGGCGCTCATCACCTGGCCGCTTTGACAGTAGCCGCATTGCGGTACGTCGTGGCGCACCCATGCCGCCTGCACCGCCTTGCCCACCTGGTCGTTTTCCATCGCCTCAATGGTGGTGATCTTTTGTGCGCCCACCGAAGAAATCGGCGTGATGCAGGAGCGGATAGGCTGGCCGTCGAGGTGCACAGTGCAAGCGCCGCACAGGGCCGCGCCGCAACCGAATTTGGTGCCCGTCATGTTCAGGTTATCGCGCAGCGCCCACAGGATGGGCGTGGAAGGATCGGCGTCGACCTGCGTGTCGCGTCCGTTGATATTCAAGGTAATCATCTGCTGCTTCCCCTTTTTTGGATTGTTATGGCGTCTACAAATACCACTTGATGATACGACAGCGGAAAAAAGTGCAAAAAAAAGCGCGCCTTGCGAGGGCGCGCCATCCAGCCTTCCTGGCGACAGCCCGGATTACTTAATGGTCGAGAATTTCTGTTCCAAGGTCTTCGCATCGACTGCGCCCGGAATGCGGCTGCCGTCGGCAAAGAAGATGGCCGGCGTGCCCGAGACGCGCAACTGTTGGCCCAGGGCCAGGATTTTTTCATGCGGATTGGCGCAAGTGGCGGCCACCGTGGCTGGTGCCTTGCCGTTCAACATCCAGTCATCCCAGGCCTTGTTGCGGTCAGGTGCGCACCAGACATTGCGCGACTTGACGATGGAGTCCGGCGACAGGATGTTGTACATGAAGGTGTACACGGTGACGTTGTCGATTTCCTTCAGCGCGTTCTGGCGGAAGCGCTTGCAATAGCCGCAGTTCGGATCTTCGAACACGGCGATCACGCGCTTGCCGTTGCCCTTGACGGATTTCATGGCCGAATCGAGCGGCAGGTCGGAGAACTTGATGCGGTTGACTTCGTCCAGGCGCACCTTGGTCAGGTCTTGCGAGGTCTTGGCATCGAAGACGTGGCCGACGAACAGGTATTGCGCGGCTTTGTCCGTGTACAGGATGTCGCCGCCCGTGCGCACTTCGTACAAGCCGCCATACGGGGTTTCCTTGACCGAATCGACCTTGGCGCCTTCGCCCAGGCGCGGCTCGATCAGCTTTTTGATGCTCGCTTCCGTTGGCGTTTCTGCGCCGGCGCACGACATCATCAGGCCCGAGGCCATCAGCAAGGCGATTTTGCTCATGCTTCTGTTCATTGTTATCACTATCACTTCTCCACTTGAAACGCCTGGCTGAACTAGCCCCTGGCCCGACGTCATTATCTCTTTGACAAAACGATCGCCGCAGACCAGCTGCGGCGACCTTGAATTTTCACTGCTACCATTATCCGGCGATATCTTAAGATTCGCTGATATTTACTGATGTCCCAATGCGTGCGCAATCATTTTTCGCTTCAGCGCCGGCAATTTATCCAGCAAGTTTAATCCCAAATTGCGAACCACGCGCAACGGTTCCAGATCGGCGCCAAATAATCGCGCCAATCCATCGGTGGCCAGCTGCATCAGCAGCACGTCTTCCTTGCGCGCGCGCGCGTAGCGGGCCAGCACGCGTTCGTCGCCGATGCCGCGGTGCGCTTCGCGATCGCTGATCGTCTTGACCAGCTGCGCCACGTCGGCAAAGCCCAGGTTCATGCCGTGGCCGGCCATCGGGTGCACCACGTGGGCGGCATCGCCCACCAGGGCCACGCGCGGCGCCACCATGGCGTGCGGGCGCATCAAGGTCAGCGGAAACGCGCGCACCAGCTCCGGCTGCAACGGCGTCAGTTTGCCCAGTTTTTCGTGGCAATACACGGCCAGGCGCGCAGCCAGGGTGTCGGCCGATTCGGTCATCAAGGTATCGGCCAGCGCATCGGGCGCCGACCAGACCAGCGAAACGCGATCGCCCGGCAGCGGCAGCAGCGCGACGATGCCTTCGCTACCCGTGAACCACTGGTGGGCCGCGCCATGGTGCGGCTTTTCGCAGGCGAAGTTGCTGACCACGCCGCGCTGGCCATAGGAGCGGTAATCGAGGCCGATGTCGCACTGGCCGCGCACCCACGATTGGGCGCCGTCTGCGCCCACTACCAGCGCGCAGGTGATGCTGTCGCCGCCATCAAGGTGCACGATGGCAGAGTCGCTCGTCCATTCCAGGCGGCTGGCCAGCCCCTGCAACACGCTGACGTTTGGCGCGAACTTCAGGGCGGCGTCCAGCGCCTGGCCCAGGTTGCGGTCTTCGACGATCCACGCCAGGGTGCCCACATGGGCGCCGTAGGCATCGAAACCGAGTCCGCCCGCCTGCGCGCCGTCGCCGTTGACCAGCATGGCGTCGACCGGCGCCACCCTGTCGGCCGCCAAAGCACCCCACACTTTCAGCGACGACAGCAACTCCTGCGCCGTGTGATTGAGCGCATACACGCGCACATCCCAGCTGGCTTCGACCGGCTTGGCGGCCGAAGGGGATGTGGAGGCGGGTGGACTCACCGGGGATAACAGGGTGACGCTTTGTCCTGCCTGGGCAAACGCCAGCGCCGTGGTTTTCGCGATGGCGCCGTTGCCGACGATGCAAACGTCGCTGTGGCTGTGCATGAAGCGCCGCATGGTGGGGGGAGTGGGACTGTTCATGCGGCCATTATAGCGTTTACCGGCTCCGTTTCAGCATGAGCTTGCGCCGGCGCAAACGGCGAAAAGCCAAAGATTTGCACTATTCTTGATCCTGGCGCAGAAATGCCTGCGCCCGCTCCAGCACTTCATCGCGCCCCGCGCGCAAGCCGGCCACGCTGGGCGCGACCATGATATGGGGCTGCACACCCACTCTTTGCAGCTGGCGCCCGTCGGCATGGCGCACTTCCAGCCCCGAATACCAGACATGGACTTTTCCAGGAAGCACCACTTCGCGCAAATCGCCATCCGCGCCCGCGCTGGGCGTACCGATGAAGGTGACGGGAGTGGCCGCCTCGACCGCCAGCGCCAAATGCTCGGCCTGGCTTTGCGTGTGTTCATTGATCTGCATGACGACCTTGCCCTGGTACAGAGGAGCGCGTGCGGGGAACAGGAAGTCGGGATACGCCAGTTGCACGCCGTAGCTGGCCTCAGGAGCCGTCACCAGCGGCTGGTAGTTCATGGCAAAGATACTGGCGTCATTGACATTGAGCCGTTCCGCGATGGCGCGGCCCGTGCCATGCGGATAGCCACGCATATCGAGTATGAGGGCGCGGCTGCCTTTTATCTTGTCAAACATGGCGTCCACCTCGCCCGCTTGCAAGCGGTCCAGATCGACGTAGGCGATGCCCTTGTTCACCGCGATCATCGGGCGCGCGTGGCGCGGCGCCAGCGCATCGTCCAGCGGCGTGGGCTGCAGCACCACCTCGCGCCGCTTGCCATCGCCGCCATCGACCTGCAAGGTCACGCTGGCGCCGGGCAGAAAAGTCAACATCTCGGCCATGGCCTTGCGCCAGCGTCCCGCTTCGTTCGAAGCGGCCATCGCGGCGCGCAACCGCGCCAGACGCGCGCCCACGTACTCGCCATCGATTTGCACGATATCGTCGCCCACCTTCAGCAGGCCCGAACGCAGCAAGGCAGGGTCTGTCACGTTAGCCACCAAGATGCCCTCATCGATGGCGGCCAGCACCACGCCAATGCCGTGCGTGCGGCTATTCCCACCCAGCGCCCGGCTGCCCACACCGACATGGCTGTCATCCAGGCTGGCCGCCATCTCCTGCAGGATCACGCCATACTCGTGCGCATCCTGCACCTTGGCCATCTTGTACAGGCAGCGCTGCAAGGCCTCATCCCAGGAACTGCTCATCAGGCGCTTGGCCGGAAAATAGTTATCCAGCGTGGCCCACAGCTTGATGGCGGCCAGCATACGCCACTCGTGCTCGGGCAGGCGCATGTCGCGATACGGTTCGTCACCGTAGCGCACCGGAAACAACGGAGCAGATGCCGGCGGCGATATCACCGGTGTCGATGGTTGCGCCAGCAGCGCCAGCGCCGCCTTGACGGGCGCGCTGGCCGGCCCGGTGGCGCGATCCATGCGCAAGGTGCGGTCGGCGGCCAGCACGGCGGCGCTGCCGTCCGGCCAGGCCAGCTGGCCGGACGCAAATTCGACGCGCAAGCCATCGCCTATCGACAACGTTTGCACGGGACCGGCGCGGCTGCGCCAGGCGCCCTCCTCGGCCACGATGCGCGCGCGGCCGGTGCGCTGCAGCGCCAGCACGGCATGCGGCACCATCTGCGTGTCATTGACAATGAAGACCATGGGCAGCGCCCGCGCCCCAGGCGCCGGCTGCAGCCGTTGCGTCTCCATCTGCATGAAACCCGCCGTCATGCCTTCCCAGTGCCCGAGAGTATTCGGGCGCGGGCCGGTGGAAAAGCGATAGCGCTCGGCCGGCAGCAGCAAGGGTTCGGCGATCAACTGCGCCAACACGGCATGCAGCATGGCTGGCGACGGCGCGCGGGAAAGCTCCCTGCGCGGACGCAAATCAAGTATGACTTGCCTGGCCCTGGCTGGCAGCGGCGGCGGGCCGCCATCCCGCATGCCAGGATGCAGGTGCAGCAGCGCCGTGTCGCCGGGCAGCCATTCCAGCACATCGCCATCGGCCGGCCAGCGCACGTACGCCGGCGCCTCTGCTCCGATGCGCAAGGCCTCATCGTGCAGCGGCGCCATCAGGGTCGCGATGGCAAGCCGCAAGCTGGGTTCATCGTATTCGTCCCGCAGTTGGGGCAAGGCCGCCACCAGCGCGCGGTCCCAGTCGATGCGGTCGTCAGCCAGCGCCGGATGCGTGGCGCGGGCCGCGCTCCACAAGCGCGCCAGCGATACGATATTCTCGTCGCCCGCCTGTGCCGGCGCTGCGGCCCAAACCAGCACCGCCCCCAGCAAGCCCGCCAGGGCGCGCCGCGCGCGCCCATTTTCTACCGCCATGCATTGCATCGCCATCCCGGTTTCCCTGTTCCGCCACTGAAGCCAACGCCTGCGCCGCACATAAAAAAACCGGCTAGCGCCGGTGTGTACATCGCGATGCGAATTGACTGGTTTGATAAGAAGTTAATTATAAGGCAATTATACTGCGCAGGCCATAGCGTTAAGCGGCAAGGCTACCACTGCGTACCTACGCGCGCGCCGATCAATCGCCTTGCATCAATCACCTCGTGGCGCCGGGCCGTCCGGCGAGCATGCGTTCCCTCTCAATGAAGGCAAAGCGAGGCAAGGCGGGACGCATACGGCACCGCCGAGCGACACACCAGCCGCCCCCGATTTATTGAGAAAACACTGGCCACATGGGATAATATTTGA
Organism: Janthinobacterium sp. ROICE36; assembly: GCF_002869965.1. Taxonomy (GTDB): domain Bacteria; phylum Pseudomonadota; class Gammaproteobacteria; order Burkholderiales; family Burkholderiaceae_D; genus Janthinobacterium. The sequence continues at coordinate 22,366 of NZ_PEBS01000062.1, forward strand.
CTCAGTATCAAATAAAGGCATGCCTGCCCAGGAAATCGAGGAAAAATTACAGTCGGCTCTTGCATTCCCGTTTTGGTCTGCTATAATTCGCCACCTTGGCCTGGTAGCTCAGTCGGTAGAGCAGAGGATTGAAAATCCTTGTGTCGGTGGTTCGATTCCGCCCCGGGCCACCAAGAATTCGTTCACGCAACGCCCACTCATGTTAGTGGGCGTTGTCGTTTCCGGGGTGCGCAGTCCTTGGCGCCGGTTCATTTCCGGCACAAGCGCTGCACCCCGTTGACATCCCTCACTTCAGCTCGACCTGCGCCGTGCCTTGCGTCGCCCAGAGGCGCCGATATGCCCCTTCTGGATCATGGTCGCGCATTTGCTTTTGCAGGTTGAACCGTCGCCCGTTGCGCGGGTCGGTCCCCCGGCCGGCAACGTACAGCCAGTTACCCTGATTGCTGTAGACGTCGTAGTCGATCAGTTGCGCTTCAAACCAGGCAGCGCCGGCGCGCCAATCGCAGCCCAGATCGTGCACCAGGTAACTGGCAACAATTTGACGCAGCCGGTTGGAGAGATAACCGGTGGCACTGAGCTCGGCCATGCCCGCATTGACAAGCGGTTCACTGGTGCGGGCTTGGCACCATGCTTCGAATCGATGCGCATCGTGACTGGGCTGACCCAGGCTGCTCAAGCCTTGCGCCCGGTACAGCGCGACCCCGTGCTGCAGGTGCAGAAAGCGGAAATAGTCACGCCACATCAATTCAAACCAGATCCAGTAAGTGCTGTCGTTGGCGCCGTGCACTGCTTCAAACTGCCTGAGCGCGGCAAATACCATGCGCGCGGATAGCGCGCCGCAGGCGAGCCATGGCGAAAACTTGGTGGAGTAGTCCACGCCGGTCAAGCCATTGCGTGAGAACTTGTAAGTGTGCGCCAGCGCGCCAGAAAAATACTGCCGCAGATGTTCAGCGGCGGCACTCGGGCCACCGTAAAAAGCAGGTAGCGCGTACGGGAACGACGACCGTGCGGTGGCAAGATGCGCCTCCTGGGGCACGTCCGGCACCACTGTCGAGGTTTCAGCCAGGGCTGCGAAGGCCGGCGGCAAGGGCGGAATCGTCGTCGGCCGCGCGAGCGGGGCCGACGGCGCCGCCTGCTCTCGCTCTACAAGTATGCGGAAGTTAGTGAATACATCGGGCAAGGCAGCGCACGGAAACGGCAGCGCTGCCGGATCGAGCAAGCTCGATTGCGCGCGGCACATTCCAGGGCGTCGCGACCGATGCGCTGCGATGGCAATACACAAATAACAGATGGCCGGCGTGTTGGCAGGCTTGGCGCAAGGCCGGATTATCCTCGAGCCGCAAATCATTGCGGAACCAGTAAATAAGCGTTTGTGCCGACCTTGCAGCGGGGTCGGTATTCATGCCTGACGCTTGCTATCCTGGCGACAGCGATCTGAACAGTACTTCACCTCGGCCCAGACCTTTTCCCATTTTTTACGCCATGCAAACGGCAGCTGGCATTGCTGACAGAGCCTGGTCGGAACGTCAGATTTTTTTCGCATACGCATGTTGATAACTCTGGCTAACGTCGCACGTAGGGTGTCGCGGGAGGCAGCAAAAGCCGGCCGCAACTGGGCGGCCTGACGGCCCGCTCGATCGAGTATGCCACATTCGGGCGGCGCCACAATCTTACGGGAAAAACGGATCTGGCGCTGCTATAAGCGCCGTCCTGAACGGGCCATTTCCGGCCCGCTCGCTACCCTCATCCGACGCACCTGGCGCCGGGCAATCCGCTTTACCACATCAAATCATCAGGAATCTGGAACGCCGCATACGGATCGTCCTCGTCCACTTCCGTGCTAGCCTGTTTCACGCGCACGACGATGGCGGGATCGCGTTCGGCGATCTTGCCGGCGATGATGCGCGGCACCAGTTCCACGGCGCCGCCCAGGCAGACGATCACCAGACGGCCCGCCACCAGGTGGGCTTGCACGGCAGCCGTCACGTAGATGCGCTCGATCTTGTTATTAAAAGCGAAGTTGTACGGCAGCTCGCCGTGGTTGCCCTTGCTTTGGCGGTTCTGTTGCACCAGCTGCGCGATCTGCGCCACGATGGCTTTCTGGTTGACGGCCGCGTCGCGCTGGGCGTTCAATTCGCGCGCGCGTTCGGCGTTCTTGCGCTGCGTCTCCAGGGCGGCCAGGCGCACCTCATCGACACTTTGCGTGCCGCTCTTGCGCTCGTCCTTTTTTTGCTTGCTCTTGTCCTGGTTGGCCAGTTTGACCTTCTTCTTGTCGACCAGGCCGGCCTTTAAAAACTGCTCTTGCAACGAGACCATAACTACTCCGTATTGAGGGTGCGCCGGCCAAGGCGGCGGCATCGGCCGGTGGAAAGACGCTAGCATAGCAAAAAACAGGGCCGCTGCTGCCGCAACATGACTGCCAGGAGCAGCCGGTGGACACTTGGCGTCTGGCAGTAACAAAAAGACACACTCGATTGGAAATTTTGTTGATAAATGTCATATAGTTAGTTACGTTCTGCATATCGGCAGTGAACTGCCGATTGCATGTCCCCTTCCATCGCCTGCGTCTACAAGGATTGCCATGAAACAATTATTCGCCCTCTGCATCGCTGCCGCGTTTGCCAGCACCGTCTTTGCCGCCGCACCGGAAGCGGCCCCTGTCGCCAAGACGGCGCAACAGTCAAAAATGACCACCTGCAATGCCGATGCCGCCGGCAAGAAAGGCGATGAGCGCAAAACCTTCATGAAGGAATGCCTGAGCGCCAAGCCGGCACCGGCCATGACGCAGCAAAACAAAATGAAAGCGTGCAATGCCGACGCCAAGGACATGAAGGGCGACGCGCGCAAGGCTTTCATGAAAGAATGCCTGAGCGCGCCCAAGAAATAAGCACGGCTTCGTAGCGCCATTGTGCGCTGCACCCCATAGCGCCAGCCGAAAGGCTGGCTTTTTTTATTCCCACCGCCTGGAGTTCCCTCTTGCCCTATCGCCTGTCCCCTTCCTCTGCCGGCAGCCTGCTGGCCACCAACTGCCTCGCCATCCTCCTGGCAGGCTGTCACACGGCCACGCCCGCGCCCCTTTCGACACCTGCCGTGCGCGTGCCGGCCAGCATGCCGGCCGGCTGCACCCCGCCAGCCTGGCCCCTGGGCGAGAAACGGCGCGGCGCACAAGGCAGAGTGACCTTGCACTTCACGGTGGAAGCGGACGGCAAGGTCAGCGCAGCGGCAGTCATCCGCTCCAGCGGCTATCCTGCCCTCGACGAGGCGGCCCGCGATGCTCTGGCCCGGTGCACCTTCCAGCCTGAAACGCTGGATGGCAAGCCCGTCGCCAGCAAAGTGATCATGCCCTACCAATGGATCAATGAATGAATCGCCGGCGCTGAACGCCGGCAATCATGATGAATGATCAAGATGACATGAGGAAAGATAGCGCGTAGTATTTAATCAACCTACTGCTCAGTACGGTTACACGGCATTCTGGAGAAAGGACGGCAGCGTGACGGCGTCGAACGATCTCGCGCACTGGCGCGGCCAGGTCTTTAGCCGCCTGTTACAGGTGGTGCTGCTGCTTGGCTGCGTCACGGCCATACCCAGCGTGCTGCTGGCCGCGAGCGAAGCGATCTGGTCCATCGTCGTCCTCGACTTGCTGGCCATCGGCTGGGTCGGTGTCATCTGGCATCTGCGCGCCATGCCCTACCGCTGGCGAGTGTGGCAATTCCTCATCGTCGCCTACCTGTTGGGCGTGGGCTTGCTGCTGAAAATCGGCCCCGTCAGCCAGATCTACATGATGCTCATGCCCGTGCTGGCGGCACTGCTGCTGGGCATGCGGCCAGCCCTGTCCACCCTGGCCCTGACCTCGCTGACCATCTTTTTTCTCGGCCTGCATCCCGACGTCGCCCTGCACCTGCCGGGCACGCCCGATTCTCCCGTGCTGCGCGCGCTGATCGTGGCCCTGAACTTCCTGTTTATCGCCGCCGTGCTGACCCTGTCCTGCGCCTTCCTGCTGCGCCACCTGGAAGACAGCAGCCAGGCCCTGTCGCAACGCAACGCCGAGCTGCGCTTGACGGCCACGGCGCTGGCCCGCCTGAACGACATGGTGATGATCGCCGAAGTGGCCGACGTGGCGGATGCGCCGCCCGGCCCCGGCGCAGTGCCGGCCACGCGCATCATCTTCGTCAACGACGCCTTCGAGCGCAGCAGCGGCTATGCGCGCGCCGAGGTGCTGGGCCGCAGCCTGCTGTTCCAGCAAGGCCCCGCCACCGATACGGACGAGCTGGCGCGCATCGCCGCCGCCATGGCCAGCGCCCAGCCGGCCAGGGCGGAGTTGCTGAACTACAACAAGGCCGGCAAGGCGTACTGGGTCGAGGCCGAACTGGTGCCGTTTACGGATGCGGACGGCAGGCAGACGCACTGGGTGGCCGTCGAGCGCGAAATCAACGAACGCAAGAAGTCGGAAGCGGACATCCACCGCCTGGCCTTCTACGACGTGCTGACGGGCTTGCCCAACCGGCGCCTGCTGATGGACCGCATCGCCCATTTACTGGCCGCCGCGCCACGCGACAAAACAATCAGCGCGCTGATGTTCATCGACCTCGACCACTTCAAGCACATCAACGACGCGCGCGGCCACGCCACCGGCGACGCGCTGCTGCGCCTGGCGGGCGAACGGCTGGCGCAGCAGATGCGCAAGGCCGACACGGTGGCGCGCATCGGCGGCGACGAATTCGTCGTGCTGCTGGCGCACCTGGCCGATGACCTGGACAGCGCCGCCCATGCGGCAGCCCAGGTGGCCGAGAAAATCCGCACCGCCATCGCGCGCGACTTCGAAATCGGCGGGCAGTCCTATCATTGCAGCGCCAGCATCGGCGTGACCTTGCTGCCGAAAGCGGGCCAGCAGGCGCACGACCTGCTGCGCGAAGCCGACATTGCCATGTACCGTGCCAAGGCGGAAGGGCGCAACGGCATCGCCTTCTTTGAAGCGGCCATGCAGGCGGGCGTGGAGCGCCGCCTGACCCTGGAACGGGCGCTGGCGCGCGCCCTCGACATGGGCCAATTGTGCATGCGCGTGCAGCCCCAGGTCGACCGCGATGGGCGGGTGACGGGCGCCGAAATGCTGATGCGCTGGCCGCAGCCGGACGGCACGCACATCGCGCCGGGCGTGTTCATCCCCATCGCCGAAGAATCGGGGCTGATCGTCAGGCTGGGACACTGGGCCCTGCGCGAAGCGTGCCGCGCCGCCAGCCTGCTGGCGCAGGCGCAGACTGGCCAACCCGTGGCCCTGTCCGTGAACGTCAGTCCGGCCCAGTTCCGCCAGCCCGATTTCGCCGCCCGCGTGCAGGCGGCGCTGGCCGAACACGGCACGCCGGCCGGCGCCCTGATCCTGGAATTGACGGAAGGCTTGCTGATCGACCAGCGCGACGCCTCGCTGGCGCGCATGCGTGCACTGGCAGCCCTGGGCATCCGCTTCTCCATCGACGATTTCGGCACCGGCTATTCCAGCCTCGCCTACCTGACCTCGATGCCACTGTACGAACTCAAAATCGACAAACGCTTCATCGACGACACGCCGCGCGACACGGCCATCGTGCAAGCGATACTGGCCATGGCGCGCCACCTGGGCTTGCGCGTCGTGGCCGAAGGCGTGGAAACGCAGGAGCAGGCCGACTTCCTGGTCGCCCACGATTGCGACGGATTGCAGGGCTATCTGTATGCGCGGCCCATGCCGCTCGATGACTTTATCGCCTGGCTAGCCCTGCCCCGGGCTTAGCTTTCCGACATTTCCTGTACGAAACTCCTCCGTTAAAATACCGGCCTCATAGCCTGTACCTTCACCATCCCCTTTGATTAAAGTGATCCCCGATGCGTCTGGTTCTTCCCCTGCTGCCGCTCCTGCTGCCGCTGCTGCTCTCTCTGCAGCCCGCCGCCCATGCGGCCCCTACCACCACCGCGCCCACGCCGATCACGCTGGATCAGGCGATGGCCGATCCCGACTGGATCGGCACGCCCGTCGAAGCGGCGTGGTGGGGCTGGAATGGCCAGCTGTATTACAAGCAAAAGCGCCTCGGTTCGCCCTTGCGCGACACCTATCAATTGCCAGGCGCCAGCGCCAAACTGAATAGCGGCAAGAAGGTGGACGATGCGCAACTGGCCAACCTCGATGGCCAGCAAATGGTCGTCAACCGGGCCGGCACGCGCGCCATCCTGCTGCGCAACGGCGATTTGTTCGAACGCGACCTGAAAAACGGCGCCTTGATCCAGATCACGCGCGGCGTCACGGCCATCAGCGATCCGCAATATTCTGCCGATGGCGGCGCCGTGCAATACCGCAGCGGCACCGACTTTTTCAGCTGGAGCCGAGTTGACCGCCTGAGCGCCCCCGTGGCCCTGTTGCGCGCGGCCAAGGACCCGGACGCCAAGCCGGAAGCGGACGCCCTGCGCGAGCTTCAGCTGCGCCTGATCGTCAACCTGGCGCGCCAGAAGGAATACCGCGACGCCAGCCGCGAGCGCCGCCACGAAGAGCGCCGCCTGGACAGCACGCGCGCGCCGGAACCGATCTACCTGGGCGAGAAAGTCACGATTTCCGGCAGCACCCTGTCGCCGGACGGCCGCTGGCTGCTGTTCGTCACGCAAGACAAGGCCGCGGAAAAAGGCAAGCTGGGCAAACTGGCCCGCTACGTGACGGAAACGGGCTACCCGGACGTGGATGACGAGCGCACGCGCGTGGGCCGTAACATGCCGATCGCGCAAAGCCTGAAACTGGCCGACCTGCGCACGGGCCAGGTGCGCGAGATCGCTTTCGACAGCCTGCCCGGCATCGCCACCGATCCGCTGGCGACTCTGCGCATCGAGCAAAAACTGCCGCCGTTGAAGGGCAACCGTGGCGTGCGCATCGACGCACAGCGCGACGGCATCGCCTGGACCGATGACGGCAGCAAGGTAGCCGTACGCGTGCGCGCCATCGACAACAAGGACCGCTGGATCGCCAATGTCGACCTGGCCAATGCCGCCCTGGTGCCCGTGCACCGCATCAGCGACGCGGCCTGGGTCAACCGCCGCGCCGACGCATTCGGCTGGCTGCCCGACAACGCCACCTTGTGGTATTTGTCCGAGGAAAGCGGCTACGCCCACCTGTACGCGAAAACCGGCACGGCACCCGCACGCGCGTTGACGCAAGGCCAGTGGGAAGTGAGCGCCGTCGAGTGGAGCCGCGATGGCAGGAGCGCCTATTTTCTATGCAACCGGCAAGCGCCTGGCACGTATGAAGTGTGCGCCAGCACGGCCAAGGAGGGCGGCGCGCGTGAAATCACGAATCTGAAAGGCGTGGAAAACTTCGGCCTGTCGCCCGATGGCGGCAAGCTGCTGCTGCGCTATTCGAGCAGCTATGTGCCGGCCCAGCTGGCCACGGTTTCTATCTCTGGCGGCAAGGCGAATATCCTGACGGATACGCGCAGCGACGCCTTCAAGGCGCGCAGCTGGGTCATGCCGGAACTGGTGCAAGTGCCGTCCACGCATGGCGCGGCGCCCATCTGGGCCAAGCTGTATCGCCCTGCGCAGCTGGAAGCGGGCAAGCGCTATCCCATCGTGATGTTCGCGCACGGCGCCGGCTACCTGCAAAACGTGACCGAGCGCTACCCCGTGTATTTCCGCGAACAGATGTTCCACAACCTGCTGGTGGAGCAAGGTTATATCGTGCTCGACGTCGATTACCGCGCCTCGATGGGCTACGGCAGCGCCTGGCGCACGGCCATCTACCGCCAGATGGGGCACCCGGAACTCGAAGACTTCATCGACGGCGCCAATTGGCTGGCACAGCAGCACCAGGGCGATATCCAGAACGTGGGCATCTATGGCGGCAGCTATGGCGGCTTCATGAGCCTGATGGCCCTGATGCGCGCGCCGGACGTCTTCAAGTCCGGCGCCGCCCTGCGCCCCGTGACGGACTGGACCACTTACAACCACGAGTACACGGCCAACATCCTGAATACGCCGGACGTCGATCCGCAAGCCTACAAAATCTCGTCGCCAATCGAATACGCCGACAAACTGACGGGCAACCTCTTGCTCGCCCACGGCATGATCGACGATAACGTGTTTTACCAGGATTCCGTGCGCCTGTCGCAGCGCTTGATCGAGCTCAAAAAGGATAAGTGGGAAATGGCCAGCTACCCGATGGAGCGCCACGGCTTCGTGCAGCCGGAAGCGTGGTATGACGAATACCGCCGCATCTATCAGCTGTTCCAGAGAACATTGAAATAAACCTCGATGCCCGCTTGTCTGCGGGTATTTTTATGTACGGCGTCTTGACGTCAATCAAACGGCACCCACCGAGGCGTCGTGTTACTCGCTGGCGGCAGGATGTGCCGGCACGCGAATCGCGCTTGCCATTTACGCAAGCGTGGCACATGATGAAGGCATGCAAACGCCAAACTACTCCGCCCTGCTGCGCGCCGTGTGCGCCAGCTTCCTGCTGCTGACCGCCAGCGCCTGCGGCAGCGCCCCCACGCACGATGCGCCGCCCGCCCCCGGCAATGCCGGCTTGCTGGCGCAAATCCAGGCGGAAGTGGGCGCAGCCGCCTGCGATTCCACCCAGCAATGCAAGACCATCGCCATCGGCGCCAAGGCCTGCGGCGGCCCCGAGCGCTACCTGGCCTGGTCCAGCAAGGACTATGACGGCAAGAAACTCAAGGCACTGGCCCAGGCGCAAGCCGAGGCGAGCCGCAAGCAGCAGCAGGCAGACGGCATGATGTCGACTTGCGCCATCGTCACCGATCCGGGCGCCACCTGCGAGGCGGGACGCTGCGTGCTGCAAAAGAGCGGCCTGGGCGGCAGCACCGCCATGTAACTGAGTGATTCGGCAACCAGTCAGGACTGTAGCTGCAAGGTCTTGACGATCTTGCTGTCTACCTTCTCGCCCGCGCCCGAAGTGGTATTCCGGCTTTCCTTGCGCAGCAACAATAAATGGTCACCGCTGACGCCATACTGGCGCGTCTCGTCCGTTTTTTGCGTAAAGCTGACGACGACGAAGGCGCGCCCGCTCACGTCAAAGTGGAAATGGCTGGCCAGCGGCGTGCCGTCGGCGGCGATCCACACCTCGATGCCGCCTTCGAACTTCTTTACATACTTGCGGTCCTTTTCCGGCACCTTGTCGAGCGACAAGGTAAAACTGAGCAGGCGTGCCGGCTTGCCCTTGTAGTTATCCATCTTCTCGCCGCTGAACACGGCTTCCTCGATTTCGCGCGACAGGGCGTCCGCCGCCGACACCATGGACCGCAGCTCCGTCGCCTTCATTTCTCCCAGCGCAAAGCCGATCGGCGTCTTGACGTTCGGATCCTTTGCCTTGGCGCGCTGCTCGGTGTCCACTTTCGCCAGCAAATCCTTGCCATAGAGCACCTGCAAGCCCGCCGGCCCGCCCTCGACAGCCACCAATGCCTGGCCGCTATCTTCTTCCGCCGCCTTGCCCTCGCCCTCGCGGCGCCAGGTTTTCGATTCGACCTGCGCCTTGATAGGCATCTGGCCCTGCAAGCGCGCCAGCGCCGCAGTCAAATCGGCCAAGCCATCGGCCCGCGCCGTACCGCAAAACAAACTGAACAAGCTTGCCACCACCAGGCCTTGCACTCCACCACGTCGTCGCATCGTCGCATCCTCATGTCACATATCGATGCCAAAACACCATGTTTTGGCCATCTGTTGCATTTGAACACAGCTAACTCTGGTCAGGTGGAAAGTCTTTCTGCTATAATTCGCCGCCTTGGCCTGGTAGCTCAGTCGGTAGAGCAGAGGATTGAAAATCCTTGTGTCGGTGGTTCGATTCCGCCCCGGGCCACCAAGAATTCAGCAGTACATAGCAAAAAAGCCAACCTTCGGGTTGGCTTTTTGTTTGCAGGCTCAAAAAAATCTTTGCCCCGGTCCATCTATGATGCCCGGTAGGCCACCGTACTTCGGGCGGCTCCGCTTGTTGCTCAGCGTTAATATACTCCACCATGCCGAGCACGACCGCCTGAGATCAGGGCGTTGGACTATTCAGTTCTTGGCACCCATGCCTTAACCTTTGCAAACATTTTTTCATGCGCCGCATCTGTCTCATTGCTGTCAAAGGAAGCAAGTAGCCTGGATAGGGTTGCGGCTTTATGGCCTCTGAAGCTAGATAACAGGCACCAGAAGTAAGCTTGCTGAATATCCTGCGGGACGCCTCTGCCGTAAAGGTACATCAAGCTTAAATTGTACTGCGCACCAGCATCACCTTGATCCGCCGCTCGGCGATACCATTTAACCGCTTGCTTCTCATCCTTGATAGGCCCGCGACTGCTGGCATACAGCACACCCAGATTGTATTGCGCGTCGACGTAGCATTGCGCCGCCGCTTTTCGATACCAGCTCACAGCTTGCTGCTCGTCTTTCGGGACACCATCCCCACTGGCGAACACTAAGCCCAATTCAAGCTGTGCGTTGGCATGCCCTTGTTCAGCAGCCTTGCGATACCAGGTCACCGCCTGCTGACCGTCCTCATGCATGCCCCACCCGTCTGCCGCTGCCGTTCCCATACGATATTGCGCACGAGCAAACCCATCATCGGCGGCTCTGCGATACCAACTGATAGCTTGCACTGGATCCTTGGAAACCCCATGTCCGAATTCGTGCATCCCTCCCATGAAAAACTGTGCGAGAGTGTAGCCCTGCTCTGCCGCCTTGCGATGCCAAGCCAGAGCCTGTTGCCAATCCTGGGGGACTCCCTTTCCTTTGCCGTACATTACGGCCAGGTTCTGCTGCGCATCTGCCAAGCCCTGTTCCGCAGCTTTTCGATACCATGAAACCGCCCGTTGCTCATCTTTTGAAGTACCCACGCCGTTGGCATACATCTCGCCCAACTTGTTCTGCGCCACCGCATTACCATCCGCAGCGAGTTTCGCGTAGCCCGTTAAAGATGCGGGGTAATCTTTCGGCTCATATGCTGTGTTGACTTCGTCTAATGTCGGGGACGACATAGCGGCTTCGGCAGCAAGTGCGAGTGTCAACAGACATGTCAAAAAATGGAATTTCATGGTTGAATGACCTTTATCAGAAAAAATTTCTTCCAAACCATTTAGACGGAAAGTCACTACATTGTATAGTGGATCCCGAATCTGAGACGATGGTTTAAGCTGTGGTCCGTGAAAGGATGACAGCAAATGAGTGAAGGTAAAAAACGTCGGGTACACACGGCCGAGTTCAAGGCGAAGGTCGGTCTGGAGGC
>NZ_PEBS01000063.1 GCF_002869965.1 Janthinobacterium sp. ROICE36
AGAGAGATCGGTTCGTTTGCCATTTACGCGTCCAAATACCGAGAGTAAACGCCTTTCTCAACGTGTTTACAAGCAATATTTCACCCTATCGTCACTCCGAGCACCTACCCTTCATGCAATCGCCCTGCTGAGCGCCGGTCTCGCATCCACCGCCAGGTATTCGTTGTGATGGGAGAAAAATGCTGTCCGGTTTGCACCAGACAGCATGGTTTTATCTAGCCGCCATCAAAATGTCGCCTTGAACTGCACCCCATACGTGCGCGGCTCGTTGACGATGCCGGTCAGGTTGTTGAATTCGATGGCGCCCAGTGCCTGGACCTGGTTGGTGATGTTGCGGCCGTACGCGGAGAGTTCGTAGCGGTCCCATTTGTAGCCGACGCGCAAGCCGCCTTCGAGCAGTTCCTTGGCCTTGTATTCCTTCGCTTCATACAGGAAGAAGTTGTAGCTGGTGCGGTAGGCCCAGTCCGTGTAGGCGTAGAACTCGCCATTGGCGAGGGGGATGCTGTATTTCAAGGTGAAGTTGGTTTGCCATTCGGGCGCGCGCGGCAGCGGGTTGCCGTCGATGTAGGCCGTGCCCACGAAGGGGCCGACGGGGTCGGTGACGGTGCAGCCGCTGGCCGGGGTGTTCTGGGCGTTGCCGCAGCTTTGCACGTACAGCTTTTTGTCCTGGATCTCGGTGTGGTTATAGCTGCCGCCGAGGGTCATGCTGAGCGAATCGCTGAGGTTAGCCTGGAAGTCCAGCTCCACGCCCTGGCCGGTGGCCTTCTCGGCATTGAGCAGGCGGTTCATGTTGACGGCGCCGCTGCCGGCTGTCAGTTGCTTGTCTTTCACGCGGTACTGGAACACGGCCAGGCTGAGGCGGGCGCGCTTGTCGAACAGGTCTTGCTTGATGCCGGCCTCGACGGACAGCGCTTTCTCGGCGCCCGCAAACGAGGGGCGGTCGGCCAGGCCGTTCAGGCGGCCCTGCATCGATGGCGCGCGGTAGCCGGTGGCGATGCGCGCGTAGGCGTTCGTTTCCGGCGTCAGCACATAGGTGCCGCTCAGGTCCCAGCTGACGTTGTGCGAGGTGTCGTCCAGCTTGAACGGGCCGGCCGTGGTCGCTTCCACGCGCTTGGCCGAGAAATCTTTCTTGTCGCTCGTGTAGCGCAGGCCGGCGCGCAGTTTCAGGGCGTCCGAGACCGTGTAGTTGAGCGAGCCGAAGGCCGCGTACGACTTCGAGCTCTGGTTTTGCGTGGCGTAGGCGCTGTTTTGCGGATTACCGGGCGCCAGGCTGTCAAAGCTGATACTGTCGATCTGGATATCTTCCTTGAAGTAGAACAAGCCGCCTATCCATTGCAGCGGGCCGCGGGCAGACGATTCGGCGCGAAATTCCTGCGAAATCTGCTTGTGGTTGGGGATCACGTCGGCCGTTTCCACGACGAAGGGGATGAAGCCGGGGCCCATCGGCGGCGCGTACACGGCGCCATAGCCGCCGTCGACGTCGGCGCGGCTGAAGAAATCGAGTTTTTCGTAGCCGGTGATGGAATGCAGGGTGACGCCGGGCAAGTCCCATTTCAGGCGCATGCTGCCGCCCTTGGTTTTCAGGTGCTGGCGGTTGATGCCATCGGTAGGGTAGGAGCCATAATCGAAATTGTCGACCAGGTCATTCGTGCCCTGTTTCAGGATGTTGGCGCGGAACAGCGTCGCCGTGCCGTCGAGGTTGCGCGCGTGCACGTTGAACAGCGCGCTGAAGGCGCGCGTGGGCTTGACCAGTACTTGCAAGCGGGCGGCGCTGTCTTCATAGCCTTCGAAGTCGCGCGTGCCGGTGGGGCGCGGGTTGTGCACGCGGTCGTCGCGGCGCTGCGTCTGGCCGGAAAAGCGCAGGGCCACGGTGTCGCTGACGGGTACGTTGTAGGCGCCTTCCAGGTTCTTCATGCCATCCTTGCCGAAGCCGCCGCTCAGGTAGCCTTCCGTCTTGAAGACGGGTTTGGCAGAATCGAACTTGATCACGCCGGCTGGCGAGTTGCGCCCGAACAAGGTGCCTTGCGGGCCGCGCAGTACCTCGACCTGGTCCACGTCGAAGACGGGAAAGCCCTTGAGCATGGCGTTTTCCTGCACCACGTCATCCATCACCAGGCCCACGGGCTGCGAGGCATTCAGGTCGAAGTCGGTGTTGCCCAGGCCGCGAATGTAAAAGCGGGGAAAGGTGCGGCCGTAATCCGACTCGACCGAGACGCTGGGCGAGCGGCTGTTGAGGAAGCGGATGTCGGCACCGCCGGCCGTCAGGGTGTCGAGCTTGTCGCCTTTCAGGGTGGCGATGGACATGGGCACGTCCTTGATGTTTTCCGCGCGCCGCTGTGCCGTCACGATCACCGTTTCCAGCTGGCCAGGACCGACTTGTGCCACCGGAGCGGCAGGCGCGTCGGTCGCTGGCGCAGGGGTGCTGTCCTGCGCCATCGCCTGCAGGGGAAAGGCGGCAGTGATTGCCAGGGCAATCAGGGTGTGGCGTACTGTGCTGGCATGCGGTGTCATCATGAAACGGCTCCTGTCGGTCAAGGTTGTGCGTGAGGTCCAGGCTGGCGCTAGTCCGCTGGACGAAAATCATGCTAGCACGGAAATTTTTGCTATTCATGCCATTTTCCAGGCAAGACTATTTATATGCATCTCGAATCAATACGTGAATAAAATCGTATTTGTCGTCAATATCGGGCGGGTGCATAGTGGGGTGCCGCGAGGCTTTTTCCAGCGCAAACGGCCATTTGGCGACCGAAGGTTCTCCCTGCGACAGCACAAACGTGCCGACGCCATGACGTGCCAGCGGCCAGTGCACAGTGCGGAAAATACGACAGTTTCCGCTCTTTCTTTCTGCCATGCGATGTTGTTGTATTGCCACATCATGGGATGGCATGTTGCCTGCCAGCTGCTGCAGCGCGGCGCATGCACACACAATGATGTTGCCACAAGGCATCTACAGGCAAGATTTCGCGTAGAATGAAATTTATTGTAAATTAGAAATATGAATTTCTATCATGATAACTTTATCCACAAGTGCGCCGGCCGTTGACGGCATCCGGCTCTCCGAACTGATTGCCGCCCTGAGCCAGGCCTTGGACATCACGGAAGGGCAGCCAGAAGGCCATTGCATCCGCTGCTGCTGGATAGGCATGCACGTAGGGCGTGAACTGGGCATGCCCGATGAAGACTTGTGGAATCTGTATTACACCCTGCTGCTCAAGGATCTGGGCTGCAGCAGCAATGCGGCGCGCATCTGCGAGCTCTACCTGACGGACGATTTGTCTTTCAAGCAAGGGTTCAAGACGGTGGGCGACAGCTTGCCGCAAGTGCTGAAATTCGTCCTCAAGCACACGGGCCTGAAGGCCGGCCTGGCTGAGCGCTTCCGCGCCGTGATGACGATTCTGCGCGATGGGTCGCACATCGCGCAGGAGCTGATCGCCACGCGCTGCCAGCGCGGCGCCGACATCGCACGCCTGCTGCGCTTTCCGGAGTCCGTGGCACAGGGCATCTACAGCCTCGACGAACACCACAATGGCCAGGGCAAGCCGGACAAACTGGCAGGGCAGGCGATTCCCCTGTTTTCGCGCATTGCCCTGCTGGCACAGGTGATCGACGTGTTTCATACGGCCGATGGCGCGCGCGCCGCCCAGGCCGAGGTGCGCCAGCGCGCGGGCAGCTGGTTTGACCCGCAACTGGTGCTGGCGTTCGAACGGGTGGCGCAATCGGGCGCCTTCTGGTCGATGCTGCGCTCGCAGGACATTACGGCCACCGTGGCGGCGCTGGAGCCGGCGCATCGTTCCGTGCCGGTGGACGAGGATTATCTTGACGATATCGCCGCCGCGTTCGGCCAGGTGGTCGATTCGAAAAGCCCGTACACGAGCGGGCACAGCGCCCGGGTAGCCTTGTATGCGGACATGATCGCCGAAGCCCTGGGCGTGACGGCGGAGCGGCGCCGCTGGCTCAAACGGGGCGCCTTGCTGCATGACGTGGGGAAGCTTGGCGTCAGCAATAGCGTACTGGACAAGGCCGGCAAACTCGACGCGGAAGAGTGGCTGGCCGTGCAGCAGCATGCGCGCTACACGGAAACAATACTGTCGCGTATCAATGCCTTTGCCGAACTGGCGGTCGTTGCCGCCGCGCACCACGAACGGCTCGATGGCAAGGGCTATCCGCGGGGCTTGACGGCCGACAATATCAGCCTGGAAACGCGCATCATCACCACGGCCGATATTTTCGACGCCATCACGGCCGACCGGCCTTACCGGGGGCCGATCCCCATCCCGAAAGCGCTCGAGATCATGGCCGAAACCGTGGGCACGGCCATCGACGCCCAGTGTTTTGCCGCTTTGAAAGCGGCGCTGGCGCGCTTGCCCGAACTCACGCAGCAGGGCTCCGGGCACTTGGCGGCCTGAGCGCGGACGTCAGCGCCCTCAAATGGGAAACGCGCCCGCACCCGACACATTCAGGCAGGCGACCTTGTCGCTGGCAAAATACTTGATTTGTCCCAGGCCGATCGCATAGCAGCCGTCGCTGAGCGGGGAAATGGGACCGGTGAGTTTTTCACCGCTGATCAAGGTCACCACCCAGGGCGTGGTGGCCGGTTTACCCGCATGGGCCAGTGCGTGTTGTACCAGGTCTGACATGCTGCCTCCGATGGAAATCAAAAACCGATGATAGCAGTGCAGAACAGGTGCGCGCCTGTGCCGTGACGGCCTGGCGTGCGGCTTGCTCCAGGGCTCCCGGGAAAAACATGCATTACCGACATTATTTATTTTCATATTGGCAATCAAATGCGATGCTTGATAAGCAGTTCGGGCTGAAAAGCTTGCGAGAGGCGATGTTCATTGAGCATTTTTGCCATGCAGCGTCAGGTTAGCCCGGCGCCGCGCGCAGTACTTTTGAAAGCCGCACCATGTCCAGCCAGTACAACGACGCGCCGCCCCGTTTTTCCTTGCCGCCGCCGGTCAGTAATTTGCCCGCAGGTTTATGTGACCTGCGCTGCAGGTGGTATTGCATAGCCGTTGGTTTGCCGATACGACGGGCAGGGTAAGGGGCCGGTGCTAGGCGCTTGAGGAGGGTTGCGCCGGCGCCTCAGGCGTCGGCCAGCAGATTCTTTGGCAGCGTCACCGACACCAGCTTCCAGCGCCACACGCCGTCGCGCGTCAGGGTCAGCTCGCCGATGTGGCTCTTGCTGTGGGCGCGCTGCACCACGACGCTGTCCCAGGAAGTGTAGCGCAGCTTGTAGTCGGGTTTGGCGTTGCGCTGGCGGCCGCTGATGTCGCTGACCTTGGCGATCGGTTTTTCATAGCGGTCATTGAGCTTCATCAAGGCGATGATGCCTTCGGGCATCAGCATGGTATCGAGCAAAGGGTCGATGACGTCAGGGCTGATGTCGTCGGCCACTTCCGGCGCCGAGAACAGGGCATGCAGTTGCTGCCCCATGCTGCCGCGCAGCTGCGTCAGGTCGATATGCGCGGCCAAGGCCAGGCTATCCTCGTCCATGGTTGCCGTGCGGATCTCGTTCATGGTGAAATACGGGCTGCCATAGAAGGCGCCGGCCAGCGCGATCAGTGCCGCTACAGCGAGAAGCATCATTCTTTTCATCGTGCAATCTCTCGGAAGCCTGGCGACCCGATGCGCCTGAAGTGTTGGCATTCTACATAATATTTCCCAAAATCAATATGGCAGTTTAAGTAAGTGTTGTTTTGGATCAAGTTTCGTCAGAGTAATTCTGGCGGCAAGCGAATATCCGTCAATTTCCAATCCCAAATGCCGTGTCGGCGCAGCAAAAATTGGCTGGCGGCGGGGCCGGCGGCGCTGCGCTGCAGCACCACTTCGTTCCATGAGCGATAAGCCATGCCGAAGTCGTGGCGCTTGCCATCGGCTCCCTGCTTGCCGTGCAGGATCAGTACCGTGATGCCGGGCGGCGAGACGATGGTGTCGAGCATTTCCTTGAAGTCCACTTCATTGGCCGTTTCGCCACTCGCCCGCAGCTGGCGCGCCACGCTGGCGCGCACGGCGGGCAGGTCGGCCTGTTGCGCCAGGTTTTCCAGACGCACGGATTTCGCCGCGATGCTGATGCGGTACATGGCGATATAGGGGCTGACCCAGGTGAAGCCGATGGCGGCAACGCTAAAAATGATCGCGGTGGCGTACTTTCTTTTCATGGTTAGTTTTTTTGTATGAGTTGTGCCGCCGTGATTTTACCCGGCCATGGCCGGTGGATGGTGTAGCATTCGTGCCGGCGCGGACCATCGCGCCGCAATATTGAGGACAACCATGAATATCACTATCAATCAGGTGCTGCAGTCGTATATCGACCCGCTCACCGCCAGCGAATACGCGGCGCTCGAGCGCAGCCTGCTGGCCGAAGGCTGCCGCGACGCGCTGGTACTGTGGAACGACGTGCTGATCGACGGGCATAACCGCTACGCCATCTGCCGCCAGCACGGCATCGAATTCAAGACTATCCAGAACACCAGCTTTACGTCGCTCGACGATGTCATGCTGTGGATGATCGACAATCATTTGGCGCGCCGCAGCGTGTCCGACTTCCAGCGCGGCGTGCTGGCCCTGCGCAAGAAGGAAATCGTCGCCGCGCGCAGCCCGGCCGCTGTCAGTGCCCAGGATGCGCCGGACGGCGAAAACGCGCCGAAACCGGCCATGAGCACGCGCGAAGAGGTGGCCAAGGCGGCGCGATTGAGCAGCAACCAGATCAGCCAGATCGAAAAGATCCAGAAGGCGGCCGCGCCGGAACTGGTGGAAGCGGTCCGCTCGGGCACAATTTCCATCAATGCGGCAGCCACCGTGGCGTCCCTGCCGCCGGAAGAGCAGGTGGCGGCCGTCGCCGGTGGCAAGAAACTGTTGCGCCAGGCGGCCAAGGAAATCCGCGAACAGCGCGCCGCCACGCGCACGCCGCGCGAGCCGAAGGTGCATGTCTCTCAGGATACGCCGGAGACGGGCAATGAGCCGTGGGCGGACAACGCTGCCCAGGCACCGTCCGAAGCGGAGCGCTTGCGCGGCGAGATCGCCAGCCTGAAACAGCGCGTGGCGCAGCTGCAGGCGGAAAATACGCAGTTGAACCAGCGTATAGCGGCCTTGATCGACGCATCCTGATGTGGAGTTAACCATGCTACGGCGCAGCGCCGCTACCACCCCGGACAATAGCCGCTGGGCCGATCAAATTGCATCGAGCGCCGTGCGCAAGTCATGGCGCAAGTCTTCGATGTCCTCGATGCCCACCGACAGGCGGATCAAGCCATCGCCGATGCCCAGCTTGGCCCGCTGTTCGGCGGGAATGCTGGCATGCGTCATCAGGGCAGGGTGCTCGATCAGGCTTTCCACGCCGCCCAGGCTTTCAGCCAGGGCAAACACTTCGCAGCGCTCGAGGAAACGGCGCGCGCCCGCCAGGTCGGTATCGAGGTCGATCGAGATGATGCCGCCAAAACCATCCATCTGGCGCTGCGCCAGCGCATGCTGCGGGTGCGAGGCCAGTCCCGGATAAAACACCCGTTTGACCTCTTTCTGCTGCTCCAGCCACTGCGCCAGCGCCAGCGCGCTTTCGCAATGGCGCTGCATGCGGATGGCCAGCGTCTTGACGCCGCGCAAGGCGAGGAAACTGTCGAACGGCCCGGCAATCGCCCCCACCGAATTTTGCAGGAAGCCCAGCTGCTCGCGCCATTCCGCCTGGCGTGCTTCCGCGCCGACGATGGCGATGCCGCCGATGATGTCCGAGTGGCCGTTCAAGTACTTGGTGGTCGAATGGACGACGATGTCGAAGCCGTGTTCCAGGGGACGCTGCACCAGCGGACTGGCGAAGGTATTGTCGGCCACGGCGATGATGCCCCGCTCGCGGCAGATGTCGGCAATCGCACGCAAATCCGCCAGTTTCAGCATCGGGTTGGTGGGCGTTTCCACCCACACCATCTTCGTCTCGGGGCGCAGCGCGGCCAGCAGGTTTTCCGGATTCGTCAGGTCGACATAGGTAAATTCGTGGCCGGCCGAGCGCCGGCGCACGCGCTCGAACAAGCGGTAAGTGCCGCCGTACATATCGTCGCCGGCGACGATATGGCTGCCAGAGTCCAGCAATTCCAGCACGGATGCGATGGCGGCCAGGCCCGAGGCGAAGGCGAAGGCCGCGCTGCCGCCTTCGAGGTCGGCCACGCAGCGCTCGAGCGCCCAGCGCGTGGGGTTGTGCGAGCGGCCGTAATCGAGGCCCTTGTGCACGCCGGGGCTTTCCTGCACGAAGGTGGAGGTGGCGTAAATGGGCGGCATGATGGCGCCCGTCGACGGGTCGGGCGACTGGCCGGCGTGGATGACGCGGGTGGCGAGGCGGCTCTTGCGGGTGGTTTCTTGGCTCAAGATAGTGTCCTGCGTAAGTGGTTGAGAAGGTCGAAGCGGGTGATCAGGCCATAGAAGGCAGTATCGTCGGCGACGACGGCCGTCAAGCCCCGGTCCAGGGTGGCGCGCAGGGTGGGCAAGCCGCTTGAGGGTGCCAGCGTTTCGATCTGCGTCGTCATGGTGGCGCCCACCAGCGACGCGAAATGGGCGGCGTCGCCGGAGACGTGCAGCAGCAAGTCCGATTCGTCGAGGATGCCGACCAACTGGCCGCCATCGATGACGGGCAGTTGCGCCAGGTCGCTGGCGCGCATGCGGTTGAAGGCCGTCAGCAGGGTGTCGCCCGGCGCCACGCTGACGACATCGCCCTCGTCGTAGCGGCGCCCGATCAGGTCGCGCAAGTCGCCCGACACCGCCCGCTGTAACAAGCCCTGGTCGCGCATCCAGCCATCGTTGTAGACCTTCGACAGGTAGCGCGTGCCCGTGTCGCACACAAACGTGACGACGCGCTTCGGGCCAGTCTGCTCGCGGCAGTATTTGAGGGCGGCGGCCAGCAGGGTACCCGTGGAAGAACCGCCGAGGATGCCTTCGGCAAGCAGCAGGGCGCGCGCGGAATCAAAACTTTCCTGGTCGCTGATGGTGTAGGCCTTCGTGACGCTGTCCATGTCGGCGATAGCGGGAATGAAGTCTTCGCCGATGCCTTCCACGGCCCACGAGCCGCTGGTGTCGGACACTTTGCCCGTGTCGATATATTCGGTGAGGATGGAGCCTTGCGGGTCGGCCAGCACGAACTCCAGCTTCGGCTGCACCTTGCGGAAGTAGCGCGTCAGGCCCGTCAGGGTGCCGGAAGAACCCACGCCGACGACGATGGCGTCCACGTCATGGCCGCTTTGCTCCCAGATTTCGGGCGCCGTCGTCGTTTCGTGGGCCAGCGGATTGGCGGGATTGTTGAACTGGTCGGCAAAGAAGGCGCCCGGCAGTTCGCGCGCCAGGCGCGCCGCGTAATCCTGGTAATACGCGGGATGGCCCTTGCCCACGTCCGAGCGCGTGGTGTGCACTTCCGCGCCCAGGGCTTTCAGGTGCAGCACTTTTTCCGTCGACATCTTGTCGGGTACGACTAAAATCACGCGGTAGCCCTTGATGCGGCCCACCAGGGCCAGGCCGATGCCCGTGTTGCCGGCAGTCGCCTCGACGATGGTGCCGCCCGGCTGCAGGCGGCCGTCGGCTTCGGCCGCTTCGATGATGGACAGGCCGATGCGGTCCTTGATGGAACCGCCGGGGTTTTGCGATTCCAGTTTCAGGAACAGCTGGCACAGGCCCGTGTCGAGCCTGGTGACTTCGACCAGCGGGGTGTTGCCGATCAGCGTGTAGAGCGCTGGCGGTTGGGATGGGGACGGCATTCGATCATTCATGGTGGCTCCTGTCAGAGAAACAGCCGCTCCGGATTGTGTCCCGAGCAGCCTTCCGTGCCGCGCAGTGTAGGCGGGTGGACGAGTGCGGCGAACGAATGTTTGCATGCTTGCATATGCGCGCTGCACATATCGGCGGTATCGTGGGCGATGCGAGTATGCGCCGTTTTTCGCCCGCTTGCCGCGCCAAAGGCGGGCGTATTAAGCTGCCGCAAGCTCACCATTGCGATTTATAATCACGCCTCGAAAAGGTACTAAACAGTATCTTTGAAAAACCAGACGAACAGGGCAGGCGGCAGTGGCAAAACTTTATTTCCGGTATTCCGCGATGAACGCGGGCAAGTCGACGGCCTTGTTGCAGGTCGCGCACAACTATGAAGAGCAGGGCCAGCAGGTGCGCCTGTACACGGCGGCCATCGACAGCCGCTACGGCGTGGGCCGCGTCACCTCGCGCCTGGGGCCGCAGCGCCAGGTCGATGTCTTCCATGCCGACACGAATTTTCTCGATGATATTCCCCAGGTGGCTTGTGTGCTGGTGGACGAGGCCCAATTTCTCAGCACGGCCCAGGTGCAGCAGCTGCACCAACTGGCGCAAGTGAAGGGCGTGCCCGTCATCTGCTACGGCTTGCGCACGGATTTCAAGGGCGAACCGTTTCCCGGCTCGGCCTATCTGCTGGCGCTGGCCGACGATATCGAGGAATTGAAGAATATCTGTACTTGCGGCAAGAAGGCCACGATGAACATCCGCGTGGACGAGCAAGGCCGCCGCATCAAGGAAGGCGAGCAGATCAGTATTGGCGGCAACGAGAGTTACCGCCAGGCGTGCGGGCGCTGTTTTTATTCCTAAGCTTGTTCCTTATTCGTTAATCGGCGACGGGCGCGCCCACGTCGGCATCGTCCGACAGCGCCAGGTCGCCCCGCTCGAAGGCGGCCAGGATTTCATTGGCGCGCGCCACATCGTGCTCGCGCACCATCACGCGGGCGCCACCGATGGCGGCCGCCAGCAGCATGTCGGCCTGCATGTGCTGGTCGTCCGTCAGCAGCACGTCGATGCCGGCCGCTGCCAGGCAGCCGCGGATGACGTGGGCATCCGTGGGTATCATCAAGCGGGCAATTAAAACGTAGTCGTCGTGCATGCTGCCTCCTGGCAAGGTGGGTTCGTCCCCATCTTAGCACCAGGCTTGAAGTTACAGCTTGAACACGCCCACCACCTGGTTCAGCTCCTGCGCCTGCTCCTGCAAGGCGTCGGCGGCCGCCGCCGCTTCTTCCACCAGGGCCGCGTTCTGCTGGGTCACCTGGTCCATCTGGGCGATGGCCTGGTTGACTTGCTCGATACCGCTGCGCTGCTCGTCGCTCGCCTGCGCGATCTCGGCCATGATGGTGCTCAGTTGCTGCACGCTGGCTACCACGGTGTCCATGGTGGCGCTGGCCTGGCTCACTTGCGCATGGCCCAGGTCCACCGTGCTGGCAGACGCCTGGATCAAGTCCTTGATGTCTTTCGCGGCGGCCGTCGAGCGCTGCGCCAGGGTCCGCACCTCGGTGGCCACGACGGCAAAGCCGCGCCCCTGTTCACCGGCCCGTGCCGCTTCCACGGCCGCGTTCAAGGCCAGGATATTCGTCTGGAAGGCGATGCCGTCGATGACGCCGATGATGTCGGCGATCTTGCCCGACGAGCTGCGGATGGCGTCCATGGTGCTGGCCACCTGCGCCACGGCCGCGCCACCTTCGGCTGCCAGGCCGGACGATGCGTGCGCCAGCCGGCTTGCCTGCTGCGCGTGATCGACGTTTTGCCGTACGGTCGAGCTCAGTTCTTCCATCGAGGCGGCCGTTTCTTCCAGCGAACTGGCTTGCTGTTCCGTGCGGCTCGACAAATCCAGGTTGCCGCTGGCGATTTCACCGGACGCCGTGGCGATTTGTCCGGCGCTGCCGCGCACATTGCTGACTACTTGCGACAGATTGTCGCTGATACGGTTCATGGCGCGCAGCAGGCGGCCGATTTCGTCGTGGCTGCTGGTGGCTAGGTGCACCGTCAGGTCGCCGGCGGCGATTTGCGCGGCGGCCGTTTCAGCGGCGGCCAGCGGGCGCGACACAAGCGCGCGCACCAGCCAGTACAGCAGCAGGGCGAAGACGAGCAGGGCGATGAAGCCGGAAATGGCCAGCTGCTTGCGCAATTGGCGCGCCTCCAGGGTGATCTCGTCCGTGAACGTGCCGCCCGCGATGATCCATTGCCAATCCTTGAATTGACGATAATACAGCTGCTTTTCGCGCGCGCTGGCGCCCGTTTCGCCCGGTGCCGTCCACGTGTAGCGTATGGCGCCGTTTTTCTGCGCCAGCATCTCCTGGATGAACAGGCGGCCGTCGCTGGCCTTGAAGTCGAGCGCACTCTTGCCTTCGCTGTTCGGGTGCAGCACCAGGTGGCCGTAATTGGCGCCGGGGGCCGTATCGATGATATAGATATAGCCCGTCTGGCCGATCTTGACCTGGCGAATCTTCTCTTTCAGCATGGCCAGATTCTTGCTGATATCGAGGCCGATGAACAGCGCGCCCACCACCTTGCCGCCCGCATCGCGTACCGGGTCGTACTGGGTGATGTATTGCTTGCCAAACAAAGTGGCCATGCCGACAAAGCGCTGGCCCGCGCGCAGCGGCGCGTAGCTGGGGTGGTTGTGGTCGAGCTGGGTACCGATGGCCCGTTCGCCATCCTGCTTTTTCAGCGAGGTGCTGATGCGCACGAATTCATCGCCGTTGGCGGCAAAAATGGTGGCGATCGCGCCCGTCTGGGCCGTATAGCGGTCGACCAGGGCCGTGTCGAGGTTGAGCACCTTGCCGCCATTGGCCAGGGCCGGCGTGGCCTTGCCCGCCACGGCCACCATGGCGCCCGAGTCGACCGTGAACGGGCCGGGAAATTCAGCCGCAAACAGGTGGGCAAAGCTGGCCGCCTCGTTGACCATGGCCGTATGGAATACTTCCGTGGTCGTCATGACGCTATTGAGTTCGCTGGTGACGGCCGCTCCGGCGCGCTGTTCCAGCGCAGACGAGGTGCGGATACTGATCAAGGTCGTCAGGCTGGCGAGGATCAGGCTGACCAAGGCAAAGGTGAAGATGGTAATCTTGCCGCCGACGCTACAGTGGCGGGGGGAGAACGAAATTGTAGGCATAGTTTGAGTCTCGCAAATGCGTTTGACAAAGGGTAATCAGCTCGGCCATTCCTGGTCATGACATGACACGCGGGGAGGGGATCTGGTGGGGAATGCGCTTGAAACGGGGTGCGTGCCGGCTGGGGAACCGCGGACAGGGAAGCAAAATTTCAGGGCGCGATGATAACATGTTGCTTGCGTTTCGTTACTAAGTGTTTCCCACAGGAATCATTTTTTCGCGCAAAAACATTATCTGCATCAAGGAATGCAAAAACGCTCAATTGACTTTTTTGATTTCAATGGGGCATTTGGATATGCATCAATGAAAGGCGATGCGATTTTTGTCACGAATGTTTCACTTTGTAATGAATGACACGCCGCCTTTAATCCGCGTTTAAGCTTCCAGGAAGAAACTGATATTCCATGGGAGACTGCCAGGCCGTATCCTGTAGAATAATATGCAGACCAGTCGTGTATTCCCCTTACTGTCTTGCTTGCTGGCGCATGCCTATCTGCGCCGCCTGGAATGATTTAACTAATTTTCGGAGAAGCCGATGAAGAAGCAAATGATGCTGGTCACCCTGGTGCTTGCCCTGTCAGCCCACGCTGGCGCAGCCCAGACGGACAAGAGCGCCGCTCCTCCGCTACCCATGAAGCCGCTGGCCCAGCAAACGCAGGCCGCCTTGTGGGCATCGCGCGTATTGACGCGCGTCCATTACAAGGCCATGCCGCTCGACGACGCCATGTCGGAGAAAATCTTCGACCGTTACTTCAAGTCACTGGATGCAGAAAAACTGTTTTTCGTGCAGGCCGACATCGACCGCTTCGCCCCGCTGCGCACCAAGCTCGATGACGCCATCATCAATGAAGACCTGACGGCGCCGTTTGCCATCTACAACCTGTACCAGCAGCGTTTCGACGAGCGCATGGCATATGCGCGCGAATTGCTGAAAACCAAGTTCGACTTTGCCGCCGACGAGAGCTACCAGCTCGACCGTGAAAAGGCTGCCTGGCCGAAGAGCGACGAGGAAGTGCGCGACCTGTGGCGCAAGCGCGTCAAGAACGACTGGCTGCGCCTGAAACTGGCGGGCAAGGAAGACAAAGCCATCCGCGAGACCCTGGACAAGCGCTATGAAGGCTACACCACCCGTGCGCGCAAGCTCAACAGCGAGGACGTGTTCCAGATCTTCATGAACGCCTACGCCATGTCGATCGAACCGCACACCAATTACCTGGGCCCGCGCGCCTCGGATAACTTCGACATCGCCATGCGCTTGTCGCTCGAAGGCATCGGCGCCGTGCTGCAGACGCGCGATGAATACACGGTGGTGCGCGAAGTCGTGCCGGGCAGCCCGGCCGGCTTGTCGGGCAAGCTGAAAGTAGGCGACCGCATCGTCGGCGTGGGGCAGGGTGAAAGCGGCCCCATCACTGAAGTGCTGGGCATGCGCATCGACGATGTGGTGCAACTGATCCGCGGCGCCAAGGATTCCGTGGTGCGCCTCGACATCCTGCCGGCCGACGCCGGTCCGGACGCCAAGCACGTGGTCTTGCCGCTGGTGCGCAAGAAAATCAGCATGGAAGAGCAGGCGGCGAAGAAATCGGTCATCGAAGTGCGTGACAACGGCGTCAAGCGCCGCATCGGCGTGATTTCCCTGCCGACCTTCTACCAGGATTTCGAAGCGCGCCGGCGTGGCGACAAAGACTTTAAAAGCGCCACGCGCGACGTCAGCCGTTTGCTGGCCGAACTGAAGAAGGATAAGGTTGACAACGTGCTCATCGACTTGCGCAACAACGGCGGCGGTTCGCTGAACGAAGCCGTCGAACTGACGGGTCTGTTCATCGACAAGGGCCCTGTCGTGATGCAGCGCAATGCGGAAGGCAAGGTTGATGTGGAAAGCGATACGAATGCCGGCCTGGCCTGGGACGGCCCGATGGGTGTGCTGATCAACCGCGGCTCCGCTTCCGCTTCCGAAATTTTCGCCGCCGCCGTGCAGGACTACGGCCGTGGCGTCATCATCGGCGAAGGCAGTTTCGGCAAGGGCACGGTGCAGACCCTGTTCAACCTCGACCGTTTCGGCGGCAGCGAGAAAGCCCGTTTCGGCGAGCTGAAAATGACCATCGCGCAATTTTTCCGCATCAATGGCGGCACCACGCAGTTGCGCGGCGTCACCCCCGACATCAAGCTGCCAGCCATGTCGGACACGGAAAATTTCGGCGAATCGAGCTATGACAACGCCCTGCCATGGGTGGCCATCAAGCCGGCGCACTACATGCCGACGGGCGACCTGAAGGATATCGTGCCGCTGCTGGACAAGAAACATGAAGCGCGCGTGGCCAAGGACAAGGATTTCCAGTACTTGCTCAATGACATAGCCCTCGTCGTCAAGCAGCGCAAGGAAAACCAGATTTCGCTCAATGAAACCGTGCGCCGCAAGGAGCGCGATACCCAGGAAGCACGCGCCAAGGCCCGTGAAAAGCGTCTGATCGCGCAGATTTCGAATCCTGCCGATGACCTGGTGGTAATTCCTGATCCGAAAGACGTGCTGAAGGGCGCGAAAGCGGCCAACAAGGCGGCCAAGCAGATCGCCGCCGTGAAGGGCGCCTTGCGCACGGACGACGGCTTGCAGGGCGACGAGCGGGCCCTGAGTGCCGAACTGGATGCTGAAACGGCCGCCAAGAGCGCCAAGGACGTGCTGCTGAACGAAGCGGCGCGCATCCTGGCCGATGAAGTGGCGCTGATCAAGGCCGACACCCGCATGGCATCGAAAGTCTTGCCATATGGCGCGGACACCAAGGCGACGCCGGTGACGGCGGCGAAGTAATGCTTTTCTCGCAGTAAAATGCCGGCTCCTGACGGAGCCGGTTTTTTTTCGTCCCTGTCAGTTATCGGTCTGCTGTATTTCTATCATTCCAACAATCAATTGGATTGATATGCCGCGATGCAGCATAATGCATACGTCTCCTCTATTCTCCTCCAAGAAAATAGATTCAGCCCGCTCCCGTAGCGGGCTTTTTTTTGTGCGTCCAGCATGGACGCAGACTTTATGGTGGCAACTTGGCCAAGAGGTTTGCGGTAATTCTCTCAGGTAATTTACACTGGCCACTTCATCGGTACCATACTCACTTTGTCGAGTCATCAGGGTTACGGTCCAACGGTATGGTCGGCAATTTTCTTGTTGCGATGCGGAAAAGTAATGGAGAACGCTTTGATTCTTCAAGCATTGCGTCTCCTGCTTATTGACACCCAGCCCCGGATTTCATGCGCCCGCCTTGCACATCAGTATTTTCCGCCAGCAGTGGCGTGATCCACCCGGCAAATGCCTGCAGCTTGGGCGTGGCCAGCCGGCCTTGCGGCGTCAGCAGCGACATGGGCATGGGCGTCGGCGGGTGATTGGCCAGCACGGCGACCAGCGCGCCGCTGTCGAGGTGTTCGCGCACCTGGTACACGGCCGCCTGCGCTAGTCCCAGTCCTTGCAGCGCGCAAGCGACGCTGGCGTCGGCATCGTTGACGGCGATGGGGCCGGCCATCTGCATGCGCACGACCTCCTTGCCTTGCAGGAAATCCCAGTCGAAAGCGCGTCCGGTGCGGCCCGAGTAATGCATGATGCCCCGGTGCGCAGCCAGGTCGTTCAGGGTCTGCGGCGTGCCGTGCCGCGCCAGATAGGCGGGCGTGGCGCAGGTGACGAAGCGCATCAGGCCGACCTGCTTGCCGATGAAGGCGGAATCTTGCAAGGTCCCCACGCGCAAGGCGCAATCGATGCCTTCCTGCGTCAGGTCGACCAGGCGGTCAGTCAAGCTCAGCTGCAGTTGCACATCCGGCCAGGCGGCATGGAATTGCGCGATATGGGGAATGATCAGGCGCCGGCCCACCGTATTGGGCAGGTTGATGCGCAGCAAGCCGCGCGGTTTTGTCGCGTCGGGGCCACGGAAGGCCAGTTCCGCCGTGTCGACGGCCTTCAGGATATCGATGCAGTGGCGGAAGTACTCGGCCCCTTCCGGCGTCAGGGACAAACGGCGCGTGGTTCGCTGCAGCAATTGCGTGCCCAGGTAGGCTTCCAGCTTTTGCAGGGTGGCCGTCAGCGCGGCGCGCGGCAAATTCAAGGTCTCGGCCGCCTTGGAAAAACTGTTGGCCTCGACGATGCGCACGAAAGTCTGCATGGCCTTGATCTTGTCCATAGGATAGCTTCCATTGTTCATTTTATGTGAAAAGTGTAAGTGGATTATGCGCTAATTATCTTTGCCATAGTTTTGCCTAAAATGGCGACATCCCTATCGAACCGAGGAAACAACATGAACAAGGCTTCATCTTCCGCTGCCCACGATATTTCACCCGCCATGGTGTTGCTGCTGGCTATCGCTTCCGGCCTGATCGTGGCCAATCTGTATTACGCGCAAACCCTGGTTGGGCCCATCAGCGCCTCGACGGGCCTGTCGGCCAAGGCGGCCGGGCTGATCGTCACCCTGACACAAGTGGGCTACACCCTGGGCCTGCTGTTTGTCGTACCGCTGGGCGACTTGCTGGAAAACCGCCGCCTGATCGTCACGGCCCTGCTGGTGACGGCCACGGCCCTGGTCGTGGCGGCCCTCTCCACTGGCGCCATCGTGTTCCTGGCCGCGGCGCTGGCCATCGGCCTCGGTTCCGTGGCGGCGCAAGTGATCGTGCCGTTTGCCGCTCACCTGTCGCAGGAAGCGACGCGGGGGCAGACCGTGGGCAAGGTGGTCAGTGGCTTATTGCTGGGCATCATGCTGGCCCGTCCCGTGGCCTCGCTGGTGGCCGCGCATGCCAGCTGGCACGTGGTGTTTGGCGGCGCCGCCGTGCTGATGGTGTTGCTGGCGCTGGTGCTGCGTCGCGCCTTGCCCGTGCGCCAGCCCGTCTCGAACATGCCTTATCCGGCCTTGATGGCTTCGCTGTGGCACTTGCTGCTGGGTACGCCCGTGCTGCGCCGCCGCGCCGCCTACCATGCGGGCTTGTTTGGCGCCTTCAGCCTGTTCTGGACCGTCACGCCGCTGGTGCTGGCCAGTTCCGCGTTCGGCCTGTCGCAAACGGGCATCGCCATCTTTGCCCTGGTCGGCATGGCGGGCGCCGTTGCCTCGCCCATCGCCGGCCGCCTGGCCGATGCGGGCCATACTTTGCCGGCCACGGCTGCCGCGCTGGCGCTGGGCATCGTCGCCTTTGCCTTGCCCATGTTCGCACCAACATCGAAGCACCTGGCGCTGGGCTTGCTAGTGGTGGCATCCATCGTGCTCGACATGGGCGTGGCGGCGAATCTGGTACTGGGCCAGCGCGCCATCTTCAGCCTGGGTGCGGAAGTGCGGGGCCGCCTGAATGGCCTGTATTTCGCGCTGTTCTTTGCCGGCGGCGCAGCTGGCTCGGCCATTGGCGCCTGGGTGTATGCCAGCTACGGCTGGCCAGCGACCTTGCTGACCGGTATGGCGTTTCCGGGCCTGGCCCTGCTGGTGTGGCTGGCAGATTTTTTGCCGCAGGCCACGCGCCGTACGGTTTGAAACCGTGATGGCGCCTTATTATCACTGACAGGAATTTCTATCATCATGAATATAAAGTGGCGTGATATGCCGCGATGCCGCAAGATGCACTTGTCTCCTCTATCTCCTCCAAGGAAATAGATTCAGCCCGCTTCCATAGCGGGCTTTTTTTTGTCTTTTCAGATTAAATCACCACCAGATCGAGCGCCCGCATGAAGTTCGCCGCCTGCGCATGCGTAATGACGGCGCCTTTCAGCAAGGCCGCTTCGCTTAGCTTGAAGCCGTCGATATCGACGCCGCGCAAGTCGGCGCCCTGGAACTTCGCCAGTTTGATCGTGGCATTGCGCAAGCTGCCTCCTTCGAAGACGGCGTCGCGGAAATCGCAGCCGGCCAGGTTGGCGTCGGAAAAATCCAGCTGTTTCAATATCGCCTTGCGGAAAGAAAAGCCGCGCAGGTCGGCGCCCACCAGCAGACTGTCTTCGAAGGTGAGGCCCAGGTGGGCCACTTCCTCGAAAGACGCGCCCGTCAGCTTGCAGCCGCGGAAACTGACCGAGGCCAGCTTGGCGCGCCGCCATTTCGTGTTGTTCAGGTCGCAGCCTTCGAACGCGGCGTCGACGGCGTCGACGGATTCGAAATCGGCGCTGCCGGCGCGGCAGCGGCGCCAGGTGCTGCGCGCCAGCTTGCTGGCGAACAAGCTGGTTTCGGCAAAGGTGCAGCGCTCGAAGGTGCAACCTTGCAAATCGAGGCGCGACAAGTCTTCGCCGTCGAAGGCGCATTCGATGAAGTGGTGCACTGACAGAGCCAGTTGCTGCTCCATGCCGGCGCGGTCCAGGGTCATGCCGCTTGCTGCGGTGTCGTGTGTTGCCATCCGTCTCATTCCTAAAATAAAAAGCAGGGGAGGGATGGCGCGGCGGAATACATGCACGAACCAGACCACCTCCCCGGCTGGTGGTACAGCCAAAGGTCAGCGCCGTGGGTCCGCGTGGGCGGGAGCATGCTGGACGGTGCCAAACACTTACCGGGTTACCAACCGGTGCGCTCATTTTCGATCAGTGCGTATTGTAGCGCGTCCGAAATGGCCTTGCCAGTTCTTGCGAAGCCGGGGTAGTATCGCCGCAGGTGCACCCATTGCGCCAACGTCGCTCGGACGGATCCGGGCGCTTACGTAAAGAGATACCATGACCGACAGCCAAGCTCCGCGCAGCTTTTCGCGCATCAATCGCCTTCCCCCCTACGTTTTCAATATCACCGCCGAGCTCAAGATGGCCGCGCGCCGCCGTGGCGAGGACATCATCGACATGTCGATGGGCAATCCCGATGGCGCTACGCCGGCCCACATCGTGGACAAGCTGGTCGAAACGGTGAAACGCCCCGACACGCACGGCTATTCCGCGTCCAAAGGTATTCCCCGGCTGCGCCGCGCGATTGCACACTGGTACAAGAAGCGCTACGACGTCGATATCGACCCGGACAGCGAAGCCATCGTCACCATCGGTTCAAAAGAGGGTCTGGCGCATTTGATGCTGGCGACACTCGACCGTGGCGACACGGTGCTGGTGCCCAATCCCAGCTACCCCATCCACATCTGGGGCGCCGTGATCGCGGGTGCCGATATCCGTTCCGTGCGCATGGGGCCGGGCGTGGATTTCTTTGCCGAACTGGAACGGGCCATCCGCGAAAGCTATCCGAAACCGAAGATGATGGTGCTGGGCTTCCCGTCCAACCCCACGGCGCAATGCGTGGAGCTGGAATTCTTTGAAAGAGTCGTGGCGCTGGCGAAGCAGCACAATATGTTGGTGGTGCATGATCTGGCGTATGCCGACATCACCTTCGATGGCTGGAAAGCGCCTTCGATCATGCAGGTGCCCGGTGCGCGCGACGTGGCCGTGGAGTTCTTCACCATGTCGAAAAGCTACAATATGGCGGGCTGGCGCATCGGCTTCATGGTGGGCAATGCGGAACTGGTGGCGGCCCTGGCGCGCATCAAGAGCTATCACGACTACGGCAGTTTTACGCCCGTGCAAGTGGCGGCCATCGCGGCGCTGGAAGGCGACCAAAGCTGCGTGACGGAAATCTGCGCCCAGTACCAGCGCCGCCGTGACGTACTGGTGAAAGGCTTGCATGAAGCGGGCTGGATGGTGGAAAAGCCGAAGGCGTCGATGTACATCTGGGCGCATATCCCCGAGGCTTACCGCCACCTGGGTTCGCTGGAGTTTGCCAAACTGCTGCTGCAAAAAGCCAAGGTCAGCGTCTCACCCGGCATCGGTTTCGGCGAGTACGGCGACGAATACGTGCGCTTCGCCCTGATCGAAAACGAAGCCAGGGTGCGGCAGGCTTTGCGCGGCATCAAGAATATGTTGCGTTCTGACGACGGGAAAGCGGAGGCAGCTGCATAAACAGTTTCCGCAAGGAATGATTTATTGCCCCTAATATCACTGCCGCGTATTTCTGACATCACGAATATAAAGTGGTTTTATATGCTGCAACGCGGCATCATGCATCTGTCTCCTCTATCTTCCTCCAAGAAAATAGATTCAGCCCGCTCCCGCAGCGGGCTTTTTTTTGGTTCATTGTGGTCCTGCGTTCCAGCCGGCATGCTCACCGAACGAGGAGGTCGACTTCGCGCATGATTTCACATGAATATTAATAATGGATGTATGAGGTTTTACCATTATTTTTCATGAATGGAACCTTCTATGATGTGTGCATACTTCATAAGGAGCACCGTCATGACCGTTACGACACATAATCTGGGCTACCCGCGCATCGGCGCCAAACGCGAATTGAAATTCGCCCTGGAAGACTATTGGAAGGGCAGCAGTACCCTGCAAGCGCTGGAAGGCCATGGCGCGCAATTGCGCCAGCGCCACTGGCAAGACCAGAACGCGCTGGACCTGGCGCCCGTCGGTGACTTTTCCTTTTATGACCAGGTGCTGGACCTGAGCTTTACCCTGGGCAATTTGCCACAGCGCGTGCGTGGCCTGAGCGGCGCGGCGCTCGATAACTATTTCCGCGTGGCCCGTGGCCGCTCGGCCAGCGACAGCGATTGCAGCTGCGTGCATGCCGGTGAAATGACGAAATGGTTCGACACCAATTATCACTACATCGTGCCGGAATTTTCTGCTGACACGCAATTCAAGCTCGACAGCAGCCGCTTGTTGCAGCAACTGGCGCAAGCCCGCCAGCTCGGTGTGAAAGCCAAGCCCGTGCTGATCGGCCCTGTCACCTATTTGTGGCTGGGCAAGACCAAGGACGATTCCGACAAGTTGGCGCTGCTGCAAGGCTTGCTGCCTGTCTACGTGCAATTGCTGCAGGAATTGGTCGCCCAGGGCGTCGAGTGGGTGCAGATCGATGAACCCATACTCGTGACGGAGCTCGACAGCGCCTGGCAGCAGGCGCTGATCACGGCCTATCACGCCTTGGGCAAGGTCAATAGCGTCAAACTGCTGCTGGCCACGTATTTCGGCAAGCTGCAAGACAATTTAACGCTGGCGTGCAAGCTGCCGGTGCAAGGCTTGCACCTGGACGCCGTGAATGCCCGCGATGAAGTGGGGCAAGTCATCGCGCAATTACCCGCCACCAGCGTGCTGTCCCTGGGCGTGGTGAATGGCCGCAATATCTGGAAGACAGACTTGAACGAAGTGCTGGCATGGCTGGAACCCGTGCACCGTAGCCTGCAATCGCGCCTGTGGATCGCCCCGTCGTGTTCCTTGCTGCACGTGCCCGTCGACCTGGCCAGCGAACAAAAGCTCGATGCCGATATCCAGTCCTGGCTGGCCTTTGCCCGTCAAAAACTCGATGAAGTGCACACCATCGCTGGCGCCCTGAACCATGGCCGCGCCTGCGTGCAGGCGGCGCTGGACGCCAATCATGCAACCGTGCAAGCGCGCCGCCAGTCGAGCCGCGTGCACAATCCGGAAGTGAAAGCAGCCGTGGCGCGCATCGATGCGACGTTGGGCCAGCGTGCCAGCGGCTATGCCGTACGTGCCGCCAAGCAAGCTGCACTGCTGCAACTGCCACTGTATCCGACGACAACCATCGGCTCCTTCCCGCAGACGGCGGAAATCCGCCAGGCGCGCAGCCAGTTACGCAGCGGCCAGCTCGATGAAGTCAGCTACAAAACGTTGATGCAGGCGGAAATCGCCCATTGCGTCAGGGAACAGGAAACCCTGGGCCTGGACGTCTTCGTGCACGGCGAGGCGGAACGCAATGACATGGTGGAATACTTTGGCGAACAGCTCGATGGCTACGCCTTCAGCCAGTTCGGCTGGGTGCAGTCGTACGGTTCGCGCTGCGTCAAACCGCCGATCCTGTTCGGCGACATCAGCCGCCCCCGTGCCATGACGGTTGAGTGGAGCACCTACGCCCAGTCGCTGACGGACCAGCCGATGAAAGGCATGCTGACGGGGCCCGTCACCATCCTGAACTGGTCCTTCGTGCGCGACGACCAGCCCCGCTCCGTGTCGTGCTACCAGCTGGCGCTGGCCATCCGCGCCGAAGTGCAGGACCTGGAACAGGCCGGCATCCGCGTGATCCAGATCGACGAGGCAGCCCTGCGTGAGGGCTTGCCACTGCGCAAGTCGCAATGGGCCGACTACCTGCGCTGGGCCGTGGAATCGTTCCGCATCACGGCCAATGGCGTGGTGGATGAAACGCAAATCCACACGCACATGTGCTATTCGGAATTCAACGACATCATCGCGCAGATCGCCGACATGGATGCGGACGTCATCACGATCGAAACTTCGCGCTCCGACATGGAATTGCTGGACGCCTTCGATGACTTCAACTATCCGAACGAGATCGGCCCTGGCGTCTACGACATCCACTCGCCCAATATTCCGAGCCAGGAACAAATGGTGACACTGATGCGCAAGGCGGCCGAGCGCATTCCCGCACACCGCCTGTGGGTCAACCCCGATTGCGGCTTGAAGACGCGCGGCTGGAAAGAAGTCATTCCCGCGCTGGCGAACATGGTAGCGGCGGCAAAAACCTTGCGCGGCGACAACGTCGCCTGAGGAGGGCGGGGGAAGAGGGCAGATATAGGAAATAGCTATTTCTATCATCACAACATGCAATTGGATTTATATGCTGCATCGCGGCATCATTGCACCTGTCTCCTCTATCTTCCTCCAAGAAAATAGATTCAGCCCGCTCCCGCAGCGGGCTTTTTTTTGCCCGCGTCATGCCTCTGCGCTACAGCACGTTCGCCGCCACGGCGGAGCTGTAGTTGCGCGCCAGCGCCGCGATGATGGCGGCCAGCGCCTGCGGGTTGTCCGTGCTGCCGAAATGCGCGGCATACAGGCGCTTGGCCGCCTCGACTTGCGCATTCGTCAGCTTCACGGCATAGGCCATGCGCACGGTTTCAGGATTGTTCAGCGTCATTTTTTCACCTTGAAGGCAGGAATTTCGGTTGGCTCGTGTGTGCCTTGCTCGCGCAAAGGATTGCAACTACAATCGTTGCATTTGCAATCGTATGGGCAATATCTGCCTTGCGCAAGCAATACCGAAACAGGAGCCGCCATGCATACGCCCCCTTCATTTCCCCATCCTCCACTGCCAGGTGGCGAGACGGGCCGCGCCGCCCATGCCTGCATGGCCGCGCTAGCGCCAGTGTCAGGCTTGCCACTACCACCTGTTTCGCCACGCCGCGCGCTGGGCGCCATGGCGGGCAGCCTGAAGCAGGGCGGCGCTCTGGTGGCGCGGGTACGCCACGTGAGCGCGCAGGCGCGTCCATTCCCGGACGGCGACGCATGGGACGTGGGAGCGTCCGCAGGCGCCTGGGCAGTGCGCTATCGCCATGCTGCGCCGCAGGCGGAAAAGCCGCTGCTCTACCTGTGCAGCCCCTCCTCGCTCCAGGCATTGCGCGCGGTGCTGGTCGAGTCGGGTGAGCGTGGCATCGTCTGCAATGATGCGGAAACGCAAGCCTCGCGCTGGCCGAAAGGCGTGCCCCCCGAACTGCCCGCCTGGCTGGCCGCGCAGCACAATTGCACCCCGTTCGACCCGGCGACGGGCGAGGAAGTACGCGCCATCCTGCGCTCGGCCCTGGAAACGCTGTACCTGGAACAGCAGTCAGGCTATTACTATCTGGCCACACATGATGCGGATGAAGATGCGGATGAGTATGCGATGGCGGCGCCCTTGTCGGCCGCCGATGCGGCAGCGGCCAGCCTGGGCATGTACCGCTTGCCGTCGCCGGGCCCGGCAGCATGCCGGGTGCGCCTGTGCGGGGCGGGAAAGATGCTGGCCGTCGTAGCCGATGCCGCCCGCTTGCTGAAGGAAGACTGGGATATCGCCACGCAAGTGTGGAGTTGCCCCAGCTATACGCGCCTGGCGCGCGATGCGCAGGCGGCGGAACAGTGGAACCTGCGTCACCCGCGCGCCACGCCAAGATTGGCGCATGTGCGGCGTTGCCTCGATGACAGCGCCGCGCCCGTCATCGCCGTCACCGGCTATGGGCAACACATCGCGGGCCAGATCGGTGGCTGCGTGCGCGGGCGTTTCATTGCCGTCGGCGCCGATACCCGGATGGAAAAGAGTGCGCCATGGCTGGCCGTCACTGCGTTGAAAGCCCTGGCCGACGATGGCGCGCTGCCCCTGCAGTTCGTCGATTACGCGCTGCGGCGTTACGCCTTGCTCTGAACCTTGCCCTGGCCTGCGCCGCGCGCCGCATCGGCGGCGCGGGCCAGCGCGGCGCTGAAGTCCTGCTGTTCGCCGCTGTCAAACTGTGCCAGGAACAGGTCGGCTACCGTGGCTTGGTACACGGCCCACATTTGCTTGCGTAGCATTTTCCCGTCTTCCGTGATGGAAACAAATGCGGCGCGCCCATCCTCCATCGAGCGCGTGCGCGTCACCAGCCGGTCTGTTTCCAGTTTGTCTACCAGGCGCGTGAGGTTGTAGCGTTCGATGGCCAACGCGTCGGCCAGTTCGTGCATGCGGCGCGAGCCGTCCGGGCCGCTTTCGAGTCCCCACAGCACGTCATACCACGCATAGACGGGCAGGTCGGCCGCCGCCAGGCGGCGCTCGATCTCGCGGATCATCAAGCGGTGCGTGCGCACGAACGAAAACCACAGGTCGGGCGCAGGTGCCGATCCAATTTCGGGCGCAGTTTCAGACATCGGTATTCCTCCAAATCGATCACAGTTGCAAATGCAATTATAGCGCTATACAATGGCCGGCATAACGATTGCAAATGCAATGATTGCAATAGCAATCGATCATGACGATGAATGCCCACCCCAAGGAGACTGCCATGACCTCATCCCTCGCCGTACCCGATATCGATCCCCAGGAAACCAAAGAATGGCTGGAGGCGATGCAGGCAGTCTTCGCCGTAGAAGGGCGCCCGCGCGCCCACTACCTGCTCGACCGGCTGGTCGATATTGACGCCGCGCAGCACGGCGGCATGCACGGCCGCGTCACCACCGCCTACACGAACAGCATCGCCACGGCGCGTCAGCCCGCTTACCCCGGCGACCTGGCCATCGAGCGCCGCCTGAATGCCTACATCCGCTGGAACGCCATGGTGATGGTGCTGCGCGCAGCCAAGCACTCGAACGTGGGCGGCCACATCGCCACCTACCAGTCGGCGGCCGTGCTGTACGACGTGGGTTTCAGTCATTTCTTCCGCGGTCATACGGACCAGTTTGCCGGCGACCTGGTCTATATCCAGGGCCATTCCGCGCCCGGCATCTATGGCCGCGCCTACCTGGAGGGCCGCATCACGGAAGCGCAGCTGGACAATTACCGCCGCGAAGCGGGCCGCGAGGGCTTGTCGTCGTATCCGCATCCCCGTTTGATGCCCGATTTCTGGCAATTCCCGACGGTATCGATGGGCCTGGGGCCGCTGACGGCCGCCTACCAGGCCCGTTTCATGCGTTACCTCGAGTACCGCGACTTGAAGCCACACCAGGGCCGCAAGGTGTGGGCTTTCCTCGGCGACGGCGAGATGGACCAGCCGGAATCGCTGGCCGCCATTTCCCTGGGCGGCCGCGAGCGCCTCGATAACCTGATCTTTGTCGTCAATTGCAACCTGCAGCGCCTGGACGGTCCCGTGCGTGGCAACAGCAAGGTCATTCAGGAGCTGGAAGGCACTTTCCGCGCGGCGGGCTGGCATGTCATCAAGGTCATCTGGGGCAGCGGTTGGGATGCTTTATTGCAAAGCGACACGAGCGGCTTGTTGCGTCAGCGCATGATGGAATGCGTGGACGGCGATTACCAGACCTTCAAATCGCAGAATGGCGCTTATGTGCGCGAGCATTTCTTTGGCAAGTATCCAGAACTGCTGGCGCTGGTGGCGCACATGACGGACGACGAAATCTGGCAGCTGACGCGCGGCGGACACGATCCCGAAAAAGTCCACGCGGCCTACGCGGAAGCCATGCGCACGCCGGGCCGTCCTACCGTGATCCTGGCCAAGACCGTCAAGGGCTTCGGCATGGGCGAGGCGGGCGAAGGGCAGAACATCAACCATCAACTGAAGAAAATGAGCACCGATGCCGTGCGCGCCTTCCGCGACCGCTTCGCGCTGCCCGTCAGCGATGCCCAGCTGGAAGACATGCCGTATCTGAAACCGGCGCCGGACAGTGAAGAAGCGCGCTACTTCGCCGCGCGCCGGGCACAGCTGGGCGGCTACATTCCTGCCCGCATCAGCAAGGTGGCGCCCCTGCCCATACCACCGCTGTCCGCGTTCGCCACCCAGCTCAAGGATAGCGGCGAGCGGGGCGCGTCCACCACCATGGCCTTCGTGCGCATCCTGGGTACCCTGCTGAAAGACCCTGCCTTGAGCAAGATCATCGTGCCCATCGTGCCCGATGAATCGCGCACTTTCGGCATGGAAGGCCTGTTCCGCCAGATCGGCATCCATTCCTACCTGGGCCAGTTGTACACGCCGCAGGATGCGGGCCAGCTCAGCTATTACAAGGAAGCCAAGGATGGGCAGATATTGCAGGAAGGCATCAACGAATCGGGCGCGATTTCCTCGTGGATCGCCGCCGGCACGTCCTACAGCAACCATGGCCTGGCCACCATTCCGTTCTACATCTTCTATTCGATGTTCGGCTTGCAGCGCGTGGG
The DNA here is from genome assembly GCF_002869965.1 of Janthinobacterium sp. ROICE36. Taxonomy (GTDB): domain Bacteria; phylum Pseudomonadota; class Gammaproteobacteria; order Burkholderiales; family Burkholderiaceae_D; genus Janthinobacterium. The sequence goes on from NZ_PEBS01000063.1 coordinate 27,437, forward strand.
CGACCTGGCCTGGGCGGCGGCCGACGCCCGCACGCGGGGCTTCCTGCTGGGCGCCACGTCGGGCCGTACCACCCTGATGGGCGAAGGCCTCCAGCACGACGATGGCCACAGCCACGTGTTGTCGTCCGTGATTCCCAACTGCATTTCCTACGATCCCACCTATGCCTACGAGCTGGCCGTGATCATCCAGGACGGCATGCGCCGCATGTTTGCCGAGCAAGAGGATATTTTTTATTACATCACCTTGCTCAACGAAAACTATCCGCATCCGGCCATGCCGGAAGGAACCGAGACGGGCATCTTGCAGGGCCTGTATTTGCTGCAGGAAAGCCCGGCGGTATCCCTGCCGCGCGTGCAACTGATGGGTAGCGGTTCCATCCTGCGCGAAGTGCAGGCCGCCGGCGTTTTGCTGCAGCAGGATTTCGGCGTGGCCGCCGATGTGTGGAGCGCCACCAGCCTGACGCAAGTGCGGCGCGACGGCCTGGCTATGGAGCGCTGGAACATGCTGCACCCTGGCAGCGAACCGCGCGTGCCGTATATCGAGCGATGCCTGGCCGGCCGGCAAGGCCCGGTGGTGATCGCCACCGATTACATGAAGATCGTAGCGGACCAGGTGCGCCCCTTTGTGACGGACCGTCGCTTCATTGCCCTGGGCACGGATGGTTTCGGCCGTTCCGATACGCGCGAATCCTTGCGCACCTTCTTTGAAGTGGACCGCCATTTCATCGTGCTGGCCGCGCTGACGGCGCTGGCCGACGCAGGACAATTGCCGCGCAGCAAGATTAGCGAGGCCATCGCCAAATACGACATCGACGTGGAAAAGTGCGATCCCGCGTCCGTATAACTTTTCGAGGAATGCATCATGAAACTGTATTACGCAACGGGAACGTGCTCCCTGTCGCCGCACATCGTGGCCATCGAGGCGGGCATCGTGCTGGAGCTGGAAAGAGTCGACATCCGCAAGATTCCACGCGTCACGGAAACGGGCGCCGATTATGCGCAGGTAAATCCGAACCTGTATGTGCCCGCGCTGGCGCTGGACGATGGCACCATCTTGCTGGAAGGCACGGCCATCGTGCAATACCTGGCCGACCTGGCGCCGGACAGCGGCCTGGCGCCGCCGCCGGGCTCATTGGCGCGCGTGCGGCTGCAATCGTGGCTGGGGTTTATCGCCACCGAGCTGCACAAGGTCTTCAGCCCCTGGCTGTTCCACCCGGAATACGGCCCGCAGGCACAGGATGTGGCCCGCTCGCGCATTGCCGCCCGGCTCGACTATGTGGAGCGGCAACTGGCGGCCGGCGGGCCGTATCTGCTGGGTGAGCGCTATTCCGTTGCGGATGCCTATCTGTATACCATCCTCAGCTGGTCGGCGCATACGCAGGTGGACTTGTCGGCATTCCCGCAAGTCAGGTGCTTGATCGAACGCGTCGGCGGGCGTCCCGCCGTGCGTGAAGCACTGCGCGTGGAGGCCGGGCGGCAAGCGGTGTAAGCGGAGGCCGAGGCGGGGCGGGGAGCAGATATTGATAAAACATATTTCTATCATCACAACATGCAATTGGCTTTATATGCTGCAACGCGGCATCATTGCACCTGTCTCCTCTACTTCCTCACAGGAATTAGATTCAGCCCGCTCCCGTAGCGGGCTTTTTTTTGTGCGTTTTTGAGCGCATCAATGGGCGCACGCTTGCTTGTCATTACCGCCATCATGTTGCCTTTTTGCATGCTAAACTGGGTTGTCTCCAGATCAAGGTTGTTTGATGCTTCAATTGTTTCGCCACACGCTGGAGTCGACGCCCATCCCCGCCCTGTTTCTCGTCATCGGTGCCGGTTATGCGTTGGGGCGCATCAGCGTGTTCGGTTTTTCGCCGGGCGTGGGTGGTGTGCTGTTCGCCGGACTGGCGCTGGGCGCGTTTGCCCCCGCAGCCGTGCCGCCGCCGATGCTCGGCTCCATCGGCCTGCTGCTGTTCCTGTATGGCATAGGCGTGCAGTATGGCGTGCAGTTTTTCGCCGGCTTGCGCGGCGCGGGGCAAAAAACACAACCTGATCGCCTTCGTCGCCGTCATGGGCGGCCTGGCCGTGTCCGTCTGGGGCGGGCAGTGGATCGATATCTCGCTGCGCATGGCCAGCGGCGTGTTTGCCGGCGCCATGACCAGCACGGCGGCCCTGCAGGCGGCGCTGGAAGCGTCGCATGGCAATGGTGACGCGGCCGTCGGCTATGCCGTCGCGTATCCATTCGGCGTCGTCGGCCCCATGCTGGGCCTGTCTCTGGCCGGACGCATATTGAAACCCGTGTTGACGCCGCCGCCGGCGCCCATCGTCGTGTCGGAAATTACCATCGATGCAGCGACATTGGCGGGCGCGGCCCTGTCCGAACTGGCCGACGGCCCCCTGGCGGGCGTGCAAGTGATCGGCGTGCGCCAGGGCCACCAGAACCGCTTGCCCGATCCGGGCCTGGTGCTCGGCGTGGGCGATGCGCTGATGGTATCGGGCACGGTGGCAGGCGTGGAAGCGGCGCGCACCGCGCCGGGCCACCTGGACCCGGGCCGCTTGATGAAGGATCGCAGTGCGTTCGACGGCACGGAATTGGTCGTTTCGGACGCGGAAATCGTCGGCGTGCCCGTGAGCGAGCTGAAGCTGACGCAGGATTTCCCCCTGCAAATTGCGTCTATTCGCCGCGGCGACGCCATGATTTTGCCCCATCCGTTCCTGACCCTGGAATTCGGCGGCAGGGTGATGGCCATCGCACCGGCTAACCATGCTGCCGACGTGCGCAAGCTGTTCGGCAATTCCATCACGGCCACGGCCGAGTTCAGCTATGTCTCGCTGGCAAGTGCTGCTGCATTTGTATGGCTGATTGCGGCAAGGATAGGTTCAAGACAGGCGCCGTGTGAGGTCGACCAGCAACCATCGCCCGGCAGGCCCGAGCGTGCGGCCACGCTGATGCGCCGCATAAATCGTCAGCCCCTCGCGCGGCGTCGGGTCGTGCTCGATTTTCAGCGCAACCAGGCTCCCGGCGGCAATGAGTGGCAACACGAGATGGTCGGGCATGCGGCACCAACCGAAACCGCCGAGCAGGAAGTCCAGGCGCCGGCCGAGGTCCACGAAGCGCCAAAGTTTTCCACTTGCAATCCCGAAGTTTTCACTACCAGGATTGACGGGGTCTGACAGCACCAGCTGGACATGCGGCTCCAGATCGGTCTGCGTCGCCGGACGTCCGAGCGAGGCAAGTGGGTGCCCTGGCGCCACCACAGCCTGCATGCCGACACGCAGCAGCGGATAGGCGGCAATGTCGTCTGGAATAGACGGCAGCAGCAAGCAGATCCCGATGGCGGCCCGGTCATTTCTCAGGCGCCGCAGCGAACCGCCCAGGCCTTCGGTTGAAAAGCTGACTGGAAGATTGGGAAACGTCCGGCTTAGGGCAGACAGGCTTGCGATCAAGGGTGCTGTCGGCACGAGAGGATCGATCGCAATGACAAGCTCAGGTTCCAGGCCCGCGCGCGTACCCATTGCCACTCCCTCGAAGCGGGCAGCGCTTGCCAACACCAAGCGCGCCTGCTCAACCAGAACCCTGCCAGTATCGGTCAGGCGCGGGCGGTGGCCACTGCGGTCAAACAGCAGCACGCCTTGCACATCCTCCAGCGTCGCTATGGCCTGGCTGATGGCCGATTGCACGCGACCAAGGTGTCGACCGGCGGCAGAAAAGCTGCCCGTATCGGCGATCGTCACCAGAACCCGTAACTGATCGAGCGTCAGACTTCCAATCAAAATAGCTACTCCATGGCGACTTCCATCACAATTATCGATGGGTATCATCATATTTTAATCTCTATTAGAAATATATTCTCGGCGATATAGTGAAGGCACATAGGCAGCCTGATCGACAAGCTTGCTTCAGGCGCTTCCTGCGGTGCACTTTTTAAGGATGATGGTATGACTAAGCTATTGGTAATCGAGACCAGCCCTCGTGGCAAACATTCCGTGTCACGCAACATGACGCGTCGTTTCGTGCTGGACTGGCGCGCCGCGCACCCGGATGGCGAAGTGATCGAACGCGAACTCATGGATGCCGGCCTTCAGTTTGTCAACGCTGCCTGGTTGCAGGCTTACTTCACCCCTGCGGAGCGGCATACTCCCGCGATGGCGAACGAATTGCGGCTCTCGGACGAACTCGTTGCCGAATTGCTCACCGCCGATCACCTTGTCATTGCAACGCCCGTCTATAACTATAATGTTCCGGCCGTGCTCAAGGCATGGATTGACCATGTCGTTCGCAAGGGATTGACGCTGGGCTTCGATGGACGCGGCCTGGTGACTGGCAAGAAGGCAACCGTACTGATCGCATCGGGCGGCGTGTATACCGAGGGATCGCCGATCCAGCATCGCGACATCGCCACTCAATATCTGCGCCTGGTACTTGGCGTGATGGGCATCAGCGACGTGACCTTCGTTGCCGGTGGTGGGGCCAAGGCGGTCGATTTAGGCGAGGGTGTAAATAATTTTGTGTAAACGGTCATTTGGCAGGACACTGCCGCCACCAAGGAGAAACAATGACCGTTGTAAAGCGTAACAAGCGGGCCAAGCCCGACCCGGAACTGCTCAAACTGGCCGACAGCTTGCTGGCCAACTACCAGAAGCCCGAGGAT
>NZ_PEBS01000064.1 GCF_002869965.1 Janthinobacterium sp. ROICE36
GTTTGGTGACGACGAGAAGAAGTCACAGGGAAAGAGCAATACGGGTCAGCGCCGCGCAGCTGAAGCAGTGGAAACGGGCACAGCTTAAATTAGTCGGCAAAGTGTCTTGACTAATGGATCCACTTTATTGGAATGCGGGCCGAACCGTTCGGCCGACGTTCGGGATATCCACGGTAGAGTTCCCGATGCTAGAGGTCGTTCGTGCCATCAATATCAGGGGCAAACGCCGTCGAAGTTGACGTTCGTTTCGAAGAGGCACTCGGACTGGTCAGTAGATAGTGTCTACCTTTTATGCGGCAGCCGATGACCAGAATGAGAGATCTTTGCCCTTGATCAACTATGGTTTGCTGTGCGCACACCGCACTCTGGGATGCCAGATTGATTGCACCATGTTGATTTTCAGGAATTATCTCGAAGATAAATAAAAGTGTGATTTATTTGATATCGACCAGCATCGGAATTGAAAATCCTTGTATCGGTGGTTCGATACCACCCGGGCACCAAGAATTCAGCAGCAGATAGCAAAAACCTTCCATCCCGCCGCTGTGTACGCAAACGTACGGACTGCTGCGGCGCAAGAGCACATGCTGCAGGCAGACCATATCCCTTGCCGCCGCCAGCGCCCTGCGCGACACGGCAGACGGATCGCCTGGTCATCTCTCCCCGCCACACCGCCATGCGAAACTCGCGCCCGACGCCGTCGAGACGTTCCGTACCTAACGGCACACTGCCAAAGGATGCATCATGAAACCTAACCTGATATTGCTCGCGCTCGCCTCTACCCTCGCCTTGAGCGCTTGCCAGCGCGAAGCGCCACCCGCGCCTACCGTCGTGCAAGTCGTTCCCGGGCCTGCCGGCGCGCCTGGTCCGGCCGGCGCTACCGGAGCCACGGGCGCTGAAGCCCCTGCCGGCGCAACCGGTGCCACCGGCGCACAAGGCAACGATGGTGCCAAGGGCGACGACGGCGCCAAAGGCAGGACGGGCGACACGGTGATTGTCGTTCCACAACGCTAATCCGACCGACACCGGACACCACAACGCCACCCCCTGCGGTTGGCGTTGTGCGTATGCGCTGTACCGCACAGTAACATCGGCCATATCGGCCTACCCTGTAGTTATTACACAGGGAGATATTACATGCTGACGATCATACTGCTGGTGGCCCTGCTGGGCCTGATTGTACTGTTCGCGCCCGGCCCCGTGCGCCGCGCCCTGCTCGCTCCGCGCCTGCTGGCCCTGTTCAAGCGCATCTTGCCGACCATGTCCGACACGGAGCGCGACGCGCTCGAGGCGGGCACCACGTGGTGGGATGCGGACCTGTTTTCCGGCCGCCCAGACTGGAAAAAATTGCTGGCGTATGGACCCGCCTCGCTCACCGCCGAGGAACGCCACTTTCTCGAGCATGACGTCGAGCGACTGTGCGAACTGGTCAACGACTGGGAAACGCAGCAGCAACTCGACTTGCCACCGCAAGCCTGGGACTACATGAAGGCGCAAGGCTTTCTCGGCATGATCATCCCGAAACAATACGGCGGCAAGCAGTTCTCCGCCTATATGCATTCGCAAGTGGTCATGAAATTGTCCAGCCGCTGCTCGGCCCTGGCCGTGACCGTGATGGTGCCCAATTCGCTGGGGCCGGCCGAATTGCTGTTGCACTACGGCACTGAAGAACAAAAAGATTATTACCTGCCGCGATTGGCCGCCGGCACCGAGATTCCCTGCTTTGCGCTGACCAGCCCGTATGCGGGTTCTGACGCGGCCGCCATTCCCGACCTGGGCGTGGTCTGCATGGGCATGCATGAGGGCCGCGCCACTGTGGGTTTCCGCCTCAGCTGGAACAAGCGCTACATCACCCTGGCGCCCGTCGCGACCTTGCTGGGACTGGCATTCCAGACCAGCGATCCCGACCATTTGCTCTCCGACAATGATGCGCCAGGCATCAGCTGCGCCCTGATCCCCGCCAGCCACGACGGCGTGGTGATCGGCCGCCGCCATCATCCCTTGAGCGCCGCATTCCAGAACGGCCCCACGTCAGGTAACGATGTCTTCATCCCCATCGACTGGGTCATCGGCGGCCAGGCGCAGGTAGGCAAAGGCTGGCGCATGCTGATGGAATGCCTGGCGGCCGGGCGCGCCATTTCGCTGCCCTCGTCCAGCGTGGGCATGGGCAAGATGGCCGTGCGCGGCACCGGCGCGTATGCGGCCGTGCGGCGCCAGTTCAACATGGCTATCGGCAAATTCGAGGGGGTGCAGGAAGCACTGGCCCGCATGGGCGCCAACCTGTACCTGATGGATGCGGCCCGCACCCTGGCCGCGCACGCCGTCGACCTGGGCGAAAAGCCGGCCGTCATTTCCGCCATCGTCAAATACCACGTCACGGAGCGGGGACGCGCGCTCGTCAACGATGGCATGGATATCCTGGGCGGCAAGGGCATCTGTGTGGGGCCCAACAATTTCCTCGCCAGCGCTTACCAGCAAATTCCCATCGCCATCACGGTCGAAGGGGCCAACATTCTCACGCGCAGTCTGATCATCTTTGGCCAGGGCGCCATCCGCGCGCACCCGTATGTACTCAGGGAAATGGCCGCGGTCAGCGAAAGCGACGGTCGCAAGGCCCTGCGCGATTTCGACTCGGCCTTCTTTGGCCATGTGGGCTTTGTGCTGGGCAACCTGGCCAGAGGGCTATGGTACGGGCTGGGCGGCGCGCGCCTGGCGGCCGTGCCCGATGCCGGCGCACCCGCACTGGCGCCCTATTACCGCGCCCTGACGCGGCTGTCGACGGCCTTTGCCGTCATGACGGATATGTCGATGTTCGTGCTCGGTGGCGAACTCAAGCGCCGCGAACGGCTGTCTGCCCGACTGGGCGACGTGCTGGCGCAACTGTACCTGGCTTCGTCCGTGCTGAAACGCTACGAGGACGATGGACGCCCCGAAGCCGACCTGCCCTATGTGCACTGGTCGCTGCAAGATGCGCTGGTGCAGGCGCAGCAGGGCTTGACGGGCGTGCTCGACAATTTCCCCGCGCGCGGGCTGGCGGTGCTGCTGCGCACCTTGCTCCTCCCCTTCGGCCTGCCGCATCGTCCGCCCTCGGATGAACTCGGCAGTGAAGTGGCGCTGGCCCTGCAAACGCCGGGCGCTGATCGCGAACGCCTGCTGGCCGACGCCCATGTGGCCAGCGAGGGCAGCCAAGGCGGCGATCCCGTGGCTTGCGCCGAGCGGGCACTGGCCCTGCTGCCCGAGGTCCTGCAGATCGAAAAACGCCTGAAAGACACGCCCGAAGGGGCATCCCTCAGGCACCTGCCGCAAAGCCTGTCCGCCATGCAACAGTGGCTGGCTGGGGCCAAGGCGGCAGGCAACGTCAGCTGCCAGGAGCACAATACCTTGCTGGAATATGCGCGCCTGGTCGATGGCTTGATACAGGTCGACGATTTTCCACCGGCCGCGCCGCAAGCCACGCTGGCCTATCCCCGCGACGACGCCGGCGTGGTTGACGCCAGCGACAAGCCCAGCACTAACGGCACCAGCGCCGCGTACACGACAATCGCCGACAGCCAGACGGCGCCGGGCCAGTACGCCCTCACGCCAAAATAAATGCTGGAAAACACCAGCGGGCACAACACGGATGCCAGACTCACGGACGAGGCCAGCACGCCCTGAAACTGGCCTTGCCGGTCGTCGGCAACCTGGCGCGTGGCCAGCGACTGCAGGGCCGGCGCGCCGATGCCGCCCAGAGCGAAGACGGGCATGATGGCGAAGATCATCCAGCTGCGGGTAGCGAAGGCCATGACGAGCAGCGCCAGGCAGGCACAGGCGATGCCCGCCAGGATGGTGGCGCGCTCGCCCAGCAGTTTCACGGCCGGGCCAGGCAAGAAGGCCTGGGCCAGCGCCTGGCACACGCCAAAGGCGCCCAGCGACAGGCCGATCCACAAGCCGTTCCATTCGAACGCATCGTGGCCCCACAGCGCCCAGCACACGCCACACACTTCGCCGGCCGCGCTGAAGGTAAAGAAAATGACCGTGATCGGCAGCAATCTTTTCTGTGAGAAAACCCAGCGCAAGGGGCGCAGGGGATTCAATGCCGCCAGGTCAATTTTTGCGCCGGTCGGCGTACGCGACTCGGGCAGCATAAACAACGCCAGCAGCAGGTTGCAGGTATTTAGTATGGCGGCCGCCATAAATGGCAGGCGCAGCCCGTAGTCGCCCAGCGCGCCGCCCAGCACGGGGCCGATGATGAAGCCTGCGCCGAACATGGCGTTGAGCAAGCCGAAACGGCGCGCCCGCGTCGCCTCGGGAGAAATGTCGGTGATATAGGCCGTGGCCACGGAGACATTGGCACTCGTCAAGCCCGCGATGGCGCGCCCCAGCAGCAGCATCCACAGACTAGAGGCAAAGGCCAGGAACAGGTAATTGACGGCCGCGCCCGCCAAGGAGAGCAGCAGCACGGGACGCCGGCCCAGGCGGTCGCTCAGCGCTCCCAGCACGGGCGCGAAAATGAACTGCATCAGCGCGTACAGGGCAGTCATGATGCCGATATATGGCGCCACGTTGGCCGCATGCATGACATCCTGCAGCAGCGCAGGCAGGATGGGGAAAATCAGGCCGATGCCGATGGCATCGAGGATGACGGTGGAGAAGATGACAGGCAGCGCGGTCGCCGGAATGGATACTTTCATATACTCAATCTAAATATGTACTCAGTATATAAATAATACGCCGCACTTGACTGCGCCATCAAACCTTATCTGTACTCAGTACACCTGGTGTATGATCGTGGCAACATGATGCTTCCTTCCGACCTACGTTCCCGCAAACGCCTTGCTACCCGGCAAGCCATCTCGAATGCCGCCACGCGCCTGTTTTTCGTGCGCGGCTTCGAGCAGGTGACGGTGGACGAGATCGCAGCGGCTGCCAGCGTGGGACGCATGACGGTATTCAACCACTTCCCCCGCAAGGAAGACATGTTCTTCGACCGCGAGGAAGAGGGACGCGAGCTGCTGCGAGAAGCGCTGCGCCAGCGCGATAGCGCCATCGCCCCCATCGAAACCCTGCGCCTGCTGGCGCACCGGTTGGTACGGGAAGGCAGTCCCTACATCACGTTTTCCGCCGCCGGCCAGGGGTTTATCGCCACCATCGAGGGCAGCAACACTTTGCAAGCGCGGGCGCGGGCGATCCGCGACGAACTGGCGCACGTCGTCGCGCAAGCGCTGACGGAATCCACGGGACAGAAAAGCGACGATCCCCTGGCCCAGCTGGCGGCCAACCTGCTGCTGGCCACCTGGAGCACCGCGCTCATCGAGGCGCACCACGCATTCCGTCAGCATGGCGACGCGCAGCAAGCCAAGGCCGGCTTTCTCGCCCTGGTAGACCAGGGACACGCAGGCTTGAACGCCGCCATGGCGGGCACGCCTTACGTCTGAAGTTGCCTGGCAACGGCGCTGACACCGGATGTCAATCCCTTGACCCAAAGCAAGGCGCTGGCGCGCCAGCCCGCATAGAATTGCCGGCTTTGCCCCTCCCCCATGCGCCACGCTCCCGAACTTCTCCTGCCTGCCGGCTCCCTGGCCAAGATGCATGCCGCCTTCGACTATGGCGCCGACGCCGTCTACGCGGGCCAGCCACGTTACAGCTTGCGCGTGCGCAATAACGATTTTTCGACCTTGCAAGCCTTGCAGGAAGGCATAGCTGGCGCGCATGCGCGCGGCAAGCAATTCTTTGTCGCCAGCAATATCTTCGCCCACAACGCCAAGCTGAAGAGCTATTTGGGTGACATGGAGCCGGTGATCGCCATGCGTCCCGATGCCCTGATCATGGCCGACCCGGGCCTGATCATGATGGTGCGCGACAAGTGGCCTGACGTCCCCGTGCACCTGTCCGTGCAGGCAAATGCCGTCAACTGGGCCGACGTGAAATTCTGGCACCGCATGGGCCTGACGCGCGTGATTTTGTCGCGCGAACTGTCGCTCGACGAGATCGAGGAAATCCGCCAGCGCTGCCCGGAGATGGAACTGGAAGTGTTCGTCCACGGCGCCCTGTGCATCGCCTATTCGGGCCGCTGTTTGCTGTCCGGCTATTTCAATCACCGCGACCCGAACCAGGGCACCTGCACCAATTCCTGCCGCTGGGATTACAAGGTGAAAAATGCCACGGAAGACGCCAGCGGCGACCTGGGCGGCATGCAGGTGGTGCCGCTGGAATTCCAGCAGGCGCTGGCCGAGGCCGACAACAATGCGTTTTCCGCCCTGCATCAGCAGCCGCGCCATCCGCTGGCCGACCAGCCCTATTTCCTTGAAGAAGCGCAGCGCCCGGGCCAGCTGATGCCGATACTCGAAGACGAGCACGGCACCTACATCATGAATTCGAAGGACTTGCGCGCCGTCGAACACATCGAGCGCCTGGTCAAGATCGGCGTCGATTCGCTGAAGGTCGAAGGCCGCACCAAGTCGCTGTACTACGCGGCGCGCACGGCGCAGGTCTACCGCCAGGCCGTCGACGACGCCGTGGCGGGTCGGCCTTTCGATATCGGCCTCTTGGGCCAGTTGCAAGGCCTGGCCAACCGTGGTTACACGGACGGCTTCTACCAGCGCCACCACACGCAAACGCACCAGAACTACATGCGCGGCGCCTCGGAAGCAGACCGCAGCCAGTACGTGGGCGACGTGCTGGGCGTGACGGACGGCTGGGCCAGGGTGGAAGTGAAAAACCGCTTCGCCGTGGGCGACCGCATCGAGGCCCTGCATCCGGGTGGCAACCGCGATTTCACCATAGCACGCATGCTCAGCGACGATGGCAAGGAGATCCAGGTGGCGCCCGGCAGCGGCCACTTCGTGCGCATCGAACTCGACGGAGCCCTCGACAAGGCCTTGCTGGCGCGCTATTTGTAACCGCCAGTCTGGTAAGCGAGGTGATAACAATTTGTTTAAGCCTCAACATTGCTATACGATACGGCCACCCTGCGCCCGGGGCCGTTATCGGAACCCGGTGCGTTCCTGACACGTTCACCGGAATCCCCGATGCCACCTGCCACTACCGCCCTCATCACCAATGACGCCGTCGTCCTCGGCCTGCTTGCCATGACCCTGGGGGGCGTCTTCTGGACAGCCTCCCGCGCGAATGGCTTCTGGAAAAAGTTTTATACCTATATCCCCTCGCTGCTGATGTGCTACCTGATCCCGGCGCTGCTCAACACCTTCGGCATCATCGATGGCAACGCCTCCGGCCTGTACGCCGTGGCACGCGACTATCTGCTGCCCAGCGCGCTGGTCCTGCTGTGCGTGGCCATCGATTTCGGCGGCATCCTCCGCCTGGGCCCCAAGGCCATCATCATGTTTCTCACAGGAACTGTCGGCGTGATGCTGGGCGCCCTCGTTTCGTTTGAAGCCTTGCGGCTGATCCACCCGGAAACGGTGGCGGGCGACACCTGGCGCGGCATGACGACTGTCGCCGGCTCGTGGATAGGCGGCGGCGCCAACCAGGCGGCCATGAAGGAAGTGTTTGAAGTCGATGCCACGCTGTTCGGCCAGTTCGTCGCCGTCGACGTGCTGGTAGCCAACGTCTGGACGGCCGTGCTGCTGTTCCTGGCCGGCCGCGCGGGCGCCTTCGACCGCTGGACCGGCGCGGATTTATCCGCCATCAATGCGCTCAAGGACGGCATGGAAAGCTACCGCGCCCAACATGCGCGCGTCGCCAGCCTGAGCGATATCATGGTCATCCTCGGCGTGGGCCTGGGCGTGACGGGCCTGTCGCACTTCCTGGCCGGCCCCATCATCAGCGGGATTGCCACCCTGCCCGCCGCATGGCGGCTGCAGGATTACAGCCTGACGTCGACCTTCTTCTGGATCGTCGTCCTGGCCACCACCTTCGGCCTGATGCTCAGCTTTACCCGGGCGCGCAGCCTGGAAGGCGCGGGCGCCTCGACCATCGGCTCGGCCATGCTGTACGTGCTGGTGGCCACCATCGGCATGCACATGGACTTGAAAGCCCTGCTCGACAAGCCCTTCCTCTTCCTGCTGGGCCTGATCTGGATGGCCGTGCATGGCGGCCTGATGCTGCTCGTCGCCAAGCTGATCCGTGCGCCCCTGTTCTTCATGGCCGTGGGCTCGCAAGCCAACATCGGCGCCGCCGCCTCGGCCCCCGTGATCGCCAGCGCCTTCCACCCGGCCCTGGCCCCCGTCGGCGTGCTGCTGGCCGTGCTCGGCTATGCGCTGGGCACCTACGGCGCCTACATCACGGGATTGATCTTGCGCAGCATGGCGGGCTGATCCACCCGGCAATGACGACAACGCCAGCCTGCGGGCTGGCGTTGTCGTTTGCGGACCGGGCAAGGCGCTGAAACTTCTCAGACATTGATATCAGAAAGCATCTAAAAATTCACCACAATGTAGCAGAAACCGCTCGAAACCAAATTTCCGCACTATTTCCGTGCAAAATCTGCGATGATAGTTGCCCAAACAACCGATTACCTCCATGGAATTCTGATGAAATACGCATCTGCTCACGAGTATGTCCAGCATGTCGCCGCACGCAATCCAGGTCAGCCCGAGTTTCTGCAAGCCGTCACCGAAGTCATGGAGAGCTTGTGGCCATTCCTGGAGCAGCACCCGAAATACGCGGAACAAGGCTTGCTGGAACGCCTGGTCGAGCCGGAGCGCGTGGTGATGTTCCGCGTGTCGTGGGTCGATGACCATGGGCAAGTGCAAGTCAATCGCGGCTATCGCATCCAGCACAGCATGGCCATCGGACCCTACAAGGGCGGCATCCGCTTTCACCCTTCCGTCACCTTGTCCGTGCTGAAATTCCTCGCCTTCGAACAGACATTCAAGAATGCGCTGACGACCTTGCCGATGGGCGGCGGCAAGGGCGGCGCCGACTTCGATCCGAAGGGCAAGAGTCCGGGCGAAGTGATGCGTTTCTGCCAGGCCTTCGTCAGCGAACTGTTCCGCCACGTGGGTTCGGACACGGATGTGCCGGCCGGCGACATCGGCGTGGGCGGCCGGGAAGTGGGTTACATGGCCGGCATGATGAAAAAACTCAGCAACCGTGCCGACTGCGTGTTCACGGGCAAGGGCGCCAGCTTCGGCGGCTCGCTGATGCGCCCGGAAGCGACGGGCTACGGCACCGTATATTTTGCGCAGGAAATGCTGAAAACGCGGGGCCGCACATTCGAAGGCATGCGCGTCTCCGTTTCCGGGTCGGGCAACGTGGCCCAGTACGCGGTGGAAAAAGCCATGGACATGGGCGCGAAAGTCGTCACCGTCTCCGATTCGAGCGGCACCATCATCGATGAAGACGGTTTCACGCCGGAAAAACTGGCCATGCTGATGGAAATCAAGAACCATCTGTATGGCAGGGTCAGCGACTACGCCGAACGCACGGGCGTGCGCTTCGAAGCGGGCGCGTCGCCATGGCATGTGCCGATCGACATCGCCCTGCCCTGCGCCACGCAAAATGAATTGAACCTCGACGACGCGCGCATGCTGATCGCCAATGGCGTACAGTGCGTGGCCGAAGGCGCCAACATGCCCACCACCATCGAGGCGGCAAAAGCGTTCGAGGCGGCCGGCGTGCTGTATGCGCCGGGCAAGGCCAGCAATGCGGGCGGCGTGGCCACGTCGGGCCTGGAAATGAGCCAGAACGCGGCCCGCATTTCCTGGCCGCGCGAAGAAGTCGATGCGCGTTTGCTGCAGATCATGCAAGGCATCCACGCCGCATGCAAGCAGTACGGCACGCGCGCCGATGGCACCGTCAGCTATGTCGATGGCGCCAACATCGCCGGCTTCGTGAAAGTGGCCGATGCGATGCTGGCGCAGGGAGTGATTTAACGCATCTCCGGCTTCATCAGGCTCTTGCGGCTAATCGTGCGGCCCGATACCATGAACTCGCCGTTGCCACGGTAGTGCAAGGTTTCGGGCAACTTGGGCGAGGTGGCCACGTGGGCCTTCACGCACTCGAAAATGAAAAAGCCACCCTTCGGATTGCCCCCCACCTGGGCCAGCTTGCATTCGAAGTTGGCGTAGCACTCGGCGATCAGGGGCGCGCCCACCAGTTCGGCCGACTGCGGCGTCAGGCCGAAGGCGGTGAACTTGTCCGTGTCTTCGCCGCTGCAATTGCCAATGGCGACCACCTGGTCGACCATGTCGGCCGTGGGCAGGTTGATCACGCACTCCATGCTGCGCTTGATCATTTCATAGCTGTGGTTCGCATCGGAAATGAAGCAGCCGAGCAAGGATGGCGTAAACTCCATCAGCATGTGCCAGCCCATGGTCATGATGTCGCTTTCGCCCTTCCACGTTGAGCTGAGCAGCACCACCGGCCCCGGTTCGAGGTAGCGCCGGATATCGGCGACGGGATAATCTTCTTTGTGGTAATTTTTCATCTGCTCTCCAGGACGCGGTACGCCATAGCATAGACCAACGGCACCTTGCCGGGCGCGCGGCTGTCATCCGCGCCGCGATTTGTGCAATGCATCGCAAATTTCTCCCCATGGGAGATGTTGCAACATAGAATACACTGATCACCTACCCAAGGAAACCGCCATGCGCCCTCTGCTCCTGTTGTCCGTCCTGTCCCTGGCTTGCCTCTCCACCATCGCGCATGCCGACGAGCAAACCCGCACGGTCGGCGCCTTCAACGCCATCGACATCCGCGGCCCCATCAGCATCGAAGTTGAATCGGGCAAGGAGCAGACCCTGCTGCTGCGCGGCGACCAGAAGTTCCTCAGCGGCGTCATCACGGAAGTGGTCGATGGCGAGCTGAAGATTTCCATGAAGGATAAAGATATCAAGAAAACGGAAGGCGACCCGCGCGTCATCATCACCATGCCCACCTTGCGCAAGCTGATCGCGGAAGGCGCGGGCGAGAAGATCTTGACCAAGCTCAATGGTCCAAGAGTCGACATCAGCTACAAGGGCGCGGGCCGCCTGGCCGCCGATGGCCAGGTCGACTGGCTGCGCCTGAAGGCGCAAGGCGTGGGCGAAGTCGATACGCAAGCCTTGCTGGCGAAAAACGTCGACGTCAATTTCGACGGCATCGGTTACGTCAAGGTGTATTCCTCGGGCGAACTGAACGCCGTGGTGCGCGGCATGGGCGAGCTGACGTATTACGGCAAGCCGAAGATCGTGCACAAATCAATCGCCGGCATTGGCAGTGTGAATGCCGCCAAATAAGATTTCCTAGAACAACAAGGCCATCAGGCCACTGGAGACCGCATGAGCGCAACACCCGATACCCACGATACCGACGCACCGCTGGTGCTGCGCGAAGAGCAGGATGGCCTCGTCACCCTGCGTTTGAACCGCCCCCTGCAATTCAATGCCCTGTCGGAAGCCATGCTGACGGCGCTGCAGGAAGCGCTGGACGCCATCGCGCAGCAGCCGCACGTGCGCTGCGTGGTGCTGGCCGCCGAAGGCAAGGCCTTTTGCGCGGGCCACGATTTGCGCCAGATGCAGGCCACGCGCCAGCTTGATTACTATCAAACCCTGTTCGCGCAATGTTCGCGCGTGATGCAAGCCATCCAGGCCTTGCCCGTGCCCGTGATTGCTCGCGTGCACGGCATCGCCACGGCGGCCGGCTGCCAACTGGTGGCCAGCTGCGACCTGGCCGTGGCGAGCGCCTCCGCGCGCTTTGCCGTGTCCGGCATCAACGTGGGCCTGTTTTGCGCCACGCCATCGGTGGCCCTGTCGCGCAATGTGTCGCCCAAGCGGGCCTTCGACATGCTGGTGACGGGCCGCTTCATCGACGCCGACACGGCCGCCGACTGGGGCCTGATCAACGAAACGGTGGCCGACGCGGCGCTCGACGAGGCCGTGGCGCGCCTGGCGCAGCAAATCATGGCGAAAAGCCCCACGGCCATCCGCTACGGCAAGGCCATGTTCTACCGGCAGCGCCAGCTGCCGCTGGACGAGGCGTATGCGTACGCGGGCGACGTGATGGCGCGCAATATGATGGAAGAGGATGCGGATGAAGGCGTGAGCGCCTTCCTGGAGAAACGGCCGCCCAATTGGCTGGCGCGGCCGTAAGATAGTTTAACGCTCTTGCTTCATCTGCTGCTGGACGGAAAGACTCAAGGTACCCAGGTCTTCCTTGCCCAGCAGCGGCAATTGCGCCAGCAGATGCATCAGGGCGGAACTGCCCGTTACATCGAGCTCGGACGATTGCACCAGCACCGTGCCGGCGCCCGTGAAGTCTATCTGCTTTTCCTCGCCCGATAAACTGAAACCCGTGAGTGCGCCGGCGGCCGAGGCCCAGCCCTGCACGTGGGCATAATCGTAGTGGTAGGAAGGGCTGGGGCAATCGGCCCAGCCCAGCACGGCCTGCTCATCCACGCGGCACGGCAATTCCAGGAAATGCACGGGGCCGTTCGACGAGGCGATCACTTTCCCCGTGCCGATCATGGTGAGATAACCGGGCAAGGTCGACTCCTGGCAAATCACATCCTTGGTAAAGCCCAGCAGGTTTTTCGCGCGGATGGTCATGTTGGCGTTGTCCAGGTCGTAGCACGCCAGGTCGTTGCCGTTGTCGCCCAAAATCAATTGGCCTTGCCCTTGGGCCACGACAAAGTGGTGGATGTATTTCGGTGCATTGAAGGCATTGCGCACGATCAAGTCGAGCACGCTGCTGCCCATGGCTTCGAAGCGCAGCTCGCCATAGAAGGCGACCATCTTGCCTTTGCGAATGAAGATCTGTTCCTTGACGTCGATGACATACGAAAAACGGTTCAGATTATCGTTCTTCGGCAAGGTATCGGGATTGTAAATCGTCATGGCTTACCTTTCGCTCGCTTGGATATAGACCGTGCCCTGGCCCGTAAACTTCACCTGGTACGATTCGCCGGATGCCTGGCCGACAAAGGTTTTCCAGTTCAGGTCCGTGACGATGGTTGAGCTCAGCTGGCCCGTGTGGCCGATATACGCTTGCGGGTCGACAAACACGGGCACGTCCGGTGTGACGGGCAAGCCGATGGCGTTGCCATCCGACAAAATCGCCACTTCGCCCGTGCCTTGCAAGGTGGTGGTAAACAAGCCCTGGCCGGAAGCCATGCCGCGCACCACGCCCTGCACCCCGCCCTGGTTGCCCAGGAACATGGTGCCCGCCGTCAGGCGCGCATCGAAGGCCAGCAGGGAATCGCTTTCCACATAGAACGTTTCGCCGCGCACGGGCACGATGCTGACGAACAGGCCGCCCTGCGCGTAAAACACGCTGCCCGTGCCACGCGCCGACATCAGGGCATAGCCCTCATTTGTGACGGCGCGCATGGCCAGGCTTTGCACGCCCTGGCCCGCCAGGAAGGAGCGGCTGAACGCCACATCGCCCTGGTAAGACACCATGGCGCCCTTGCGCGCGAACACTTCTTCATTGCCGAGTTTAACCTCAAGCATCTTTTCATTGATTTGCTGATAGACAGGCATCGCGGGTCCTCGCTAACTTAACGTTCGGCGGGCTGGATGAACACCACGCCCTGGCCTGTGAATTTGTGCTGGTACGATTCGCCCGAGCTCTGGCCTATCATGGTGCGCCAATTGACGTCGAAGACGAATTCCTGGCGGATATCGCCCTTGAAGCAGACAAAAGCGTCCGGGTCCACGCGCAGCGGGTGCGCGGGCGTCACTTCCAGCATGAGCAGGTTGCCGCGCGATATGACGGCCAGGTTGCCATGGCCCTCGACGGTGGTGGAAAACAGGCCCTGGCCCGAACTGGCGCCGCGCAGGCCGGCAAAGCTGGTGCCCGTCTTCAGGCTGGTGTCGTAGGCCAGCAAGCTGCTGCTTTCGATGGTCAGCTTTTCGCCGGCCAGCGCCATGACGGTGATCTCGGCCGCATTCTGCGCAAAAAACACCGTGCCGCTGCCTGAAGCCTGCATCAGCTGCATGCCTTCGTTCGTCACCTTGCGCTTGAGCGCGCCGAAGATGCCCTCGCCACCGAGCAGGGATTTTTCAAATTTGATGCTGCCCGTATAGGCGACCATGGCGCCGGCAATCGCCAGCACTTTTTCATCCTGCAGGCGCACTTCCAGCAGGCGGTCGGTATTGGTGCGGAAACTGGTCACGCGCGACTCCCCAAGAATGCCAGGGCACAAAGCCATGGCTATCCGACAAGATACCGGGGGCGTTACCGCCATGCAAGTGCTATTCCTCCCGAACGGGGGTGAGCGAATAAAAAAAAGGCGTACCCGTAAGCACGCCTTGCGTTCACACAGGAAACGGCTTATTCCGCCAGCACCGGCCTGGCGCCACGCGCGCTCTGCAACAGCGGCACGGGGTCATTGGTATTGACCTCGACCACCGTCACGCCCTGCAGCACGCCAGCCACCTGGTAGCCGACGGCGCCCAGGTGGCGCTTGCCTTCGGCCAGGTTGGACCAGCTCAGCGAGACAGTTGCGGTGCCACCCGTGTAGGCCGTGCCAGGCATGAGCGCCTTGAAGTTGCCGTTGTTCAAGCCCGGCGCCAGCACCCACGACGACAAGGTGTAGTTGGCCTGGCCGTTTTGCGGCGCGTAACCGATCACGCACACCTTGTAGGTGCCGGCGGCGGGCAGGCGCAGTTCCACTTGCTCATTGGAACCTTCATTGCCGCTGCTGCCGACCAGCACATTGGCGGCGTTGTAGACCTCCATGTCCATGTCGGTATTCGCGCCGCCCGTCGTTTCCGCGTCGTAGGTGGCAAAACGCGCCGCCAGGGTGCCGGCCGGGATCACCACGTTGTGCACGTTCACACCCGTGGCGCCGCCGGCCTTGCAGGCAGCCGATGCGGCAGCGCCCGTCGCCGCCTGGCCTACCGTGCGCGTCTCGCGCACGGCTTCCACCAGTCCCGACTTGACGCTCACCAGCGCGCCCGTGAAGCCCGTGCCCAGGGTCAGCACCTTGCTGCCCGTGGCCGCTTCACTGCTGACCAGAGGAATGGCGGCCAGCGAGGTGCCGCGCGCCGTCAGCGGGCTGCGCACCGTGTGCGTGCCATCGGTCCAGTTCAGGGCGCCGTAGGTCCAGGTATTGGCCGGCGCCGTGGTGCGCGTCAACTTGACCTGGTACTGCGCCTTGGCGCCCGGCGCCAGGCTCAGGCTGCTTGGCGTCACCGCCACCGTGTAGCCTGGCAGGCTGGCCGAGACGTTGTAGACGGCGCTGCTGGCGCCCACGTTGGTCACCGTGCGCGTCAGCACTTGCGTGCCCAGCACATTGGCCGCCGTCAGCGACGCCAGGTTCAGGTTGTAGGCGGCGATGCTGCCGATGGACTGGCAGGTGGCGGCGCTGTAGACCTTCAGGTTCAGGCCGCACAGGAAGCGCGCATAGTCGATTTCCGACATGTCATACACGAGACCCGGATCGGCCGCGCCGTTCGGTGCGATGTGGCCGGCGCCCTGGCCCCACGGCAGCTGGCCCGAGTTCTTCGCCGTGGCATCCCACGACACGGAACCGTTCAAGCCATCCGAATAGGTGCTGAAGGCCGTCGTCATCAGCGCCGACTTGATGGCCGCAGGCGACCAGTCCGGATGCTGCTGCTTGAGCAGCGCCGCCACGCCCGCCACGTGCGGGCTGGCCATCGAGGTGCCGGAATAGAAATCCCATTCCGCCAACGGCGCCACGCCACCGGCCGCCACGGCATCGCGCTGCGCCTGCGTCAGGTCGGCCGTCACGCCGGCCAGCACGTTGGTGCCGGGCGCCGACAAGTCGGGTTTCAGGATGTTCGCATTGGCCACGTTCGGCCCGCGCGAGGAACGGTCGCTGACGATAGGCGCCTGCACCGTCGTGTCGGCGACAGTATGGATGTCGCCCAGCGCCGCCGTGCCGTCAGGCGTCGCCGCCATGAAAGCCTTCAGCGCGTCGCCCTGCGCCTGCGCCAGGTGCACGGTCGACAGCAGATGCGCCTGGTTGATGATGGTGTTGGCGCCGCCGGCCACGTTGGCGATGACCACGCCCGCCGCGCCCGCCGTCTTGGCGTTCGCGCTCTTGTTGACCAGCACGTTGCCGCCGCGGTCGCACACCAGCACCTTGCCGGCCACTTTCGCCGGGTCCAGGTAGGCCGACGTCGCATCGGCCACGCCGAAGCAGCGCAGCAGGTTGACATCCGTTGGCAACACGCCGGCCAGGCCCGCGTCGCGCGAGCGTATCAGCGGCAGCGCGGGCGTCTTCGCATTGCTCGATGCGCCTTCCAGCTTGCTGCCGTTGCTGAGTATCACATTGCCCGCGTACAGGCGGTTGTGGGTGGAGTTAGCCACCGTCGCCAGCCAGGGGCTGATGTGCGACACGGGCGCCGGCACGTCGGGCGCAGGCGTGGCCGGGCCGGAATTGCCGCCGGACGTGGCGACAAAAACGCCCGCCGCGGCCGCGCCGAGGAAGGCCACTTCCGTCGGTTCGTCAAAAGCGCCGCCGCCCGCGTTCGGGCCGATGGAGAAGTTGATGACATTCACGCCGTCCTTGACCGCCTGGTCGATGGCGGCCACGCTGTCGGCCGTGGCGCAGCCGTTGCGCCCCGTCGATGCGGCTGTCCAGCAGACTTTATAGGCGGCAATGCGGGCGCGCGGCGCCATGCCCGAGGCCTTGCCCAGCGACACGCCGCCCGAGGTGGCGATGGCGCCATTGTTGCCGCCGGCCGTGGACGCCGTGTGCGTGCCATGGCCGCCGTGCCCTGTCAGGCCGGCGACGGAATCGCGCGGCGACAAAAATTCCGTCCAGTGCAACGCCGACGTGGCGGCACGGTAGTAGCGCGCGCCGATCAGCTTATTGTTGCAATTGTCGGCGGAAAATCCCTCGCCTGTCTGGCACGTGCCATGCCAGCTGGCCGGTGGCGCGCCGTACACGACGTTGTTGCCGCTGTGGCTGGGCACGCCGTTCTCGTCGAGGCGGTCGGCAAAAGCCGTGTTCTCTGGCCAGATGCCGCTGTCGACGATGCCGATGACGATGTCTTCGCCCGCGTGCGCCTTGCCGCCCAGCTGTTCCCAGATGCCGCCCGGCTTGTCCAGGCCCAGGAAGCTGGGCGTGTAGCTGGTGTCGAGCTGCAGGATGGAATCGGCGCTGATGCTGGCCACGCCGCTGTTTTTCTTCAGGGCCCGCACTTCATCGTCCGTCAGCAAGGCGGAAAAGCCGTTGAAGACGACGCTGTACTGGTGCGTGATTTCAGCCGCGCTGACGGTACCGGCCACGGCGGCCTGTTTGGTATCGAGGTAGTTCAGGTAAGCCTGCACATCGGCGGCGCCCACATTGATGCGCGCGCCCGGTGCCGGCTTGGTGGCGGCCAGGCCGTCGACCTGGCCCGTGTAGGTGGCGGCCGGCTTGTCGACCAGTTGCACGATGTAGGAGCGGCGTTCCTGCGCCTGCGCCGCTTGCGCCAGGCTGGCGGCCAGCAGGAGGATAGCGAGTGAAACGGGACGTAATTTCATCTCACGCTCCTTGCACGGTGGACGCTGCGAACTTGCCGGTACGGCGGCGCGACAGCATGCCGATGGCGCCCAGGCCGGCCAGCATCAACATGTAGGTTGACGGTTCCGGCACCGCGCTGATGTTGATATTGTCGAGCGCGAACTGGCCCTGGTTAAAGGCGGGGAAATCGAGGGAATTGCTGCACGCGCCAGTGTCATTGAAAATGCACGCATTGAAGGTCAGGCCCGTGAAGGCGTAATTGCTGAAGCCGCTCAGCAGGGAAGCGCTCTGGAAATGGTAATTGCCATCGCTGCCCTGGCCGGGAAACGCCAGCGAGGTGTTGATCACCTGGCCATTGCCGAGCGTGCCGCTCAACTGCAGCTGGCCCCACTGCATATTGGGCAAGCCGGACACGGGCGCGATGAAGGAATAGTCGAAACCGGCCAGGGTGAATGCCTGGTGGTCGGAACGCGAGAAATTCACGCCGCCATCGTTGAGGATGGCCAGGTAATTGCCGGTGGCGCCCTGCGGGCAGGCGGCGATATCGCACGACGAGCCCACGCGGCCATCGAGGATGGCGCCTACGCCGCTGACGCCGCCGCCGGCCGCCGTGGTCGGGTCGGCCAGGAACAGCAGGTTGTAGCTCGACGTATTGAGCGTCTGGCCGCTTTCATAGATATCGGGACGCAAGGTGTCGAAGCTCAGCACGCCGGCCATGGCCGGTGCCGAGGCCAGCACGGACACGGTGGCCAATGCGGCAAAGACGGTGGAGCGAACGCGGGTAGCGCACGGATTGACGGTGGCGGGCGATACCCGCGCAAGTGATAAACGATTCATTCTATTCCCTTGATTGTTGTGGATAGATAGGTCGGCAGGTCTGACGCCCGCTTTCAGCTTTTTCACAAAAGTGTCAACAAATATAGCAAATTGCATAAAATAAATATCATATTTTTAATATCATTTATTTATTTTTTATCTAACTCGGCGAAACTTTGTTTTGTTTTATCTATGAAAGCTTGAGGAATCTCAACGTTACACTTGAACAACAATTCATGGCGACCCAAGCGTGCGCGCCAGCAGGCCGGCGCAACTTCGGATAAGCTCGGAATCCGCGCTTGCTGCATCGTCACATCGCGGTACACCTGTTCCATCCTGGAACACTGCCTGGTCTGCCGGTGCTCCGCCAGACGCGCCCCTTGCGCCCCTTGCCGATGGCATGAAGCTTGCACAACAAGGGGATCGACCGTGCTCAGGGAGCAGCATCATGGAACACTACCAACTGGCCGGCAGCGGCCGCTCAGGCACGCGGCCGGCCTGGCGCAGCTTCGTGTGCTGCGCGCTGGCGCTGGCTTTTTTCCTGCTGGCCACCCGGCTGGACCTGGCCGAACGGCTGGCGCATGCCCTCTGGCGCCAGGAGCACTGGCAACTTGATGAATTGGCCCTGAGCCTGCTGTTCCTGGTGCTGGCGCTGGCCGGCTTTGCCGTGCGGCGCGGACGCCAGGTGGCCTTCCTGCTGGCGCAAAACCGCACTCTCACGCAGCGCCTGCTGCGCGCGCAGGAAGAGGAACGCTGCGCGCTGGCGCGCGAGCTGCACGACGAGGTGGGACAGGACTGCACGGCCATCCGCGCCGCCGCCAGCTATATCCTGCGCGCAAGTGCTGGCGACCAGGCGAATGTGCAAGCGTGCGCCGCCAGCATCGCCCGCTCGGCGGAAGCGCTGCATGCGATGGTGCGCAGCATGCTGCGCCCGCCCGTGCTCGACAGCCTGGGCCTGGAAGCGGCCCTGCAGGCGCTGTGCGACAGCTGGGCGCAGCAGCACGGCATCGCCTGCCGTTTCGCGCCGCAGGCCATCCCCGCCGGCCTCGACGACAACACCGCCACCACCATCTACCGCCTGGTGCAGGAAGGCTTGACGAATGTGGCCCGCCACGCGGGCGCCGACCATGCCACGGTGGAATTGCGCGCCGATGCGCACGGCTTGCTGCAGCTGGCCATCGAAGACAATGGCCAGGGTTTGCGCCAGGACAGGCAGCAGGATCCCGGTTTCGGCATGCTGGGCATGCGTGAAAGAGTGGCTGGTCTGCGCGGCCATATCCGCTGGATCAGCGCACTCGGTAACGGCTTGCGCATCGAAGTAGCCATGCCATTCACGGCCAGCGCAGCATGAACATGCGCCCGATCCGCGTGATGCTGGTGGACGACCATCCGGTGGTGCGCACGGGTTACCGGCGCCTGCTGGAACAGGGTGGCGACATCGCCGTCGTGGCCGAGGCAGGCAATGGCGAAACGGCGTATGGCTTGTACCTGGAGCAGGCGCCCGACGTCTGCGTGACGGATTTGTCCATGCCCGGCATCGGCGGCCTGGAATTGCTGCGCAAGCTGCTCGCCCGCGACGCTAGCGCCCGCGTGCTGGTCTTCAGCATGCACGACACGCCGCAGCTGATCGCGCGCGCACTCGATGGCGGCGCCTGCGGCTTCGTCAGCAAGCAAGCCGACCCGGAACACCTGGTCGATGCCGTGCGCGCCGCCCACGCGGGCCGGCGCTACCTGGATCCGCACAGCGCGCCCGGCGTGCTACAGGGCAAGGCCAGCGTGGAAGCCCAGCGTTTGAGCAGCCTGAGCCAGCGCGAATTCGAAATCTTCCGCCTGCTGGCCGAAGGCCGCAGCGCCGCCGAGTGTGCCCGCCTGCTACACGTGAGCAGCAAGACGGTGGCCAACCACCAAACCTGCATCAGGGAAAAGCTCGACGTGCCCGGCCCCGCCGCTTTGGTGCATCTTGCGCTGCGCAACGGCGTCATCGAACACGTCCACCCTTAAAACGCGTAGCGCAAGCCCGCATTCACACTGCGCGGCGCGCCGGCCGCATAAAAAGTCGCGTTGACCATCGGATACGCACCGTTCACGGCCGGCAGCGGCCGGCCAGCAAAGTTGCCCTTGGCATCGAAACCCGTCGCCCCCAGCTGGGCCGCCGTTGCATATTTCCGGTCGAACAGGTTATTCACCTGGGCAAACACGCTGAGTTGGGGCGTCAGTTGGACTTTGCCATTCAGTTCCACCACGGCGTAGCCGGCGCTCTTGCCGGAACCCAGGTACGCTGGCCCGCCCGGCTGGTGCTCGTTGTTTTCATTGCCGCGCGCATAAGCGCTCGACACGGCTGTCATGGCCAGACCCACCGTCCAGTCGCGTCCGCCCTGAACATCCACGTGCGCCTTGAAAATGTGGCTGGGTGTCAGGGGAATCCGCTTGCCCGGCGTGATGACGATATTGCCTTCCAGGCCAGGTGCGTCCGCGTCGCTGCTGCTGTTGGCGCTGCCATTGACCACTTCCCGGCTTTGATACGTCGCCTGCAGCCACGTGTAGTTGACGCCGAAGTCCAGCGCGCCCGCCTTGCCATCGGCCGCCAGTTCCACGCCCTGGTGGCGCGTCTTGCCGAAATTTTTGAAGTAGCCAAAACCGGCCTGCTTGTCGGCCACGAACAGGATATCGTCGTGATTTTCCGCGCGGAACACGCCCGCGCTCCAGCGGCCCACATTGGCGAGTGTGCCGCGCACGCCCGCTTCCCACGTCTTCGTCACCACCTGTTTTAATGGCGGGTCGCCGGCCATGGCGTTGGGCAGGCGGCATGGATTTTCCGGGTCGGCGCAGCCGAGCTCGATGGCCGTCGGCGTGCGGCTGCCTTCGTTGTAGCTCAGGTAGGCGCCGATGCCGGCCTCTGGCGCATAGGCCAGGCCGATGGCGGGGTTGAAGCGGCTGAAACGGTGGTCGCCATCGAGCGAACCGCTGCCGCCGCCGGGCGTGATGGCGTCGCGGTTGCGCACCGTGTTGCGGTTGTAGCGGCCTGAAACGCTCAAGGTCAATGTTTGATTGAACGCAATGCTGTCGCTCGCATACACGCTCCAGGTGCGCATGCGCCCGCTCAAATCGACCCGGTTATCCACTGGCGTGCCATCGTCATCGATTTCCGTGCCGTCGGCAAAGAATGCGACGGGCGTGATGCTGCGGTCCGGGTTCAAATAGCCGAACTGGCCGGTCTGGCGGAATGTCGCGTGGCTCGTGTCATAGGCGGCGCCGGCCGTGACGGCATGGCGCGCTCCCGCCACCTCGGCCAGCGCGGTGAACTGGCCGGAAAAGCCATAGTTTTCCTGCTCGGTATGGCTGCGGTTGATCAAGCCGTTGCATTTTTCGGCCGGATCGTCGTTCAACAACACATTGCCGATGCAGCGCCATTTCGGAAACGGCGTATTGGACGCATTCGCCCCGCTGGCGGGAAAGCCCGTGTAGCCGGCCGCCGCCAGCGCCGCCCGCTCGGCCGCGCCCGGCTGGTAGACAGACTGGTCGAGCGACTCGTCGTTCAGATCGCCATTCAAGGTGTGCGTGTCGATCTTGCGGTAGTACACATTGCCCGACAACAACAAGGCAGCGCTGGCCTGGTGCTTGCCCGTCAGGTTCAGCAAGGTCGCCTTGTTTTCAGTCAAGTCCGGCTTGGTGTAGACGCTGCGGTAATCGCGCGCCAGCAGGCGCTGTTCCTGCAAGCCGTTGCCCGTCAGCGCATTGTCCGCGTGGGCCACGGTGGCGGCAATGTCCGTGCGCGCATCGCTCCAGCCCAGCTTGCCAAATACCTGGCGCACGTCCGACGGCGAGTCATCGCGCCAGCCGTCCTCCTTGAAGCGGTTGCCCGTCACATACCAGTGCCAGCCCTGTGCATTGCTGCCGCCATGCTCGAGCTCGACGGCACGCCGCTGGTGCGAGCTTAAACGCGCCTCGATGGCCGTACCCGGACTGCTGCGGCCATCCTTGGTTTGCAGGGCCAGCGCGCCGCCCAGGGTGTTGAGGCCAAACAGGGGATTCGAGCCGGGCATCAGCGTCAGCGAGGCGATCGCCATGCGTGGGATCAAGTCCCAGCTGACGACATCGCCAAACGGCTGGTTCAGCCGCATGCCGTCGAGGTACACGGACAGTCCTTGCAGCGTGCCCAGCAGTGGCGAGGCCGTATAGCCGCGAAAGCTGACGTCGGGCTGGAAGGGGTTGTTCTGCACTTCGTTCACAAGCACGCTGCCCAGGTTGCGGCGCAGGAAGGCGGAAATGTCGAGCGCGCCGCTGCGCGCGATCTGTTGCGCGCTGGCCGTTTGCACGGGCGCGGCCAGGGTATCGCGCGGCTGCTCGACGGTAGGCAGCGGCATGCTGCCGGTGATGATGACGGTGGGCAAGTCGCCCGCGGCGGTCGGCTCGGCTGCCTGCGCCTGGCACAGCGCCATGGCGGCGGCGGCGAATAAAGTCAGTTTCATGCGTATCCCCGATTTATAGTGGTTTTTATTGCGTCCAGTATCGGACCGCCACCGGGGATGGGCCAGGGAAAAACTCCCGCCGTGCAGGGGAACTAACGTTGCAGCGGCAAGTAGCTTTGTTTGAGCTGGCGCAAGACAAAGCTCGACTTGCTGTGGCGGATGCCGGGAATTTTATACAGGCGCTCGCGCAGCAGGCGTTCGTAGTCGCGCGTGTCGCTGACGGCGATGCGCAGGTAGTAATCGTAGTCGCCCGAGACGAGAAACGCTTCCAGCACTTCCGGGATCATGGCCAGCGCGTGGCCGAATTCGAACAGGGCCTGGTCGGAATGGTCATCCAGCGTGACTTGCACGATGACGGTATCGGCCAGCCCCACCTTGGCCGCGTTGACGTTCACCGTGTAGCCCTCGATGACGCCATCGTCTTCCATGCGCTTGATGCGCGCCCAACAGGGTGACGAGGTCAGGCCCACTTTGGCGCTCAGCTCGTGCAGGCTGATGCGGGCGTCCTGCTGCAGGGCGGTCAGGATGGCGAGGTCGAATTTGTCTAGCTTCATTCTGTCATATCCTTATTTCACAGCAAATTTTACTGAATATCTCATTCTATACGAGAAAACCAGCAGCCTTTTCTGTCGCGGCAAGCAGAAAATAGAGCCATGAAACCTGACCCCGCCCCCCTCCTCGCTCCCGCCCACGCTCTTGTGCCGCGCAACGGCGCCAGCGTCCTCATCGACACCCTGCTGGCGCTGGGCGTCGACACCGTCTTCGGCTACCCGGGCGGCGCCGTGCTGCCCCTGTACGACGCGCTGCATGCCCAACCCCGCTTGCGCCACGTGCTGGTGCGCCACGAACAGGCGGCCGTGCACGCGGCCGAAGGGTATGCGCGCAGCACGGGCCGGCCCGGCGTGGTCTTCGTCACCTCCGGCCCCGGCATGAGCAATACCACCACGGGCTTGCTCGACGCCCTGTGCGATTCGATTCCCCTCATCTGCATCAGCGGCCAGGTGGCCACTACCAGCATCGGCACCAGCGCCTTCCAGGAATGCGACGCGCTGGGCATTTCGCGCCCCGTCACCAAGTGGAACCGGCAAATCCGTACGGCAGAGGAAACGGCGGGCGTCGTGCACGCAGCCTACGCACAGGCCACGCAGGGGCGGCCCGGGCCCGTGCTGGTCGATTTTCCCAAGGATTTACAGCTGGCGCCGGTCCTGGACAACACGCCGCCGCCCGTCGCCGCAGCGGCCGCGCCCCTGCCCGACAGCCCTGACCTGGAACGGGCCGCCAGCCTGATCGCCGCCGCGCGCCAGCCCGTGTTCTACGGCGGCGGCGGCCTCATCAATTCCGGCCCGGATGCCTGCGCCGCGTTCGGCCAATTGGTGAAGCTGGCGGCCGCGCCCTGCACCCTGACTTTATTGGGCCTGGGGGCCTTTCCCGCCTCGCACCCGGCCTTCCTGGGCATGCTGGGCATGCACGGCACGCTGGAGGCGAACCTGGCCATGCACCATGCTGACCTGATCGTCTGCGTGGGCGCCCGCTTCGACGACCGGGTCACGGGGCGCCTGGATGCCTTCTGCCCCGGCGCAAAGATCATCCACATCGATATCGACCCGGCCTCCATTTGCAAAGTGGTGCGCGCCGACGTGGCCCTGCGCGGCGATTGCGCGCCCGTGCTAACCGCATTGCTCACTACGTTGCTGGCGCAGCTGCGCGGACGCTTGCTGGCAGACCGCCAGCCGTGGTGGCAGCGCATCGATGGCTGGCGCGCGCAAGACAGCCTGGCCTTCGACGACACGCCCGACGTCATCGCGCCGCAGGCGCTGATGCGCCGGCTGCAGGCGGCCCTCGACGCACAGGACGCCATCGTCTCCACCGACGTGGGCCAGCACCAGATGTGGGCCGCGCAGCACTTGCGCTTCGAGCGGCCGCGCCGCTGGCTGACCTCGGGCGGCGCCGGCACCATGGGTTATGGCTTGCCGGCCGCCATCGGCGCGCAGATCGCCCACCCGGACGCCTGCGTGGTGTGCGTCAGTGGCGATGCCTCGATTTTGATGAATATCCAGGAACTGGCGACCGCCGTGCAGCACCGCCTGCCCGTGAAAGTGGTGTTGTCGAACAATGGCAGCATGGGCATGGTGCGCCAGTGGCAGGAACTCATTCATGGCGGGCGCTATAGCCACAGCTACATGGAAGCGCTGCCCGATTTTGTCGCCCTGGCGCGGGCATTCGGCTGGCAGGCGCACACGGTACACCGGCGCGTGGAACTCGATGCAGCGCTGGCCACCTGCCTGGCATCAAGCGGCCCGTATTTTCTCGACGTACGCGTGCATGGCGCAGAAAACTGCTTCCCCATGATGGCACCCGGCGCGGGGCATCATGAAGTCACCTTGGCGAAAGACGTCGTCTATACCGAGTAAAAAACCCGCTTAACTCCACACGCGATAAACCCAGTAACTTTCATCATCGCGGCTGGCGCGCGCCAGTTCGGTGGGGCTCAAGCCCGTGATGGCGCGCACCTCGCGGCACAGGTGGGCCTGGTCGGCGTAACCGCCCTGGGCGGCGATATCGCTCCATGCGGCATTGCCTTGCAGCATGGCCTCGCGCGCATCGAGAAACGACTGTTCCGCGCGGCGCATGCGACGCAGGGTGCGCATGGGCTGGCCGGCCCAGGCCTTGATGCGGCGCTCGATATTGCGCGCGCCACTGGCCAGGCCCGTCGATGCCGCTTGCACGCCCAGGCGGCGCACCCAGTCCTGTATGGCGCCGGCCGGATGGTCGCCGCTTTTGCGCGCCACCGCCCAGCGCGGCGCCAGGAACGCTTCCACCAGCGCGATGCGCGCCGCGTCGTCGGGTGCGGCCAGCACGGCGTCCGACAGCGCCAGCCAGTCGGCGTCGAACAGGGGGGCGAGCGGGCGCACCTGGTCGAACAGGGCTCCCATGTCGATGCCCGTCAGCGCATGCAGGGCGGCCGGATACAGCATCACCATGAAGGAGTGCACGGGGCCGGGATTGTAGCTGACCAGCGGATAGCCGCGCGGGCCGCTGAACAGGGCGGGCGGCATGCGCACGTGCAGCAAGTCGGGGCCCGGCGCCGCCGCCTCGACCTCGCCCGCGACGGTCCACAGCAGGCAGCACATGGGCGTGGCCGGAAAACGGTTCAGGCGCTGCGCCGGCGGCAATAACGCACAGCCGGTGGTGTCGCGCACGAGGAAGGCGCGCACACAAGAAGCGAGCGCGACGCGCGGCGCGATCAAGCGGGTCAGGGGCGTGGGGGCGGCAGGCATGGCGACGATTGTACCGGCAATTTCTGGCGGCGCGCGATGTCGTATTCGTTCAAGACGCGCGTACGCAAGCGCGCTACAGTCATGTCATCGTTCCCACTACAACAGGAGCTTGTCATGCCGCCACTCGACCACGCCGCCGCGCCCGCCACCACGCCGACCCTGCGCCAGATCCGCCAATTGCCGGGGCCGTTCGCCCTGCCCATCATCGGCAACGCGCTGCAAGTAAAACTGCCGCGTATCCACCGCGACGTGGAAGGCTGGGTGCAGCGCTACGGCCCTTACGTACGCGCCTGGTTCGGCCGCACGCTGGTGCTGGTGGTGGCCGACAGCGAAGCGGTGGCAGCCGTGCTGCGCGACCGCCCGGACGGCTTCCGGCGTCCGCTGTCGAGCTATATCGTGTCCGAGGAAATGGGCGGCAACCCCGGCCTGTTCCTGGCCGAGGGCACGCAATGGCGCAACCAACGCCGCATGGTCATGGCCGGCATGGCGCCAGGCGCCATCAAGGCGTATTTCCCCGCACTGGTGACGGTGGCGCAGCGCCTGCAGCGGCGCTGGCATCTTGCCGCCACGCAAGGCCAGGCGATAGCCCTCGATGGCGACCTGAAACGCTACACGGTCGACATCATCGCCGGCCTGGCCTTCGGCACGGCAGTCAATACGCTCGAATCGGGCGAAGACGTGATCCAGCGCCACCTCGATTCGATCCTGCCCGCCGTGGCGCGGCGCAGCCTGTCGATGCTGCCGTACTGGCGCTATGTCAAACTGCCCGTCGACCGACGCCTGGACCGCGATGTAGCGGCACTGGACGTAGCCGTGGCCGACCTGGTGCGGCAAGCGCGTGCCCGCCTGGAGCGCGATCCCGCGCGGCGCGTGCGCCCGCCCAACCTGCTCGAAGCCATGATCGCCGCCGCCGACGAAGCCGACAGCGGCGTGGACGACCGCGCCGTGGCCGGCAATGTACTGACCATGCTGCTGGCCGGCGAAGACACGACGGCCAACACGCTGTCCTGGATGATTTACCTGCTGCAACGCCATCCGCACACCCTGGCGAAGGCGCGCGAGGAAGTGCGGCGCCTGGCGCCCGACGTGGCCGGCTTCACCATCGAGCAAATGGAGTGCCTCGACTACCTTGGCGCCTGCGCCAGCGAAGCCATGCGTTTGAAACCGGTGGCGCCCTACATCCCGCTCGAAGCGCTGCGCGACACGGTGGTGGGGGACGTCGCCGTGCCTGCCGGCAGCATGCTGTGGTGCGTGATGCGCCACGACAGCGTCTCCGATGCGCACTTTCCCGATGCGCAAGCGTTCCAGCCCGAGCGCTGGCTGGTCGAAGGCGGCGAGGCAAACAACAAGCGCGCCGCCATGCCCTTCGGCGCCGGCGTGCGCACCTGCCCCGGACGCTATCTGGCCTTGCTGGAAATCAAGATCGCCATGGCCATGCTGCTGGGCAGCTTCGACATCGCCGGCGTCGAGACGCCCGATGGCGGCGAGGCGCAGGAACTGATGGGTTTCGTGATGTCGCCCATCGGCCTGACGATGCGCCTGGCGCGGCCGCAATGATACCATGCGGGACATCTCATCTACTTGAATTGCCCATGACTATCCGCCTGGAATCGCCGCAGCAAGCTGACGTGCAAACCCTGATCGCCGAGCTTGATGCATATCAACAAACCCTGTATCCGGCCGAGTGCGTCTACTCGCTGGACCTGGCATCGTTACCGCCGGAGAGCCTGCTGTTTGCCGTCGCCCGCGATGCGGCAGGCACGGCGCGCGCCTGCGGCGCCATCGTCGTCACGCCCGATTTCGGCGAAGTCAAGCGCATGTACGTGCACCCGGACAGCCGCGGCCTGGGCCTGGCCAGGCGCCTGCTGGCCTTGCTGGAAGAACAGGCGCTGGCGCGCGGCTGCCGCTTGCTGCCCCTGGAGACGGGCATCCACCAGCCCGCAGCCATCGCCCTGTACGCGCGTCACGGCTACCAGCGGCGCGGACCGTATGGCGACTATCCCGACGATCCATTCAGTGTCTTCATGGAAAAACCGCTGCCGGTGGCCGCATGAACGCGCCCACCGACAGCCTGATGGACATCCGCGCGCGCCTGCGCGACTTTGCCGAGGAACGCGACTGGGACCAGTTCCACACGCCGAAAAACCTGGCCATGGCCCTGTCCGTGGAAGTGGCGGAACTGGCCGAGCATTACCAGTGGCTGCCCACGGGCGCGGACGCCGAGCTGGACGAGGCGAAGCGAGCGGGCATCCGCCACGAGCTGGCCGACGTGCTGATGTATCTGGTGCGCCTGGCCGACAAGAGCGGCGTCGACCTGCACGCGGCCGTATTGGAAAAGATGCAACTCAACGCGCAGAAATACCCGGCGCAGCAGGTGCGCGGCGACGCGCGCAAGTATAGCGAGTACTGATAGCCCCATCCGTGCGTGGCTGCTGCGCAAAAAAGCGTAGCATCAAGCCATGCGTATTCCTCTCTCCCTGCTGCTCGCCGGCTTGCTTGCTGCTCCACCGTACGGCGCTGTTGCGCTGGCGCAAACCGCGCCCGTGCCGCAAGTGAAAGTCGATGCCACGCGCGACCCCGTGGACAAATCCTATCGCAAGATGCTGCAAGGCGTGGACCGTTTCGAGCGCGACCATGCGCTGGCGCCGCAGGCGGTGCTGCGCTTTCGCTTGCTGCCGCGCCAGCCCGGCGTGGACATGACGGGCGTGCAGCTGCGCATCGCCGGCGATACCGTCAGCATCCCGTTACCATTGACGCAGGACAACAGCTTTGCCCCCGTGCGCCATGCGCAAGCCGCGCGCGAGGATGCCGTGCTGATCGCCAACCGCAAGGCTTCCAGCATGAGCTGGCGCGCGCAAGTCATCACGCCCGGCTTGCCGCCCGGCAAGCGGCGCCTGGGCGACTTGCGCCTGGAATGCCGCGCCGGCATGGATTCCGGGCTGATCTCGAACGACCCGCAAATCATCGCCTGGCTGTCCAGCATGCTCTACAGCACCGACAAAGTGTGTTCCGAACCGGACGGCAATTATTTGTTCTTCACGGAGCGGCCCCTGTTCGGCGTGACACTCGTGCATGGCGAACGCAGGGTGTCGCTACCGTTCACCATGCTATACGCGGGCGGCGAGCAGACGCCCGCCTCGCTGCCCTATTGCGATTGCCAGGTCCTGCTTGACCGCACGTATTACGCGCCCCTGTGGGATACGAGCTGGCCCGACGATACGCTGCTGGAATTTACTTATATGGACGAGGTGGCGCCATGAAGTGGCTGGTACTTCCCGTGCTGACATTGCTGGCCGCCTGTTCCGGCACGCGCGCCTTGCAGGCAAGCAAGAATGTACCTTACGCCACCCTGGAACAGACGGTGCAGACGGGCAGCAGCACGCGCGAACAGGTACGCGCCGCGCTGGGCGAGAGCACGTCCATCCGTTTCGACAGCGGCAATGAAGTGTGGATGTACACCTACCCGGCCGCGGCAGGCGCGCGGGGCGAATATGTCATTTTGTTCGACGGGGATGGCGTGGTGAAGAAGGTGCGCAGCGGGGAAGTGTACCGGGTGCAGAAGTAAATCCCGCCAACCTTACGCTGGCGGGATCATGGTCTTAGCGTGCTTTCAACAGCGCGCGCGTGGCCATGCCCGCACCCACGCTGGGGTTGCGGCCCACGCCGCCAGCCTTGCGCCTGGGCGACGCCTTCAGTTTGAAAATGCCGATCGACTGGGCCACGCTGTCGGTGCGCTGCGCCAGGCTGGTGGCAGCCGCAGCCGCCTGCTCCACCAACGCCGCATTCTGCTGCGTGATGCCATCCATCTGGATGACGGCCTGGTTGACTTGCCCGATGCCCTGGTTCTGCTCGCGCGTGGTGGAGGAAATCTCGTCCATCACTGCCATCACGCGAGCCACCGAGGCGATCACTTCCGTCATGGTGGCGCCCGCATTGCTGGTCAGCACGCTGCCCGCATTCACGGTGGCGATCGAATGGTCGATCAGATTCTTGACTTCCTTGGCCGCCGTCGCCGAGCGCTGCGCCAGGCTGCGCACTTCACCGGCCACGACGGCGAAGCCGCGGCCATGCTCGCCCGCACGCGCCGCTTCCACGGCCGCGTTCAAGGCAAGAATGTTGGTCTGGAAGGCTATGCCGTCGATCAGGCCGATGATGTCGAGAATCTTGCGCGACGACGTGCTGATTTCATTCATCGTGGTAACCACTTCGCTGACGATGGTGCCGCCCTTGGCCGCGACGGTGGACGCTTGCGCCGCCAGCTTGTTGGCCGTGGCCACGTGGTCGGCGCTGTTTTGCACCGTGGACGTCAGTTCTTCCATGCTGGCCGCCGTCTGCTCCAGGCTGGACGCCTGCGATTCCGTGCGGCTGGACAAGTCCATATTGCCAGTGGCAATTTCCGCCGTCGTGACGCGGATATCCTCGAAGTTGGCGCGCACGTCGCCGATGATGCTGTGCAGGTTGATGTTGGTCTGGCGCAAGGCCGCCATCAATTGACCCATATCATCATCACGCACCTTGTCGATGACGCCCGTCAAGTCGCCACCGGCCATCTTGCGCGCCACCGTGATGGCATCGCCCAGGGGCGCGACCAGCGAATTGTGCAGATGGGCCCAGAAATACAGCAGCAGTGCGACGGCCGCAGCGGCAGCGCCGCTGAGCCAGCTGCGCGTGGCCGTGCTCGTATCGCCATCGACATTCCACACGGCGCAGCCGAGGATGGCCAGCACCACGCCAAAGACGATGCAATGCAGGGCCAGGTCTTGCGACAGGCTCAGCTTGCGCCAGCCGGCCAGCTTGGCGGCCCAGCCCTGGCGCACGACGCGGCCATTGCGGATCGCCAGCCTGGCAGTGTTACCATCTTTGAAACTTTTATACAGGGCTGCCGCTTCGTTGATCTGCTCGCGCGTGGGCTTGGTACGCACGGACATGTAGCCGATCGGGCGGCCGTTTTCAATGACGGGCGTAATATTCGCGAAGACCCAATAAAAATCACCATTCTTGCAGCGGTTCTTGACCATGCCGGTCCATGGCATGCCCGTCTTGATGGTGTCCCACAGGTCGGCAAACGCTTCGGCCGGCATATCGGGATGACGCAGAATATTCTGTGGTGCACCCAGCAGTTCCATTTCTGTAAAACCGCTGACCTCAATGAAATACTGATTGGCGT
This sequence comes from Janthinobacterium sp. ROICE36, assembly GCF_002869965.1. Lineage (GTDB taxonomy): Bacteria > Pseudomonadota > Gammaproteobacteria > Burkholderiales > Burkholderiaceae_D > Janthinobacterium. The sequence goes on from NZ_PEBS01000064.1 coordinate 31,072, forward strand.
AATTGATGTTTCCCTGTAAATCCGTGGTGGAAACAATCGTCATGCCTTCATTTAATACGTATTCATTTTGCGTGATAGGCGTATTGACCCGCATCGTCGTTCCTCTATTTTTTCAACTAGCATAACAAAAACATAAAAACAATATACCACATCAAGCACCAGCGAGATATCGCCACGGCGATAGCGACCCTAGTCAAATAATTTTATAAAAGTCAATTTCTTTATGCTTTAGAATTTACTTTAAATTAACTTGATTGACTTTATTGAAATTCTAAATTTCAATAACATGCGATATGCATAATTAATTAAATATTATTTATTGTTATCCGGCGCAATAAACAAGCGGCCCGCGCCGATTAAAAGATGGCAACGGCAGGCCTATAGGAAAAATGCATGGCGCAGCCATCCGCGTTAGTAACGGAGCGCTAACAGGGTGTTGAAAAAGGACCCCAGTCCTTCGGATTTTGTCGCCAGACATGCGAATTTTTCGGGCTGGAAGCCGCATTTTTCCTAAAAAGCAGTTTTCAGCCACTTTTCAGGCCGTTTTTTGACATTTTTTAGCGCTTTCCGTACTCTATGGACGGAGTTACCCACCCACCGCCGATAAACGCCAGCCAAAGATCGTCGCCATGCGCGTCAGGTTGTAAGCGGCGAAAGTGAACGTGGTTTGT
>NZ_PEBS01000065.1 GCF_002869965.1 Janthinobacterium sp. ROICE36
CTTGGGAGCGCCGGATGCGTGTAAAAGGCAGGGTGGGTTCACCGGCTACAAACCGCTCACGCCGGAAGCCGTGATCGCCGCGCGGCCCGACATCGTGCTCGTCACGGACCAGGGCTTGAAGGCTTCGGGCGGCGTGGACGGCATTTTGAAATTGCCAGGCCTGGCGCAGACGCCGGCCGGGCGCAAGCACCGCATCGTCTCGCAGGAAGCCATGTTGCTGCTGGGCTTTGGCCCGCGCATGCCGCAGGCGCTGGCGGAACTCGATGCCGCGTTCGCCAAAGCCATGGCCGCATGAACCTCGCCTCGCTGGTGTCCGTTGCTCCCTGGCGCTGGCCACGCTGGGGCGCTGGCGGGTTGCTGGCCGCCGCCCTGGCTTGTGGCTTGCTGATCGCCGTGCAGGCGGGCGCCGTGCCCGTGACACTGGCCGACTGGCTGGCGCCGTTTCAAGCGCGTGACGCGGCGTTGTCCGGCGGCGCCTATGTGCTGCTGCTGTTGGCCGACACCCTGGCGCGCACCGTCGCCATCCCGGCGGAAGTGCCCGTCGGTATTTTCACGGCCCTGCTGGGCGGGCCCTTCTTTCTGATGCTGTTGCGGCGCTTCCGCCACGCCAGCGCCTAGAGGTGAACATGACACCCATACTGGAACTCTGCTTCGCCACCACGCAACTGGGCCAGCAGTATTTCGGTCCCTTCAATGTGCGGGTAGCACCGGGCGAGCGCATCGCCATTCTCGGCCCCAGCGGTGCAGGCAAGTCGACCTTGCTCAAACTGATGGCGCGCGAATTGCATCCGCAAGCGGGCAAGGTGGTATTTGCCGGCCGATCGCTGGCGCAGTGGCCGCTGGCCGAACTGGCCCTGCGCCGCGCCGTCCTGCCACAGGCATCCAGCGTGGCCTTCGGGCTGCAGTGCGCGCTGGTGATCGGCCTGGGACGGGTGGCGCGCCTGCTTGACCCGCAACTGGAGCGGATCGTGCAGGACGCGGCCGCCCAGGCGCATGCCACGCATCTGTTGGGCCGCCGCCTGGATACCCTGTCCGGCGGCGAACAGGCCAGGGTGCAGCTGGCGCGCATCTTCGCGCAGATGTGGGATGTACGGGATGGTTTGATACTGGTCGATGAACCGCTGGCGGCGCTCGATCCCGGCCTGCAGTTCGATCTGCTCGATAGCCTGCAGCAGTTTTGCGCTGCGCGCGGCCACGCCGTCATCGCCATCCTGCACGACATCAACCATGCTTTGCTGGGCTTCGAGCGTCTGCTGCTGGTGCGTTCGGGCCTGCTGGTTGCCGATATCGCCAGCGATGCCGGCGCCGTGCCCGCCCTGGCCGCGCTGTACGGCATTGCCCTGACGACGGCGAGCAACAGCGACGGCGACGTCTGCGTCATCCCTGCACGAAGCGCGGTCCGCAGGGCCGCCTGACTCACTTATTCCCTCGCTCACCAGACGTCCGCCGCGCGTGGCCGCGCCATCTGGCCGTTGCCCAGCAGCCACACCATCAGGGCCTCGGCCTGTTCGCGCGTGGCGGCCACTTCCTGCACGATGCCGAAGGCGTGCATGGCGCCGGCCGCCATCGCTTGCAGCCGCGCGCGCTGTTGCGCGTCCGCTTCGACCGACACCAGGCCCCGGCAAATGGCGGCCAGCGCCATCTTGTTGTGCTTGAGCCACAGGCCGCGCCGCTTGCGGTCCACGTGCGCTTCATCGCTGCGTTCCTCTTCGAACAGCATGACGAACGGTACACCGTGGCGTAGCAGGGCGTCCATGTCGTTTTCCCATAGCGGGGCATAGCCGGTGACGGCCGTTTCAGGGCGAAAGCGCACGATGGGAAAGTCGCTGACGTCGTGGATGGAAAAATGTGCGGGATGCGGTTTCATGGCGTGTTTCCTTGCGATGTAGTTGAAAAGGCTTGCCAGCCGCCGCCCAGCGCCTTGTAGACCTGGACCAGCGACAGCGCAGCGGTGGCGCGGCTGCCGACCAGCGCCGCTTCGTTGTTCAAGAGCGTGTTCTGCACATGCAGCACCTTGCTCAGGTCCGTGCCGCCCTGGCGATACTGCAGTTCCGCGCTGCCCAGCGCGCGCCGTCCCTGCTTGACGGCTTCATCGAGGCTGGCCTGGCGGCGGGCGTTGGCCTGGTAGCCCGAAAGCGCGTCTTCCACCTCGTGCCACGCGGCCAGCACCGTCTGGCGGTAGGCGATGGCCGCTTCCTGCTGCTGCGCTTCGCGCAATCGCAGCTTGCCGCGCAGGCGGCCGCCATCGAACAGGGGCACGCTGAAGCCGGGGCCGAAGGCAAAGCGTTTGGCGTCCCAGCCGATGTCGGACAGCTGCATCGCTTGCAGGCCGATGCTGCCCGAGAGCGTGATGCGCGGATAAAAATCGCCTTGTGCCACGCCGATGGCGGCCGTGGCCGCGTGCAGCTGCGCCGTGGCGCGGCGGATGTCGGGACGCCGTTCGGCCAGGCTGCTCGGCACGCCCAGCTGCACCTGCATGGCCACGGCCGGAATGTCCTTGCCGGCCGCCAGTTCCGCCTGCAGGGACTGCGGCGGCAGCGCCAGCAAGAGGGCGAGGGCATTGCCCAGGCGCGCTTCGCGCTGCTGCAGCGGCGGCAAACGCGCTTCGATGGTGGCCACGTGAGCCGCCGCCTCGGCCTCGTCGAGCTGCGTCGCCACGCCTTCCTGCAGCCGGATGCGGCTCAGGTCCAGGGTATGGCGGGCGATATCGAGCAGCTGCTGCGTGATGGCCAGCGTTTGCTGCGCGCCGCGCAGCTCGATGTAGTCGCGCGCCGTTTCGGCCAGCACGGCCAGCAGCACGCCGTGCTGCCTTTCCAGGGCCATGTCGACGCGCGCGTCAGCCGCTTCCACTTCGCGCCGCACGCGGCCCCACAGGTCCAGTTCCCAGGCCGCATCGAGGTTGCCTTGCCACAGGCTGTAGGCGGCCTGGCCGTTGTTGCGCGACGGGTCGCTCAAGCCTTGCGCGCTGTTGCGCGCGCGGCCATAGTTGCCGTTCGCGCCCAGCGTGGGCCCTTGCGCGGCGCCGGCCGCGCCGCGCGTGGCGCGGCTTTGTTCCAGCCGGCTGCTTGCCGCCAGCACGTCGAGGTTGGCGCCGGCGGCGCGCTGCAGCAGGAACGACAGGGTCGTGTCGCCGAAGCTGTCCCACCAGCGCTGCTCGATGTCGCCATCCTGCCCTGCGGCGAAACGGGCATCTTCCGCCTGGCGCCATTGCTGTCCCAGATCGTTGTGCGGGCGCTGGAAATCGCTGCCGACGCTGCCGCAGCCGGCCAGGCCCAGGGCTGTGATGAAGATCAGTGCTCTCATCGCGCGCTCACCTGTTGGATATCTTGACGGCGCACGGCCGTATCGATGCGCACTTCGGCCGACATGCCCACGCGCAGGAGGTTCTCGCGGTCCTGGTTGGCGTCGAGTGCAATCTTGACGGGGATGCGCTGCACCACCTTGGTGAAGTTGCCGGTGGCGTTTTCCGGCGCGATGGCGGCAAACGTCACGCCCGTGGCCGGCGCAATGCTGTGCACCGTGCCGCGCAGGAGCGCGCCCGGATAGGCGTCGACGGCGATGCTGGCGCGCTGGCCCTGGCGCACGTGGGCCAGCTGGGTTTCCTGCAGATTGGCGACGACGAAAGTGCGGTTCAAGGGCACCACCGCCAGCAGGCTGGCGCCGGGAGCCACCAGGGCGCCGACGCGCACGGCGCGGCGTCCCACGATGCCGTCGATGGGGGCGCGCAGCTGCGTATGCGACAAATCAAGTTCTGCCCGTTGCAGGCTGGCGCGGGCGCGCAGCAAGGCCGCTTCGGCCGCGCCTTGCTGCGCTTGCAAAATTTCCGTCTGCTTGCGGGTGGAGACCAGGGCGGCGCGGTTTTGCGCCAGACGCGCGCGGCTCACGTCGAAGCGCGACTGCGCCTGCTGCGCGTTCTGCACGCTGCCCGCGCCCTGGCCGGCCAGGTGCTGCGAACGGGCCAGCTCCTGCTGCGCCAGTGTGTCTTCCGCCTGGTTGGCGTCGACCAGGTTCGCGGCTTGCTCGATCACCGATTGCTGGCGCTGCAAGGTGGCGCGGGCATTCGCCAGTTGCGCCTCGGCGCCGGCTACTTCGGCGCGGGCTGAGGCGACGGCCGCCTGGTAATCGCGCTCATCGATGCGCACCAGCAGCTGGCCCGCCGTCACGCTCTGGTTGTCTGCCACCAGCACTTCCCGCACGATGCCGCCCACCTTGGGTGACAGCACGGTGTAGTCGGCGCTGACGAAGGCGTCGTCGGTGGATTGTTCGTCGCCACGGGCGAACAGCAGTTGCCAGGCGCAGAGGGCGCAGGCCAGCAGGCACAGGCCGAGGATAAGAGCGCGCGGGCGCAGTATGGGTTTTTGCATGGTGATGCTCTTTCGTATAATGGAAGTTAGGCTGCGCGCGGCGGAAAGACGCGCGTCGGCAGGATGGGAATGATCACAATCATGGCCAGCGCGATGGCGGCCACGGTGAGGTACAGGTCGGACGAGGTCAGCGTGACGACTTGCGCATGCATGCGCTGGGCCAAGCCTGCCGTGTCCACGTCGCCGGGCAAGTTGCCCAGGCGCTCGCTCAGCACCGTCGAATGGAAATGGTTGCGGCGCGTGATCAGCGCATCGAGCACGCCGGTAGCGACGACGGCCGACATGCCTTTGATGGTGTTGAACCAGGCCGAGGCGAACGGGCCATCCTGCGGCGCCAGGCCCGTGGTGGCCAGCAGCAGCAAGGGAATCACGGCCATGGGTTGTGCAAAGATCTGCACCGCTTGCAGCAGATAGAAATGCGTGCGTGTCCAGTCGGGCGACATGCGCGCACCGAGCACGCAGGACAAGGCCAGCAGGGCCAGGCCGATGGCCAGCACCCAGCGGCAGTCGACGGCGCGCAGATTGCACAGGGCGGCCACCAGCGGCAGGGCGATTAACTGCGGCAGCGCCACCATCAGCATCACGGGCGCCGTTTGCAGCGGACGGTAAGCGTGTACCTGCGCCAGGTAGGACGAGGGAATCAGGATCACGGCCAGCAGCACGAACAGCACGCCGCCCAGGGTCAGCAGTGCGTGGCTGAGGTTGCGCCGCGATAGCAGCTGCAGCTTGAAAAACGGCAGCCGATGCGACCACTCGTTGATGAAAAACAGCACCAGCAGCAGCAGGCCGCCGCCCAGCAGCACGCAGATCAGCGGCGAGGCAAACCACGCCAGGCGCTCGCCCTGCAGCATGCCGACCACCAGCATGCTGATGGCGGGCAGGCCAAGCAGCAGGCCGCGCCAGTCGAACTGGCGCAAGCGCTCCAGGCGCAGCGGGTCTTGCGGCAAGCCCCAGGACACCATCAACAGGGCGACGATGCTGCCGGGGACGACTTGCCATAAGGCCCATTGCCAACCCAGGTACTCGGTCCAGAAGGCGGCCAGCGGCGTACCCAGGCTGGGACCGAAGGTGGCGCTCAGCGCATAGCCGCCCAGGCCATACAGCTTGATATTTGGCGGCAGGAAGCGTAGCGCCACCGTCATCAGCATGGGCGGCAGGGCGCCGCCGGCCGCGCCCTGCACCATGCGCAGGACAATCAGCACGGACAGATTCGGCGCAAACGGGCATAGCAGGCCGGCAGCCATGCAGACGATGATGGCGGTGGCCGTCAGCCGGCGCAGCGAGAAGGTGACGGAGCACCACGGTGCGAACGCCATGGCCGACACCGAGGCGGCCGCATACAGGGCCACGAGCCAGCTGGCGTCGTCGCGCGCGATGCCCATGGCGCCGCGGATGTCGGCCAGCGCGACCTTGGTGATGTTTTCATTCAGGCCGGCCACCAGCACGGCCAGCAGCACGCCGGTCAGGCCCGTTGCCAGGCGCAGGCCGAAAATGGGAGGTACGGGTGGCGTGGCCGCAGGGGCGGCGCCGGGAAGGGCTACAGCGGACACAGGGAACTCCGTGGATGAGAATCAGTCCACGCAGTATAGGTAGCGCTAAATAGGATGAAAATTGATCATTGATGAAGTCAGAATTGCGTGCCACGCAATGATTCAAGCATCTGCTGGCGTGCTGCTGCACAGCTCCTTGATCATGCGCCGCAGCCAGCGGTGCGCATGGTCGTGGTCGAGACGCGGGTGCCAGGCCTGGAATACTTCCACGCTGTCGACGGGGATGGGTAGCTGGAAGGTGCGCAGCCTCAAGCCCAGGCGCTCGACGATGGCCAGCAGGGGCGTGGGCATCAGGGGCAGCAGCAGGCGCGAATCGGCCACGGCGAAAATGGCCGACTGAAAATTGGGCGTGATCAGCGAGACCCTGCGCGTGTAGCCGCGCTCGGCCAGGGCCGTATCGAATGGGCCACGCGCCAGGCCGCGCCGCGAGACGCTGATATGTTCGTATTTGCTAAAGCTGTCGAGGTTGATTGGGCTGTCGAAGATCGGGTGGTCGCTGCGGGCGATGCCGACAAAGGAACTGGTAAACAGCTGCTGCAGCTTGATGTCGGGCGCAAAGGCGCGCCGCGCGCTGATGTACAGGTCGATGCGGCCCGCGTGCAGGGCATCGCTTTCCGTGGCGCCATCGCCTTCGGGCACGAAGCGCAGCGCCGTGTTCGGCGCATGGCTGGCCAGCAGATCGCGCAGCTTGCCGCCGTATGCGCCGACAAATACGTCGTTGGCGCACAGGCTGAAAGTGCGTTCCAGGGTGCGCAAGTCCACTTTACGGCCGGAAGTGAAGATGGCGTGCGCCTGCTCCACCACGCCGCGCACCTGTTCGCGCAATTCCAGCGCGCGCGGGGTGGGTGCCAGGCCGCGCCCGGAGCGCACGAAGACGGGGTCGCCGATGGCGTCGCGGATGCGCGCCAGGGTGCGGCTCATGGCCGGCGCGCTCAGATTCATGCGCCGCGCGGCGGCCACGGCGCTGCCTTCCTCGAGCAGGATATCGAGGGCAACGAGCAGATTCAGGTCGGGGAGTTTCATGCGGCGATTATAGCCCGGGGGCCAGCGCCAGCGCTGCGCCGGCAGGACGCCGGCGCAGAGAGTGATGCTACTGCGGGATTACTCGGCTGCCGGCTCTGCGCCGCAGCATTTCTTGAACTTCTTGCCGCTGCCGCAAGGGCAGTCGTCGTTGCGGCCCACTTTCGGCTCTTCGCGCTTCATGGTTTGCACGGGTGCCTTGCGGCGCGGTACCCAGAAACGGTGGATGGCCGGCAGGTTCGCTTCCAGTTCCTGCGCCAGTTTGTGCGCCTTGACCGGGTCTTCCACCAGTTTCAGTTCTTCTTCCTTGATTTCGTCGGCGCCCAGCAGGTAGATCGGCTGCATCAGCTCGGCCACTTCGGAATTCCAGATTTCACTCCACGAGCCGGGACGCAGTTCCATGCCGTCCCAGAAGCCCCAGCACCAGGCTTCGGCGTCGATCAGGGTCTGGCCTTCGTAGTCGTGTTCGACGAACAGGGCTTCGAATTCCTTGGGCGCCACTTCAAACGTCACCAGCACTTCGTTCATGAAGCGCATGATCAGGTTGACGATGCGTTCTTCTTCCTTGCTGTTCTTGAATTTCGGTGCATCTTCGGTATCTTCGCCCCAGACGCGCGGCAACCACTCGGCTGGCATGATCGGTTCCGGGCCGATGGCGACGGCCGTCAGATAGCCGTGCAGCATATCCATGGTCATCGCGTCCTCGGAGCAGCGCTCCGACAACAGGAATTGGTCTAGTTCGTCGAATTCTTTTTCTGATAATGGCTGTTCGAGTTGCATGGCTTGCTCTTTGATGGAATGTAAGGCGCCAGTATACGCTTAGCTGCGGCTTGCCGCCGAAGTGTTTGCACCGGCGGCCCGCGCGCGCCTTACAATGTCGCTTATGCACAATGAAAACCAGCCGCACGAGGACGACCGGCCCGTCCATCCCTTTTCCGCCCTGAGCCCCGATTGCGTGCTCGACGCGCTCGATAGCGTGGGGCTGCGCGGCGATGGCCGCCTGCTGGCGCTCAACAGCTACGAAAACCGCGTCTACCAGGTGGGCATCGAAGACAGCGCGCCCCGGGTGGCGAAATTTTACCGCCCCGCGCGCTGGAGCGATGCGGCCATCCTGGAAGAACACGCGTTTGTGTCCGAGCTGGTCGAGCGCGAAATCCAGGTGGTGCCGGCGCTGGAGATCAACGGCAACACCCTGCACCAGTACCAGGGCTTCCGCTTTGCCGTCTTCCCCCGCCACGGCGGCCGCGCGCCCGAGCTGGACGATCCGGCCACGCTGGAGTGGATAGGGCGCTTCATCGGCCGCATCCACGCCGTCGGCGCGCTGTCCACGTACAAGGAACGCCCGGCGCTCGATCACCAGACGTTTGGCGTCGAGCCGCGCGAGTTCCTGCTGGAGGGAAATTTCTTGCCGCCCGAACTGCTGGCCGCCTATTCCAGCGTGGCGCAGCAGGCGCTCGATGGCGTCAAGCGCTGCTATGACCGCGCGGGCGACGTGGCCGTGCTGCGCACGCATGGCGATTGTCATGGCGGCAACGTGCTATGGACGGATGCCGGCCCGCATTTCGTCGATTTCGACGATAGCCGCATGGGCCCGGCCATCCAGGACCTGTGGATGATGCTCTCGGGCGAGCGGGGCGATCAGGTGCGTCAGATGAGCGACATCCTGGCCGGCTACGAAGATTTTTGCGACTTCGAGCCGCGCCAGCTGTACCTGGTCGAAGCGCTGCGCACCCTGCGGCTGATCCATTATTCGGCCTGGCTGGCGCGCCGTTGGGACGACCCCGCCTTCCCCGTCGCCTTCCCGTGGTTTAACACGCAGCGCTATTGGCAGGACCGCATCCTTGAACTCAGGGAGCAGGTAGCCCTGATGGATGAAGCGCCATTGTGGCCTATTTGACCTAAACGCCGGAAAAGGGCGGTAAACGCCCCTCTACTTGCCGCGCTGATTTGTGCATGCCTGCTCGATAATGGTGCTAATAAATTCCTATAAGCAATGGAATTCACCCGAATAAGCGAGAAATCATGCAAGCACAGCAAAATCAGCGCCAGGCCGCCTCCCTCACCGTCGCCTATTCAGCCGACGACGAGTTCGACCAGGACAGCATGGTCTCGCTGCATGATTTCAAGGACCTGGAGCGCAAGGCGGAAGCGCCAGCGGTCGCCATCACGCCCGGATTGCAAGCCGAATTGCAAGCCGAACCGCAAGCCGAGCCGGTAGCGGAAGCCGACAGCAAGGCACCGGCTGCGGAACGCCAGAAAATGGAATTGAAGGCCATCCACGAGGCGATTGCCCGCGTGGAAGCGGAAGCGAAGGCTACCTGCGCCGCCGAAAGTCGCGCGCTGGCCGAGGCGCGCGTGCGCTCGCTGGCCGAGGACCGCGCCGCCATCGATGCCGCCGCCGCCGCCGCCGCACAGCAAAATGCGCAGGCGGCCGAAGAAGCGATTGCCGCCAACCGCGAACGTCTCGATACCATGCGCGCCGCCGCGCAAGCCAGCGTGGCCCGACTGGAAGCGGTCAGGCAGGAGACGGCCGAACTGCGCTCCCGCGTGGAGTCCGACAATGCCATCCGCCAGGCCGCCGAACAGCGTTCGCGCGCCGAGCAGGAAAGCCGCTTGCGCGCCAGCGAGCAAGTGGCCGTGCAGTCGGAACTGGCCGAGCAGGCCGCCCGCGCCGCCGAAGAATTGCAGGTGCAGACGGAGCAGGCGCGCCTGCAGGCTGTCGAGCGCGTCGCCGCCGTGCAGGCGGCCAAGGACGAAATGGTGGGCATCGCTTCGGCCGACGCCAGAGTCGCCGTGCTGGCGCGTGAACGCGAGCGCCATGCGCACGGTGCACGCCAGACGGCGCAGATGCTGGCCGAAGCGGAAAGCGAAGCGCTGGACTTGACGGTGCAGCGCGAGCGCGCCGACCAGATTGCGCTGGAATCGGCCTTCAACCGCGCCGCTGCCGAAGTGCGCGCCCTGGAAGAAGCGCGCGCGCTGGCACACCTGGAACAGGAGCGCGAAGCCATCGCCCTGGCGCAGGCGGAATCGGAACGCCATGCGGCGCAATCCCTGCGTTTGCGCCTGCAGACGGAAAAGGAATTGCGCGACGCGGCCATCCACCGCGAGCGCCTGGAAATGGTCGCTGTGGCCAGCGCGCAGGCGCGCCGCGATGCCGACGTGCGCATCCTGGCTGCCACCGAGGCGCGCATCGAGGTGGACCGCCAACTGCGCGCCGTGGCGTTGGCCCGCGTGGCCGCCGAACAGGATGCGGAAATCGCCGGCCACGCCAAGCTGGAGGCGGAAACGGCAGCTCTCGAAGAAACCAAGGCCCGCGAAGCGGCCGAACAGGCAGCCGCCGTGGCGGCTGCCCGCGAACTGCAAGAGCAGCAGCGCGCCGCCAGCCTGGCGCACGAACGCGCCGATCTGGCGCGCCAGGCGTCGGAACTGGCCGCCAGCCAGAATGATGCCGAGCAGGCCGAGGTCGATGCCGGCCAAGCCACATTGGCTGCGCAGGCGCAGGCGTCGCAACTGGCACAGGAAAAAGCGCAGCAGGCAGAGCAGCTGCTGCAAGCCGAGCAGGAGCGCCTGGCCGCTGAACAAGCCGCCATCGCCGCCTTGAAAGAGAAACTGGAAGCGGAAGCGCTGGCGTTCAACGCGGCGCAGGAACGCATCGCCGTCGAAGGCGCGCAAGCGGAACTCCTGCGCGGCCAGCACGTGGCCGAAAAGGCTTTGCGGGACGCGGCGCAAAAAGAAGCCGACGCGATTCGCATCCTGATGGATCAGGCGCTGATCGAAGGCGAACAGAAAGCCGCTGCCGCGCAAGCCTTGCAGGCGCAGGCCCGCCTGGCCGTGGAACTGGGTCAGGTGCATAGTGAGCGCGCCCGCGTGGAAGAAGACAAGGCGCAAGCTGCCGATGCGCTGCTGGCGTCCGAGCGCGATTTCGTCGCTGCCGAGCGCGAGTCGCTGGCCTTGATCGCGCAAAAACTGGTGCAGCAGCGCCAGACCAGCAGTGCCGAAGAGCGCGCCTCGCAAGCCATCGCCGGCCGGCTGGAAGCGGAAAAGCAGGCGACGGCGGTAGCTGAAACGCGCGCCGCCATGGAACAGCAGGCGCTCGACGCCATGCGCCAGCGCGAGCAACTGGAATGGGCCGCGCAGCAGGCCGCCAGCGAGAAGCTGGCCGCGCAGCAAGCCTTGCTGGCCAGTGCCCAGGCCCACGCCGCCTTGCAGCGCAAGGCGGCCGAGACGACGGTTGCCATGGCCGCCGCCAGGCAGCAATTGCTGGAGATGGAAACGGCGCGCGCGCAACAGCAGGAGCGCGAACTGGCGGCCCTGCGCGCCAGCCTGGAACAGCCGCAAACGGTCTTTTCCAACTCCTTGAGCGCCGCCCGCGCGAAAGCCGAACAAGTCAGCTCGGCCAGTTTGACGCGCGAAGTGATCGAGCGCTTGACGCAACCGAATGAGGCGGGAGCCGTCTGGCGTTCGCGCTAGGTCGGACAGCGAGCAAAATCTGCCGCAGCGCGCACGGCGGCCCGTTATGCCGTCACTGTGCCAGGGCGGAAAGGCAGATACGCACGTAGCGTCAGGGCGGGAAGCGAATAAGTGGCTGGCGGGGATGGCGCCGGCCCGAGCATGCCTGGCCGGCGCGGTGCTGCTGGAGTGGCGGTGTTACTGGCTCAATACGACTTTATCGGCAAAATATTCCGTCTCGCCGAAGCATTGCGTCGGCACGCCCTTGTGCTGGCTATACGTGACGAGGATGCGCTTACCGGCGGCGGCCGTCAACTGCTTCGCCACGTCTTCATCGCGCACGCTGAACTGGAATTTTTCCGGGATGGTGCCCGGCAGCGCCGTCAGCAGCAATTCACCCTCCCATGTCTTGCAAATCCAGCCCCGCTTGGAGAACTTTTGCAGGTAACCCGCCCGTTCGCCTTCCGAGTACGAGAAGCTGAGGGTCATCCACGTATAGGCGGCAAGCAGCAGGAAGCCGGCCACGAGGAAGATGGCGAAGGCGAAGGTGACTTTTTTGGTCGTAGGGGTCATGGTAGGGTTGTTTAGGTAAAAGGATCAGTCTTTGCGGCCAGCTTTCCAGTTCAAGCCAAAGTTATATCTTTCGTCCATGGCCTGGTGCGCCGTGATTTTACCTTGGCCGCCGAAGTATTCCACCAATTTTGTCACCTGCAGGTTGCCGCCGTGGTTTTCCAGCATGGCGATGGCGCACATGGCGTGCTGGCTGTCTGTATCGAGGCGCACTTCCACGCTAGGCTGACCGGGGATCTCGATCGTCACGACGCCATCGGTCACGGCCCAATTTGGCACGCCTTCGTAGATGAAGGCGTAGACGAGCACGCGCTTGATCTGGTCGAAATGGCTGCCGTTGATGAAGATGTTTTCGCCGCTGCTGACGCTACCCGTGCGGTCGTCGCCTTCCAGGTGGATGTAGGGCGGTCTGTCATAGGCGCCCCAGCTGTTGCCCAGCGCTTGCACGGCGCTTTTGCTGCCATTGCTCATTTCGAACAGACAGCCGATATCGAGGTCGATGCCGCCCGCACGGCCCGCCGGCTTGTTGAACAGCTTGCCGAGGAAGCCCGTGTCCAGTTTCGAGGCGGGCGCCTGGCCTAGCGCGGCGTTCTGGTTCCAGTTCAGGTTGACCTTGATGCGGCCATAGCCGCCGCTGTCGCGCTTGTCGAGCGAAATCTTGTCGCCGCGTTTTTCCAGCCGGATCTTCGACAGCGAAATCTTGTTTGCCGCTGGCGGTGCTGCCGGCGTGGGCGTTGGCGCGGGAATCGACGAAGGGGAGGACGAAGCTGCTTCGCTGCCGCCAAAGTGCTTCAGCAACGCCGCCAGGCCGCCCGCGAAACCCTGGCCCACGGCACCGAAGCGCCAGCTGCCGTCGCGGCGATACAGTTCGCCGATGATGACGGCTTTTTCGTCCTGGAAGTCAGTGCCGGAAAACGCAAAGGTGGCTGCCTGGCCCAGCGCCATGCTGGAGTTGCCCAGCGCGCGCATGCTACCCTGTTCCGTCGCCGCCGTAAATACCAGCTTGTCGATCGAGGCGGGCAAACGTGAAAGGTCGACCTGGAAGGTGGAGCGTGGGCCGTTCAAGTCCACCGTGATGGCGTTGTCCGGCGCGCTCTTCTGGTTGAAGAACACCATGTAGCGGTCGTCCGACAGCTTGCCGGCCGCATCGACGCCGAAGCAGCTGACGTCCACTTCCATCGAGCCCGAAACGATATCGAGCGTGACGGCAAACGGACCGTTCAAGCCCAGGTCAGCCAGTTTGCCTTTTTGTCCGCGTGTGAAATTGGTCATGGTCGTGCAATCCCTTCGTCGCTTGAGAGTTGAGTCAATGAGGTAGTCGGCAGGTGTGCCGCTGTCGCGTCGGTCGCATGGCGGATGCCGAACAGGCGCGCCTGTTCGATGATGCGCTGCGCCCAGCTTGAGTGGGTGGCCACTTCGCACATCGATTCCTGCATGCGGAAGACGGCCGGGCTGTCCGGGTCGATGATGCGCAGCGCCAGTTCGATGTCCGACTGCGCCACCTGGTAGTGGCGCTCGATCTGCGGCACCTGGTCCGGGTGGATGGCCGTCTTGGCGATCATGCCGTGCGCCATGTCCTGCGCCACTTCGGCGTCCAGCCAGCTGCCCTGCGACAGGTGCTCGAAGACGGGCGCCGTCAGCTGGAAGCCGTGCGGCTTGAAGATGGTGACCAGGCGGCCGATAACCTGGCCCAGCGGCGTCTGATAGATGGTGCCGCTGGTGGGGCGGCGCAGGCCCAGCAGGGCCAGCAGATCGTTGCCGCCGATGCGCAGGGCCAGGATGCGGCGCCGCACTTCCGGCGCCGACAGCATGAGGCGGAACTGCTTCATCTCGTCGTCGTCGAACACTTCCGCCGTTTCCAGCGTCGGCATCAGCAAATGGTGCGTGTGGCGCACCAGTTCGAAGTAGGCGGCGAAATTGTGGCGCGTGGATTTTGGCAGCACGAAACCGCTCAATTTCTCGGCGCCGGGCATGCCCAGCACGCGCGCCAGCACCTCGAGATTGCGCACGCGCACGAAGCGCAAGGTATCCGAGTCGTCGCACATGTTTTGCAGCGCCAGCGACAGGTTGAACAGCGCGTAGCTGAGATCGCGTTCGGCGATGGCGTCCTCGGTGCACAGGATCACCGAGCGTAAATGGCTGAATTTTTCGCCATTGGCGATCGCCAGCAAGTCCTTGTGCGTGGTCGGCACGTACATGGAGGCGCCCAGCGCCGCCTTGTGTTCACTTTGTGGGTGTAGGGAGTTGTTATCCATCGACTGCGCTCCTGATAAGGGCGACCGCCTGGTAGGGCAGCGCCGGTTCTACGGTGACGGGTATGGCTTTTTCCTGCGCCAGAAGCAGCAAATGTGCCACGTCCGGCGCATTCGTGTCGCGCACGATCAGGCGCTCGGGCACGCGGCGCAGCAGTACGCGCGTCGCTTCGCCGATGCCTGGCTTGATCAGGTTGATGTCGCTGATGCCGTATTCCTGCTGCACGGCCGCCATGTAAGCTTGCGAGCGGGCCGCCATGGCTGGCGCATCGCTCGCCTCGGCCAGCGGGATGCCGCTGCTGGCGGCAATGGTCATGGCATCGGCCACCAGGCCGTCGGCGAACTCGCGCGACTGGTCGTGCTGCTCGAACTGCGCGTAGTACACGCAGCCGTGGAAGTCGTCCGGGCCGATGCTGGCATTGAGCACGGAGCGGCTGACCAGGCCCGAGACGGTGGCGTTCAAAATGCTCGACGGGATCAGGTAGTCGCCGGACGAGGCGGCGCAGGCGGCCGTGCCGGCCAGGTCGGACAGCACGAACAGGCCGCCGTCGATTGCCGTGCCCTGTGCGGCGTTGAAATCATGGACCGTCTGGCGCAGTTCGCGCGAAATCACGCCCTTGCCCGTCCAGCCATCGACGAAGACGATAGAGGCGTCACCGTGGCCCTGTGCCAGGATGTGCTTGAGGGCATTCGCATCGATGCCGCGGTCGCGGATGATGGAGATGGAATAATGACTGCACTCGCGCTGGAACACCTGGCGCAGCAAATGACCGAGGATGACGCCCACGGGCGTGCCCGCGCGCGCCAGCGACACCAGCGTAATGGCGCCAGTGCGGCGCGCCGCGATCAGGGCTGCCAGGCGCAGGCAGTCGCGCGCCATTTGCAGGCGGTTGGCGGAAAACGCGCTCTGAAACAGCGCCAGGTAGGCGGGCGAGGGCAGCGATTCCGGCGACAGCATTTCGCTGTAGTGGCGCTGGCCGGACTGGATCAGACGCTCTTTTTCGGCCAGGTCGAGTATCGGTTCGAGCGCCATCGGCGTAAGCAGGAACTCCACGTCTTCCTGGCGGTAGCTGCCGCTGAAATGCTGCGTGCCTTCGGTCATAGCGCCGCCACCGTGAGTGCCGCCAGCTGGGTGCCATTGGGGATGATGGCGTAGTCGCATTCGGCCATGAAACGGGCGTCCGAACGACTGTCGCCCATGCCGAAGCTGAGAATGGGGCCATGCTCGGCTTCCAGCTCCGCGCGCAGGTAAGCTACGGCGCGCGCCTTGTTCAGGGTCTTTGGCAGCACGGCCAGGTTGTTGCCGTTGCGGTGGATGAAGTAGTCGCTGCCTTCTGTCGCGATCCACTGCTGCAGCACTTGTTCTTCGATCTCGGCCAGGCGTTCGCCGCGCGCTTCATGGTCCTTGACGACGATGTAGAACGGCGTGTTGTAATCCTCGATCAGGCGCGCGCGCGCGGGCATGCCCGCCTTGACCTGGAAATCGTCGATGATGCGCATGGCGTCCTGCAGGCCGGGCAGCGCCGTCTGCATGTCGCTTTGCATCAATGCCAGCCAGCCCGCGTCGAGCGCGCCGCCCGGCTGCAGCACGATGCCGCCGTAATCGAGCACGCTGTAGCTGGTAAACGGCAGGTCGACCCGGCGGAACGCGTCGCCATTCCTCGCCGTGGCGGGAATCAGGGTCATGCCGCTTTGCGCAAACGCAAAGAAGGCGCGTTGGCGCGCCGTCGTATACGAGCAGGCGTCGCCATTTTTCAAATAGGCGGCCGGCTGCAAATCGGTCTCGCCCGGGCATTTTTTCGGGGTCTGGAACAGTGTGTCGTCCAGGTCAACAAACAGGAATTTCTTCAATTTTGGTCTCTGACTGAAAGTGGAACAGGCGGCCATTCAACTGGCCGGCGAGTTGCATGAGGGCCGGACTGGCCGGGGTTTCATGGCAGATGAAAACGTGCTGGTACTGGCCAGGCGCCACGTTGTACAGGTAATTGGCGATGCCTTCGCCGTAATTGTCATCGCAGCAGACGATATGGCCGACGGAGCCCCATGACAGGATCGGTGAGCGCGTGGTCGATTGCACCACCACGTTCTTGCCCAGCGCTTCGAGTTCGCGCGCCAGCAAGAACGACGGGTGCATGAATTCGCCCGTGCCCAGCACCAGCACGGAGTCGCCAGCGCCGATTTCCTGCGCCAGCAGCACCGCCATGCCTTGTGGCGGGGTCAAGGCACGGCCTACGCCGATACGGCCAAAGGCGGCGCTGGCGCCGCGTTCCGCATTCGCTTCGAAGCGCTGCGCGCTGGCCGCTATCGGCGCCGGCGCATCGCCGGCCTGGAAAGCGTAGTGGCCGGACAGTGCCGCGCCGACGGTGGTGGGCAGGCCGAAACGCTGCGTGAGGCCCGCGTTGGCGGCCTGGCCCATGAAATTGGTGATCACGCCCAGGTGCAGCTTTTCCAGCTGCGGATAGCGCGCGCGGCACACTTGCACCAGATTGGCGAAGGTGTTGCCCGTCGACGCTTCATCGTCGATCAGCACCAGGCTGCGCGCCGTGGAAAACACGGCGCTGGCCGCGTCGGACAAATGCAAAAACTGGCGCGGCGCATGGCTGTGCGATTCCTCGAATTCGAAGAAGGGCACCGTGCCCACGCGATAGCGCGAGCTGTGCAAAAACAGCGCCTTCCCTTTGGGGTTGGCGCGCAGCCAGGCCTCGAATACGCCCTGGCCCAGGCCGACCGCCGTTTCCGCCATGGCAATGAAGACCACGGGACCGGGCAGGCTGGGCGGGATTTGCGCTGCCAGGTCGTCGTGGATGGCTTGCATGGCGCGCGGCGTGACGGGCCAGTGCTTGCCCAGCACCTTGGACAGGAACAGGAAGCCGCGCTTGGCGTTGGCGCGCGCGGCAAAGCCGATCAGCCAGTCCAGCGGAAAGCGCGCCTCGTCCACCTTCAGGGTCAGTTCGCCCGTAGGCATCTGCTGCTTGACGATGTTCATGGCAGCTCCACGGCGTACGCGGCTTCCGCCACGCGCATGCCGACCCGGATGGCGGGCACGGTGAGCTTGTCGTAGCCCTGGTCGAATCCGGCCAGCGCCAGGTAAGGCAAGTTTGGGCCGGCCGCGCACGCCATGCCGATGCCGCCCGACATGCGCGGGTTAATCTCCAGCAGCGCCAGGCCGTTGGCACCCTCGCGGAACTGGATGTTGAATACGCCGTTCAGGCGGTAGTCGCGCGCCAGTTTGTCGCAGGCTGCCAGCAAGTCGGCGCGCAGTTCGATCAACTGGCCGCTGCCGCCCACGTGCAGCTTCTTGCGCGGCACGGCGCACACCAGCGCGCCCTGGTCGGCGACGCAGTCGGCGCTGTATTCGTGGCCATCGAGGTATTCCATCAGCAGCAGGGTCTTGAATGTTTCCATCTGCGCCAGGCCGCTGCGCAACTCTTGCGCGTTGATCTGGTAGGCGGCGCCGGCCAGCAGCAGCTGGGCGCTGGTGCGCTCTTCGTCGAGCACGGCAAAGCCCAGGCCATACACGGATTCGGCAGGCTTGATGCACAGTTTGCGATGCAGCGGGCGCAGCGCGGCGTAGGCGGCGTCGTATTGCGCGATGGTGGTGACGGCACGGTAGTCGGCCGGACGCGCCATGGGCAGATCGAGGCCGTCGCAGAAGCGCGCCTTGTCGTGCATCAAAGCCAGGGTGTCTTCACTGGCCACGCTGAGCACGCGCGTGCCGAGGGCGGCGAAGCGCGCGCTGGCGCTGCCGATCAGGCCCGCTTCCTTGCCGGGCCAGAAAATCGTGATGCCCCTGTCGCGGCAAAATTCCAGGCACCACTCGACATAATCGGGGCCCGTCAGTCCCGACGGTTCGACCGCATAGTCGTGGGCCGACAAAAAGGCCGCCGCATGCGCGTTCGTATTGCTGCACACGATGTGATAGCGCGGCTGGCCGCTAGTGGCGGCCATATCGGCCTCGCGGATCAGGCGCATGGCCGTGCCGACCGAGGAAAACGTTTTGTTGAACCAGACTCTTTGCATGTACGGGGACCGGGTGGAAATAGGGGAAGCCGCGCGCAGATGCGCGCGCGGGGAGCTTAGCCAGAAAAACTTAACCTGGCCTTAGAGGGAGGGGACTAGCCGGCCTTGCCGCTGGCCGTCCATTTTAAAAATGCATCGCGGTTGCGCGAGCAAATAAACACCTTGCCCGAACCGGAAAAGCGCAGCACGATGCCTTCGCCGCTGGTCACGCTGTTGACGATATTACCGAGGAAACCGCCGATGCCGCCGCTGGCGCCGCCGCCCGTGGTCACGGAAATCTCGTATTTCAGGCTATTGTCCCAGCAGACCACGTGGGAATTGTCGATCACGACATCCTTGCCCGGCTCGACGTCGAGCTGGAACATGGAGCCGAAGCCCGACACCACCACCTGCCCCGTGCCGGCCGTCTCCATGACGAAGAAGCCGCCCGACTGGGCGAACAATGCGTTGCCCAGACTTTGTGTGCGCACTTTCATTTCCGTGCCCGCAGTGGCGGCGACAAAGGCACCATCGTTGAGCAGGTACTGGCGCGCGCCCACGTCGACCACTTCGATGGCGCCTGGCAGGGTAGGCGAGAGGAGGCAGTCGCCGCTGCCGCGCACCGCTTCAATGTGCTGCTGGAAGAACGATTCGCCGTTCGCGAAGCGGCGCATGATGGCGCTGCCCAAGCCGCCCGTCATCTTGCCTTTCAAGTCCAGCGCCGTTTCCATCATCACCATCGCATCGGATTCGCAATAGATGGTTTCGCCCTGTTTCATGCTGACGTGCAGGAATGGATCGACGTCGCCGGTGACACTAAATACTGGCATGATAAATCTCCAAAAAAAAGCCGCCTGAGTACGTCCAGGCGGCTGTGTTTAGCGCATAAAACGTTTAGGCATTCACACCGAACGAGCGGGCCAGAGGGCCCAAGCCGCCGTTGAAGCCCTGGCCGATCGCCTTGAACTTCCATTCGCCGTTGTAGCGGTAGATTTCGCCAAAGATCATCGCCGTTTCCGTCGAGCTGTCTTCGGACAGGTCGTAGCGGGCGATTTCTTTTTCGCCTTCCGCGTTCAGGCAGCGGATGAAGGCTTTCGAAACCATGCCGAAGTTCTGGCGCCGCGCGTCGGCGTCGTGAATCGTCACGGTGATGCTGATGCGGTCGATATCTGCCGGCACGCGGGTCAGGTCGATTTCGATGCGCTCATCGTCGCCTTCGCCTTCGCCCGTGGTGTTGTCGCCCGTGTGGACGACGGAACCGTCGGTCGACTTCAGGTTGTTGTAGAAGATAAAGTCAGAGTCGCCACGGACTTTGCCGTCGTTTTTCAGGAGGAAAGCGCTGCCGTCAAGGTCGAAGGTGGCGCCGTCCGTGGAACGAGGATCCCAGCCGAGGCCGAGGATGATCTTCTTCAGGTTCGGTGCTTCCTTGCTCAGGTTGACGTTGCCGCCTTTTTGCAAACTGATTGCCATGTGGTGCTCCTTTTTAATAAATAACTCAAACATGCCTGCATGGGATGAGCGCAAGGCGCTCGTGCCATTACTCTCTCAATTGGGGGCAGAACCCCCGATTTCAAGCTTGTGCCGCATGCCGTTTGCGATAACGCAAGGACGACCACAGCGAGACCAGGATGAAGGCCACGCCCGACAGGCCCGTGAACCACTCCGGAATATGGTACTTGACGGACGCAAGCATGATCAAGGCCAGGATGCCGATTGCATAATGGGCGCCGTGCTCCAGGTAGACGAATTCGTCCAGGGTGCCCTTGTGCACCAGGAAGACCGTCATCGAGCGCACGAACATGGCGCCGATGGCCAGGCCCAGCATGATGATGACGACGTCGTTGGTGATGGCAAAGGCGCCGATGACGCCGTCAAAGCTGAACGAGGCATCCAGCACTTCCAGGTACAGGAAGCCGCCGATGCTGCCGCGCGCCACCGTTTTCACCAGGTTGCCATTGCCGTTTTTCGCCGGTGCGGCACCTTCTTCTGCGTCATCCTGCAAGTCCGGTTCGCCTTCTTCCAGCAAGCCGCTGATCCAGTTCACGCCGATGTAGACGGCGATACCGACGACGCCCGAAGCGAGCACGTTGTATTTTTCTTCCGCAGGGCCCATCGCCACGCAGGCGGCCACGGCGCCCATGGTGATCAGCACGGCCAGGCCTTCGGTGCCCAGCGCGTTGACTTTTTCCTCGGCCCAGCCCAGCCAGTGCAATTCCTTCTCGTCGTCGAACAGGAAGTTCAGGAACACCAGCAGCAAAAAGGCGCCGCCGAAGGCCGCCACTTGCGCATGGTTGTCCGTCAGGTGCTTGGCATACACGTCCGGCGTGGTGGTGGCCATGGTCCATACATCGACCAGGCCCAAGCCCGTGGCGACGGAAACGATGACCAGCGGGAACAGCAGCCGCATGCCGAAGACGGCCACGAGGATACCCACGGTCAAGAACAGTTTTTGCCAGAAGGCATTCCAGTGACGCAAGACCGAGGCATTCACCACGGCATTGTCAAACGACAGCGACACTTCCATGACGCCCAGCACGCCGGTGATCCACAGCGCCTGGATCATGCCCGGCATGCCGCCATGGCTGTAACCCCACCAGCCCGACACTGCCATCAGGATAAAAGTGACGAAAAAGGAAATTCTGAAATGCCGCATGAGTACCCCGTTGCAAGTGTGAAAGACGTTTGATTATCCGTGCCGCTGTGCGCGCCGCACTCTGTGTTGATATACGTCAATTGTTGTATATGCCATGATTTTATATTAGTTGCCGCCGGGGCCGGTGTTTTATAGGCTGACGACAGACAGTTCTGCTGGCGCGGATGATCTGCGATAATTGCGGCGCGCCCATCTGGCGGCCGCAGTTTCTTGCACACTTTACAGACATATAAGAAGGAATACCCGTGGATATCGCTTACCTCGTCACGCCCCTGATCGCCTGGATCCTGGTCGGACCGATCAAATTCCTGATCAACAGTGTCCGCACGCGGCAATGGGCGTTCGGCCTGGTCGGCAATGGCGGCTTTCCCAGCAACCACAGCGCCGTCGTTTCCAGCATGGCCACCTTGATTGCCCTGCGCGAAGGCATAGGCCACCCAGCCTTCGGCGTGGCCGTGACATTGGCCTTCATCGTCATCATCGACGCCAACAGCCTGCGCCAGCACGTGGGCAAGCAGGCGGCAGCCATCAACCGCCTGGCCGGGGAAGCTGCCAGCGCCGCGCACAGGACCTTGCGCGAGCGCATGGGCCATACCCTGGTGGAAATCGCCGGTGGCCTGTGCACGGGCGTGGCCATCGGTTTCCTGGTCAACACCGTTTTTGCCCGCTAAGCGTCCTTTCCCCCTGAAACGCAAAACCCCGCTTCACGGCGGGGTTTTGCGTTTCAGGGCGTAAAAACTACGTTTCATCCATTGATTAAAGCATTACAGGAAAGCGCCGATTGACATGCCCGGACACGCTCATGGATACTTTGGCGCTTGTGGTTTTAATAAAAATAAATGCCTGCTATCGCCTGCAACCCTATCCGGGCCACCGGGACGGTCGTGGTCCTATCTATCCGGAGAATTACCCATGTTGCGCAAAACCCTGTTTGTTCTGGCAATTGCTTCTGCCCTGGCCGCCTGCGGCAAAGAGTCCAAAGATCCTGGCAAAGGCGCAGGCAAGGGCGCCAAGGAACAGGCGGGCGCCGCCGTCAAATTGCTGGTCTCCCCGGAAGACCTGCTGACCATACAAAGCAATGCGCTGGCGTCGGGTCCCGTCATCACCGGTTCCGTGCAGCCCGAGCGCAACGCGGACTTGCGTGCCGAAGTGTCGGCCGTGGTGATCCAGGTCATGAAGGAAAACGGCGAAGTCGTCAAACGGGGTGACGTGCTGGTGCGCCTGGACGAAACCTCCATCCGCGACAGCCTCAATTCGGCCGAGGAAGCCACTCGCGCCTCCAGCCAGGTGCTGGAGCAGTCCGAACGCATGTTCCAGCGCATGAAAACCCTGCGCGCCTCGGGCATGACGTCGACGCAGGCGCTGGAAGACGCGGAGATTCGCCGCAACAATGCGCAAAGCGATTTGTCCGCCGCGAAAAGCCGCGCTGCCCAGGCGCGCCAGCAGTTGCAGCGCACTCTTGTGCGCGCGCCGTTCGACGGCATCGTGAGCGAGCGCAAGGTGTCGAATGGCGATACGGCGCAAATTGGCAAGGAATTGATCAAGGTCATCGATCCGACCAGCATGCGCCTGGAAGGCCTGGTGTCGGCCGACAAGATCGGCATCGTCAAGGTGGGCCAGCCCGTGCTGTTCCGCATCAATGGTTATCCAGGCCAGGATTTCTCGGGCAAGGTGCGGCGCGTCGATCCTGCCGCCAATGCCGTCACGCGCCAGGTGGCCGTGCTGGTCGATTTCAACGACAAGGAACAACCGCGCGTGGCCGGCCTGTACGCGGAAGGGCGCATCGAGACGGACAGCATCAGCGCGCTGATGATACCGGACTCGGCCCTGGTGAAGGCGGGCGACGTCACGTACACGTGGAGAGTCAAGGACAAGGCTTTGCATAAAGTCACACTGCGCATCGGCGCGCGCGACGTGCGCACGGGCCAGTGGGAAGTGCAAAGCGGCCTGGCCAGCGGCGACACCGTGCTGCGCACGCCGGGCTCGACCTTCAAGGATGGACAGAACGTGGAATTGACGGCCGGCAAGACCGTGCCAGCGGCCGCCATGGCCAGCAGCAGCACCGCCGTTGCCGGTAAAGGAAACTAAGCCATGTTCCTTTCCGATTTCAGTATCAAGCGGCCCACCGCCACCATCGTCCTGATCCTGGCAATGATGTGCGTCGGTTTGCTGGCGCTCAAGAAACTGCGCGTCAACCAGAACCCGGACGTCGAAGTGCCCTTCATCGTCGTCAGCATTCCTTACCCTGGCGCATCGCCCGATACGGTCGAGCGCGAAGTGGTGAACCGCCTGGAAAAATCCTTGCAAAGCATTTCCGGCGTAACCGAAGTCAACAGCGACTCGAATGAAGGTTCGGCCAGCATCTTCCTGAAGTTTTCCTTCAATACCAATTTGATCGAGGCGTCCGACAATATCCGCAATGCGATTGCCGCCGTGCGCTACAAGTTGCCGACGGAAATGCGCGAACCTATCTTGCAGCGCATCGACCCAGCCGCCGAACCGATCATGCAGCTGGCCCTGTCGTCGAATACGCAAAGCCACGCGGAAATTTCGCGCCTGGCCGAAGACGTGCTGTCGGACCGCTTCCGCACCGTCGATGGCGTGGCGCTGGTCAATGTGGGCGGTTCGCTCAAGCGCGAACTGTCCGTGCTGCTGCGGGCGGAAAAGTTGCGTGAATATAACGTTTCCGTCAGCGACGTCGTGACCGCCCTGCGCAACCAGAACACGAATGCCCCGGTGGGCAAGGTGCGCGGCACCCTGGACGAGAAAAGCATCCGCCTGGTGGGGCGCATCGAGTCGCCAGCCGACTTCGAGAAAGTGGTGATCAAGCGCCGCGGCGAGGAAATCGTGCGCCTGGCGCAAGTAGCGACCATCGAGGATGGCTTTGCCGAAGTCAACAGCCTGAGCATGCGCAGCGGCAAGCCCAACGTGGGCATGTCGATCACCCGCGTGCGCGACGCCTCCACCGTCAGCGTGGCCAACAAGATCCGCGACATGGTGGCGGAAATCAACAAGACCTTGCCGAAAGGCACGATCTTGCAAGTGACGCGCGACGGCGGCGAAAACGCCCAGCATAGCCTGAACAATGTGATCGAATCGCTGGTGCTGGGCGCCGTGCTGACAATTTTTGTCGTCTACGCTTTCTTGAACTCCTGGCGTTCGACCCTGATCACGGCGCTGAGCCTGCCAACGTCCGTGATTGCCGCCTTCATTGCCGTGTGGTTGTGCGGCTTTACCCTGAACTTCATGACCCTGCTGGGCCTGTCGCTGGCCATCGGCGTACTGATCGATGACGCCATCGTGGTGCGCGAAAACATCGTGCGCCACATGCAGATGGGCAAGGACCGCCGCACGGCCGCGCTGGAAGGCACGGCCGAGATCGGCATGGCCGTGGCCGCCACGACCTTTTCCATCATCGCCGTCTTCATTCCCGTGGCCTTCATGCCCGGTATTTCCGGCGAATGGTTCCGTCCGTTTGCCTTGACGGTGACGTGTTCGGTGCTGGTCAGCCTGGGTATCTCGTTTACGCTCGATCCCATGCTGTCGGCCTACTGGGGCGACCCGGTCGACGAACACTCGGCACCGAAAAAGGGTATCGGCCGCGTGCTGGAGAAATTCAACCACTGGTTCGACCATCAGGCGGACCGCTACGGCCGCGTGATCGCCTGGGCCCTGCATCACCGCCGCTGGATGGCCGTGATCGCCTTCGGCAGCCTGGTGGGCGCCATCGCCCTGCACTACACGCATGGCGGCACGAGTTTCCTGCCGGCATCCGATTCAGGCAATCTGATGATCAATGTGCGCACGCCATCGTCGAGCAGCATCGAGTATTCGCGTTTGAAACTGGAAGCGGCGGCCGTGCTGGCGCGGACCTTGCCTGAAACCAAGGATACCAACAGCTCCATCAATGCGGGTGGCGGAAGAGTGTATGTCGACATCGGCAAGCGCAACACCCGCAAGCGTTCGGCCAAGGAAATCGCGGTAGAACTGCGCGAAAAGATGTCGCGCCTGGTGGGCGCCGAATACGTGGTGCAGGATGACTTGAGCAATGGTTCGCAAAAACCGATCCAGGTGGAATTCACGGGTCCGGATTCGCGTAAACTCATGGAAATAACCAACGCCTACATGGACAAGCTGCGCGCCATTCCCGGTGCCGTCGACGTGGGCCTGTCCGAGCAGGACCCGAAGAACGAGCTGCAGATTGAGCTCAACCGTGGCCTGGCCAACTCGATGGGCATTTCCGTCAATGATGCGGCGCAATCGCTGCGCGTGGCGTTCGCCGGCGTGGAAGTGGGCGACTGGGTCGATCCGACGGGCGAAACGCGCGACGTGGCCGTGCGCCTGCATCCCGATGACCGCGTGGCATCGGAAAACATCGAGCGCCTGCCGATCAGCGTGACGGGCACCTCACAAATGGTGCCGCTCGACCAGATCGCCACCATTACCATGGGCAAGGGCCCGTCCGGCATCGAGCACAAGAATGGCAAGCGCACGATTACCGTGTCGGCCAATGCGCAAGGCCGTTCGAACGGTGAAGTGACGAGCGACGCCATGAAACTGGCCAATTCCATCGACTTCCCGCCCGGCTACGGTCTGGCGCTCGGAGGCGCCGGCCAGGACCAGCAAGAGCTGTTCACGGAAATGCTGATTGCGCTGGTGATGGGTATCGGCTTGATGTATTTGATCCTGGTGATGCAGTTTGGTTCATTTACCGCGCCGGTGGCCGTGATGATGTCCTTGCCGCTGAGTCTGATCGGCGTGGTGGTGGCGCTGGTGATCACCAACAATACCCTCAACCTGATGAGCTTTATCGGCATCATCATGCTGATGGGCCTGGTCGCCAAGAACGCCATCCTGCTGCTGGATGCGGCGCGCAAGCGCGAGGAAGAGGGCCATGGCCGCGAAGACGCGCTGATGTATGCGGGCCGCATGCGTCTGCGTCCCATCCTGATGACGACGTTTGCGCTGATCGCCGGCATGTTCCCCGTGGCGCTGGGCCTGGGCGAGGGCGGCGAGTTCTACCGTCCATTGGCGATCGCCATCATCGGCGGCACCATCACCTCGACGATTTTGACCCTGCTGGTCGTGCCGACCTTCTATGACAGCATCGAAATCTCCCGCGATGGCGCCGTAGCCAAGTTCCACCGCCGCGCCACGCGCATGCCCGTGGCCGTGGCCATGATATTGACGCTGATCGAGTGCATACTGACCTTGCTGCTGGTGCGCTTCGTCTACCGCATGCTGAAAAAGGCCGTGCTGTTCCTGATGGGACGCCGCGCGCCGAAAGCGGTGTCGGTCAGCCTGCAAAAGTAATACCGGGCCAAGGCCAGCTTGCGCTGCGCCGTGGTGGTGTCATCGGGATTGCTGGAGGTGGCCGGCGTGTTGGGCGAGCAGAGCGTAGGGCTTGACCTAGCGCAAACCCGCAAGGGAGTTGGCCAGATGGGCCAGGGCAGGACGCCCTGGCCGCGAACGAAGGGTTTATTTGGCGGCAAGAGCCTTGCTCACTTCCACTTCCCAATCCACCCCCGAGGCGACGTGGTGTTTGGCGGCAAAGTCACCCTGACTGATGGCCACGGCCACGTCGAGCAGGCTGTTCAGGTAGACCAGGGGTTTGCCCTTGGCGACGCCGCCAAACGTGTGCTCGAATGGCGCCGTGACCTTGGTCACTTGCTTGCCCTTGTGCAAAATGCGCACTTGTAGCGTGTCATGCAGTTTTACCTGCAATTCGTCGAGCAGGGATTTCGGGATATTCGTCCACACATTGCCATACTTGACGTCGAGCACGGGCACGATGCCACGGATGGTATTGCCATCGCGCACAGGTTTTTGATAGGCAATCTTGACCATGGATTCGCTCGGCAATTGCGGGCCCACCTGTTTATAGCTGATGGCGCCCGAGGCCAGACGCGCACCCACATACGCGTACACGTCGCGGCCATGGAAGGTGTACGACTCGACGGAGTCAGCCAGGCGGTTGACCTTTTCATCGATTTCGCGCAGTTCGGCCACGCCGTCGCGCTCGGCGATCAGGGTGAACAGGCCATTGTCCGGCGCCATGAAGTAGCGTCCACCCTTGGTTTTCAGCACCACCGACTTGCGGTTGGTCCCCACGCCCGGATCGATGACGGAAACAAACACCGTGCCTTGCGGCCAGTAATTGGCTGCCTGGTACAAGCGGTAGGCGCCCAGCCAGATGTCGTAGTCGGGAATCTGGTGCGTCAGGTCCGAGATGCGGTCGGGTCGAAATGCCTGTGGTTGGCGCCCTAGCTGACGGAGGCGGCGCCCCCCGTGCGGGCTTTTTTCAGCACGATGTTGATCACGCCTGCCACGGCGTCGCTGCCGTACTGGGCACCGGCGCCGTCGCGCAGGATTTCGATGTGGTCGATGGCGTTCGGTGGAAGGGCGTTGATGTCGGCCGGCACGGTGCCGGCAAAGCTGCTTTCCGTGTCGAGCACGGCGCTCGTGTGGCAGCGCTTGCCGTTGATCAGCACCAGCACCTGGTCGGGCGCCAGTCCCCGCAACTGGATGCCGCGCACGGAGTCCGATGCGCCGCTTGACTCGATGCGGGGGAAGTTGATCGAGGGCGACAGGTTTTGTAGGGCCGCGCCCACGTCACCGGTCGACAGCGCATTGCTCGCTTCGCGCGTGCCGAAGCGGTCGATGGGCACGCTGCTGTCGAAGACGCTGCGGTTGCGCGCGCGCGAGCCGACGACGGTGACCTGGTCGATGCTGGCGGTGGCCGTTTCATTGGCGCTGCCGGTGGTGGCAGATACAAGATAGAAGTGGCGCGGATACACGGCGGTGTCCTTTGGGCTCAAACAGTGTTAGTACGGAAACAGTTGCCATGAGCTGAAGGGTGGTGGCGGTAGGCGTTAACGATTCTTTCTGGATATGCTTATGCTGTTGTTTTTATGCCGCCAGGAGCAGGGAAGGCGTGCTGTCGATGGCGTCCATGCATGCCCACGAAGTATCAGGATTTCGGCGCGGCCGGCATGTCGGACTGGGCCGTGACGGGGGTGCCGGCCGCTTCCAGCGGGGCGACGAAGTTGCACAGGTCCAGCTGCAGCTTGCCGTGCCTGCCCAGGGCGGGGTTGAAGGCGTAGGAGGTGACGCCGCAGTTGGGCACGTCGGCCGCCTGGTCGATGGCCAGGATGGCGTGCTCGTCGCAGCGTTCCAGCAGGTAGCGCAAGCAATTGACGATGACCTGGTGGCCGACAATCAGCACCCTTTAGCCCCGATATTCGCGGGTAATGGTGTCGAGCACGCTGCGCAGGCGCAGGATGACGTCGCACCACCTTTCGCCACCTGGCGGGCGGAAATAAAATTTGCCCACATGCTGGCGCTGCTCGTGCAGTTCCGGGTACTTGCTGGCGATGCCGTGCGCGGTCAGGCGGTCGAGGATGCCGAATTCCTTTTCTCGCAGGCGTTCGTCGGCCACCACGGAAGCGAGGCTGTCCGCAGCAAGCCGCGCCAGCACGGCTTGCGCCGTCTGCTGCGCCCGCACGTAAGGCGAGTACAGCACGACGGTCGGTTGTTGTTCGGGGGGAAGGGTGGCGAACCAGTCGCCCAGGGCTTGTGCCTGGCGCGCGCCAAGTTCTGAGAGGGGGACGTCGACATCGCGCTCGGCGATGGCGATCAATAACTGTTTTTCCGCTTCGGCGGCATCGCGCGCCACGTTGCCCTCGCTTTGGCCGTGACGCACGATCCAGATTTGCTGCGGCCATTTCTGTTCCATCGCCTTGCGCCTTTCTCTGTATTGATTGTGAATAAATATAGAGGAAAGCGGCAAGGCGTGGCGCGCCGGTGGATAGCTACTTAGGCGGTATGTTCCGCTTCGTCCAGGTCGGGCGCGTCGTCGCTGTTGTAGACGGCCAGGTCGGTCTGTCCCATGACCCGGCTGGTGACGGTGCCGGCCGTGATCGAGCCGCTCACGTTCAGGGCCGTGCGGCCCATGTCGATCAGCGGTTCGACGGAGATCAGCAAGCCGGCCAGGGCGACGGGCAAGTCCATGGCCGACAGCACGATCAGGGCAGCAAACGTGGCGCCGCCGCCCACGCCGGCCACGCCGACGGAACCGATGGTGATGATGGCGAGCAAGGGCAGCAGGAAGCTGACGGTGAACGGATCGACGCCGA
This sequence comes from Janthinobacterium sp. ROICE36, assembly GCF_002869965.1. Lineage (GTDB taxonomy): Bacteria > Pseudomonadota > Gammaproteobacteria > Burkholderiales > Burkholderiaceae_D > Janthinobacterium. The sequence goes on from NZ_PEBS01000065.1 coordinate 28,993, forward strand.
CGGTAGGGGCGATCATGACGGCCAGCATGGCCGGATAGATGCCGGCGCAGCCATTCTGGCCGATGGTCGAGCCGAACGAAGCGGCGAAGTTGGCGATGCCTTCCGGCGTACCCAGGCGCTGGGTTTGCGTCTGCACGCTCATCGGGATCGAACCGGCGCTGGTGCGCGAGGTGAAGGCGAAAGCCAGCACGGGGAAGACTTTTTTCACGAAGCGCAGCGGGTTCAGGCCGACGCCGGCGATGATGGCCAGGTGCACCAGGAACATCAAGGTCAGCGCGCTGTACGAGGCGACGACGAAGTTGATCAGTTTCAAGATGTCCGTGTAGCTCGACGAGGCCACCACTTCAAACATCAGCGCGAACACGCCATACGGCGTCAGGCGCAGCACCAGGGTGACCATGCGCATGACGATGGCGTGCGCCACTTTCATGAAGCTTTCGAAGGAAGCGAAGATTTCCGGCTTTTTCGCGGCGATGCCCGTGGCCGAAATACCGATGAAGATGGAAAATACCACCACGGCGATGGTCGATGTCTTGCGCGCGCCCGTCATGTCGAGGAAGGGGTTGGTCGGCACGAAGCTGACCAGCAGTTTGGGCAGCGACAGAGCTTTCGCCGTTTCCAGCGACCCTTGCAACTGCACGCCGCGCGCCACTTCGGCCGCGCTTGACGTCAGGCCTACGGCCGTCAGGCCGAACAGCTTGGCCATCAAAATGCCCAGCGCGGCGGCGATCATGGTGGTGATCAAGAGGGTGCCGATGGTCAGCGCGCTGATCTTGCCCAGGGAACTGGCGTCCTTGAGTTTCAGGATGGCAGAAATGATGGAGACCATGATCAGCGGCATGATGATCATTTGCAGCAGCTTCACATAGCCGCTGCCGACGATGTCGATGTATTCATTGGTGCCCGCGATGATGGGCGAGCCGGCGCCATACAGAGCTTGCGCTGCCGCGCCCAGTAGCACGCCCAGGCCCAGGCCGGTGAAGACGCGCACCGTAAATGTCGCGTGTTTGCGTTGCTGCTGGAACATGAAGGCGAAGACGATCAACGCAACGAGCAGGTTCAGAATGATGTTAATTACCATGAAGGGGCCTTATCTTGGTTTTATTCGAGACTGCAGAGAGCATGAGAACTTTACTACAAGTAATTGCTGCTCCAGCCCGGGGCGAAAGGGCAAGCACTGTACAGTACTATGGGGGCGTTTTGCGCAATACCGCTGCGAATATTACGCTATATAAATATGCTTCACAGGCATAAGCGCAGGTATAGGTCTGCCGGATGATTGTGAAAAGGAAGATTTCATGCCAGCATTGCACGTTTGTTCGTTTGCTAATCTGGCGCACTATTTTTTAAGGAAAAAGATGAATGCTTTAACAGGGTGTTGAATTAATCGCCGTGCCCGTCAACCATCACGGGCGGGGGTGTACTGAATTCTGTGTAAACGGTTTTTCGTTTAAGTCTGCGGTACCCGGTCTTCAAACTGGATGGCGAAGCGGTTCAGTGCCGCTTTCCAGTCCCGTATTGGCATCGTCCACTTCTTGCTA
>NZ_PEBS01000066.1 GCF_002869965.1 Janthinobacterium sp. ROICE36
ACAAACCACGTTCACTTTCGCCGCTTACAACCTGACGCGCATGGCGACGATCTTTGGCTGGCGTTTATCGGCGGTGGTTGGATAACTCCGTCCCTAGAGTACGGAAAGCGCTAAAAAATGTCAAAAAACGGCCTGAAAAGTGGCTGAAAACTGCTTTTTAGGAAAAATGCGGCTTCCAGCCCGAAAAATTCGCATGTCTGGCGACAAAATCCGAAGGACTGGGGTCCTTTTTCAACACCCTGTTAATCGTGCGCGCACCATCGATTTTCAGCGCGCCAGCCGCATCGATATCGATATCGTCGCCTGTGGCGCCGCTCAGGCGGCGCGCGTTCAGGTCGATGCTGCCATAGCTGCCGCCGCCTTTGCCGGCCTCGCCGCTGCGCAAGTCGAAGCGCGCGCCGCCTTCCAGGGTCAGGCGTCCGCCAGGCGCAGCCAGTTCGATCACGGCGCGGTTCGGCGCCGCGATCACCTGGCCATAGCTGTCCGTGCGCAATACCGTGCCATGCGCGTCGAGCACGGCGCCGGACTGGATGGTGACGCCGTCGCGGCCGGCCAGGCGGATGCTGCCCACCTGTTCGCCGCTGGCATCGAGCAGCGCGCCTGGGCGCACGACGACAAAGGCATCGGCCGCATCGACGCTGGCGGCGTCGGCCTTGTAGCGGGCGCCGATTTCGATGCTGCCGCCCTTGTCGGCGCGGCCATAGCGGCCACCGCGCATGTCGCTGGCCACGGTGGCGCGGCCGGCGACGTCGAGCACGGCGTGTTCGCCGATCCAGATCGAGGTGGCTTGCCCCTTGCCGTTCGGCACATCCACCTCGTTGCCCGTGCCGAAGCTGCCCGGCAGGATGGCGATCTTGCCGCCCCAGGCGTCGAGGCGGCCATGGATGCTGACCTGGCCATTGCCCGTCAGGCTGATCTGGCGGCCCGGATCGACCGTGACGACGGCGCCTTGCTCCACCGCCAGTCCGCCCTTCACGTAGGGGCTGCCGGCCGTCAGTGTCAGGTCGGCGCCGGCGCGCTGCGTCAGGCGGCCCTTGCGCGCATCTTCCTGGTACAGCGGCGGCGTCCACACTGCCAGCACGGCGCCCGGGTCGGTAGCGCCCGCCACCGTGTGGCCGGTGGCGGGATTGAAGCGCAACACGGGCATCCTGACATCGATCTGCGCATTGTTGACCACCACGACGCCATCGCGGCCCGTGACGGCGTAGTCGGCAAAGCCGCTCTGGAACAGGCTGGCGTCCAGCGCCAGCATGGGCTGCACGGCTACGTCGCGTCCCAGCATGGTGCCGGTCGGCAGCAGCATGCCGCGCGGCGCGCGCACGTCGTCGGCGGCGATGCTGCCGGCCGCATACTGCGTCGTCATCGGCAGGATGGGCAAACCGTTGGGAAAGGCCGGCGCCGAGACCACGAAGCCCGCATTGAGACCGTTGATGGCCGTTACCACGCTGCCGGCGGGCGCGATGGAGCCGCCCTGGACATACGTCGTGCCGTTGATGAAGACGTTCGCGCCCTGCGGTACCAGCAAGTCGGCTCCCAGCACCAGCGGTTTCAGCGTCGACACATCCGCCGTCACGGGCTTGGCCAGGGTCTGGCCTGGCTTGATCAGGCTGGTGATGATGGCGAAATCAAAGGGGACCTTCTCGCCCTTGGCAATCAAAAATTCATCGCTCAGGCGCAGGCCGACGGGGGCGCTGCTTCCCGCTGGCAACACGTCGTCGCCCTGCAGCTTGCCGCCGATGCTGACGGCCGAGCCGCTATCGATCACCAGGCGCCCGCCGCCTTTCACGCCATGGCCGCGCAACTCGCCGTCGAGCTTGAGCAAGGCGCCGGTGGAAGCTTTTTCGCGCGGCAAGTCGACCGCCAGGGTGATGTCGCCGCCACGCCCGCCCTGCAGGCTGCCATTGCGCATCAGGGCGGCGCCGGATGAGACGTCGATAACGCTGCCGCCGGCCAGTTCGATGCCGCCGGCGCTCTTCAGAACGACCTTGCCGCCATTCACATACGGCAAACCGCCGCTGGCAGCCGGGTCCAGCTCCAGGTTGCTCCACAGGCCGCGCGCATCGAGGCGCACGCCGGGCGCCACGCGCACGCCGGCCGGGCCCGTGGGACGCCCTTCTGCCGACACGGGTGCATCCAGCCACACGGCGCCCGTGTTCGCCAGATAGCGCGACACCATGTTGCCGGCGGCGATGCTGCCGCTGCGCGCGCTCACATTCGCCTTGATCGCCACATCGGTGGCGTGCAGGGCGATGTCGCCGCCATCGGCCACGCGCATGTCGGCATTGACGTCGAGCTTATCGTAGGCATAGATACTCAGCGCGCCCAGCGCCAGTCCCTTGAGCCAGTCCGCGTCGAGCTGCAAGGCCTTGCTGCGCGCGGCCGGCAAGGCATCGCCCAGCAGCTGGCCATCGGCGATGCCGGCCACCTTGCCGATTTGCACGTTCTCCAGCACGGCTTGCGGGCTGTCGCGCAACTGGCCCGTCCGGGTATCGAAGACGGGCGTCATCTTGCCCACGATCAATTGAGCGGCACGCGCCGCCGCCGTCTGCGTCTGCTTGTAGCTCTCCATGCCTTCATCGCGCTTGCGCTGCTGGCGCTCGCCCTGGAACACGGACGTATCGATATCGCCTTCCAGCACGGCGGCGCCCGTGGAGACGATCAAACGGCCCGCATCGCGACCCACCGTATAGCCGTTTTCCAGGCGCTCGCGCGGGCCGATCAAGGCATTCACATGGATTTGCGTCGTGTTCGCGCCCCAACGCGCATGCGTGCTTTCGTAGCCGCGGTACAAGCCCGTGTACAGAGTGTCGCCGGGCGCAGTGCTCAGTTTGACCATCGCGCCATCGGCGCCCTTCAGCCACGTCTGCTTGACCATGCCCGTCTGCACATCCAGCGAGCCGCCGGCGATGTTGATGCGCGAACCGGCCTGCGTCACCACTTCGCCGCCGCCAAAGCCCACAGTGCCGCCCTGCGCCGCCCACTCGCCGATACCGTGGCCGCTGGTGTTCAGGTAGCCGCTCACTTCCAGCAAGCCGCCGGCCGTGTACCAGCGGTCCGTGGCGTAGCCATTCGTGCCGGCCGGCACCAGCACCAGATCGCGGTGGTCGACCCACACGTCGCTGTTGTTCAGGTATTTGGCGTCGCGGCTGCCCGGTGCGTCGCGTTGCTCGTTGCCCTGCACATTGATCAGCACATTGTTGCTGCTCATGTCGACTTTCACGCCGACGGCGCCGGAGACGTCGATAACGGCATCGCCCGCCACGTGGCTGCGGCGGGCCGCATCGAGCAGCACCTGGCCGCCCGTGGCCAGGGTCAGCGAATCGCCTTCGAAGGCCACGTTACCGGCGGAAACGATGCGCACCAGCGACTGGTCGCGCCGGTCCGCGATGCCTTCCGTGCCCTTGCCCGCATCTTTCAGCAAGGTATCGCGCTGCACGTCCAGCGCGGTGGCGCCATTGTCGTCGATGAGAATGGCGCTGACGCTGCCGCGCGCCAGGGTGACATTGGCGTCCGCACCTGTCGCCGCCAGGTGGATGCTGCCGCGGCCATTGACCGTCGTGCTCGACAACAGCACGCCATCCTGGCGCACGCTATTGCCGCTCAGCGTGATATCGCCCGTCGCCGCCTGGATCACGCCATTGTTGACGACGCTGCCGGCGCCGCTGCCGGCCACGCGCAGCATCTCGACTTCATTGCCGCGCGTGCTCGAATACTGGTTCTTGTCCGTGCCCTGCCCCTGGCGTACGGCGATGGCGTCGCCGGCGGCCAGGGTCGTCTGGCCATTGGGCGTGGTGATAAGGCCTGCGTTTTCGACGCTGCGGCCAGCCAGCAGCACATAGCCGCCGCCTTCCGTCACCGTCTGCGGCTTGCGCGTGTCGATGCGCGCGCCGGCGGCGACGACGACATCGGCCTGGGCCTTGCCATGCGTATAGGTATTCTGGCCCAGTTGCAAGTCATTCGCGAAGGTCGGCACCGCACCCGTGCCCTGCGCCTTGCCGTACAAGCCGCTCTTGAACTGGCTGTCGCTCATGCCCATGGCGGCGGCCGCCAGGTTGCGCGTATCGATCTGGCTGCTGCCCGTAAACACGATGCCGTTACGGTTGACGATCATCACCGTGCCGTCGGCCTGGATCCGGCCCTGGATCTGGCTGGGACGCGCCAGCGTATCATTCACGCGGTTCAATACGGCCCAGTTCGATTTCTGCTCGAATTGCAAGGTGGTGTTTTTGCCGACGTTAAAACTTTCCCATTTCAGTATCGCCTTGTCATCCGTCTGCACGACCTTCACGACGGTTTTGCCGTCGGCCTGGTTCTGCACGGGCGCCTGGGCATTGAGCCAGCCGGCTGTCAGGCTGTTGCTGTCGACCTGCAAGCCGCCCTTGGCCAGGCCATCGGGGGCGCCGCCCGCCGCCAGCTCGGCGGCGATGCCACGCGCGGCCAGCAAGAGATTGTTCAGCGATTGCTGCAGCTTGCCTTCGGCCTTCTGCTGCTGCAGCAAAGGATAGTTCAGCGATGTCGCCGGCTGGCCATTCGGCAAGCGTCCCGTGGCCGCCGCCGAGCCCTGCTGCGCGCCCTTGCCGGCAAACCAGGCACCGCTGAACGGCTGCTGTGCCTGCGCACCGCCCGCTTGCAGCAGCATGGCGATGGCCAGCGCCAGCGGTTTCAATCGCACCGGGCGCCCGCTCCGGTTGCCCGCCATGGCGGAGGAGGATGCGTGTTTCGTGACCGACTTGCTTCGCTGCATGGCGACATTCCCTTTTCATGTTCCGTTGCTGACCGATATCGCGAAAAGGCGCGCGGCACGCACGGGGCGGGCGGCAGGCACTGAATCGCGGCTTCCAGCAGCATTGACAGGGAACAAGGTCCGGGACTGCAAAAGGTCATGGAAATGTCATAATTGGCGACATGCTATCGACGTGCATCGCTAGCCAAACAGCACGATGCCGCCCGGCAAGCGCGTCACGCGCGCGCCATACGCATCCTGGATCAGGGCGATCACGTCGTCGAGGCGGTCGAGCGAAAAGCTGGCTTGCACGCGCGCCTGTTGCAAGGCCTCGCCATGGAGGATCAGCTTGCCGGGACGGTAGCGGTTCACCTCATCCACCACCTCGGCCAAGGTGCTTTGCTTGAACACCAGCAGACGCTGGCGCCACGCGCTGACGTCGCCCTTGGTCACCGCGCGCGCGATGCCAAAATGCTCGGGCCGGTAGCGCAGTTGCTGGCCGGCCGCCAGTTCCGCATCGTTGCCGGCCTGCACCACGCGCAAACGGCCAGCCAGGCAGGTCACGCACACTTCCTGGCCAAACAGACGGATATTGAAACGCGCGCTGCCGGCCAACACCATGCCATCGCCGGCCTGCACGCGCACTCTAGCCGCGCCGCCGAGGCCGAGGCCGGCCTGGAATTCCGCCTCGCCCGCCAGCAGTACCAGCGCCGCAGCGCCGTCCTGCAGCGGTGCCGCATCGAGGCGCGTCTGCGTATTCATCTGCACCAGCACGCCGCCATCGAGCACCACTGCGCGCTGCTCGCCCGTGCCCGTGGCGTAGTCGGCGCCCAGGCCCGCCACGGCCGGCCACAGATCCGTGGGCGGGCGCAGCACCAGCAGCCCCAGCGAGGCGGCCACGGCACCGCCCAGCCAGGCGCGCCGTGCCGTGTTCACTGGCTGCTGCGCCCGCGTGACGGCGCGCGCGGCCGGCGCCATCGCGCCCCACACGGCGCGCGCCTCGGCAAAGGCGTTGGCATGCTTGCGGCTGCGCGCACACCAGTGGCGAAACACTTGCGCATCGCGCTCGCTGACCTGGCCCGAGGCCAGCCGCACGACCCACGCCTGCGCTTCCTTCTGGATGACACTCATGTCGTCTTCCGCTTGTTCAATCATGATGTTTAGACGTTTTTCCCGCACCGGGACCGAAGCGCTGGATGAAATCGCGTCCCATGCGTTCGCAGCAATGTTCCAGGCCGGCGCGCAATTCCTTCTCCACCGTGCGCGCGGAAATGCCGAAGCGCGCGGCGATGTCGCGGTGCGGCAACTGGTCGACGCGGGCGGCGATGACGATGGCGCGCCGGCGTTTCGGCAACTCCTGCAAGGCCCGTTCCAGTTCTTCCAGCTCGGCGCGCGCGCTGAAGGTGCGGGCCGGGTCGGCCAATTCATCGGCCATCGCGTACAAATCGTCGATATCGGGCAGGCTGAGCAGGCGTGCATTGTCGCGGCGTTGATCTTCCGCAATGTTGATGGCGATGCGCATCAGATACGCGGATGGATAGCTGATCGCCTCGGGCGCGTTCATCCGCTCCACCCGCAAATACGTTTCATGCAGCGCGTCATTGGCCAGGTCTTCCGACCCCAGGCGGCGCTGCAAATGGCGGCGAAACTGTCCGTAGCGTTCCAGGAACAGCTTGCGCAAGGTGCATTTCAGCAATTCCGACATGCTCAGGACGCCCCGGCCAGGAGGTAGGGCGCGCAATCGGCGCCTGGGTCGGGGCGCGGCGTCAGTAAAATCGTCAGCGGCTGCGGCAGACCCGCAGGCGGCGCGCCATCCATCAGCAGGCTGTGCAGGCGCTGCAGCACGGCGCGGTCACGCTGCGCCACGCCGCTCGGCTCCAGCACGTGCACGGCGCTTACCCTGCCCCGCTCGTCGAGCCACAGCTGGAAGGCCAGGCGGTAGCGGCCGTAGGCGTCCGGATGCAAGCGGCACAGGGCGCGCGTGAGCGAGCGCTGCAGGATGGCCGCATAGCCTTGCAATGGTGCGGTGGCGGGGGTAACTTCGGCCGGCACGGACGCCGGCGCCACGGGGGCGTCGGCCAGCGCCAGCAAGGTGAAGGCGTTGCTGGCGCTGAAGCGCGCACCTAGCTGCGTGCCGGCCAGCAAGCGCTGCAGCGCCTCGGCCGGCGTATAGTCGCCGCGCACGGGCGAGGCCACTCGGCCTGCCGCCAGCTGGCTGCTGACCAGCACGGAATAGCCCGTCACTTCGCCAAACGCCACCAGGGCCGCGTCGAGCGGCTGGGCGGGCAAGTCGAAACGCAGGGTCGTGTGCGCGGCCGCATCAACACCGGCCGCACCGGCAGCGGGCCGCACGCATGTCATCAAGGTCATCAAGGTCATCAGCAAGCAGGCGGACAGGGCATTGCCTGTTGCGGCGCGGCGGTGAGTTCGTGTCATTTTCCAGGGGAAGCAAGGAAAAATCCTGCTCATGAAGTGTCTTGACTGCAATGTTGTCTGCAGAATAGCAAGATGGTAGCTTCATAAAATGACAACTGCATGACATGGCGCAAGCCTGCATGCCGGTCCGTGTCATCGCTGCGACACATGACCTTGCTATGCTGAGCGCTTCCCCACCGCTCCGGGAGCCGTCATGGCACGCCTGTTATCGCTGTTGCTGTTGGGCTGTGCCACCCTGCCCGCGCAGGCGGACGAGCACACCGTCGTCGTCAAGGCCGCCGCGCCGGAAAGGGGCTGCGTGGAGGTGGAAGTGAACGGCAAGCGCGCGCAATCGATATCTTGCTTGAATGAAAAATTATTACCGAGCAGCAACACCGTGAGTCGGCCGCCGCCCACCCTGTCCGGCGCAGAAGCGACCGTGCAGCGCCCGTCGAACCAGCTGGGCCTGTACAACCGCGCCGCCCTCGAACACCGCATGGGCAATGCCTTTGGCAAATCCGTCACGCCGCAGAGGCCGGCACCGCCGCCGCCCGCCAGCCCGCTGCTGCCGGCCCGTTGACACTGTTGTCAACGCACAGTCCATTTGCGCTGTCAAGATTGCGCAATCGCGCCGATTGCGTATCATTCCAGGCTTGATCGCTCTGGAAACAACCATGCTGCCCACTATCGAACAACGCCTTGCCCTTGAACTTGCCGCCAAACCGGTGCAGGTTGCCGCCGCCATCGAACTGCTCGACGAAGGCGCCACCGTGCCCTTCATCGCCCGTTACCGCAAGGAAGCGACCGGCGGCCTCGACGATATCCAGCTGCGCCTGCTCGAAGAGCGCTTGCGCTACCTGCGCGAACTGGAAGAGCGGCGCGCCGCCATCGTGGCCTCGATCACGGAACAGAACAAGATGACGCCCCAGCTGCTCGATGCCGTCATGCACGCGGAAGACAAGACGCGCCTGGAAGATTTGTATCTGCCGTACAAGCAAAAACGCCGCACGAAGGCGCAGATCGCCATCGAAGCGGGCTTGATGCCGCTGGCCGACTGTTTGCTGGACAATCCGGAACTGACGCCGGAAATGGAAGCGGGCAAGTTCCTGCGCGACGCGTTTACCAGCGCCGACGGCAACAACCCGGGCGTGGCGGACACCAAGGCGGCCCTCGACGGCGCGCGCCAGATTCTGATGGAGCGTTTCGCCGAAGATGCGACCTTGCTGCACACCTTGCGCGAATACGTGCAAGAGCACGGCATCGTTGAATCGAAAGTAGTGGAAGGCAAGCAGGAGGAAGGCGAAAAATTCGCCGATTATTTCGACTACTCGGAAACCATTTCCACCGTCCCCTCGCACCGTGCGCTGGCCCTGCTGCGTGGCCGCCGCGAAGGCATCCTCGACGTCACCCTGCGCCTGGACACGGAAGCGGAAAAACCGAAATGGGATGCGCCGCACAACCCGTGCGAAGGCCGCATCGCCGTTCGCTTCGGCATCAAGAGCCTGGGCCGCCCGGCCGACAAATGGCTGGCCGACACGGCACGCTGGACCTGGCGCGTGAAAAGCTTCATGCACCTGGAAACGGAACTGATGGGCGCGCTGCGCGAACGCTCGGAACTCGACGCCATCAATGTGTTTGCCACCAATTTGAAGGCGCTGCTGCTGGCTGCGCCGGCCGGCCAGCGCGCCACCATGGGCCTGGACCCGGGCTTGCGCACGGGCGTGAAAGTGGCCGTGGTCGATGCCACCGGCAAGGTGGTCGACACGGCCGTGATCTACCCGCACCAGCCGAAGAATGACTGGGATGGTTCCTTGCACACGCTGGGCCGTCTTGCCGCCAAGCACAATGTTTCCTTGATTTCCATTGGCAATGGCACCGCTTCGCGCGAGACGGACAAGCTGGCGCAGGACCTCATCAAACAGCACCCGGAAGCGAAGATGACGAAGATCGTCGTCTCGGAAGCGGGCGCATCGGTGTACTCGGCGTCGGAATTTGCCTCGAAGGAATTGCCGGACATGGATGTGTCCTTGCGCGGCGCCGTCTCGATCGCGCGCCGCCTGCAGGACCCGCTGGCCGAACTGGTGAAAATCGATCCGAAATCGATCGGCGTGGGCCAGTACCAGCATGACGTGAGCCAGAGCCAGCTGGCGCGCTCGCTCGACGCGGTGGTGGAAGACTGCGTGAATGCCGTCGGCGTGGACGTGAATACGGCCTCGGCGCCGCTGCTGGCGCGCGTCTCCGGCTTGTCGGCCAGCGTGGCACAAAGCATCGTCAGCTACCGCGACATGAAGGGCGCATTCACCTCGCGCGCGGCCTTGAAAGCCGTGCCGCGCCTGGGCGATAAGACGTTCGAACAGGCAGCCGGCTTCTTGCGCGTGATGGGCGGCGAAAACCCGCTGGACGCCTCGGCCGTCCACCCGGAATCATACCCGCTGGTGGAAAAGATCCTGGCCGATATCAAGAAGGATATCCAGGCCGTCATCGGCGAGACCGCCCTGCTGAAAACCCTCAACCCCGCAAAGTACGCGGATGAAACCTTCGGTGTGCCGACCATTTCCGACATTTTGAAGGAACTGGAAAAGCCGGGCCGCGACCCGCGTCCGGAATTTACCACCGCCACCTTCAAGGAAGGCGTGGAAGAAATCCGCGACTTGCGCCCGGACATGATCCTCGAGGGCGTGGTCACCAACGTGGCCGCGTTTGGCGCCTTTGTCGATATCGGCGTGCACCAGGATGGCCTGGTGCACATCTCGGCCCTGTCGAACACGTTTGTGAAAGACCCGCACACGGTGGTCAAAGCTGGCCAGGTCGTGCGCGTGAAAGTGCTGGAAGTCGATGAAAAGCGCAAACGCATCGCGCTGACCATGCGCCTGACGGACAGCGCGCCGCAAGCGGGCAGCAAGCCGGAGCAGAAAGGCGACCGCAACGACCGCCGCAGCATGGCGCAGCACCAGTCGCAGTCGCGCAATGCGCCCGAACCGGCCGGCAGCATGGCCGCCGCGTTCGCCAAGCTGCGCGCTTAAGCCCGTGGCCGCCAGCCTGGATGCGCAGTTGCTGCTCTACGAATGTCAACGCGCGTGGCAAATAGCCGTGCCGTGGCGTTTTATGCCAGACACGGCTATGCATCCGTCATTGCCTGGGGAAAATACGTTGGCGCAGCGCAATCGGTGTGCCTGGGCAAGACCTTATGAGCGCCAACGTGGTTGACTTGCCCGATTTATGACTTGAGCGCATACCCGTGCCGTCGTTTTCTTATAAAATGACGGCATCTATTTATTTACCCATCAGAGGCAGCTATGAGCGACGTACAAACCTGGATCAAAGAAACCGTGACGAGCACGCCAGTCGTGCTGTTCATGAAAGGCACCGCCCAGTTCCCGCAGTGCGGCTTTTCCGGCCGCGCCATCCAGATCCTGAAAGCGTGCGGCGTGGAAAACATCGCCACCGTTAATGTGCTGGATGACCCGGAAGTGCGCCAGGGCATCAAGGATTACTCGAACTGGCCGACGATTCCGCAGCTGTATGTCAAAGGCGAGTTCATCGGTGGTTCCGATATCATGAATGAAATGTTTGAATCGGGCGAACTGAAAACCCTGATCGATGCCTGATAGCGTGTCGCAGCGGCCGCGCCGTATCGTCGTGGCCATCACGGGCGCCACGGGCGCCGTGTATGGCTTGCGGCTGCTGCAATTGCTAGGCGCCATCCCTGGCGTCGAGACGCATCTGGTCTTGTCGGATGCAGCCGTACTGACCCTGCACCAGGAAACGGGCGTGGGGCGCAAGGATATCGAAGCGCAGGCGCACGTGGTACACAAGCTGCGCGACATCGGCGCGAGTATCGCCAGTGGCTCGTTTCAAGCGGATGGCATGGTCGTCGCGCCGTGCTCGATGAAGACGCTGGCGGCCGTGGCGCATGGCTTGTCGGACAATTTGATTACGCGGGCAGCCGATGTGGCGCTCAAGGAGCGCCGGCGCCTGATCTTGATGGTACGCGAAACGCCGTTCAACCTAGCGCATCTGCGCAATATGACCGCCGTGACCGAAATGGGCGGCATCATCTTCCCGCCACTCCCCAGCTTTTATCACCACCCGCACAGCATCGCAGAGATGGTCGACCATACGGTGGCACGCGTCATCGACCTGCTCGGTATCGAGCACGGCCTGGCGCCGCGCTGGAATGGATTGAAAACCCACAGCGACGGCACGCCTGGCTAAACCTCTCCGCTTGCTACCGCCAATTCAACGCTTCTCAAATTGAACGGCACTGGCCTGCTTCAAATCCCTGGCTTCTTCAACCATCCTGCGGTGGGCGATCCGTTTGCGCATCACTTCCGCATGTTGCGCGGCAGTCATGGGCGGCACGGTCATCAAGTCCTTCAGCTGCGCGGTATTGCTGTAGTTACTTTTCATAAGACGGCTCAAATGCTCGGCTCCGTAGTGGATGAACTGGCTACTTCTGATGTGATTATGCGCTGGTATTGGCCGCTGCGCCGCTGCGTACGGGATTATTGTCAAATAATTCCGCTGCAGCGCAACATGCGAGATCTTATTGTGCGGCAAAATCATGTCTCCAGTATGACGCTGCGCAAATAAAAGAACAGGAGGAGCACCGTCAGCGAAAAGCGGACGGCGCCGGCCGGGGGAGGGCCTGAATGCTTACTTTTGGTAGTTGACTCTGACCAGCATGCGAATAAATTCTCGCGCGATTTGACGATGATGTTCATCTAATCTTTGCAAATCGGCAATTAATTTCACATCGGCGGACTCAAAACGCGATAAAGCGCTGCCCGCTTCGCCATTCGGCGTGGCGCTTTCCGGGCCGCCAAAACGCAACCATTCCGCCGGAACGCCCAACCATTGGGCAATCATGCGCAATTTCTCTTGCGTGGGAATTGCTTCACCTACTAACCATTTCCTAGCTGCATGCACAGTAATTGGGCGTCCGTCGAAACGGATGTTGAATTCCCGGGCCAGTCTGGTCGGGCTGTCTGGAGAGTAATGGGCGTTTTTGAGAGCCAACTGAAGTCGCTGGCTGAAGCTTTCGCGTTCGTTAGAAGAATTCATAGGTGTACTATTTCATGTTGTAACATGAAAGTCAGTTTCTTGAATAACCATACAAATTGTTACATTTTAAAATAGTATCAATTAACAATTAACACTCCGGCCGGCCTTTTCGGGTAAAAATATGGCCGAATTTTCTCTTGTGATTCTGTGTGGCTTCGGTTCAAATTCGCGGTTAGCCTTGATTTTCGCACTGCAGCACGATTCAAAGCCTCGGTTTGGCATTACAACGTACGGTATCGGATAATGCCCTCCTCTACCGATACGCGCAATGCCCATGTCATACAATTTCTTGTAGACAAAGTTTTCAGAAGGGCCATTTTGTTTCCAATATGGAAATAATCTAAACAACGTGCTCATTATAAAACGTTGTTTTTTGATCGTGCCTACTGGAAAGAATCTGCACTCAAAAAATTTTACTGCCATCACAGCGAAAAGAATGTCGCCGTTATGCCAGGAAAGCTCTTTTTGGTGTCATCCTGGCCACCAACTCTCGATCTTAAGCGTGTTTGCGCATGAAGAATCAATTTATTTTCAGTAACTGTTGCCTTATTCGCCAACTTGCCTGTCCACAAGCGCTTTTTGTTGCAGTACAGACAGGGCACGCTACAATAGTATTGACGTTGGTATTGACGTTGACGTCAACGGCACTTTTCCACCCGCCTGCCTCGCAGCACCCCATCTATCGACCGATCACCCATGCAACCGACACCGCCCCCAGCAATGACGACCTACACCATCACCGAACTGGCGCGGGAATTCGACATCACGGCGCGCGCCATCCGTTTCTATGAAGACCAGGGCTTGCTCAGCCCGAAGCGCGAGGGCGCTGGCGGGCGCAGCCGCGTCTACACGCCGCGCGACCGCACCCGCCTCAAACTGACCCTGCGCGGCAAGCGCCTGGGCCTGACGCTGTCTGAGATCAAGAGCCTGGTCGACATGTACGAGTCGCCGAAGGACACGCGCGCGCAAATGGACCGTTTCCTGGGCGTGCTGGCGCAGCACCGGCAGACGCTGGAGCAGCAGCGCATCGATATCGAAATGGCGTTGGCGGAAATCAGCGCGCATGAAGACGCTTGCGCATGCATGCTGGCGGACTTGAACCTGGACAAGGTGTCAACAAGCTGAGTGGCCACGCGGCAGGTGCTGGGCGCACGCGCATAGCTGGCCGCGCTTCACTTTACGTTTACGTAAACGTCACAACTGAGTATCATAGCTTCACTGACCCGGCACCCATGACCGCCAAACTTATAACGACGACGAGGACGACATGCTCCATCTCCCAGGCTTGACCTTTGACCACGGCGACGACATCGCCTCCTTGCGCGAAGCAATCCAACAATTTGCCGCCGCCGAAATCGCGCCGCGCGCGGCTGAAATCGACCGCAGCGACCAGTTCCCCATGGACCTGTGGCGCAAGATGGGCGACATGGGCTTGCTCGGCATCACCGTCAGCGAAGAATACGGCGGCGCCGGCATGGGCTATTTGGCGCACATCATCGCCATGGAAGAGATCTCGCGCGCCTCGGCATCCGTCGGCCTGTCCTACGGCGCCCACTCGAATCTGTGCGTGAACCAGATCAAGCGCAACGGCTCGGCCGAGCAAAAGGCCAAGTACCTGCCGAAACTGATCACGGGCGAGCACATCGGCGCCCTGGCCATGTCGGAACCCAACGCGGGCTCGGACGTCGTCAGCATGAAGCTGCGCGCCGACTTCAAGGGCGACCGCTGGGTCTTGAACGGCACCAAGATGTGGATCACCAATGGTCCCGATGCGGACGTGCTGGTGGTGTACGCGAAAAACGACCTGGAAGCGGGCGCGCGCGGCATGACGGCTTTCCTGATCGAAAAGAATTTCAAGGGCTTTTCCATCGCGCAAAAACTCGACAAGCTGGGCATGCGCGGCTCGCACACGGGCGAACTGGTGTTCCAGGATTGCGAAGTGCCGGCCGAAAACGTGCTGGGCGGCCTGGGCAAGGGCGTCAACGTGCTGATGTCAGGCCTCGATTTCGAGCGCACCGTGCTGTCTGGCGGCCCGCTGGGCATCATGCAGGCCTGCATGGACCTGGTCGTGCCCTACGTGCATGACCGCAAGCAATTCGGCCAGGCCATCGGCGAATTCCAATTGATGCAAGGCAAACTGGCCGATATGTATTCGACCATGATGGCCTGCAAGGCCTATGTGTATGCCGTGGGCCAGGCCTGCGACCGCGCCACCACGCCGGAAGCCGTGCGCCAGTTGCGCAAGGATGCGGCCGGCGCCATTCTGTATAGTGCGGAGAAGGCGACCTGGATGGCGGGCGAAGCGATCCAGGCCCTGGGCGGCAACGGCTACATCAACGAGTATCCGGCCGGCCGCCTGTGGCGCGATGCCAAGCTGTACGAAATCGGCGCCGGCACCAGCGAAATCCGCCGCATGTTGATAGGCCGCGAACTGTTTGCGGAAACCAAGTAAGCACGCGCGCACTTATCGACTGGGTGATGAGCTATTCATGCGAGCACAACTATGACGCAAATTGCCTTCCCCAAATTGCTTTCTTCCCAGATTGCATTCGATATCGCGCGCACCATCCGCGACGGCTTTGACAAGCATTACCGTTTGTTTCGCGCCACCAGCCAGCAAGCCAAGCGGTATTTCGAGCAAGGCGCTTGGGTCGCGGCACAGACCGCGGCCCGCGAGCGCATCGACTTTTACGACAAACGCGTGCAGGAATGCGTGCAGATGCTCGAAGATGAGTACGAAGAATCGGAGTTGAGCGACGAAGTGTGGCGCGAACTCAAGCTGCACTACATCGGCATGCTGACGGAGCACAAGCAGCCGGAACTGGCGGAAACCTTCTTCAATTCCGTCTGCTGCAACATATTGCACCGTACGTATTTCAATAACGACTATATTTTCGTGCGTCCCGTGGTTTCCACGGAATACATCGAAACACAAGACCCGGCGCCCACCTACCGCGTGTATTACCCCGGCCAGGATGGCTTGCGCCTCACCTTGCTGCGCATGCTGAGCAACTTCCAGCTGGACTGCGCCTTTGCCAACCTGGAGCGTGACGTGGCCCAGGTGGAAGCGCGTTTGCAGCAGCTGTTCGGCGGCGACCGGCTGGAGCCGAACCACCAGCTCCAGGTCTTGAGCAGTTTGTTCTACCGCAACAAGGGCGCCTACCTGGTCGGCAAGGGCATCAACGGCAACCGCGAATACCCGTTTGTCGTGCCCATCCTGCACAACCGCCACGGCAAGCTGGTGCTCGACACGGTGCTGTTCGAGCAGCAGCAGATTGCCGTGCTGTTTTCGTTTACGCGTGCCTATTTCCTGGTCGATATGGAGGTGCCGTCGGCCTATGTGCAATTCCTGCGCAGCTTGCTGCCGCGCAAACCGCGCAGCGAAATCTATACGATACTGGGCTTGCAAAAACAGGGCAAGACGCTGTTTTACCGCGACTACCTGCAGCATCTGAAACACTCGTCGGACTATTTTGAAAGCGCGCCCGGCATCCGCGGCCTGGTGATGCTGGTGTTTGCCTTGCCGTCGTTTCCGTATGTCTTCAAGGTCATCAAGGATTTTTTCCCGCCGCCCAAGGAAACCACGCGTGCGCAAGTCCAGCAAAAGTACTTGCTGGTGAAACACCACGACCGGGTGGGCCGCATGGCCGACACGCTCGAATACTCCAACGTGGCCTTCCCCCGCGCCCGTTTTGCCGCAGAATTGCTGGCCGAGCTGAAGCAGTTCGCGCCCTCGCTGATCGAAGAAGACCAGGAGCAGATCATCATCCGCCACCTGTACATCGAGCGGCGCATGGTGCCGCTGAACATGTGGCTGAGCAATGCCGAAAAGGAAGGCCGCGATGATCTGGTCGAACATGCCATCGTCGAGTACGGCAACGCCATCAAGGAGCTGGTTGCGGCGAATATTTTCCCCGGCGACATGCTGTATAAAAACTTTGGCGTGACCCGTCATCAACGCGTCGTTTTTTACGATTACGATGAAATCGAGTACATCACCGATTGCCAGTTCCGCGTCATTCCCCAGGCGCGCACGGAGGAGGAGGAAATGTCGGCCGAACCGTGGTATCCCATCGGCAAGCACGATGTGTTTCCCGAACAATTCGGCACTTTCCTGCTGGGCAATCCGCGCATCCGCCACTATTTCATGCAGCACCATGCCGACCTGCTGACAGCGCAATACTGGCAGGCGCGCAAGCAGCGCATCATGGACGGCCATATCGAGGATGTCTTCCCGTATCCGCAGCACCTGCGTTTTTGCAAGCAAGCACCTTCCCACCCCCAACCGGAGATCCAACATGCATGATCCAGTCGTAATCGTCGGTGCCGCGCGCACCCCCATGGGCGCCTTCCAGGGAGACTTTGCCAACGTCACCGCCAGCGACCTGGGCGCCGTGGCCATCCGCGCCGCCGTTGAACGGGCCGGCGTGGCGCCGGATGCCGTTGAGCACGTGTTTTTCGGCAATTGCCTGATGGCCGGCCAGGGCCAGGCACCCGCGCGCCAAGCCTTGCGCAAGGCTGGCTTGCCGGACTCCACTGGCGCCGTGACGCTGTCGAAAATGTGCGGCTCGGCCATGCAAACGACCATGTTCGCGCATGACACCTTGCTTGCCGGCAGCGCCGACGTGGTGGTCGCAGGCGGCATGGAATCGATGACCAACGCCCCCTACCTGGTACCGAAGGCACGCGGTGGCTACCGCATCGGCCACGGCATGATCTATGACCACATGATGATGGATGGCCTGGAAGACGCTTACAGCCGCGATGAAAAGGGCAATGCCCGCTCGATGGGCACGTTTGCCGAAGAGTGCGCCAGCCAGTACGGCTTCACGCGCGAAGCGCAGGATGCGTTTGCCATCGAATCCGTCAAGCGCGCGCAAGCGGCCACCCAGGATGGCAGTTTCGCATGGGAAATCGTGCCCGTGACGGTTACCGGCCGGGGCGGCGACACCATCGTCAACATCGATGAAGGCCCGCAAAAGGCCCGCCTGGAAAAAATCCCGACCTTGAAAGCGGCGTTCAAGAAAGACGGCACCATCACGGCCGCCTCGTCTTCGTCGATCAACGATGGCGCGGCCGCCCTGGTGCTGATGCGCGAGTCGACGGCGAAAAAACTCGGTTGCACCGTCATCGCCAAAATCCACGGCCACGCCACGCACGCGCAGGCACCGAACGAGTTCACCACGGCGCCCATCGGCGCCATCAAGAAGCTGTACGCGAAAACGGGCTGGAGCAGCAGCAAGGTGGATTTGTTCGAGATCAATGAAGCGTTCGCCGCCGTGCCGATGGCAGCCATGCACGACCTCGACATTGCGCACAGCAAGATCAACATCCACGGCGGCGCGTGCGCGCTGGGCCACCCGATCGGCGCCTCGGGCGCGCGCATCATCGTCACCCTGCTGGGCGCCTTGAAGAAAACCGGCGGCAAACGCGGCGTGGCAGCCCTGTGCATCGGCGGCGGCGAAGCGACGGCGATGGCGATCGAACTGGTATAAGCTGCGCTGAAGCACGGGTGCGCACGGCCAGCATGGCCAGGGGCGCGCCCTTTCATTCATTCCAGGGAGAACACATGCCTACCGCATTGATCATCGGCGCCTCGCGCGGCATCGGCCACGAAATCGTCCGTCAATACCGTCACGCTGGCTGGCGTGTCATCGCTACGGCGCGCACGCCCGATGCTTGCGATGCCCTCCGGCAACTGGGAGCAGAAGCGCACCAGCTCGACGTGACGGATGTGGAAGGCTGTGCCGGCCTGGGCTGGAAACTCGACGATGAAAAGCTCGACGTGGCCATCCTCAACGCGGGCGTGTACGGCCCCCGTCATGACGGTTCCCCCACGCAAGAAGATTTCGATGCCGTCATGCACACGAATGTGCTGGCAGCCATGCGGCTGCTGCCCATGTTGGCGCCGCTGGTAGCGTATGCAAAAGGAAAACTCGCCGTGCTGTCCTCGCACATGGGCTCCTTGAGCGAGCGGAGCAACCCCAGCGGTTCGCTGTACCGCGCCAGCAAGGCCGCCTTGAATTCCGTGCTGATCGACACGGCCCTCGTGCATGGCCCGCAAGGCGTCAGCTGCGTCGCCTTCCACCCGGGCTGGGTGCGCACCGACATGGGAGGCGCCGGCGCCGATATTTCACCAGAGCAAAGCGCTGCCGGCATCCGCACCACCTTGGCCAGCCTGCCGGCCACGGACAAGGCCGTGTTCCGCAACTACGATGGCAAGCCCATCGCCTGGTAATTCCCGCATCCACTATAAAAATAGACGAGACGACGTCCCATGATACTCAATGAAGAACAGACCATGATCCAGGAAGCGCTGCGCAGTTTCTCGCGCGAGCGCCTGGCGCCCAACGCGGCTCGCTGGGACAAGGAACATCATTTCCCGAAAGAAGAGCTGCAGGAACTGGCCGCGCTGGGCGCCTTTGGCGTGGCCGTACCGGAAGCGCTGGGCGGCGCCGGCCTCGACTACGTGTCGCTGGCCCTGGTACTGGAAGAAATCGCCGCCGGCGATGGCGGCACGTCGACCATCATTTCCGTGAATAATTGCCCCGTGTGCAGCATCGCCATGATGTACGCCAACAATGCGCAAAAGGAACAGTGGCTGCGGCCGCTGGCGCAAGGCGCCATGCTGGGGGCATTTTGCCTGACGGAACCGCACACGGGCAGCGATGCATCCGCCCTGCGCACCACGGCCACCCTCGACGGCAATGAATACGTCATCAACGGCACCAAGCAATTCATTACCAGCGGCAAGTATGCAGACGTGGCCATCGTCATGGCCGTGACCGACAAGGCGGCCGGCAAGCGCGGCATCAGCGCCTTCTGGGTGCCGACCAACACGCCCGGCTACATCGTGGCGGGACTGGAACAGAAGATGGGCCAGCACTCGTCGGACACGGCGCAAATCCTGTTCGAGAACTGCCGCATCCCGGCGGAAAATCTGATAGGCGAAGAAGGACAAGGCTACAAGATCGCCCTGTCCGGCCTGGAAGGCGGACGCATCGGCATCGCTTCGCAAGCGGTGGGCATGGCGCGCGCCGCGTACGAAGCGGCCTTGAACTATGCACGCGAGCGCGAGAGTTTCGGCAAACCCATCTATGAACACCAGGCCGTGCAATTCCGCCTGGCCGACATGGCCACGCAGATCGAAGCGGCACGTCAGCTGATACGCCATGCGGCAGCCATGAAGGATGCGGGCTTGCCCTGCCTGAAGGAAGCGGCCATGGCCAAGCTGTTTGCGTCGGAAATGGCGGAAAGAGTGTGCTCGGACGCCATCCAGGTGCACGGCGGCTACGGTTATGTGTCCGACTTCCCCGTTGAGCGCATCTACCGCGACGTGCGCGTATGTCAGATTTACGAGGGCACCAGCGATATCCAGAAGATTTTGATTGCGCGGGCTTTGTAGACCCAAGGAAAAGGCTGGGGTCAGACCCCCACATGCGTTAACGTGGAGCTTTGCGTTAGCGGTATTGTGGGTCTGCCCCCATGCGCCAACGATGGACGAAAAAAAAGCCTACTCAGGGTAGGCTTCGTTCCAATGTATTACCAATGCTTTAATCGTGTCATGGACGCCAGTGCTATCTGCAAAGTGCCTCCTGATTTTCGGACTCCCATGCTATCTGCATGGTGACTCCAAGTGTAAATCGACCAACGTATCCGGAATTACAAAATCCACTCTTCGCTCTGTCACGCCATCGACATTACACCTGTCGGTCGCCGCGCTGAAACTGGATGGTGAGATGATTTGCTGCCAAATCTCAATCACTGAACGGAGTATAGCACAGGCTTTTGTGCAACGCAACAACCTTTTTAAATCAAGTCCGTAGCGCCAGCGGCTTGTCCTCTTCGCCGCCACGGGCCACTCTTTCGTATTCGGAAATCACTTGCGCGCCCAGCAGCAGCAGGGTGGCGCCGATTTCCAGGCTGAACATGACGACGATGGCCGTCGTCATCGAGCCATACACGACGTTGACCTGCGACAAGGTGGAAAAATACCAGACCAGCACATGGCGGGCGATTTCCCACAGCAGGGCCGCCGTCACGCCGCCGATCAGCGCATGCGTGATCGACAACCGCCCCACGGGCATGACCAGGTAAATCGAGCTGAGCACGAGAATTTCGCCCGCCAGCCCCAGCAAATACAGCAGCACGCCGGACACGCCTTCCAGGCCCCAGTCATGGCGCAAAAAGCGCACGCTTTCCTCACCCATCACCTGCAAGCCGCCCGCCACCAGAGTAATGAGCAGGATGCCCGCGCCCAGGCACAGGATGTAGCAGTACGGCAGCACGGCGGAAATGAGGAAATGGCGGCGGCGGATGGCCACGCGGTGAATGAAAATCACGCTCATGGCGTTTTCCAGCACGGTAAATGCCAGCGAGCTGAAAAACAGCATGGTCAGCAGCAGCAGCCAGCCGATCACGCCCCGGTTGTTGAGGAAATGCGCGACTTCGGCCACGATGGCTTTCGATTGCCCTGGCACCAGCCATTCCAGGTAGTGGCCGATAGTGCGCAACAGCTCGTCTTCTGCAATCACGTGCGACAGGGCCACCACCACCAGCATCAGCAGGGGCACGATGGAGAGCAGCGAGTAATACGCGACGGCGCCCGCCAGCAGCAAGCCCTGGTTGGCGCGGAAAGCCTTCAGCACCTGCAGCACGAAGGCCAGCGGATGGCTGAGGATGTAGGTACTGGCGTGGCGGTTGATCATGTCGGGTGCGGTGAAGAAGGCGGCGCGGCCTGATGCCACGCCTGCAATCACACTAGCATACTGACAATCTCCCTGCTGCACCGTGCGCTAGCAGACGGCCGGCTCCAGCAAGGTCAAGGTTTGCCGGTCTGCGTCCAGGGTCGCCAATATGCCCATCGGGATGGTGAACTGGTGGCGGATGTGGCCAAACGAGTAGCCGCTGACGGCCGGCACCTTCAATGGTTGCAAATGCTGGTCCAGCGTCGCATCCAGGGTCAGCGCCGTATCGCCCTCGGCCGCCTCGCAATGCTCGAAGATGCCCAGCATCAGCGCCGCCGCCTTGTTGAACCCCACGGACAGGTCCAGCTGGCACAACATCCTGTCGATGCGGTAGGGCACTTCATTGATTTCTTCGAGGAAAAGGATGTGCTCGCGGAAATCGGCCGCATACGGCGTGCCGGCCAGCGCGCTGACCATGCACAGGTTGCCGCCCGTCAAGCGTCCCGTCGCCTGGCCGCCATGCACGGTGCGGATGGCGAAGTTCGGCTGTGTCTGCGCGCGGCGGTGGTTATCCAGCGCCATGGGGATGGTGTAACTGTCTTGCGGCGACATCAGCACATTGCGCAACTGCGTCACCGTGTACTCGGAAAACGTGGACGAGGCCACGGGGCCGTGGAAAGTCACCAGGCCCGTCTGGCGGCCGATGGCCAGGTGCAGGGCCGTGATGTCGGAATAGCCGATCAGCACCTTCGGGTTGCGCTGGATCAAGGCATAGTCGAGCAGCGCCAGCAGCGAGATGCAGCCGGAGCCACCGCGGATGGCCCAGATCGCCTTGACTTCCGGATCGCGAAACGCCGCGTGCAGGTCGTCGAGGCGCTGCTGCACCGTACCCGCATAGTTGCCGTGCACGGCGCGGATGTTGGCGCCCAGGCTGACGCGCAAGTCCAGCGATTCGATATTGCGCTGGGCCTTGGCGATGGCGTCCTCATCCGTAAAACCGCCCGGTGCGATGATGGCCACCAGGTCGCCGTCGCGCAGGCGCGCCGGTTTGATCAATGCGTGTTGCTCTTGCATGCGTTTGCCCTTCCCTTGCGCGGCCGCCGCCCACGCCGGTGTCCCTGCCGCCCCCAAGGTGGCGGCCAGCAAGCCGCCGAAGCGGCGCCGGCTGAGATTGCTCTGACTGGACATGCGGCCCTTTCCTGACATAAAAAACGGCGACGCCAGGCGCCGCCGCACGAGGTTAGCATGCCGGCAGGATCACCGCCGGCATGGCTGCCTTACAGGAACTTGTACTTCAGCTGGAAGGACAGCGAACGGCCGCGTGGATCGGCCACGCGCGGATCCCAGCCGGCGCCCACCACTTCGTCCACGTTGTGCGCGGTGAATGGTGGATCGCGGTCGAACAGGTTCTGGATGCCCACGGTGATGGTGGTATTCTTGAAGCCGGTGTACGTGCCCGACAAGTTATACGTGGTGTAGCTGGACACATCGGCCTTGAAGCCCGGCGGCGGCGTGCCTTTGCCGCCATTCGGCAACTGGTCCTTGTAGCCCGATGAAAAACTCTGGATCAGCAAGCCGCTCCAGTCGCCGCGCGAGACGCCAAAACTGGCGTTGTGTTTCCAGCGCAAGTACAGATCGCGCGTATAAAACTTGCCGACCAGCTCCTGGTATTCCTGGCCTTGATATTCCGCAAACTTGAAGCTGTCCATATACGTGCCATCCAGGGTCGCCGTCCATTTCGCGTCCTGGACTTTGCCTTCGCCGCGCAAGCCCACGTCGAGGCCGCGCACGCGGCTGCCTGCCGCATTGATCCAGCCCGCCTGCACGTACTCGATGGTGCCGTCGGGATTGCGGTGGATGTACTGGTTCAGCGCCTGGTAGTTGGCCAGCACGATTTGCGGCGTGCGGTTCAGGATGCGGTCCGTGGTATTGATGGCCCAGTAGTCGAACGAGGCCGAATATCCCTTGAATGGCTCGATGACAAAACCGACGCTACCCTGCTTCGACGTTTCCGGCTTCAAATTCGTATTGCCGCCCGTCTTGTAGTCAAGGCGGTCGATGGCGCAATACTCGGGTACGCCCGGATGCTTGGCGCAACCTTCCTGGTCGACCACGCCGTTCGGCAATTCCTGGCTCAGCGAACCGGAATATAGCTGCTGGAAGCTTGGTGCGAGGAAACCCTTGCTGGCCGAACCACGGAACAGCAGGAAGTCGGTCGGCTGGTAGCGGAAAGCCACTTTCGGATTCGTCGTCGCGCCCACCAGGCTGTAATCGTCCCGGCGGATGGCCAGCTGCAGTTCCAGGTCCTTCGTGACCGGCACCAGCAACTCGGCATATACAGCCTTGACGGTACGGCTGGCATCTTTCAATGAAGCATTGCCTGGTGCCAGCAGGATCTGGATGGCGTCGACGTCTTGCCCGAAGCTGTAACCTTCGCGGCGCAAGTCAAAACCGGCCGCCATGGCCAGTGCACCGGCCGGAAGCTGGAACAGCTCGCCCGAGACGGAACCATCGATCTGCGTCAGAGTCGTCTTGCCGTGCTGGAAGTCGCCACGGAACTTGGTCGATTCGATCAATTGCCTGGCCGCTTCCGTCTGGCTCTGGCCCGCGCCCACCCAAGGATTGATGATGCCGCTGGCCAGTGCCGCGTACAGTTTGTCCGTGTAAGAATAGCCATCCGTCAGCTTGGTCTTGGTGCTGCTTTCGGCGCGCGAAATACCGGCCTTGTAATCCCATTTGCCAAAGTTGCCTTCAAAGCCCACCAACACGCGGGCATTGTCGGTGGTGTTTTCCTGCGTGCGGTTGCCCACGTCATTCGCGCGCCATTTGTAGGCAATCGGCTTGGTCTTGTCGAACGATGGGATATAGGCCGACAGATCCTGGTAATACGCGCCGCCGACCGGATACAAATTCTTGTTGGCGACGGTCGCCTGCACCTGCATCGGCGTCAAAATGGCCGTGGCCTTGGTGCGCGAACCAAGCACCTCGACAAACATGCGGTGGTCGGGCGCCAGCTTGAACGTGCCGCGCGACAGGAAATTGGCCCGCTCCACCGGGAATTGCAGCACATAGTCGGCGCCATAATCGTAGGCGCACGAATATTTGGTGCGCAGCGGCGACGTCACGTCTTTCCACAGCTCCGTCTGGTATTGCGACATGCCGACGACGCTGTCGCACTTGCCCTGGAAGCTCAGCGGATTGGCTTGCAGGTACTTGTTTGAATCGCCAGGCAGCTGGAACGAGGTGCCCAGCGCAGTGCCAGCGCCCGACAATTGATTCGCATACGGCGTGCCCGTGGTATCGGGCGACAGGCCGCGGCCCGGCTGGAAGCCGTTGACGAAGGAGCGGTCGCTGCCGTTCAGGCGCTCGGCCTTGTCGACGGTCAGGCTGGCCATGATGTTGTAGCGGTCCGACTCCAGCGAACCCGTGCCGGCCAGGATGGACGCGCGGCGCGTGGCGCCGCCGCCTGCCTGCGTGTCGTTGGTGGAGACGGACGCTTCCACGCCGCTGTAATTGGTTTTCAGAATGAAATTGATCACGCCGCCGATGGCGTCCGTGCCGTAGATGGCCGAGGCGCCATCCTTGAGAATTTCCACGCGTGAAATCGCGCCCAGCGGGATCGAGTTCAGGTCGACCGACTTGCCGCTGGCGCCGTGCGTGGCGATGCGGCGGCCGTTCAGCAGCACCAGGGTGCTCGATGGGCCCAGGCCGCGCAGCGAGGCGAACGAGGCCCCACCACTGACCCTGTCCGCATCGGCGCCAAAGACGTTATTGCCCGAAGTCATGTTATCGGCCCCCGTGCCGTTGGCCGACAGGGTGCGCACCAGTTGCTCGGTCGTCGTGATGCCCTGCTTTTCGATCTGGTCAAAGGTGATGACTTGCACCGGCAGTGCGCCTTCCTTGGCCACTCGCTTGATGCTGCTGCCCGTGACTTCGACCCGTTGCATCGATGGCGGCACCGCTTCCTGCGCCATTACCGGCCCCACTACCCCCATCAATGCCACCAACTGCGCTAGCTTCTTCAATTTCACAGGTCTTCTCCTTGTTGGGCAATCGAAACTTGAGTTATCAAGTCAGGCTGTTAGATATGTCGCAACGTCTGTCTCGCAGTACATTTTTTTATGACATTTGCGCATGACTTTATTTGTTTTCATTTTCAGAGTAGCGCGATGCATCCGCGGCCAGCCAATGAAAATGCTTTCCTAACCATAACTTTTTGGAATGAATGCCCTTTTCAACGGCGTGGTCACTTGCCTGCGGGGCTAGCCCTGGCTTTATCCACGTCCAGATAACGCCAGGACGTGAATTCCACGGGGTGGCGCCTGTAGTTTTTTAGCCACGGTTGCTGCAGGTCGGCAGAGATGGGATGCGTCAGCAACACCCACGGCGTGTAAGCGTGGATCAGCTGAAACAGGTCGAAGTACAGACTGCGTCGGCGCGGCGTATCGGATAGCAGGCGCGCCTCCTCATAGCGTTTATTGTAATCGGGCAAGTTGAAGCGGGCATAGTTGGCGCGGCCAACGTTGCCGCCATACAACAATTGCATAAAGTTATCGCCATCAGGGAAGTCGGCGATCCAGTTGGTCTCGAACATCTGCACCTTGCCCAGGCGCGACGCCTTGATGATTTCCGTCTTCTTGTCGCTTTTGAATTCCACGCGCAGGCCGATGGCGTTCAGGTTGCGGCGCCACAATTCATCGCGCAGCCGTCCCACCGTGCTCGGCTCCGTGTGCATGGTCAAGATCAAGGGCGTGCCATCCGGCTGGGTGCGGAAACCGTCTCGACCCGCCTTGTAGCCAAAGCGCTCCAACAAGGCGCGCGCCAGTAGGGGATCGTAGCCGACGGGGCTGCGGTAAGCCTTGTCGTAACCGAGCACATTCGGCGGCAGCGGCGACTGGGCCGGCAAGGCCAGGCCCTTCTTCAACAGCGCGATGTCTTCACGGCTGTTGTAGCTGAGGGCGATGGCGCGCCGCAGGGCCAGCTTGTCTTTGCTCATGCCGCCCAGCACGGGGTCGTCCATATTCATCCACATGTAATACGTTTGCAGCACGGGAAAGCGCGTCAGTTGCAAGCCCTTGGCGGCCAGCGCCGGCTTCAGCGCGCCGTTTTCCAGCACCATGTCCGTCATCGATTCCGGCACTTGCTCCAGGTAGTCGAATTCACCTTTCAGAAAGCCCAGCATGCGCGATTGATATTCCTCAACGATGCGCACCTCGATGCGCTCGACCAGGGGCAAGCGCTGGCCTTCCAGCGCGGCGGCGATGGCGCGCGCATCCAGCGGCAAGGCGGCCAGCGCCTTGGCCTCGGTATGGAACACGGTGGCACGGAAAGTCGGATTGGCTTGCAGCACGATCTTGTCGCTGCGTTTCCACTCCTTCACCAAGAATGGCCCCGTGCCCACGGGGTGATTACCGATCTGCCCTGCCGCCGGATACGCTTCCGCCACTTCGCGCGCCACCACCGCTGTCGCCGGCATGGCCAGGTAAAACAGGAAGTTCGGGTCGATGGCGTTGAGGCGGATGCGCAGGGTGTATTTGTCCAGCGCCTGCAAGCCGGCGATCGGCGTGTCGTAGCTGAATGTTGTTTTCAGGGCCGCATCACCCAGCAGCTTGTCTTCCAGCAAGAATAGCCATGGCGACTTCAGGCTGGGGTCATACAGCCGCGTCAGGCTGTAGACATAATCCTGCGCCGTCACTTCGCGCGGCTGGCCCTTGAAGGCGGGATCGGGCGTGAAGAAAATGCCGGGCTGCAAGTGAAAGGTATAGGTGCGTCCGCCATCATCCACGCTCGGCAAGCCGCGCGCCGTGTTGCCCTGCAGTTGCACCGGGCGCGCCAGGTAATCGTAGCGCAGCAGGGGATCGAAGATGTTTTCCATCAAGTTCAAGCTGGCCAGGTCCGACGCCACGGCCGGGTCCAGGCCAGTCTCGCTGGTGCTCAAAAACAAGTGCAGGGTCTTATTCGCGCGGGCATCGGCTGCGGCATGCGCTGGCGCAGTGAAAAGCGTCAACAGGGCCAAGCCGGCGGCGCAGGCGGTTTTGCGTAAAAACATCATCAGTGATCCAGTGCAGACAGGGCTAACAAACAAACGTGAAGAACAGGCAACAGCGAGATTACTCGGGCACAGTACGGGGCGCCAATGAAAACAGGCTGCCAGCTTATAACTTTTTGGCATGCGATTGCTGCATTCTTTCATCAACGCGTATCGGGCTACCCCTATACTTTGTTTGCAGACATTTTTCACTCCCGACACACAGAACTGATCGCATATGGCACTTAATTACATCTGGTCCGGCTTTTTCCTCGTTGGCTTCCTGGCCGCAGTGCTGCAGTGGCTGTTTCTCGGCGATACCGATATCTTCAAGCGCATCATCGACGGCACGTTCGAAACGGCGCGCATGGGGGTAATGGATATCGCCCTGCCGCTGGCCGGCGTGATGACCTTGTGGCTGGGTATCATGAACATCGGTGAAAAGGCGGGCATCGTCGGCTGGCTGGCGAAAGTGATCGCGCCCTTCTTTTCGCGCATCTTCCCGGAAATTCCGAAAGACCATCCGGCCACCGGCCACATGGTGATGAATTTCTCGGCCAATCTGCTGGGCCTGGACAATGCGGCCACGCCGTTTGGCTTGAAAGCCATGGAAAGCCTGCAAACCTTGAACCCGAACAAGGAAGAGGCGACGAATGCGCAAATCATGTTCTTGGTGCTGCACACCTCGGGCCTGACCCTGATTCCGCTGGCCATCATGGCGCAGCGCTCCATCCTCGGCGCGGCCGACCCATCCGACATCTTCATCCCCTGCATGATCGCCACCTATGTCGCCACCGTGGTCGGCATCATCACCGTGTCCATCAAGCAACGCATCAACCTGCTCAACCGCGTCGTGCTGGGCTGGATGGGCGGCATGACCAGCGCCATCGTGGCCATGATCTGGTACTTCACGCAATACCTGACGAAACAGGAAATCGAGCTGGTCTCGAAAGTGGTCAGCAACCTGGTGTTGATCAGCGTCATTGCCATCTTCATCATCGGCGCCCTGCGCAAGAAGGTCAACGTGTACGACGCCTTCATCGAAGGGGCGAAAGGTGGCATCCAGACGTCAATCACCGTGATTCCCTACCTGGTCGGCATGCTGGTGGCCATCAGCGTGATCCGCAACGCGGGCGTGTTCAATTTCCTGATGAGCGGCCTGAACTGGTTCTTCGCCAACCTGGGCATCAATACGGACTTCGTGCCCGCCCTGCCGACGGCCATGATGAAGCCGCTCAGCGGCTCCGGCTCGAAAGCCATGATGATCGACGCCATGAATACCTACGGCGTCGATTCCTTCGTCGGCCGCCTGGCCTGCGTCTTCCAGGGCTCGGCCGACACCACTTTCTATATCGTGGCCCTGTACTTCGGCTCGGTGGGCATCCGCAAGACGCGCTATGCCATCACCGCCGGCCTCATCGCCGATCTGGCTGGCGTGATCGCTGCCGTTTTTGTCGCCTACGTCTTTTTCCATTAAGGAGCACCATGTTACGTCCTGTTCTGATGGCCGCGCTGTTGGCTGGTCTTGGCCTGTCGAATGCCCACGCGCAATTGCCCGAATCGGTCAGCCTGCTGCTGCGCGGCGCGAATATCCCCGAAGACGCCATGGGCGCCATCGTCTTGCGCGGCAACACCACCGTGCTGTCGCATGGCGCCGAGCGCAGCATGCAACCGGCCTCCACCATGAAACTGGTGACGACGGCCGTGGGCCTGGAACAACTGGGCCCCATCTTTCGCGGCCGCACGGAACTGCGCACCAGCGCCGACGTCATCAATGGTGTATTGAAGGGCGACCTGATCCTGCGCGGCGGCGCCGACACGGATTTCAACGCGGACGTGCTGGCGCACATGCTGCAAACCCTGCGCAACCAGGGCATCGTGAAAATCAAGGGTGACCTGATTCTCGACCGCCAGCTGTTTCACCCCGCACGGCTGGACATCAATGCGCTGCCGTTCGACGAGTCGGCCGAATTCCGCTACAACGTCATTCCCGATGCCTTATTGCTGAATACCAATTTGCTCGATATCAACATGAACTCGACGGACCGGCAATTGAGTATCCTCATGCAGCCGCCGCTCGAGAATGTCAGCATCACCAGCGACATGAAGCTGGTCAAGGGCAGCTGCAGCCGGTGGGAAGACGGCTGGCGCCCGCCCGAATACCGGCGCGATGCGGGCGGCAAGCTGCAGGTGATACTGCACGGCACCTTCCCGCAAAATTGCAACAAGGCCACCAGCATCAATGTGCTTGATCGCAACGATTATGCGGACCGTTTGTTCCGCGCCACCTGGAAACGCCTGGGTGGCACGCTCACGGGCACGGTACGCGAAGCGCCGTTTACAGGCTTGCCGCCGACGGCCGAACCGGTCGGCACGCGCATGCTGGCCGACCATGTGGCACGCGCCTTGCCAGAGGTCTTGCGCGATATCAACAAGACGTCCGATAACACCCTGGCGCGCACCTTGTTCCTGAGCCTGGGCAGCCTGCAAAGCGATGGCTGGCTGGGCAGCCGCCCCGTTGCCATGGCGGCGCCGGAAGATACTGCCAGCCGGGCGCGGCTAGTCATCCAGGAATGGTTCCAGCGACAGCATATCGACACCCAGGACATGCTGGTCGACAACGGTTCCGGCCTGTCGCGCACGGGACGCATTGCACCAGCGCAAATGGCCGGCGTGCTGCAAGCGATGCAGCAAAGTCCGTGGGCGCCCGAGTTCCAGTCCAGTCTGCCCATCGTGGCACTGGACGGCACCATGCGCAAGCGCCTGCTGAATAGTCCGGCAGCCACGCGGGCCCGCATCAAGACGGGAACCTTGAAGAATGTGGTGGCCATCGCCGGCTATGTACCCGATGCCAACAATCAACTGTGCGTGGTGGTCGCCATGATCAATAGCGACTTGGTGGGCAACGGCAATGGCCGCGCGGCTGTCGATGCGTTGATCGAGTGGGTCGCCAGAAGCGGCGCCACGCCGGTGGTAACTGGTTCACGAAGTGACTGACCCAGCCTTCGTTTGGGGCTCCCATCACAAAGCACCAGACGAAAAAAAACCCCACCATTGCTGGCGGGGTTTTCTTCTACTACGAATAACAAGCCTGACGATAACCTACTTTCACACTGGTTGCAGCACTATCATCGGCGCAAAGTTGTTTCACGGTCCTGTTCGGGATGGGAAGGGGTGGGACCAACTTGCTATGGTCATCAGGCATAACT
>NZ_PEBS01000067.1 GCF_002869965.1 Janthinobacterium sp. ROICE36
ATTTACTGAAAAACGAAAAGACAACCAAGGCCGGCATCGCTACCAAACGCTTAAAAGCTGGCTGGAATGCCGACTATCTCGCCAAGGTCTTGGGCTTGCCGACCTGATGCTTCATGCAATCGCCCTGCGGCGCTCAGGCACAAGATGGCATTACGGGCATCACCTGTGCTAGAATCTCGCCGCGCTGCCCGGATGGTGAAACTGGTAGACACTGGAGACTTAAAATCTCCCGCCTGTAAGGGCGTGCCGGTTCGATTCCGGCTCCGGGCACCAAAAGATCATGTTATACCGTATCAAGAAGTATCAGAACCCGCCCTTCCCATAGGAGGCGCGGGTTTTTTGTTGTCTTGTGTCGTCTTACGACGTAGCATGACAGCGTACCGTTTTGACGGTACTTCTGACGGTACTTTTAGATACCGTCAAAAAAAGTACCGTCACGGGAGAAGACATGGCGCTGACAGACACATTCATAAAACAGGTGAAGGCAAGCAAGCCGGCCGGCGACAAGCACACGGACGGCGGCGGCCTATACCTGCTGGTAAAGCCAGCTGGCAAATACTGGCGCATGGATTACCGCTACCTGGACAAGCGCAAGACGCTGGCCCTGGGCGTGTATCCGGCGATATCACTTGCCGGCGCCCGCAAGCGCCGCGACGAGGCGCGCAAGCTGCTGGCCGAGGGCATCGACCCCAGCCAGGCCAAGCGCGACGACCACCACGCCAAGACGGCGGCCGCTGGCCATACCTTTGAGGCAATGGCGCGGCAGTGGCTGCGCAACACACAAGCCGAGCGCGCCGAGAGCACCCAGCATAAGAACACGTCCTGGCTGGAAAAAAATATCTTCCCGGAGATCGGGGCAATGCAGATCGCGGCCATCAAGCCCCGCGACGTGCTGGCCGCCCTGCGCAAGATCGAGGCGCGCGGCGCCATCGAATCCGCCCACAAGATCAAACAGCTTTGCGGCCAGGTGTTCCGCTTCGCGGTGGCCTCCGGCCTGGCCGAGCGTGATGTCACCGCCGACCTGCGTGACGCGCTGGCGGCCGTGCCGGGTACGCACTATGCCGCCATCACCGAACCCAAACAGGCCGGTGGCCTGCTGCGCTCGATCTTCGACTACAGCGGTCATCCCTACGCCGTGGCGGCGCTCAAGCTGGCGCCGCTGCTGTTCGTACGCCCCGGCGAACTGCGCGCGGCCGAATGGGCGGAAATCGATCTGGATGATGCACTGTGGCGCATCCCGGCCATCAAGATGAAGATGAACTTCGATCACCTGGTGCCGCTGTCGAGCCAGGCGGTCGCGCTGCTGCGCGGCGTGCAGGCGATGAGCGGCGCCGGCCGCTACGTTTTCCCCAGCATACGCACGCCAGATCGCTGCATGAGCGAGAACACCGTCAATGCCGCGCTGCGCTCTATGGGCTACCCGAAAGAGGCCATGACCGGCCACGGCTTCCGCGCCATGGCGAGGACCATCATGGATGAGGTGCTGGGCGAGCGCGTCGACCTGATCGAGCACCAACTCGCACACGCGGTCAAGGATGTGAACGGCCGGGCCTACAACCGCACCAGTCACTTGCCAGCGCGCCGGGAAATGATGCAGCGCTGGGCGGACTATTTGGACAAGCTGCGCGTCGGGGCCGATGTGATACCGCTGCGAAGCAAAAATACCTAGAATGAGCACTGTAAATTTGCAAGATGTTTTTTCATTGTGTTGTTTTTTAACATCTCAATAATTCCGCAAAATTTAAACTGACGAGCCCCGAATTGAAATACTTGGTTGTTCGTAGTTGTTCGTACTGATACGTACTGATACGCACTGATACAGAATTACAAAAAAGAAATACTTACTTTTTATTCCGCAAAAAAAACTGTTTATACGTACAGTAGATAGAGGCTTGCAAGATTTATGTGCAGGAGGCTGTTACCGGGATATCGTGTCATGTAGAATTGAATCCTACCAAGCGAACACATGTTAAATCATGAGCTTAGTAGAGGAGTGCCGCCAGCGGGTTCCCGCCCACTGGCTGCACAAACAATGTTGTTCAGGCAAGAGAGCTAGAACGTCGCATCATTATCCTTGCAGAGGATGCGCCAATTCTATCTAATACATCGGTGTATAGCTACCTAAATATTACAGTCGTGATACGTCCTGACGTGATATGACGCGTGCTGACATCTCGTATTTCTCTTGCCTTCTCGATAAGGCAAGTATGTCCCAAAGAGTTCTCCGCATCAGTGGCCTGGCCACGACACCCTCCAAATCTGGCAAGTTACCAGTAAGCCCAGCGACTGTATGGCGTTGGGTACGCGAAGGCAAATTTCCAGCGCCGCACAAGATTTCCGCCGGCGTCACCGTCTGGAACGAGTCAGACGTGGATGCATGGCTGACTGCCCGCACCGCATCTGCTATTTCCTCGTAAGAGGGCGCACATGATATTGAGAAAAGCAGCCGTGCACATGCCGGCTACTGGAAGCGTGCGCCCTGTTCCAGTTAATCGCCCTTGTCACCCTTTGGAATCTCGACCAAGTGCAAGCCCTCGATGCCAAGCAGGCCAAGGGCGGGGCATGATGCTGCGCGGCCACTCCCACAAAAATTCTGTTGACGAACCGCCAGCACCCGCCTATCCTAAGTCTGTTCCCGAAAAAGAGGGAACCTGGATTGGCGTCCTGCAACTACAAGGCGCGAAGCCTTCAAACATTGATGGCTTTTTTTTCGCGCAACGCATTGGCTTTTCTCCTATGGAGGGCCGTGTGAGGGGGCAGCAATGCCCACTGGTTACTTGTGGCCAGCACGCCAACCTTGCACGGTCTTCCACCCCGATTGGCGTCGGGATGGTTGATTTTCACATCAATCACAAGGAGGCAATCATGCCTGGCATGACCACACCCCATCATTCCCCAGCACCATCAATCACCGGCACCCTGTCCGTCGATCTGCTTTTCCAAACCGCGTTCTACAACGGCCGCACGCCGCGCAGCACCGAATACCAAACCGGCACCCGTGCAGCGTTGGCCTTCCGCATCGAGCGCAAGGATATTGATCCGCCATACCAGGCCGGCACGGCCGCCGCCGACGCCTACTTTGCCGGCATCGCCGAGGGGCATGCACTCTGGCGTACTGCCGTGGCCAAGATCGGCGGTGCAGCATGAACATCCCACACAACGCAGCACCATTGCAGCATGGCGTGACACCGCTCCGCGCATTCTCCTGGGCGTCCCCGCGCCTCGTCAATGATGCACGCGCGGCCTCCCTTTCGCGCGCCAAGACGATTTTGTATGGTGTCGGTACCTGCCTGCGCATCCTGCAGGAACATGCCATGCAAGAGGCGTCCGGCGATACGACCTTTCTGAATCCAAGCGAGGCAGAAAGCTTGCTGTTGCTGGTCGCCGCATCTGTCGGCGAACTTGAAAAGACCGTTGAAGCTGAACTCGGCACGCTGGAAAAACAAGCGGCAAAGATCGGCGGTGCAGCATGAGCGCACTGAATGCCTCAACCACAAGCGAAATGCCGCGCGACGCCGCGCATCAACCCTATTGCATATTGCACGCCAGCTTGCAACGTGACCAGGCGGCACAATTCGCAGTCACCGTCATGGACGTGGCGCAGGGACTGCAACTGTGTATTGAGCTGGCTAATAACAGCGTACTCACCAGGTCGATGAACGGAGATGCCGGCAGCGACGATGCAATGCCGATACTGAATATGGACGGCATTGAACGGCTGTTGCGCTTTGCGACTTCCACCGCTCGTCTACTGGCAGACCATGCCGAGAGCCGCATTCAATGGATGAATGAATTCCGGACCAAGGGGGACAAATAATGTCTACCAACGTCGATACCCGCACCTGGGCTGTGTCCTTCGCAGGCACACTAATTCCGTTCTCTACCAAGTCCGAAGCCAAGCGCTTTATCCGAGACCAAAATAAAGACGTAGCAGATCGCCGCGGCGGAACCTTCAAGGCCGTCATCGTCCGCATTCCAGCGTCGAAGGAGGCTACCCATTGAACGCTCCGCTTTCAAATATTGAGGCGCAATTTGCCATTGCCATGGCCGCCTACGACCTGGCCCCGCCCGATATCGTCGCCGATGGCCAGCGCCACCGCTTCGATGCGCCCGACGACAAGAAGGGCAAGAAGTCGGCGTGGTACATCCTGCATAGCGATGGCGTGCCGGCCGGCGCCTTCGGCAACTGGAAGACCGACCTATCAGAGAAATGGTGCGGCAAGTCCGACCAGGTGCTGTCGCAGGCCGAGCGCATGGAGTACCGCGCGCGCATCGACAAGGCAAAGCAGGAAGCCGAATTTGTGCGCTTGCAGCTGGAAGCCGAGGCCGCCGCCGTGTGCGCCAAGATGCTGACCAGCGCGCGCGACGCCACCGACGACAATCCATATTGCGTTCGCAAGGGGATCAAGCCGTATGGCCTGAAAGAGTTCAAGGACAAGCGTACCCTGATTGTGCCGATCCGCGACGCCGCCGGTACCGTGACCAGCGCGCAATTCATCTATGAGGATGGCACTAAGCGCCTCAAGTCGCATGGCAAGGTCAAGGGCTGCTATTACAGCTTCGGTGGCAAGCCTGTAGATACGCTGCTGATCTGCGAAGGCTTCGCTACTGGCGCCAGCTTGTACGCCGTGACGGGCTACCCGGTGGCCGTGGCCTTCAACGCTGGCAACCTGGAGCCGGTGGCCAGGGTTCTGCGCGACAAGCTGCCAGGCATCCGGATTATCGTATGTGCTGATGACGATCGATTCAAGGATGGCGGCAATACGGGTTTGATCTGCGCGACCGCAGCGGCCGCTGCCGTGGGCGGCTGGCTGGCCGTGCCTGCCTTCCAGTCCGACGAAGGCCAGCCAACCGACTTCAACGACCTGCACACCCGCGAGGGAGGACAGGTCGTGATGACAGTAATCAGCGCGGCCACACCACAAGGAAAGGCTGGCACTGCGCCCGCATTGTTGGTTTCGCCCGCTGGTCCAGCCATGAGCCTGACCACTGACCGCTCGATGATTCCAGAGGCCGACACGCGCACGGTCAAAATCCGCTGCGCCTCCGATATCAAGCCCCAACCGATTACGTGGCTGTGGCCTGGCTGGGTACCGGCCGGCAAGCTGACCATCCTGGCAGGCGCGGCTGGCACAGGCAAGACCACCCTGGCGCTGGGCCTTGCTGCAGTGCTGACAGCCGGCGGCACCTGGCCGGACGGTAGCGCGTGCAGGCGCAAGGGTAACGTGTTGATCTGGTCGAGCGAGGACGTGGCCGACGATACGCTTGTGCCGCGCCTCATTGCATCCGGTGCCGACCTGAGCCGCTGCCACTTCATTGAGGGCATCACCGAGAACGGCGAGAGCGTGCCATTCGATCCGGCGCAGGACATTCCCGAGCTGCACCGCGCGGTGGCCGCCATCGGGGGCGTGAGCCTGCTGCTGATCGACCCTATCGTGTCAGCCGTGGCCGGCGACATGCACCGGGCCAACGACGTGCGCCGCAGCCTGCAAGCCGTGGTGGACTTCGCCGAGGCCCACCAGTGCGCCGTAATCGGCATCACCCACTTCG
This sequence comes from Janthinobacterium sp. ROICE36, assembly GCF_002869965.1. Classification (GTDB taxonomy): domain Bacteria; phylum Pseudomonadota; class Gammaproteobacteria; order Burkholderiales; family Burkholderiaceae_D; genus Janthinobacterium. The sequence goes on from NZ_PEBS01000067.1 coordinate 5,551, forward strand.
CCAAGGGCGGCGCTGGCAAGGCGCCACAGGACCGGGTTATTGGCTCCCAGGCGTTCGGCGCGCTGGCGCGCATGGTGCTGGTGACGGCGAAGGAGGAAGACGGCGCCCGCCGCGTGCTGGCGCGCGCCAAGTCGAACATCGCCCCGGATGACGGTGGAGTGTCTTACAGCCTGGGCATGAAGACGATCGAAGGCGGCATCGAGGCCACCCATGCAGTTTGGGAAGGCGTCATTGAGGGCACGGCGCGGGAAATCTTGGGCGAGGTCGAGCACGATGAAAATGCCGAGGATGCTAGCTCCGGAGGATTGGAGCGCATGTTAATCGACCTTCTCACCGACCATGGCGGAAAAATGCCAGCCAAAATTGTCAAGGCGGAGGTCAGCGATGCAGGCTATTCCTGGACAGCGGCTAACAATGCGAAATCGAAAATTGGTATTGAATCCGCCAAGGAGCCAGGGAGTAAGACAGGTGGCTGGAACTGGTACTTGCCAGGGACAAGAATCCAAAAACCACTACAACAATCAGAAGAATCCGCACATATTTCTACGGATTCTTCTGATTCTTCTGGATTCTTGTCTACCGTTTCCACCATCGAGGTGACGATATGACCCCCACAAGCTTGCTCGCAGCGTGTCACAAATCCGGCGTACTGGTGGAATTGGTATTGGGTTCGCTCAAGTTGAAGGGGCAGCCAGAATCGGTACGGATCGCCGCCGACCTGGTGCGCCCGTTCAAGGCCGAGCTGGTGCAATACCTTGGCTACCTGGCGGGTAACGATCCGGCACCGCTAACCGAAAAGCTTGCCCCAGCGGGCGAGAATCAACAAGAGCGGCAGACGCCGGCAGGCACCACCAGCAGGATACTGCCAGCGCCTTTTATTGATCGAGGATTGAACCAGGACGACGCGATCGCACTGGCGTACCGGCTGATGCTGCGCGACCAGCAGCACGACGAGCGGCGCGTTTGCCTGGAGTGCATGCATCTGTCAGGCACCGCCAGCTCCAGGCGCTGCGGACAGTGGCGCTTGACACGGGCAAAGGGGCCGGCCATCCCTGCCGACCTGGTGGACGTACTGCAGCGCTGCCGAGGCTTTACGCCGCGCCCGAACCAAAACCATGAAAGAGAACCATGACAACCACCGCAATCAGCCAATACATGCGGCGCAAGCTGGTGGCGCACGAGCTGGGCATCAGCCGGCACACGCTGGCCAGGATGATCGAGCGCGATGCTACCTTCCCCCGCTTCTTTGAAATCACGCCCGGCATCACGGTTATTGCGCGCGCCGACTTCGATCACTGGTTGCGCGGCAAGCGCCTTGCCAGCCTCACAGCGACGCGCTGATACCTGACGCACCACGTTGCCACCAGTTGCGCAATTGCGGCGCGTGGTGCCGCTGGACGATCCTTGTGCCCTTACTCATTGAAAGGAAACACATGGATCGCCTCGCAGAACTTCAAGCGGAAAACACCGCAATCCTGGCACGCGCCAAGGTCATGCTGGCTGAATGCCCTGGCACCAGCTGGGGCACGACGCACCAGGCCGAGTGGAACGCCAACATGCACCGCATGACGCAGATCGACAGCGAAATCGCCAGCCTGACCAATCCCGAAAAACCTGCAGCACCCGTGCTGAAAAACGGCGGCCCGGTCCCGCGCGGCATCGTGTCCGTACAGGCTGAAGCCGACCCTTCCGATATCGTCGACCTGGTGCAAGGCGTCAATGCTGCCTTCGGTGATTACAAGACCAAGCAAGATACCCGTGTGGCCGCACTCGAGCAGGCCCTCGACGGCTTGACAGACCAGGCAGCAGCGGCGCAGATGAATGGTGCCAGCCCGGCCGCCCTGCGTGAGATGGTGGCGCCAGTCATCGGCCCCAAGGCCATGCACAATTACGGCGAGTTCAAGGCACACTTCGCAGCGAAGGACGACAGCGCCGACCAGGTGAGCGTGACCGAGTTCCTGCGCGGCGTGGCCGGCATGAAAACCACCGAGGCAGTGCATGCCGCCCTGTCTGTCGGTACAAATACGGCCGGTGGCTACAGCGTGCCGGCCAAGACCATGCCGCTGATCCTGGGCGCGCTGTCGTCCGTATCAAGCCTGATGCTGGCCGGCGCCGGCATCGTGCCGATGGACGAAGGCGCGAAGACTGTAACCACTGCCGTGGTGGATAAGGTTCCTACTGCATCCTGGCGCCTGGAGCGCGGCGCTGTGACGGAGAGTGATCCGGTCTTCCGTGGCGTGGTAGCCGCACCGCAAAGCCTGGCCTTCTATTTCAAGGTCAGCCGCGAACTGCTGGCAGATGGCCAGGGTATCGAGGCAGCCCTGCAGATCGCCATTGGCCAGGCATTCGCCCAGGCGCTGGACTATGCAGGCCTGCGCGGCTCCGGTACTGCACCCGAGCCGCGTGGCATCAAGTGGACGCCAGGCGTCACCCAGCTGACCTACACGCCCAACGGTGAGACGCCACCGAACTACAGCTGTTTCCTGAACGCCATCGGGGCTATGCTCGATGCCAATGCGCCGTTGCCAACCGCATCGATCATGGCGCCACGTACGCTCATCCAGTTGAGTGGACTGACCGACACCACCAACCAGCCATTGCGTAAGCCTGAAATGCTGGCCACTCTGCCCATGATCGCCACGCCGCAGATCCCGACCAACCTGGTAGTGGGCGCACGAACGAACAACACCGAGATCTACCTGGGCGACTTCACCAAGATGTACTTCCTGATGCGTGAGAGCCTGAGCATCCAGCTGCTGCGCGAAGCCTTCGCTACCACTGGCGAGATCGGTTTCTTGTGTCATGTGCGTGCTGACGTCGTTATCACCCATCCCGCTGCCTTTGTCGTCGTCAACGATGTGCATCCGTAAGTACTGAGCAGTACCGGCTACACCGAGGCCCAGCCCATGCGCTGGGCTTTTTTGCGCCCGAAAGAGCAAAAGCGATGGCGAGAAAGTGGCGAGCACCACCCCGGAGAGCCGCATTTTTCCTCATAGTCATGATTATTGAGAGTCATCGGTTAGGCGCTGTCAGCGCGCCCACAATCCAGCGCGTTACAGTAACGTTACTGTGCGCAGCCTGGGCATTGAAGGGGCTTGTAAGGGCAGAACGCCACAGCGCACCGCTCGAACACCCCGCTTCGGGGTTCTCGGGCAGCGCCCACAGGCCCGCCAAGACGCCGATCACCACCGATAGGCCAACGGCACCAGTTGGTACAGCTTGACAGCGTGGCGGCCTGGTCCTGCGCCGCAATGCACGGTTGCCCGGCCGCTTGACTGGCCGCGTGGGCAGGCAGGAGGCCGAACCAAGGGGGAAACCCGAAATGATGCATGAGAGCAATACCAACCGGGAGGGGGGGGAGGAAAAGTCTGGCAAGGTCGCCCGACCTAGACCGCGTCCTCTCCCACGCGCAGAAAAAATCCCCTTTTTTAACTTTTGTTAATCAGCAAATGACGACCGCCGGCATGCTGTTTTCATAGGAGAAACGCCCGTTCTGACGGTCGGTCATTTGTTGATTACGGTGTTAAAGCTGTTAAAGCCAGTCAACGCCTTTAACGCCGGCTGGAAGCACCTGGAGCGACCGCAAAAAGGGGACACTTTTTCTTTTGACGGTACTTTTGACGGTATCCAAACAACGCACTGAGAAGAAATCCAGCATATATGCGGCTCTCAAGGCGGAATGTGATTCCGGCTCCGGCCCCAGCGCACACGCCACTCCCAGAGATAGTACTCCCTACTCTCCTGACGCTCTCCAGTTCCGCAAAACTGTCTTTATTCCGCAAAAAATCTCCAGCTGCTATATTTCAGGTTTAACAAGTTGCCCCGGCGATGGCGCACACACTGTCCCGTCATGGTCCTTATTGCCACGCTATCGCCCCGTCATCGCGCTCGTTTCCCGCAGCCGGACTCACCTGCAGGTCGACATTTTTGCAACAACACCCATCGCGCCTCTCGCTTTACCGCGACTTCCTACTGATATAATATTTACAATCAAGTAATACAACGAAATGTGCGCCTCAAGGCTCCCGCAACCTTCCGTGTACCGCTAGTCCAGCCCATGAGCTCCCTTTTCGACCACGAGATCATCAAACAGCTGCACAGCGGTGGCCGCTCGCGGGTGTATCGCGCCAGGGCTGCTGATGGCACCGCACTGATCGTCAAGAAGCCCAATCAGCAGTTCCCTTCCTTTCAGCAACTGGCACAATTCAAGCGCGAGTATGCGATCGCCCGCCGCTGCCGCCATCCTGGCGTGGTGCATCCGCTGGCACTGCAGTTGCACGGCGGGTGCTGGACGATGATCCAGGAAGATAACGGTGGCCAGGCGCTCGACCAGATTCTGCGCGCGCAGGTGGCGGCGCGCAGCTCGCCGGCACAACCCGCGTTGGCGCTGGACGATTTTTTCGACATCGCGCTGCAGCTGTGTGCTGCGCTGGAGGAAGTCCATCATCATGGCGTGATCCACAAGGACATCAATCCCTCCAATCTGGTGTGGAATGCCGACCGGCGGCTGCTGCAGCTGATCGATTTCGGCATTGCCTGTGAACTGCCCTACGAAAGCCACGGCATCGTCAATCTCCAGTCACTGGAAGGTACGCTCCGTTACATGGCGCCGGAACAGACCGGGCGCATGAATCGGCGGGTCGACTGGCGCGCCGATTTCTATGCCCTCGGCGCCACCCTGTACGAACTGCTGGTCGGCCAGGCGCCATTCGAGACGGGCGACGAGATGGAACTCGTGCATTGCCACATTGCCCGCAGTCCCGACTGGTCACATCCAGCGCTCGCAGGCTTGCCTGGCCAACTGCTGGCTATCATCCAGCGCCTGCTGGAAAAAAATGCCGATCAACGCTACCAGAGCTTGCAAGGCCTGCGCAGCGACATCGCAGCCTGCCGCGCAGACAAGCCGGCGCAGGCGCTCAAGCTGTCCGACCATAACGGCCGCTTCCTTGTGCCTCAAACGCTGCATGGGCGCGAGGATGCCATCGCCATACTGCTGGCGGCGTTTGAACGCAGTACGGCCGGCACCCGCGAAATGCTGCTGGTGGCGGGCCACTCGGGCATCGGCAAGTCGGCGCTCGTCAACGAAGTGCAGAAACCGATCATCGCCCGGCGCGGCTGTTTCCTGTCCGGGAAATTTGACCAACTGCAGCGCGACGTGCCCTATGCCTCGCTGATCCAGGCCTTCCAGGGGCTGGTGCACCAGCTGCTGGGCCAGCCCGAAGAAACGCTGCGGCAGTGGTCTGGAAAACTGCACGACGCCCTGGGCAGCGGCATCGGCGTGTTGGTTGAACTGATTCCCCAACTGGCGTTGATCGTCGGCCCCACCGACGCGATGCCCGCGTCGGCGCCGGCACAGGCCCAGCTCCGCCTGGACCGGCTTTTCCCCCGCTTCGTCGAGGTCTTCGCCTGCGCCGGGCATCCGCTGGTGCTGTTCCTGGACGACCTGCAATGGGCCGATGCGGGCACGTTGCGGATGATCGAACTGCTCATGCTCTCCTGCGACAAGTGCTGCCTGCTATTCATCGGCGCGTACCGCGACAACGAAGTGGGCGCCACGCATCCGCTCGTCGCGCTGCGCGACAAGCTGTGCGCGCGCGAGGTGCGCCTGTCCACGCTGTCACTGGCCCCCCTGAGCGAGCCGCAGGTTGCGCAAATGGTCTCGGCCACCGTGCGCGTGGCAGCACCTGACTGCGCGCCCCTGACCCGCATTTGCTACCGCAAGACGGCCGGCAATCCATTTTTCCTCAGCCAGTTCCTGGCCTCGCTCAATGAGACGGGCCATTTGCGCTACCGGGCCGTCGACGATTGCTGGGACTGGGACCTGCCCGCGATAGAACAAGCCAGGTACGCGGACAACGTGGTCGAGGTCCTGCTGGAGAAAATCCGCCGCCTGCCCACGGCAACGCAGCACCTGCTGCAACTGGCCGCCTCCAGCGGCAACCGCTTCACGCTCGACACGCTCGCGCTGGCAGTGGACTGTGCGCCCCGGCACACGCAGCAAACCTTGTGGCCGGCGCTCCATGCAGGACTGATCCAGCCGCTCGACGAACGCTATAAATACGTCAATGGCGAAACCCGCGCTGGCCGAAGCGGCGTAAATTACCGATTCCTGCACGACCGCGTGCAGCAGGCCGCCTACCTGGTCGCCGATGCCGGTGCCCGCGCGGTCAACCATCTTCGCATCGGCCGCCTGCTCCTGCGGCATGCGACGCCGGAGCGTCAGGACGGGACACTGTTTGACATCGTCGAACAGCTCAACGCCGGCCGTGCGCTGCTCGACGATGCGGGCGAGCGCGTGCAATTGGTGGCGCTCAATCTGCAGGCCGGGATCAAGGCACGACGCTCTGCCGCATTCCAGGCCATGCTGGAGCACATGCGAATTGGTCTCGACCTGCTACCGGCAGAGGCGTGGAGCGTCCACGCCGACCTCTGGCTCGACCTGCAGCTCGGCGCGGCCGAAGCAGCTTACCTGTGCGGCCAGTTCGATGCCGCCGAGGCGATCTATCCACTGCTGCGCGCCCGCGCCTTGAACCCGCTGCTGCACGTAAGCTGCATTGCCATCCAGGCCCACCAGTATCAATTGCAGGGCCGCCTGCTCGAGGCCATCGCCGTGCAGCGCGACGGCCTGGCGCAGTTGAACATCGCCATTCCGCACGATGTCGCGCACATGAAGGCGCGCTTTGACGATATCCTCGCCGACATCGGGCGGCAGCCTGGCGCGCAGGCGCCCGACACGTGGCTGGCGGCCGGCGACATGTGCGAGCCAGACGCGGTGGCCGCGATGCAGATGATGCAGGGCCTGTGGATGGCCAGCTATTACGCCGGCCAGCAGGATCTCAGCGCGCTGATGGTGGTATCGATGACGCGGCTATCCATGCAACGGGGGAACAGCGATTTCAGCGCCGTCGCCTATGTCGGCTACGCGATGATGCTGGCACTGTACGGCCGCGACGTCGCGCGCGGCTACGACTTCGGCGCGATGGCGATGGCGCTGGCCAGGCAGCGTGCCAATCTGCAGACGCGCACGCTCACGGGCCTGATGTTCGGTGCGCTCATCAGCCACTGGACGCAGCCCCTGCGCAGCTCCGATGCCCTGTACGAAGAAGCCTTTGGCTGGGCACTGGAAATCGCCGATTTCGTGCAGGTCGGCGTAGTGGCGGCCGTGCGCGCCACCGACCGGGTCATCCTCGGCGACTACCTGCCGCACCTGATGCACGACATCGAGCACGACCTGGCGCTGATGCGCGCCAACGGCCAACAGGCGATGGCCGATTGCTGCGTCGCCGCGGCAATCCAGCCAATCAAATGCCTGATGGGCCTCCTGCCCCGTCACGACAGCTACGATGATGCGACATTCAGCGAGGCGCGTTTCCTCGAACACTATGGCGACTCGCAGCTGTACCGCGCCTACTATTTGCAAGGGAAAATCCGCAACGCCTACCTGTTCGACAGCGCCGACGCCGAGCTGCTGGCCGGCCAGCAGGGCATCGTCACCCAGATCATGCGCGGCCAGGCCAAGGTTGCCGATTCGAGCTTCTACGCCGCACTGATATGGATCCGCGCCTTGCGGCGCACTCCCGCGCGCCCCGATGCGGGCGAAGCGTTGACCATGATCGGCACGCTGCAGGCGAGTCTCACCGAGTGGGCCAGGCAAGGCTCGGACAATAGCGCTGTCAAACATCTGCTGCTGATGGCCGAAATGGCACGCTACCGCGACGACCTGCAGCTGGCCACGCGCCTTTACCAGCAGGCGATCGACGCCGCCGGCATGGCAGGCTACGTCAACATGCAAGCGCTGGGCAATGAATTGTGCGGTGAATACTGGTGCGAGCAGGCACAGCCGCGCGTGGCCGCCGTGTTTATCAGGGACGCCATCGCGCATTACGGCCAGTGGGGCGCAGAAGGCAAGGTGACGCAGCTGCGGACGCGCCACGCTGCGCTGCTGTCAAGGATGGAGGGCCGCGCCACGCTGTCGCATGTGGGCCCCCACACGCACGGCAGTTGCGCGCTCGACCTGGTGTCGCTGCTGAAAGCGGCACAGATCCTGTCGAACGAAGTGGGCTTGCGCAATGTCCTGACGCGCCTGATTTCCACCGTGTGCGAAAACGCTGGCGGGCAGGTAGCGCGCCTGCTGCTACTGTCCGAGGGCAGTTACCAGCTGGAGGCCAATATCGATGGCGATGTCGTCACCGTCCTGCAAGCGCGCCGGCTCGACCTGAACGTCGCCAGCGACCCGCAATTCCCGCTGTCGCTACTGCGCTACGTGATCCGCACTGGCGCCGAGGTGATCGAAGACTGCATCACGGACGTTTCGCGCTTTGCCGCCGACCCCTATGTGCAGTTGCAGCGGCCGCGTGCCGTCATGTGCCTGCCGATCCGGCACGGCGGCCAGATCGACGGTATCCTGTACTTCGAGAACCGGCTTGCAGAAGCCTCTTTCACACAGGAGCGCGTCGCGTTCCTGCGCATGCTCGGTGTCCAGGCGATGATCTCGATCTCCAGCGACAGGCTGCATGACAGCCTGGAGCGACGCGTTGCCGAACGCACGGAACAGCTGGAAGACGCCAATCGCAAACTGGCAACCTTGTCCATCACCGACGGCCTGACGGGCCTGGCGAACCGACGCCATTTCGATGACGTGCTGCGCACCGAATGTGCACGTGCCACGCGCGTCGGCCGGCCGCTGGCCGTCATCATGCTCGATGTCGACTACTTCAAGCGCTTCAACGACCAGCATGGCCACCAGGCAGGTGACGCATGCCTGGTCCGGGTCGCGCAGGCGCTGGCGGCCGGCATGCGGCGCGCGGGCGACCTGACGGCACGCTACGGCGGCGAAGAGTTTTCGATCGTGCTGCCGAACACTGGCGCGGACGAGGCGCACCAGATCGGCGAAGCGCTGCGGCGCGCCATCGAAAATATGCGCATCGTCCATGCAAGCACGGAGGCGCAGCAGGTGACGATCAGCATCGGCATCGCGGTCCAGTCGGCGCCGGGCACCGCCGATCCGGACGCGCTGTTGCGCCTGGCCGATGCCGCGCTATACCAGGCCAAGGACGCGGGGCGCAATTGCGTGGTGCTGAAGACTCTGCCGCCTGACTGAGCAGCATGCGGCACGCGCCATTTTTCACGGCGCGGGGCGGCGCCTCACTCGCTGCCATGACTATTATCGCGCGCCTGCTCCTGTGCCTCTTCCAGGCCGGCACGGCTTCGGCCGTCTGCGCGATCTTCGGGATCACGCCCATGACCAGCAGGATGAGGCCGGCCGCCACACAGACCCAGCGGCTGCGCACGCCCGTCACGCCCACCAGGCCCACGTTTTGCGAGAACGAGGTGTACGGGAAGGTATGGAAGATGCCACCGATCAGCGTGCCCAGGCCATTGACGCGCAAACCGCGGCTGATATCGGCCTTGCCCAGCGCAAACGACAGGGCCGTGCCGGCGATGATGCCGATCAACACGGCGATATTCGCCAGGAAACCCCGGCCATACTTTGCCACCAGCAAGATGACAGCCAGCACGAAGAAAGCGATGCCCATGTTATCCAGCGCGCCATAGCCGGGATTGGCAATCAGGGGCACGGGACCGGCCGGCGCAGGCAAGCCGGCCGCCGTGGCGGCAGCGGCCATCTTGAGGAAGGCGGGATCGGCAATGTGCGCCATGGCAGGCGGCACGGCGATGGCGCTGCAGGCGTCGTGCCGGGCACGCTGCGGTGGATGGATTTCAGACGGGGAGTGGCCATTTACGCGCCATTTCCTGGGTTACCAAGGCCCGGATGAGCGCAGGTGAAAGGGAAAAGCAAGAGAGAAACGGGACGTCAGGAACACACTGGCTGCGGATGATGCATGCGAAGCTCCTTGGATGCGACACCAAGGTATGCCATGCACGCTTCGTGCAAGGTGGAATTGTATACAGTTTGTGGCAACAAACGGGCATGACTGTGCATGGTGCCCCACCCCTTCGCACCGATTTCAGGCGGCCGCTTTGACCATGCACTACAAGAGGGCGCCAGCGCCGTCAACGTCGCGTCCGCACTTCCCTGACGGCAGCAGCCGCATCCGCCGCCAGTTCGCCGATATCCTTGTCGCGGCGCCGGTCGAACCAGCGCACGCTGGCACTCACCAGCCACCACGCCGGCAAACCGACGAGCGCCATCAGCGGTGCGGCAATGAACAGGAAGCCCGTGGCCGGATCACAGCCATACAGCGCCGCTACGGTTTGCGCGCTGTCAAACAAACCGGGCCACCACGCCAGCACCGCCGACACCAGGACGGGACCGGCAAACGTGGCAATGATGATGCTGGAGCAAATACGGATGAGCGCCTCCTTGCAGTTGCGTGGCCACATGACCATGAAGCTGAGCAAGGTGGCAAAGAAGGCTGCCAGCAAGGGGACGCCCAGCAGCTTGATCCAGGCAGCCCCTGCGGCGGAGATATCGATATGCATGATGTACTTTCAGTTGCAGCAAAAAAGAGCTGCGCTTGGCAGCTTGCTTGCTGTCATTCATTTGAGAAGGCGGCTTGCTGCCCTACCCTTGCGCCGGTCCGAACAGGGCCGCCACCAGCGGATCGCGGCGCGCCGCACCGCGTGGCCAGCTGGCCGTGCGGCGCACTTGCGGCGGCAGTTCGGCCCAGCCGTCGACTTCCTCGTCCTGTTCGCCCAGCGCGTACAGGGCGGGCCGCTGGCGCCCCGGTTCCGTGCAATGGCGCTGCGCCAGGTGGATCTGTCCCATGCCGCACATGTGGCGCAGATAGCGGCTCATGGTGCCCGCATCGAGTCCCAGCAAGGCGGACAATTGCGCCGCGCTGGCCTGGCCCTGCTCGCGTACGTACTGCGCGATGCGGGCCATATGCAGCTGCGACTTCTTGCTGCGTCCCTGTAACTGGCGCCCCTGCCGTGGCACCGCCCTGCTTTCAACCAACTGACTGCTGTTCGACATCTGCCTGATCTCCCATGGTGCTGCCCGCCGGCAGACGCTGTAGTGCGTTTGCGACAGGCAACGAGTGGACTTTATCAATCGCTAATGTTAAAGTCAAGCATTTGGTAATTTATCAAACGGTAAATTTCAGGTTTAATGTGGAGATGAATATGTATCAATACAGACGCGACCGCCTGCTGGCCCTGATCCGCGAGCACTACGACAACACGCGCAAGAAAATTTCCGATGTCAGCGGCTGGAGCGAGGCGCGCATCTCGCAAATCCTCTCGCCCACCTACCGCGAGGGACGCGCCTTCAGTGAAAAAATCGCGCGCAAGCTGGAAGCGGACCTGCAGCTCGACAGTATGTACTTCGACCAGGGTGCGGCGCCCGACCAGGCGGCGCTGGCGGCACGTGCGTTGGGTGACGTGCGGCCGGTGATCGTCGTCGATGGCGAAGATGAGCGCTTCTACCCGATCCGCAAGGTCAAGTTGCGCCTGTCGGCAGGTATCACGGGCTTTGCCATCGAACCGGAAACGCACGACGGCAGCACCATCAGCGTGCCGCGCAGCTGGGTCGAGCGCAATGGCTACCACCCTGAAAAACTGGTGGGTATCAAGGTCAAGGGCGAGAGCATGGAGCCGGCCCTGTACGAGGACGACGTGGTGATCATCAATACGGCCGACAAGCGGCCGGCCGACGGCATTGTGTTTGCCATCAATTACGAAGGCGAACCGGTGGTCAAGCGCATGGCGCGCGATATCGGCGAATGGTGGCTGACCTCGGACAACCCGGACCAGCGCAAATACCACCGCAAGCTGTGCCGCGGCAATGAATGCCTGATCGTGGGCAGGGTCGTGCGCAAGGAAAGCGACCGTATTTGAGAGCGAAGTTTATCGAATGATAAACTTCGCTTGCATCATGGCGCTTACACCAATGCAGCCTGAATCTGCTGCAGCGATGCCGGATCGTCCATTGACGTCAGGTCGCCCGGGCTGCGGCCTTCGCAAATGGCCTGGATCGAGCGGCGCAGCAGCTTGCCCGAACGCGTCTTCGGCAACTGCGCCACGAACAGCACGCGCGCGGGCCGCGCCACGGCGCCCAGCTGGCGGTCGACCACGGCCATCACTTCGCGTTCCAGCACCGCTTTCGCTTCGGCACTATCGAAGCCCTGCGGGTTTTTCAGGATTACGAAGGCCATCGCCACCTGGCCTTTGAGCTTGTCTTCCACGCCCACCACCGCCACTTCCGACACGTTTGGATGGCTGGAAATGCTTTCCTCGATTTCGCGCGTGCCCAGGCGGTGGCCGGCCACGTTGATCACGTCATCGGTGCGGCCCAGGATGAAGTAATAGCCGTCCGCGTCGCGCACGCCCCAGTCGAAGGTGGAATACACTTGTCGGCCGCTGAAGGTGGACCAGTAGGTGTCGACGAATCGCTCGTCATCGCCATACACGGTCTGCATGCAGCCCGGTGGCAGCGGGCCTTCCAGCACCAGCACGCCCTTCTCGTTGGCGCCGCATTCTTCGCCGGTCGCCTCATTGAGCAGCTTGACCTGGTAGCCGTACATGGCCAGGCCCGGGCTGCCCAGGCGCGTCGGCGTATCGGCCAAGCCTTTTGCCACCGACAAGATCGGCCAGCCCGTCTCCGTCTGCCAGTAGTTGTCGATGATGTCCACTTTGAGTTCATCGGCGATCCACTGCGACGTGGTTTCATCGAGCGGCTCGCCCGCCAGATACAGCGCCTTCAGGGAAGACAGGTCGTGCTTGCGCATCAGTTCCACCGGGTGCTTGCGCAGCACGCGGATGGCCGTGGGCGCCGAAAACATGCGCGTGACCTTGTATTTTTCAACGATGCTCCACCAGATGCCCGCATCGGGATAGATCGGCAAGCCCTCGTACAGAACGGTGGCCATGCCGGCGATCAGCGGGCCATACACGATATAGGAATGGCCCACCACCCAGCCGATGTCCGAGGTGGCAAAGAAGGTTTCGCCGGGCTTGCCGCAGAAGTTGTACTGCATCGACGACGCCAGCGCCACCGCATAGCCGCCCACGTCGCGCTGCACGCCCTTCGGCTTACCCGTCGTGCCCGAGGTGTACAGCACATACGACGGCTCGTTCGATTCGAGCCAGGTGACGGGCACCTGCGCATCCAGGTGCTGCTCGCGCAGAGTCGCGTAATCGACGTCGCGGCCCGGCGTCAGTTCCATCGGCACCAGATGGCGGTCGACCAGCAGCACCTGCTGCGGCTTGTGCGCGGCGATGCGGATGGCTTCGTCGAGCAGCGGCTTGTAGGCAATCGCCTTGCCATTGCGCGAACCGGCATCGGCGGAAAACACCAGCTTGGGCTGCGCATCGTCGATGCGGCTGGCCAGGCTGTTGGCGGCAAAACCGCCGAACACCACGGAATGCACGGCGCCGATGCGGGCGCAAGCGAGCATGGCGAAGGCCGCCTCGGCGATCATCGGCATGTAGATCAGGACGCGGTCGCCCTTGACCACGCCCAGCGACTGCAGGATGGCGGCGCAGCGCTCCACTTCGCGCTGCAGCTCGCGAAAACTGTAGGTGCGCTCGGTATTGGTTTCGGTGGAAATGGCGATCAGCGCGGCCACATCGCCCTGGCTGTCCACCCAGCGGTCAACGGCGTTGTGGCACAAATTGGTGGTGCCGCCGACGAACCATTTGGCGAACGGCGGACGGGAATAATCAAGCACTTGCGAAAACGGCGTATGCCAATCGATCTTTTCCGCTTCCTCGCGCCAAAAAACGTCTGGCGTGTCGATCGAGCGTTGATAAAATGCTGCGAAATTCATGTCTCCTCCGGTATGCGTGCAATCTGTGTCGCGCCTGGGCGCAGCTTTATGCGTGCCGCCCGTGTGTCATCTGCCTACCATCTGCCTGCGTATTTCTTCCTAAAACGCGTCGCCGGGAATGCGCACAAGCCCTTCCATCAGCACGCGTGCGCTGCGGCTCATGATGGCCTTGGTGACGCTCCATTGGCCATCGAGCAGCGCCGCTTCCGCGCCTACCATCAGGGTGCCGGACGGATGGCCGAAGCGCACGTTATTACGTGGCCCGCCGCCCGCCGCCAGGTTCACCAGGGTACCGGGAATGGCTGCCGCCGTGCCGATGGCGACAGCCGCCGTGCCCATCATGGCGTGGTGCAGCTTGCCCATGGACATGGCGCGCACCAGCAGGTCGATCTCGCCCGCTTGCACCTGTTTTCCGCTGGACGAAACATAGCTGGCCGGCTTGGCGACAAAGGCCACTTTCGGCGTGTGCTGGCGTTTCGCCGCTTCATCCAGATGGGAAATCAAACCCATGCGCAAGGCGCCGTGCGCGCGGATAGTTTCGAAGCGGGCCAGCGTGGCCGGGTCGCCATTGATGGCATCCTGCAGTTCCGTGCCCGTGTAGCCGATGGCATGCGCATCGACAAAAATTGTCGGGATGCCGGCGTTGATCATCGTGACTTTCAATACACCGATGCCGGGTACGTCGAGGTCATCGACCAGGTTTCCGGTAGGGAACATGGCCCCACCGCCACCCTCTTCCTCGGCTGCCGGATCGAGGAATTCGAGTTTCACTTCGGCGGCAGGGAAGGTCACGCCATCGAGCTCGAAGTCGCCCGTTTCCTGCACTTCGCCCTGCGTCACGGGGACGTGGGCGATGATGGTCTTGCCGATATTGGCTTGCCAGATGCGCACCGTGGCCACGCCATCGCGCGGCAAGCGCGCAGCGTCCACCAGGCCGCTGGCAATGGCGAACGAGCCGACGGCAGCGGACAGGTTGCCGCAATTGCCGCTCCAGTCGACAAAGGGCTTGTCGATGGAAACCTGGCCGAACAGGTAGTCGACGTCATGCTCCGGCTTGGCACTTTTTGCCAGGATCACCGTCTTGCTGGTGCTGGAGGTGGCGCCGCCCATGCCGTCGATCTGCTTGCCGTAGGGGTCGGGGCTGCCGATCACGCGCAGCAGCAGCGCGTCGCGCGCCGCGCCCGGCACTTGCGCGCTGGCGGGCAAATCCTGCAGGCGGAAGAACACACCCTTGCTGGTGCCGCCACGCATATAGGTGGCGGGGATTTTAATTTGGGGTACGTGGGTCATGAGATTTCCTGAAAAGCCGGGCAGCGCGCGCCTGCGCGCCACCCGGTGAATGACGAGTTGCTTACGCTGCCTTGGACGACTCGAGGAAATCTTGCGCGAAGCGTTGAAGAACGCCGCCCGCCTCGTAGATCGACACTTCTTCCGCCGTATCGAGGCGGCAGGTGACGGGCACTTCGAGCGTTTCGCCGTTCTTGCGATGGATCAGCAAGGTCAAAGTGGAGCGCGGCGTGCGCTCGCCCACGACGTCGTAGGTTTCGCTGCCATCGAGGCCCAGAGTCTTGCGGTTCACGCCTGCTAAAAACTCCAGCGGCAGCACGCCCATGCCCACCAGGTTGGTGCGATGGATGCGCTCGAAACCTTCGGCCACGATGGCTTCCACGCCGGCCAGGCGCACGCCCTTGGCAGCCCAGTCGCGCGAGGAACCCTGGCCATAGTCTGCGCCGGCGATGATGATCAATGGCTGCTTGCGCTCCATGTACACCTCGATGGCTTCCCACATGCGCGAAATCGTACCTTCCGGCTCGATGCGCGTGAGCGAACCCGCCTTCACCTTGCCGTCCTCGATGACCATCTCGTTCTTCAGGGTCGGGTTGGCAAACGTGGCGCGCTGCGCCGTCAAATGGTCGCCCCGGTGCGTGGCATAGGAATTGAAGTCTTCCTCGGGCAAGCCCATTTTCGCCAGGTATTCGCCAGCTGCGCTATCGAGCATGATGGCGTTCGATGGCGACAGGTGGTCCGTGGTGATGTTATCGCCCAGGACGGCCAGCGGACGCATGCCTTTCAAGGGGCGTGCGCCGGCCAGCGCGCCTTCCCAGTACGGTGGACGGCGGATGTACGTGGTATTCGGACGCCAGTCGTACAGGGGGCTGACCTTGATGCCGTCATCCACCTGCGCGGCAAACATGGGGATGTACACCTTGCGGAACTGCTCCGGCTTGACGCTGGAGGCAACGATGGCGTCGATTTCCTCGTCGGACGGCCAGATATCCTTGAGTAGAATCGGCTTGCCGTCCGGGGCGATGCCCAGCACATCCTTTTCGATATCGAAGCGGATGGTGCCGGCAATCGCGTAGGCCACCACCAGCGGCGGCGAAGCGAGGAAAGCCTGTTTCGCGTAGGGGTGGATGCGGCCGTCGAAGTTGCGGTTGCCCGACAAGACAGCCGTCGCGTACAGGTCGCGCGACACCACTTCATCCTGGATGACGGGATCGAGCGCGCCCGACATGCCGTTGCACGAGGTGCAGGCAAACGCCACGACGCCAAAGCCCAGTTGCTCCAGCTCGGTCATCAGGCCCGCTTCCTGCAGATACAGTTCCACGGTTTTCGAGCCGGGCGCCAGCGAGGATTTCACCCACGGCTTGCGGGTCAAGCCAAGGCGGTTCGCATTGCGCGCGATCAAACCGGCGGCGATCATGTTGCGCGGGTTGTTCGTATTCGTGCAGCTGGTGATGGCCGCGATGATGACTGCGCCGTCCGGCATCTTGCCCGGCTCGTTTTCCACCACGCCGGAAATCCCCCGCGCGGCCAGTTCCGACGTCGGCACGCGGTTGTGCGGATTCGACGGCCCGGCGATATTACGCACGACGGACGACAGGTCGAAGCTCAGCACGCGCTCGTATTGCGCGTCGACCAGGCTGTCGGCCCACAAGCCCGTTTCCTTCGCATACAGCTCCACCAGCTTCACCAGCTCGTCGTCGCGGCCCGTCAGTTTCAAATACTTGATGGTTTGCGCGTCGATGTAGAACATGGCGGCCGTGGCGCCGAATTCCGGCGCCATGTTGGAAATCGTGGCACGGTCGCCCAAGGTCAGGTGCGATGCGCCTTCGCCGTAGAATTCCAGGTAAGACGAGACGACCTTCTGCTTGCGCAAAAACTCCGTCAGCGCCAGCACGGTATCGGTGGCCGTGATGCCCGGCTGCGGCTTGCCCGTCAGCTTGACGCCGATGATGTCGGGCAAACGCATCCACGAAGCGCGGCCCAGCATCACGCTTTCCGCTTCCAGGCCGCCCACGCCGATGGCGATCACGCCCAGCGCGTCGACCATCGGCGTGTGCGAATCCGTACCCACAAGGGTATCGGGATAGGCTACGCCATTTTGTACCTGGATCACGGGCGACATGCGCTCCAGATTGATCTGGTGCAGGATGCCGTTCCCCGGCGGGATCACATCGACGTTTTTAAAGGCTTTCTTGGTCCAGTCGATGAAGTCGAAACGGTCTTCGTTACGGCGGTCTTCGATGGCGCGGTTCTTGGCGAAGGCATCGGGGTCGAAGCCGCCGCATTCAACGGCCAGAGAATGGTCGACTACCAGCTGCGTCGGCACCACCGGGTTGACCAAGGCCGGGTCGCCGCCCTGGGCCGCAATGGCGTCGCGCAAGCCTGCCAGGTCGACCAGGGCCGTCTGGCCCAGGATGTCATGGCAGACGACGCGGGCCGGGAACCATGGAAAATCGAGGTCGCGGCGGCGTTCGATGAACTGGCTCAGGGAAGCGTTCAAGGTGGCAGGGTCGCAGCGGCGCACGAGGTTTTCGGCCAGCACGCGCGAGGTGTAGGGCAAGGTGGCGTAGGCGCCTGGCTCGATTGCATCGACGGCGGCACGCGTGTCGAAATAGTCTAGCTGGGTGCCTGGCAAGGGCTTGCGGTACAGCGTATTCACGGGGGTACTCATTGCGGTGCTCATTATTTGCGATCCTTGATCGGCACAAATTCCAGGTCTTCCGGGCCCACGTAATTGGCGCTCGGGCGGATGATCTTGTTGTCGATGCGCTGCTCGATAATGTGGGCGGCCCAGCCCGAGGTGCGCGAAATGACGAACAGCGGCGTAAACATCGCCGTCGGCACGCCCATCATGTGGTACGACACGGCCGAAAACCAGTCCAGGTTAGGGAACATGTTCTTGATTTCCCACATGACCGATTCCAGGCGCTCGGCGATGTCGAACATTTTTGTGGAACCCGCTTCCTGCGACAGCGAACGCGCCACTTCCTTGATGACTTTATTGCGCGGATCGGAAATCGTGTAGACGGGGTGGCCGAAGCCGATCACCACTTCCTTGTTGGCCACGCGCTCGCGGATGTCCGCTTCCGCTTCGTCGGCATTGTCGTAGCGCTTCTGGATGTCCAGCGCCACTTCGTTCGCGCCGCCGTGTTTCGGGCCGCGCAGTGCGCCGATGGCGCCCGTGATGGCCGAATGGATGTCCGAACCCGTGCCGGCGATGACGCGGCTGGTGAAGGTGGAAGCGTTGAATTCGTGTTCCGCGTACAGGATCAGCGAGGTGTGCATGGCTTTTTCCCACGACGCCGACGGCTTTTCCCCGTGCAGCAGGTGCAGGAAGTGGCCGCCGATCGAGTCGTCGTCCGTTTCCACCTCGATGCGCTTGCCGTTATGGCTGTAGTGGTACCAGTACAGCAGCATGGAGCCGAACGACGCCATCAGGCGGTCGGCGATGTCGCGCGCGCCCGGCGCGTTATGGTCGTCTTTTTCCGGCAAGGTACAGCCCAGCACGGACACGCCAGTACGCATCACGTCCATCGGGTGGGCGGCGGCTGGCAGCGC
This sequence comes from Janthinobacterium sp. ROICE36, assembly GCF_002869965.1. GTDB lineage: Bacteria > Pseudomonadota > Gammaproteobacteria > Burkholderiales > Burkholderiaceae_D > Janthinobacterium. Next base: position 24,126 of record NZ_PEBS01000067.1, read on the forward strand.
TTCCAGGGCCGACTTGACGGCCGACGGCAAGCCGCGCAAGGACTTCAATTTGGCCTTGTAGCCTTTCAGTTCGGCCGCCGTGGGCAGCTTGCCGTGCACCAGCAGGTAGGCGATTTCCTCGAATTCGCAGCTGTCGGCCACGTCCAGGATGTCATAGCCGCGGTAGTGCAAATCGTTGCCGGTCTTGCCGACCGAGCACAGCGCCGTGTTGCCGGCGGTAACGCCGGACAGGGCGACGGATTTTTTAGGCTTGAAAGTAGCGACTTGCGGTGCGGTCATTGTGTTCTCCAAATTGAATAGTCTCGGGTGCGTCACTGCGGGACCGGCGTGCGGTCCCTGCTTCTTTACTTATTTCTTTTGCGCGGCAAACAGCGCGTCCAGTTTTTGCTCGAAGTCGTGATAATTGATCGATTCATACAGCTCCATGCGCGTCTGCATGGTGTCGACGACATTCTTTTGCGTGCCGTCGCGGCGCAGCGCGCGGTAGACGTTGTCGGCAGCCTTGTTCATGGCGCGGAAAGCCGACAGCGGGTACAGGGCCAGGCCCACATGGGCGCTGCGCAGTTCGTCCAGCGTGAACAGCGGCGTGGAACCAAATTCCGTGATGTTGGCCAGGATAGGCACATTGACGGCCTTGGCGAACGTGGCGTACATGTCCAGGTCCGTGATGGCTTCCGGGAAGATCATGTCGGCGCCCGCCTCGACGCAGGCGACGGCGCGTTCCAGTGCCGCTTCCAGGCCATCGACGGCCAGCGCATCGGTGCGCGCCATGATGACGAAGTTGGGGTCCGTGCGCGCATCGACGGCCGCCTTGATACGGTCCACCATTTCTTCCTTGCTGACGATTTCCTTGCCCGGACGGTGGCCACAGCGCTTGGCACCTACCTGGTCTTCGATGTGCAGGCCGGCAGCGCCGAACTTGATCATCGATTTCACGGTGCGCGCCACGTTGAAGGCGGATGAACCGAAGCCCGTGTCGGCATCGACCAGCAGCGGCAGGTCGCACACGTCGGTGATGCGGCGGATATCGGTCAGCACGTCGTCCAAGCTGGAAATGCCCAAGTCGGGCAAGCCCAGCGAGCCGGCCGCGACACCGCCGCCGGACAAATAAATGGCTTTATAACCGGCGCGCTTGGCCAGCAAGGCGTGGTTGGCGTTGATGGCGCCGACGACTTGCAACGGAGATTCTTCCTGGACGGCCTTGCGGAATGCGGCACCTGCGGAGTATTGAGTCATGTGTTCACCTTATGGGATTCGGGTCGTCCCGAATGTTTCATGGACTTGCTATGAACATCAGTATTGCAAGTGCCGTGCCAGGGCCGCGCGGATACCCGGAAAGTACGCCTATGCACAGTGAACTAAGGGGAAAACGGCCCGCCAGCAGCGTGCGTGCAGTGTCACGCAAGGGAACAGCGATGTCACGATGGAGGTCAGCGATGTTTCAATAATGTTTCAAACGTTTCATATGAAACATCATATTGAACCATGCAACAGGCTCTGAAATACCTGGCTGGACGCAGACCTTGCAGCGCGCCACATGCAAAACAGCCGGCGGGCGCCGGCTGCAGGAACGCAATGAGACTGAAAAAAACTAGGCCAGGCGCACCAGCGGGTTGGCGATGATGTTGTCGATCTGGCGCACGGCTTCTTCGCAGGCGGCGGCAATCGCGCCATCCTCGTCGTCGCGCACGAACTGCATGGTCGAGCCTTCGAACACTTCCAGGCCTTCCGCGGTGGCGCGTTCGATGTCGCAACTGGCCGACCATTTTCCGTCGGTGGTGGGCACGGCCAGGGGAACGATTTCCCAGCCTTTATAGTGAATTTTAGAACTGTTTTCCATGGGGTGCCTCCTTGTGACTGACTCAATAGTGGAAAGCGTAGCATGAAGCGCGACCGCTAGCGACGTGTTTCACGCGCCAGCGTGCTGTCACGCTGACTTTCGGGCTAAACGATTTACGCTGATTCAAGGACGCAGCAGATTATCTACTTCTGTCCTGGCCACTTCTATGCCGGCCGTGCAAGCCGTCTCGGGCGCCGCGTAGCCGCCCAGGGTGCGGCTGCGCGTGATCGCTTGCGCCGCGCTCTCGCCCTCGCGCTGCAGGTGGTAGGTAAAATCCCATAAATCGTCGTTGTCCTTTTGCGGGGTCACGGAAATCGTAAAACCTCGGTACTGTTCGCTGCGTGCAATGATATCGTTCATGAATTCCTCCTTGTCTGAATGAGGTTACCACGCAGCAAGCGCCAGGGCGCGCACGACTGCAACGTGTCCAGGCATGCCCGCTTATCTGTTTTTCGCATGTTCAATGTCAATTCTCACCATTTTTTTAGCCCACTCTGGCGATATAATGCCCTTCCCTGTCCGTACTTTGCCGCCGCGATGACTCCACAAATCCAAGCTTTCTTCGACCCCGCCACCGCCACCGTCACCTATGTTGTGTACGCAGCGGATGGCCTGGACTGCGCCATCATCGATTCCGTGCTCGACTACGACCCGAAGGCGGGCCGCACCTCGACCACGTCGGCCGACAAGGTGATCGCCTTCGTGCGCGAACACGGCTTGCAATGCCGCTGGCTGCTGGAAACCCACGCGCACGCCGATCATCTCTCCGCCGCGCCCTATCTGCAGCAACAACTGGGCGGCGACGTGGCCATCGGCGCTGCCATCCAGACGGTGCAGCAAGCCTTCGCCGCCGTCTACCACCAGGCTGACGCCAAGGCCGACGGCTCGCAGTTCGACCAGCTGTTCGCGCCCGACCAGGTGTTCCATATCGGCAAGCTGGAAGTGCGCGCCCTGCACGTGCCCGGTCATACGCCGGCCGACCTGGCTTACCAGATCGGCGATGCCGTCTTCGTCGGCGACACCCTGTTCATGCCAGACGTGGGTTCGGCCCGCTGCGACTTTCCAGGCGGCTCCGCGTCCCTGCTGTACCGCTCCGTGCAACGCCTGCTGGCGCTGCCGCCGCAAACGCGGCTGTTCATGTGCCACGACTACCCGCCCAACGGCCGCGCGCCACGCTGGGAAGTGACGGTGGCCGAACAGCGCGCCAGCAACATCCACTTGCACGACGGCATCTCGGAAGAACAATTCGTGGCCATGCGCACGGGCCGCGACGCCACGCTCGACATGCCGACATTGATCTTGCCCGCCATCCAGGTCAATATCAACGCGGGAAAACTGCCCGAGCCGGAAGACAACGGCGTGCGCTACCTCAAAATACCGCTGAACGCGATCTGATTTCCCCGGCGCTTCGGCCCGCCGCACCGCCTTTCTTGACACCACGCAAGTTCTACCCCGGGCAATCCGCTTACAGTGCAGATTGCCTAGGTTCACTTGGGCGCCGCTTTTTCCTGATTAACACTGAGGGAGCGCACGCATGGTTTCCGACGACACGCCAGGCGCTGACTGCATGCTGCTGGCCGAAGCCGAAGGCACAACATTGTTCAGCCACGCGCTGCTCAAGGCCGTCACGCGATTGCCGCGTCCCGGCATCGTCATCTTTGTGCACGGCGTCAATTCCGACGGTGAATGGTATGAGCAAGCCGAGCAAGGCCTGTGCGACGACCTGAATACGCGCCTGAAACGCCGCGATGAGGACCTGACAATCCCCGGCCCGGCCTCCGGGCAGATGCAGGCCGCCACTTACGCGCGCGAATTGACGGACGACGGTTTCCTCAATCCCAAGCGCAACGCCACAACCTTCCTGCAGGCGGACGACGCCAATTCGCCCGTGATCCGCTTTCGCTGGGGCTACAAGGCCAACGGCGAGGAATTGCAGGCATTTGGCGACGGCATCTATCTCAACGAAAAGAATGACTGGGGCGGCGGACCGTTCGCGAACGGCTGCAGCGCCCTGCCTGACCTGTGGGGCCAGGGCTTGTCCGAGGAACTGTTCCTGTGGATGCATATCCAGCACATGAACCCGACGAATGACCGGCAAGTGTATGCCTGCCCGCCGCGCCCGTATTTCGTGTTTGCCGCCTGGCGCCTGGCGCGGCTCGTCCAATCGATACGCGCTTGCCAGCACGACGCGCCCGTCACCATCGTCTGCCATAGCCAGGGCAATATGGTGGCCATGGCGGCCGCCTTTCTCGGTGAAAGGCTGGGGCCGTCCGCCGTGGCCGACAGTTATGTGCTGTGCAATCCACCCTACAGCCTGCTCGATAGCAATTTTACGGAAAACTGGGTCAGCGGCCATTTGAAGGATGAGCATGGCAACACGGGCCGGCAAAAGTATGAAGCCCGCACGCAAACCTTGAAAGCGTTTTTCAACATCTTGCGCACCCGCTCGGCAATGCAGCAGGATGCCGCCTTTGTCGACGAGTGCAGCGCCAATCGCAAGCCTGAACGCAAGCACAGCTATACGGCCGCGTTCGACCGCGCAGACTACGGTTTGCATGGCTCCACCTATGGCCGGGTCACCCTGTATTTCAATCCGCATGACCAGGTGATTTCGGCCACCCCCGTGCAGGGCATAGGCTGGCGCGGCATGTCGGCGCAGGAAATTGCCGAGTCGGGCGGCGAAGGCGTCTTCACCCAGCGCGTGTTTGCGCAAAATCACCTTGTCGGCCTGGAAAATGAAAAGGACTACAATATCTGGCAGCACAATGGCCAACCCTTGACGCCGGGCAGCCTCGATTTCTGGCACCCGCGTTCGCTGGTCGCCGAGTACTCGATTGAAAAGGGCATGCGGGCCAGCAAAGGCATCGGGCGCAAGATACTGACCTTTTTGTTCGCGCCCATCGCCATCATTCTCGCCAAGGCTGCCGGCACGCGCATCAACGCCCTGCCGCCCAAGTCCTGGCGGCTGCCGATGAAGGCGCCCAAGCTGCCCGAGGCATTCCTGCCGCACTCGAAGCGCTTTGCCGACATCAGCGATCAGTTTGACGAAGGCTGCGATTCCCCGGCCGACTCCCTGCACAAGGACCGCGCCGCCGAAGCCGATGGCGCGTATGCGCCCTACCGTTCCCAGGGCAAGGGCAATGCGCAAACCGAGGCGGCGCTGCGCTACGAACAGAACGCCATGCTGCGCATGCAGGCCAGGCGCGACGGCTTGGTCGAAAAAGGCAAGCCTGTGACGGCGGTGGACAAGCCGGAGGAGGCTAGCAAGGAATTCAATGCCTGGCGCAAGAACGAAATTCAGACCTACCTGGCCGCCAACATCGACACCCACGCCACCGATCACTCGACCATCATGACCAATCCCGAGCATGCGCAGAAGGCGCTGGCGTATGACGTGGCGGTGGGCGTGTGCACGATCAGGCAGGAGGCGTTGCGCGAATTAAGGGTTGCGGCGGATTGGCAAATACTAAAAGGACTGGAGAATACCGACAAAAACAAAGAATTTTTCGAGTATTACAACAAGGGGAAATTTAAAGGTGTACCTCTGTTTGAATGGGCAAATGATAAAAATAGCCCCGCCAAAAAGCCAGAAAGCATCATAGACGAGCGTCAGAACGCCAGACCTGCCGACCCTTCCACCAACTTTGCGCTGAGGACTATAGTGGATCCCGAATCTGAGACGATGGTTTAAGCTGTGGTCCGTGAAAGGATGACAGCAAATGAGTGAAGGTAAAAAACGTCGGGTACACACGGCCGAGTTCAAGGCGAAGGTCGGTCTGGAGGC
>NZ_PEBS01000068.1 GCF_002869965.1 Janthinobacterium sp. ROICE36
AATACAGCGCCTGGAAATCATCGTTCATGTTGGCCAGGATGGCATCGACCAGTACTCGCAATTTGCGCAAGGGATGCGCATCCGGGATGCGTTCCTCCAACGAGCGGTAACTGTACAGAGAGTGCTGTGTGACGTCGGTCTTGCGCATGATGGCGGTGGGAAAGTGGGGCTGATGAAACAACGTTTACCGGCCCGTGATGGTTGACGGGCACGGCGATTAATTCAACACCCTGTTAACCATGCCCAAGAATGTATGTCGCAGAATTTTAACATTGTTTTCTTGTAGCAAATGCTTAACTTGTTTCCCTAGCGCCACACCTTTCCATGCATCGCAAACGCCGCCTGCGGCCCAGCGGGACGCTGCAATCGTTACTTCAAACTGCCAAACACTTTGCCGATAATCTTGCTGCCATAGGCGAGCGGATTGCTGCGGATGGCTTTCTCTTCCTCGCCGATCATCAGGTAAAGGCCGTCAAGCGCCCGGTCCGTGACATAAGATTCCACCGTCGATTGCTGCTGCGGCAGCAGTCCCGTCTTGCCGATCTGGCTCATGGTGCTGTTGTACTTGCCGGCCAGGCCGGAACGGTCGGTGACGGATTTCACGATGGGCAGGAATTTGACGGCCAGCGGTGCCGAGGTCTTCTGGCGGAAGAAATCCGTGACGGAGGTATCGCCACCGGACAGGATGTTTTTCGCATCGCTCACGCTCATCGACTTGACCGCGTTGAGCAGCAAGGGCTTGGCCATGGGCACTGCAGACTCGGCGGCACGGTTCATCGCCACCACCAGATCGTCCAGTTGCTGGCCACGGCCCGTCATTTTCAGCAAGGGCTGGGCTTGCTCCAGGATGCCGGGCAACTTGATTTTGACCTTGTCATTGTTCAGGAAACCATTTTCGATGCCCAACTTGGCAACGGCGGCGGCCGATCCGGCTTCCAGCGCCGCCTTCAAGCCATTGCTGGCATCCTGGTTGCTGAGGGCATCCAGTGGACTGGCGGCGCCTGCGCCGGACGACAGCAACAGCAGCGCGCACAGGATGGCGGCCGGACGGCCAGTGCAAGGGTTCAGGCGCATGGTTTTCCTTTTCTAAAGAATAGACAGACCACCTTCTTCTGGAACCTTAGCACATCAAAACTGCAAATACTGCAGCAATTTTTTGCGTTTGGGGGAAACAAGGGGCGCCACAGATGGCGAAGGGAAGGGACTATACAGTACCTGCTGTTGTATTCGCGCACGCTAACGCGGGCGGCATGGCTTAGCCGGCTATCGCCGCCAGTTGCTCGCGCACCCGCGCCAGATCTGTCTCGCGCATGCGCGCTGCTGTCTGGCGCAAGGATTTTTCCGCACCGGCCACGCCCGCCGCTGCGGCCATCGACAGCCAGATATACGCCTGCTGCAAATCGAGCGGGCCACCCTGGCCGCTGGCCGCCATCAAGCCCAGATTCATTTGCGCCCGCGCATGGCCCTGGCGCGCGGCCAGCGCATACCAGTCCCAGGCAGCAACATAGTCCTGCGGCACATCCTGGCCATTGTCGTGCCGCAGACCCAGCGCAAACTGGGCCAGGCTGTGGCCCTGCGCGGCGGCGCGGCAGTAACAGGCGCAGGCCAGCTGGCTGTCTGGCGCCGGGCCGTCGTCGCGGTCGTGCAGCACACCTTGCATGTATTGCGCCGGCGCGTAATCCTGCTCGGCGGCGCGGCGGTACCACTCCAGCGCCAGCGATAAATCCTGCGGCACGCCCTGGCCATGTTCGTAGCGCAGGCCCAGGTCGAACTGCGCCCGCACATGTCCCTGGTCGGCCGCCTTGCGGTACCAGAAGATGGCTTCCTGCGCATCGACTGGCGTGCCCTGCCCATGCTCATGCAAGAGTCCCAGCTGATACTGCGCGGCGGGAAAGCCCTGCCCTGCAGCCTGGCGGTAGAACACCAGCGCCCGGGTATAGTCCTGCGCGCCATGTTCATGATGCAGGCCCAGATTGTGCTGGGCCGCCGCATGCCCCTGCCCTGCCGCCTTCACGTACCAATCGAGTGCCGCCTGCTTATCGCAGGGCACGCCCTGACCATTGTCGTAGATCAGGCCCAGATTGAACTGCGAACTGGCGTGGCCCTGCTCGGCCGCGCGCCGGTACCAGGTGATCGCCTGCCCGCTGTCCTGCGGCAGCACCTCGCCATTTTCATAGCGCAGCGCCAGGTTGAACTGGGCCGGTGCATAGCCCTGTTCAGCGGCCTTGCGCATCCAGGCCGTCGCTTGCTGGCGGTCCTGGCGCACGCCCTGGCCATTGTCGTAGCGCAGGCCCAGGTTGAACTGCGCCCGTGCATAGCCCTGTTCGGCCGCCTTGCGGTACCAGGCAATGGCTTGCACGAAATCCTGCGGCACGCCCTTGCCATTGTCATACATCATGCCCAGATTGTTTTGCGCACCCGCGTCGCCCTGTTCCGCCGCGCGGCTGAACCACAGCATGGCCAGCCCGCTATCTTGTGCCAGCCCCTGGCCCTTGGCATACAGCCAGCCCAGGTTGTATTGCGCCGCCGCGTAACCCTGCTCGGCTGCCTGCTGGTACCAGTGCGCCGCTTGCGCAAAATCCTGGGGTACGCCCTGCCCCTTCTGGCACATCACGCCCAGGTTGTATTGCGCGTGCTCGAGCCCCTGCGCGGCAGCCAGGCCATACCAATGCAACGCCTGCGCATAGCTTTGCTCGATCCCCTGGCCATTGAAATACATGAAGCCCAGGCTGTGCTGGGCATTCGCATTGCCCTTCTCGGCCAGTCCTTTCAGGCGCAGGTAATCAGCTGTGTAATGAGCAGCCGTGGAATGAGCAGCAGTGGAGCGGGGAGCGGCAAGCGGCATGGATCAGGCCTCGATGGCCAGCGTCTGGGACTGCGCAGGGGCGGCATCGGCGAGCAGGCGATTCTGCTCCTGCAGCACGCCGATGAAGCTGCCCAGCGAAATGGGCCGGTGGTACAGATAGCCCTGCATCGTGGTGCAGCCCTTGTCCTGCAGATAGCGCGCCTGGCCTTCCGTTTCCACGCCCTCGGCGATCAGGTGCAGGCCCAGGCCGCGCGCGATCGAGATGATGGCCAGGATGACGGGATAGTGTCCGTGCTCATCGTGGATTTCCTTCACAAACGACTGGTCGATCTTGATGGTGTGGATCGGGAAGCGGTGCAGGTACGACAGCGAGGAATAGCCGGTGCCGAAATCATCGATGGCGACCGACACACCGAGCTGGCACAGCTTGTTCAACTGCTCGATCGCATACTGCGGGTTGCGGATGCAGATGTTTTCCGTGATTTCCACTTCGATCTTTTCCGGCGCGATGCCATAGCGCGTCAGCGCGCCGCGCATCTTCTCGAAAAAGTCGCCCCGGTCCAGGTATTGCGGCGACAAATTGAGCGACAGGCGCACGGCTTCGCCGCCGGCCGCGTCCCACTGCACCAGGTCGCGGCACAGGGCACCCAGCATCCAGTCCGAAATCGGCAGCATCAAACCGTTTTCCTCGGCGAACGGCAGGAATTCGCCGGCCGTCAGCAAGCCCCGTTGCGGGTGGTTCCAGCGCATCAAGCCTTCGGCGCCAACGATGCGGCCCGTCATCACGTCCACCTGCGGCTGGTAATACATCTCCAGCTGGTTCAGCTCCAGCGCCTTGCGCAGGCTCTGCTCGAGCGCGATCTTCTGGTGCGACACGTCGAGCATGGACTCGTGATAAAAACTGTGGCCGTTCTTGCCCAGCGCCTTGACCTGGTACATGGCGATGTCGGCATGGCGTAACAGCTCGTCGATGGTCTCGCCGTCGCCCGGGTAGATGGCGATGCCGATGGAGGCTGAAATATGCACCTGGTTGCCATCGAGGTCGAAGGGCTGGTGCAGGCATTCGAGGAATTTGTCGGCGATCAGGCGTGCATCCTGGCGGTCGCGCAGTTCCGGCAGCACGATGGTGAATTCATCGCCGCCCTGGCGTGCCAGGGTATCGCCGCGGCGCAAACAATCCTTCAGGCGCAGCGCCACCTGCTGCAGCAACTCGTCTCCCTTGACGTGGCCCAAGGTGTCGTTGACCAGCTTGAAGCGATCGAGATCGATGAACATCACGGCCAGTTCCGTCAGCTTGCGCCGCGCCTGGATCACGGCCAGCCCCAGGCGATCATTGAACAGCATGCGATTCGGCAGGTCCGTCAGGATGTCGTGGTAGGCCTGGTAAGAAATCACTTCCTCGGCGCGCTTGCGGTCGGTAATGTCGCGCGCCACGCCATAGGTGCCGAAGTATTCCTGCTTCCTGGCGTCGTGATCGAGGCCATGCATGCCGATCGAATTGAGCGGGATCGTCATCAGCGTGTTGCTGAAAGTGCGGTCGCTGCCGCTGCCGCTATGGCACTTCAGGCGCAGTTCCACATTGCGCGAGGCGCGCTCGTCGAGGCGGCGTTCATTGAAGGCATAGCGCGCACGCTCCTGGTCTTCATCGTGCACGAGAATCGAGTAATGACTGCCGATCAGCTCTTCCCGGCTGAATCCCAGCAACTGGTGCACCCTGTCGTTGATGAAGGTGATACGGCCTTCGTGGTTCAAGGTGTAAATGATGTCGGGCGAGCTGTCGACCAGGTAGCGGTACATCTTTTCCGAGTTTTCCAGCTGCAGCGCGATGCGCTCGTTCTCCAGCGCCAGCTTGCGCTTTTGCAGCGCGTTCTCCACCGTCTTGAGCAACTCCTCGCGGCTGTAGGGCTTGCGCAAATAATCGTAGGCGCCACGTTTCAGGGCGCCGATGGCCGCCTCGATGCCGACGTCGCCGCTCATGACGATCACGTCGCCCTCGATGCCGCGCCGGTTGATGTGGTCCATGATTTCATGGCCACTCATGTCGGGCAGGCGCAAATCGAGCAGGATCAGGTCGAAGCGCAGTTTCGACAACTGCGCCAGCGCCTCGCTGCCGCAGGTCGCCGTATACAGCTGGTAGCCGCGGTCCTTCAGCAATTCGTGGAGGGAGGCGAGCAGGCGGGGCTCGTCATCGACGAGCAGGATGCGCGGGCTGTTTTCCAGGTCAAATGGAATGGCGGAGGAATTCATGGACGTTACGAAGACAAAGCGATATTGCCGGGTGCGGGCAGCGCGGCTGCAGCGCTCGTCGGCACGGGAATGGGCAGCAAGATTTCAAACGAGGTGCCGGACTTGCTGCTGCGGCAGCCGATCACGCCATGCAGGCGCGTGACCAGGTCATGCACGATGGACAAGCCCAGGCCGTGATGCGCCCCTTGCTTGCTGCTGCGCACAGGGGAAAACAGATTGGCCAGCACTTCCGGCGCCAGGCCGGCGCCATTGTCGCTGACGCACAGTTCCAGATACAGGCGGCGGTCGCGGTTGACGTGGCCCCGGTTCGCCACTTCGATGCGCCCGCCATCGGGCAGCGCTTCGACGGCGTTTTTCAGCAGGTTGAGCAGGATTTGCTTGAGCATGTCGGCATCGGCCTCCACCTCGCATGGTGCGTCCTGCATGCGCGTGACCACCTCGATCTTCGGCGGCAGGAAGTCGGTGGCGCGGAACAATCGCAGCACATCGTCGACCACGCGCGCGCAATCGGTCACGCCACTGGTCGCTACCGGCTGCAGATCGGCCAGGCCGCCGATCAACTGCCCGACGCGGTCGATTTCCTCATTCAGGATAGCCATCTCGCCGCTCACCGGCTCCTGCTTCTCCAGCTTGTGATCGAGCACGCTCAGGTAGTTCTTGATGATGGACAGCGGGTTATTCACTTCATGCACGACGCGACGCGAGGCGGCACGGTATTCCTCGGCCACGTGATCGAGCTGGCGCCGTGCCAGGCCGCGCGCGCTGATGGCCGTTTCCAGCGCCGTGGCGGCCTGGTTCGCATAGGCGCGCAGGAAACCCTCGCGCTTCTGGCAGGCGGGAATCTGCCACGCCGCCACGCCGCCAATGAGCACGCCCAGACTGCGCTGGCCCAACGCCAAAGGCACGCAGACCAGGCTGTCCGTGCCGAGAATGCGGAACAACTGCTCCTCGACGATGCCCAGCGCCGGAATGTCGCGTTTCAAGAACGCCAGCTGGCACTCCAGCGCCGAGGCGGCCAGCGGACCGCCCTTGGCCAGCGGGATCGAGAAGCCGGCCAGGCGCTGCTGATGTTCGCCCGCCGCCACGCCCACCAGCGCATGACCGGTGGGGTTTTGCAGCAGGATGACGGCGGTGTCGAAGTCGAACAGGATGCGCGCCGAGCGCGTGATGGCTTCGAGCAGGCTGGTTTCGCCCTGCTGCCGGGCAAAGGTCTGCCCCACTTCGGATACCAGCACCATGTTGCGCACTTCGTCGGACAGGCGCTGCTGCACCGGATCGACGGATGGCGGAGCATATGCGGGAGGGGTGGCGATATCATCCGCGCCGGCCAGGTCGATGCCCAGGTGCTGCGCGGCCTGCTCCACCTGGCGCGCGACGCTGCCAGCCAGGTTTTCCAGTACCTCCACCTCCAGCGCGCATAGCTGCGCCGCCTGCGCAATCGACTCCGCATCGTCGGCATGAGAGCACAGCAGGTGCGCCAGGCGCACGATGCGGATCAAAGGGTGGCTGGCCTCCAGGCGCGCCAGCGGTTCGTGGTGATACAGCACGCTATCGGCCAGGAAGGAATCGAGATGCCAGCGCTCGATCAGCCAGGCGCCCGCTTCGGCATGCGTGATCTGCAGGGTGCGCTGCTCCACCGCGCACAGGGCGGCATCGTCGCGCGCCGTGAAATTGAACGCGTATTCTTTCGGCGCCGTGGCCAGCAAGGCCAGGCGGCCCACGTTGTGCAGCAATCCCGCCAGATACGCTTCCTCGACGTGCGGATAGGCCATGGCCTTGGCCAGTGCGCGCGCCATGACGGCAGCCGATAGCGAACTTTTCCAGAAGGCGCGCAAATCCGTGCTGCCGGAATGGGGAAAGCGGTTGAAGGTCTGGAAGACGGATTCGCTGATGACCAGGGTCTTGATCATGTCCGTACCCAGCGACACGAGCGATTGCTCCAGGCTGACGACCTTGCCCTGGCGATGGTAGGCCGAGCTGCTGGCCACGCCGAGGAACTTGCTGGTCATGCCAGCATCCTTGGCGATCAGGGCGGCCAGCTCTGGCATGCCAGCATCGTCGGCCTGCAGGTGGGCGATCAGCTTGATGAGAATCTGCGGCATGGCCGGCAGGCGGGCAATCAGCAGGCGATTGCGAATATCGTGATCAGATTGATGCATCGTATCAGGCATTGCCGGTTCGAAAAGGAAGAGCGCTCAGCAGCAAAGCGCGGCCACGTCAGAGGAATCCTCTACTCCTGTAACCCAAAAAATGTTGCCTGAGAGGATGCCGGGAAAAAAAGTCATCTTATCATAAGCGCCGAATATTACTTGCAATATAGAAAATTTAGTTGAAATAAATCCAGCGTTCTTCCATGGAAACTTATGCCTTGAAGGAACCCAGCAAACGGTGACGAAAACGCCGCGATATCAGCCACAGAAGCAGCGCCAGGCCCGTAAACGCCAACTGGCCCGACGCCAGCCACAGCACGGAACCGGACAGCAGCGGCGAGATTACGCCAGCCACCACGGCACCGAGCAAGGTGCTGGCGAACGACTGGCACGAGGCGACAGTGCCGCGAATATGCGGGAACAGATCCAGCGCCAGCAGGGTAGCGCCCGGCCCCACCAGCGACATGCCGAAGGTGTAAAAAAACAGGGGCAGCACCGACCAGGGCAAGGATGGCGGCAGGAACAGGTGATACACGACATTGACGCTGGCGGCGCACAGCAGGAAGGCGAAGCCGATGCCAATCTGGCGCGCGAACGTCACCTTGCCGGCGATGCGGTTGGCCGCCGCGGCGCCCATGAAGATGCCGCTCACGCAGGGAATGAACAGCCAGGCGAATTGCGATGGCCCCAGGCCCAGCTGCTTGGGCAGCATTTCCGGTGCAGCCGTGATGAACAGGAACAGGCCCGCGAAATTGAGGGCGACGATGCCGGCCTTGATGTGGAACAGGGGCGAGCGCAGAATCTGGCCATAGCTCGACGCCAGGAAACGGGGATTGAAGGGCTGGCGTTTTTCCATCGGCAAGGTTTCAGGCAGACGCCAGTAGCAGAACGCCAGCAGCACCACCGTGTAAAAAGCGAGGAACAGGAAGATCGAGCGCCAGTCGAACCAGATGACGATCCAGCCGCCGAGTATCGGCGCCACGGCCGGGGCGATGGAAAAGATCATCGTCACCAGCGACAGCAGCCGCGCCGCCGCCGCATCGGCATACAGGTCGCGGATGATGGCGCGGCTGATCACCACGCCGGCGCCGGCCGAGACGCCCTGCATGATGCGGAAGAACCACAGATAGTGCACCGTGTGCGCCGAAGCGCAGCCGAGCGAGCCAATGGCAAACATCAGCAGCGACACGAGGATGACGTTGCGCCGGCCAAAGGTATCCGAGATCGCGCCATGCCATAGCACCATGCCGGCAAAGGCCAGCATGTAGAACGTCAGCGACTGCTGCACTTCCAGCGGCGACGCTTGCAGCGAACCCTGGATCGCGCCAAAGGCAGGCAGATACGTATCGATCGACAAAGGCCCAAGCATCGACAGCCCGGCCAGCATCATGGCCAGCGCACCGCGGCTCAGCGGCGCCATGTGGCTCGGTGTGGGAGGTGGAACGGGCGTGACCGGGTCGGGCGGCACACTTGCCGGAGGGATGGGAAACATGACGGGTCCAGGGTGACACATCCGGCTTTCTCAGCTGCCAAAATATCTGAGAAAACCGTAGCGAGCGGAAGTGAATTGTGGCCGAGAGCGCAACCGTACTTTAGTACGGTGAGCACCGCAGGCCGCAAGTCACGACGCGCAGTAGGTTTAATTAGATATTTTTGGGTTTGGCTTCTTCACGGCGGTTGTAGCCTGCGACCATATCGAAGCGGAACAAACGGCATTCCAGCGCACCGTTGAAGAATGGCGTCTTGCGCGCTTCCTTCAGGCGCAGCAGCTTGGGCAAGCCCAGGTCGGCCGTGAACAGAAACACGGTCCAGCCGGCGAAGCGCTGCTTCAGGGTCGTGCCCATGGCCGAATAGAAGGACGTCGACAGTTCATCTTCAGGAATGGTGCTGTCGCCGCGCACGCCGATACGCTCGCCGTACGGCGGGTTGGTCAGCATGATGCCCGGCACGTCGCTTGGCGGCTTGACTTCCTGCGCCTCGATCTGTTTCAAGGGCACGTCGAAGCGCACGCCGGCGCAACGCAGGTTATGGCGCGTCATGGCGACCATGTCGCCCGAGATGTCGCTGCCAAAAATGGTTGGTTCGGCCGGCAAGGGATTGACCTTGATGGCGTTTTTCATGGCATTCCACGGCGCCGGAGCGAAATCGTGAAAGTTTTCAAAGGCGAACTGGCGCGTAGCACCCGGCGGGATGCCTTGCAGCATCTGCGCCGCTTCGGCCAGGATGGTGCCGGAACCGCACATCGGGTCGAACAGCACCATGCCAGGCTTCCAGCCCGACACGCGCAGCAGGCCGGCGGCCAGGTTTTCGCGCAGCGGCGCGTCGCCCGTTTCTTCGCGCCAGCCGCGCTTGAACAGCGCTTCGCCCGAGGTGTCGAGATACACGGTAAACGTGTTCGCGTCGAGGAAGCCGACGATGCGCATGTCCGGCGTCTTGGTATTGACCGATGGACGCTCGTTGAACTGGTCGCGGAAGCGGTCGCAGATCGCATCCTTGATCTTCAGGGTGGTGAATTCCAGGCTGCGCAGCGGCGACTTCACAGCCGTGACGTCGACACGGATCGTGTGGTGCACGCCGAACCAGTCTTCCCAGGCTTGCGCCAGGGTCAGGTCATAGATATCGTTTTCCGTCTTGTAGCCCGAATGGGCCATGCGCATCAGCACGCGCGAAGCGATGCGCGAATGCAGGTTGATACGGTAGGCATCGAGCAGATCGCCCGAGCAGTGTACGCCGCCCGGCACCTGGTTGTGGACCTTCATGGTCGAACTATCCTGGGCAATCTCGCCCAGTTCCTCGGCCAGCGCCGCTTCCATGCCGCGCGGGCATGGGCAAAAATATGAAGCCATAATAAGGATACCTTTTATCCGTTAAAAACAATTTTACTTAAAAGCAAATGAAATCTGGGGTCAGACGGGGACGCCGAGTTCCGACGGGTCTGACCCCGGTACTAATTACTTTACTGACAGCGCCCGCTCGACAAAATCGAGGCGGTCCTGGCCCCAGTATCCTTCGCCATCGACGATGTACCACGGCGAGCCGAAGACGCTGGCGGCAGTCGCCGCCTCCGTGTTGGCATCATATTCGGCCTGCACGCTGGCCGTTTCCGACGTCTTCAGCAACTGGCGGCCATCGAAACCGGCATCCAGCGCGATCTGCACCAGAGTTTCCTCGTCGCCGATGTTGCGCTCTTCAGCCCACAGGCCGCGCATGATGGCGTGCGCCAGGTTCAGCGATGCCTCCACGCCATGCGCCAGGCGCGTGGCGATGATCAGCTTGGCCGACGCTTCCGGCGACACGGGGAAGAACTTCGGCTGCAAGGTCAAGGGCACTTGCAAAAAGGCCGACCAGCGCGCCAGTTCGGCCAGGCGATACGCCTGGCGCTGCGGTGCGCGCTTGGCCAGCGGCAGGCCGCCCGACACACTGAAGACCTTGCCCAGGTCGAAGGGGCGCACGTCGATCTGGGCGCCCGTCTTTGCGGCGATGGCCATCAGGCGCGCGTGACCCAGGTAGGTCCATGGCGAGTGGGGTGCGAAGAAATACTGCACGACTTTGCTCTGGCTTGCACTCATCTCGATTCCCTTAGAAAGGCTTGACCACGACCAGCACGACGACGGCCAGCAGCATCACCACCGGCACTTCATTAAACCAGCGGAACCAGGTGTGGCTACGCTTGTTGAGACCTTTTTCAAACTTGCGCAGGATGGCGCCGCAGGCGTGGTGATAACCGAGCAGCAGCACCACGAGCGTCAGCTTGGCGTGCATCCAGCCCGGCATCTTCATGCGGCCTTCGCCCCCACCGTACAGCATCCACATCAACGCCAGTCCCAGCACCATGGCCGGCAGCGCCAGCAGGGACATGAAGCGGTACAGCTTGCGCGCCATCAGCAACAGTCGCTCGGTAGCCACCGTTTCCGTCTCCATCGCCAGGTTCACGAAGATGCGCGGCAAATAAAACAGGCCGGCGAACCAGGACATGACGAAGATGATGTGGAAGGCTTTGGTCCAGAGAAAGAGCATGGGATTCCCAGTGTCAGAAATGGAGAGAAACGAGAGCACGGGCCGACTTGTGGGCAGCCCACGAAAGAGACTATTTACGTACTTCACCGTGGCCAAAGACCACGTACTTGAGCGATGTCAGGCCCTCCAGTCCCACCGGCCCACGCACGTGCAGCTTGTCGTTCGAGATGCCGATCTCGGCGCCCAGGCCATACTCGAAGCCATCGGCAAAACGCGTCGATGCGTTCACCATCACGGAGGCGGAATCAACTTCGCGCAGGAAGCGCAGCGCATCGCTGTAGTCTTCCGTGATGATGGATTCCGTGTGCTTGGACGAATACTGGTTGATGTGGTCCATCGCTTCGTCGATGCCGTCGACGATCCTGATCGACAGGATGGCCGCCAGGTATTCGGTGGACCAGTCTTCCTCGGTGGCGGGCAGCAGGTGCGGATAAGCAGCGGCGGCCAGGATCGCATGGCTTTCAGGATCGGCGCGCAGTTCCACCTGCTTGGTCAGGTACAGTTCGGCCAGCTGCGGCAGCACGGTAGCGGCGATGGCGCGCGACACCAGCAGGGTTTCCATGGTGTTGCAGGTGCCGTAGCGGTGGCACTTCGCGTTGAAGCCGATATCGATCGCCTTCTTGATATCGGCCTTGGCGTCGATGTAGACGTGGCAGATGCCATCGAGGTGCTTGATCATCGGTACGGTGGCTTCTTCCATCAGACGCGCGATCAAGCCCTTGCCGCCGCGCGGCACGATGACGTCCACGTACTGCGGCATGGTGATCAGGGCACCGACAGCGGCGCGGTCGATGGTGTCGATGACCTGCACGGCATCGGCCGGAAGGCCTGCTCCCAGCAAGCCCTCTGCCACCAGCTTGGCCAGCGCGCGGTTGCAATGGATGGCTTCCGAGCCGCCGCGCAAAATCGTCGCGTTGCCGCTCTTGATGCACAGGCCGGCCGCGTCCACCGTCACATTCGGACGCGCCTCATAGATGATGCCGATGACGCCCAGCGGCACCCGCATCTGCCCCACCTGGATGCCCGTCGGGCGAAATTTCATGTTCGATATCTCGCCGATCGGATCGGCCAGCGAGACGATCTGCGTCAAGCCTTCGACCATGGTGGCAATGGCGGCATCGGACAGGGTCAGACGGTCCAGCATGGCCGGCGCCAGGCCGGCGGCGGCAGCCGCATCGAGGTCGCGTTGATTGGCCGCGCGCAGCAGGTCGGCATCGCGCACGATGGCGGCGGCGATCAAGGTCAAGGCGCGGTTGCGCGTGGCGCTGTCAGCACGCGCCATGGCGCGCGAAGCGGCGCGCGCGCGCGTCCCCACGTCCTGCATATATTCTGTGATGTCCATGCTCGTATCCATAGTGTAAAAAACTAGCCTCGGGCGATCTTCAGGCCCAGTTGCAGCATGGCGTCCCAGGCATCGCCCGCGTAGCCCTTGGCGCGCAAACCCTTGATCATCTTGTCCACCTGCGCCGCCTGTTGCAGCGCCGCTTCCAGCACGGGCAGCGAAATGCGCCGCAGTGCCGGTTCCATCATCCGCTCGCGCGGCCCCCAGATGCGGTATTCCTTCAGCAACGCGCCCAATGGACGCCCTTGCGCCATGCCGGCCTTCAATTTTAACAGCGTGCGGATTTCTTCGGAGACGGCCCACAAGACCAGCGGCAGCGCCTCCCCCTCGCCTTTCAAACCTTCGAGCATGCGTACCAGGCGCGCCGGATCGCCGGCCAGCATGGCTTCGGACAGCTTGAAGACATCGTAGCGGGCCACGTTCAGCACCGCGTCCTGCACTTGTTCATACGCCAGCTTGCCGGCCGCATGCAGCAAGCCCAGTTTCTGGATTTCCTGGTGCGCCGCCAGCAAATTGCCCTCCACCCTTTCGGCGATGAAGTCGATGCTGGCCCGTTCGGCACTCTGCCCCTGCGCGGCCAGGCGCTGGGATATCCAGGCCGGCAACTGCGCCCGTTCCACATTCGGAATTTCGATATACACGGCTGCCTGCTGCAGGCTGGCGACCCAGGCCGCCTTCTGCGTGGCCCAGTCCAGCTTGGGCAAGGTGATCAGGGTCAGGTTGTCGGGGCTGAGGTTTTTCGCATAGCTTTGCAGCGCCGCGCCGCCATCCTTGCCCGGCTTGCCGGTGGGGATGCGCAGCTCGATCAGTTTTTTATCGCCGAACAGTGATAGCTCCTGGTTCGCCGCCAGCAATTCGCCCCACTTGAAACTGCGCTCCACCGTCAGCACGTCGCGCTCGGAATAACCCTGTGCACGCGCCGCGCGGCGGATCTTGTCGGCCGCTTCCAGCGCCAGCAAATGTTCGTCGCTGGTGATCACATACAGCTGCGCCAGCGGCTTGGCCACATGCCCATCGAGCGCGTCTATCCGCAATTGCATGGCGTCCCCGTTACTGTCGCGGGGCTACCGGCGCGACCGACATGGCCGGCAGCACCGGCTTGATGGCGGCCAGGCGGCGCATGATCTGCTGCACCAGATCGTTGCGCATGTCGCGGTACAGCGCCGCTTCCTCGGTTTCCTTGGCCAGCACCTGCGATTCATCGAAGGTGATCGGACGCACCAGGCTGATGGTCGTCGGTGCCAGCAGCTGATTGCCGGCCTTGTCCACGACGCGGAAATTGATCGAATAACCGAGTTGGTACTCTTGCACGCGGCCATTTTTATTCAGCGACAAAATGGTCTTGGTACGATTCCTCTCCGGATCGGTGAGCACTTCAAGGACAGCGTCGGCGCCATCCTTGGTGTTCACCACCTCCGTGCTGCCTATGGCGCGGATATAGCGTTTCAGGCCGATCGCCAGCGGCGATGTCTCGGGCAAGCCGATGTACATCGTCGCGAACGGCAGCATGAAACTGCCGTTCGACCCGCGCAAATGAAAGCCGCAGGCCGACAGCAGGACAGTCAAGCCCAAAGCCAGCACAGCACGGCGGCCCAACAGCGATACTTGAGAGGAAGTCGTCATGATTACACCACGATGCTGATTAACTTGCCTGGCACGACGATGATCTTCTTCGGCGTGGTTTCGACGTACTTTTGCACACTTTCGCACGCCAGCGCGGCCGCTTCGATGCTGGCCTTGTCCGCATCCTTGGACACCGTGATCGAGCCGCGCAGCTTGCCGTTCACCTGGATCATCATCTCGATCTCGGACTGTTCCAATGCTTGCGGGTCGACTTGCGGCCACGGCGCGTTGAGCAGGTCGCCGTGCGCGCCGGCGTAGCCCAATTCCTGCCACAGCACGTGGGTGATGTGCGGCGCGACAGGATTGAGCAGGCGCAGGAAGATGGAGAAGCCTTCGGCGATCAAGGCCTTCGACTGCGCGCTGTCATCGAGCTTGGCCGATTCCAGGGTGTTGAGCATCTTCATGCAAGCCGATACCACGGTGTTGTACTGGATGCGTTTCAAGTCGTAATCGGCTTGTTGCAGCAGCTTGTGCAATTCGCGGCGCAGGTTTTTCTGCGCTTCGCCCGTGGCAGGTGCGGCGCCGCCAGCCAGTGCGGCTTGAATCGTGGCCGACTGGGCGTAGCCGAAGTTCCACACGCGGCGCAGGAAGCGGTTCGCGCCTTCGACGCCGCTGCCTGACCATTCCAGCGTCTGTTCCGGCGGCGAGGCGAACATGGTGAACAAACGGGCCGTGTCGGCGCCGTACTGCTCGATCTGCGCTTGCGGGTCGATGCCGTTGTTCTTCGACTTCGACATTTTTTCCGTACCGCCGATTTCCACCGGCTGGCCGTCGGCCACCAGGACGGCGCTTTGCGGACGGCCTTTGTCATCGAGGGACAGGCGCACGTCGTCCGGGTTGAACCAGGTGGTCTTGCCCACTGCGTCCTTGCGGAAGTAGGTTTCGTTGAGCACCATGCCTTGCGTCAGCAGGTTCACAAAAGGCTCGTCGAACTTGACCAGGCCGAAGTCGCGCATGATCTTGGTCCAGAAGCGCGCGTACAGCAAGTGCATGACGGCGTGTTCGATGCCGCCGATGTACTGGTCCATCGGCATCCAGTAATCGTTGCGCGCATCGACCATGGCGTCGTTCGAGCCAGGCGAGGTATAGCGCATGTAGTACCACGACGAATCGACAAAAGTATCCATGGTGTCCGTCTCGCGGCGCGCCGGCTTGCCGCACTGCGGGCAGTCGCACTGCAGGAACGCTTCGTATTTGTTCAGCGGGTTGCCTGTGCCGTCCGGCACGCAGTCTTCCGGCAGCACCACAGGCAAGTCTTTTTCCGGCACCGGCACCACGCCACAGTCGGCGCAATGGATCATCGGGATCGGCGTGCCCCAGTAGCGCTGGCGCGAAATACCCCAGTCGCGCAGGCGGAAGGTGGTTTTCTTTTCGCCCAGGCCCAGGTCTGCCAGGTCGGCGGCCACCGCATCGACGGCGGAAGCGAAATGCAGGCCGTCGTATTTGCCGGAAGCGACACAGACGCCGTCCTTGCTGCCGTATGATTCCTGCCACGCATCGGTCGAAAATTCCTGGCCCTTGACGTCGATCACTTGCTTGATCGGCAGATTGTATTTCTTGGCAAAGCCGAAATCGCGTTCGTCATGCGCCGGCACGCCCATCACGGCGCCATCGCCGTAGGTGATCAGGACGTAATTGCCGACCCATACTTCCACTTGCGCGCCCGTCAATGGATGGGTGACGAACAGGCCCGTCGGCATGCCCTTCTTCTCCATCGTTGCCATGTCCGCTTCGATCACGGAACCGAGTTTGCATTCGGCGTTGAAGGCGGCCAGCGCAGGATTGCTTTGCGCGGCGTGGAGGGCCAGCGGGTGCTCGGCGGCCACGGCGCAGAAGGTCACGCCCATGACGGTGTCCGGACGGGTGGTGAACACGTACAGCTTGCCTTCGCCGATCAGGGCGCCATTCGCGTCCTTGATGGCATGCGGGAAGGCGAAGCGCACGCCCGTCGACTTGCCGATCCAGTTGGTCTGCATGGTGCGCACGCGCTCGGGCCAGCCCGGCAGCTTGTCATCGACATAGGCCAGCAATTCTTCCGCGTAATCGGTGATGCGCGCGTAGTACATGGGGATTTCGCGCTTTTCGATCAGCGCGCCGGAACGCCAGCCGCGGCCATCGACGACTTGCTCGTTGGCCAGCACGGTCTGGTCGATCGGGTCCCAGTTCACGGTGCCGGTCTTCTTGTAAATGATGCCTTTTTCCAGCATCTTCAGGAACATCCACTGGTTCCACTTGTAGTATTCAGGTTTGCAGGCGGTCATTTCACGCGACCAGTCGATGGCCAGGCCCATCGATTCCATCTGCTGCTTCATGTGGGAGATGTTCGAATACGTCCATTGCGCGGGCGGCACATTGTTGGCCATGGCCGCGTTTTCCGCCGGCATGCCGAACGCATCCCAGCCCATCGGCATGAGCACGTTGTAGCCGTTCATGCGCAGGTAGCGGTACATCACGTCATTGATCGTATAGTTGCGCACGTGACCCATGTGCAGCTTGCCCGAAGGGTAAGGCAGCATCGAGCAGGCAAAATACTTGCCTTTTGGGAAACGCGGGTCGTGTTCGACGGCTTTATAGGCGTCGATCGCCTTCCAGTGCGATTGGGCGGCTTGTTCGACGTCGGCGGGACTATATTTATCTTGCATGATGTGCGGCCAATAGTGGATATGAACCGAGCATTATACTGGTTGTCGCCACCCGATAGCGCGGCGCGCTGGCGGCCCGGGCTGGCATTTTTTTGGCCGGCGCGCAATTATGATGTGTAATATATATGCAATTTTGTTCTTTACATTAAATCCGGCCATGATCGTCTACCAGGAATATCTGCCCATCCCCGCCCTGCGGCCCTGGCTGGACTGCGTCTGGACGTGCCGCGTGCAGACGGGCGCCACGCCCCTCACGCACCAGGTCTTGCCCGACAATTGCATCGACATCCTGTGCCACGACCAGCAAGATGCCAGCTTTGCCGTCGGCATGATGACGGCGCCGATTGCCGTCGTCAGCCGGGGACTGGTGCAGACGGTGGCGGCCCGCTTCAAGCCGGGCGCGGCGGCGCGCTTCTTCCAGCTGCCCTTGTGCGAACTCAGCGATGGCCGTACGGGACTGCAGCAACTGTGGGGCCGCGAGCTGGCGACGCGCCTGGCTGACGCCTTGTGGAGCGCGCCCCTGTCCAATGTGCAAAGAATTTCTATTTTGCAAGATTATCTGCTGTTGCGCCTGCGCACCGCAGTGCCTCTGCGCCAGGCCGGTGCCGCCGGGCATGCCATTGCGGCCATCGAGGCAGCATGCGGCCAGGTGCGCGTGGATGGCCTGGCGCGGCAACTGGGCGTGTCGCGCCAGCACCTGGCGCTGCAATTTCGCCAGCACGTCGGCATCAGCCCGAAATTGTTTGCCCGTATCTGCCGTTTTCGCGCTGCCAGCCAGGGGCTGACAAGCCTGGCGGGACAGCCGGACTGGGCGCAAGTAGCCTTGCAATACGGTTATTTCGACCAGTCGCACCTGATCCACGACTTCCAGGATTTCACCCGCAGTTCGCCCGAGGCGTGGTTCTTGCGTCGCAACCATTGAGACCTTCCATTTTTACAATCACGCGCCGCGCGCCGGTGGCATGATGGCGTCATTCTTCATTCTTCATTCATCAGGAGCAGAACATGATCAAGGGCTTGCGCACCGTCACCTATCCCGTCCCCGACCTGGACAAGGCCAAGGCCTGGTACAGCCAGGTATTCAACACGGCCCCCTATTTCGACCAGCCGTTTTACGTGGGTTTTGCCATCGGCGGCTTCGAACTCGGGCTGCTGCCGGGCGGTGAGCCAGGCACGCAAGGCAGCGTGACGTACTGGGGCGTGGACGGCATCGAACAGGAAGTCGAGCGCATCGTCGCGCTGGGCGGCAGCCTGCACCATCCGATCACGGATGTGGGCGACGGCATCCGCACGGTGGAATTGCTCGACCCGTTCGGCAACCAGATCGGCTTCATCGACAATCCCCATTTCGACGCCGGCAAAGTCGTTTAAGCCGCTTCGTCCTGCAGCCAGGCGCGCAACTGCTGCAAGGCCGTCTTTTCATGCGCCGTTTCGGGCGTGATCATGTAATACGCCCGCTGCCCGCGCAGTGGGCGCTCGCAGACGATGCGCAGTTCGCCACGCGCCAGTTCCGCTTCGACCAGCATGCGCGGCAGCAAGACCACGCCTTGCCCTTGTACGGCTGCCATGGCCAGCATGGAAAACAGTTCGTAGCGGGCGCCGTAATGCGCTCCATCGCGCCCTTCTCCCTCGACCTGCATGGCGTCAAACCATTGGCGCCAGGCACCTGGGCGCGTACTTTGTTGCAACAAGGTCAGTTCCAGCACATCCTGCGGCTGCCACTCGCTGCGCGTCGCCAGCAGGCGGGGGCTGGCGACGGGCACAATTTCTTCATGCATCAGCAAAGTGGCGCGCGTGCCGGGCCAGCGCGCCAGCTGCTCGGGCGTGCCCGCATACAGGGCGCCGTCGTATTCCGTATCGGCAAACATGAACGGCTTGGTATAGGCATCGATATGCACGACGATGTCCGGGTGCAAGCCCGCCAGCGATGACAGCCGTGGCATCAGCCAGCGCGTGGCAAAGGTGGGCACGGACGCGAGCTGCAGGGCGCCGCCGCCACCCTGGCGCGCCATGGTGTCGAGCGTGTCGCGCTCCAGGCCATCGAGTCGCGCCGCGATCTGCCGCGCATACGCTGCGCCGGCGCTGGTCAGCAGTACGCCATGGCGCGTGCGCTGGAACAGTTGCACGCCAAGGAAAGTTTCCAAGGAAGATATCTGGCGCGACACGGCGCTTTGCGTCAGCGACAGTTCACGCGCCGCATGTGTGTAGCTCTGGTGCCGCGCGGCCGCCTCGAAACAATTTAACGCTTGCAGCATCGGGATTTTGCGTGACATGGGTATCCGGCCGGTGAAAGAACTGCAGTATGCCCCAAGATATGCGTAACACGCATGTCTGGGTGCGAAAAAATCGTTTGCGCAAGGCTAGGCAAGAACCTACCATGAGCCATATTCAATCTTGCGCCGATCACCGGCGCTCAACTGCGAGGCCTGTGATGAGCAAAACCGTATTCGACTGGAATTCCCCCCTGCTGCTGGAAGAACAACTGACGGGTGACGAACGCGCCGTACTGGAAGCGGCCCGCGACTATTGCCAGGGCAGCCTGGTGCCACGCGTGCTCGAATCGTTCCGCCATGGCCGCACCGACGCGGCCATCTTCCGCGAAATGGGCGAACTGGGTTTGCTGGGCACGACCATACCCGAAGAATACGGCGGCGCCGGTCTGAACTACGTCTGCTATGGCCTGGCCGCGCGTGAAGTCGAGCGCGTCGATTCGGGCTACCGCTCGATGATGAGCGTGCAATCGTCCTTGGTGATGGTGCCGATCCATGCCTTCGGCAACGAAGAAACCAAACAAAAGTACCTGCCGAAACTGGCGACGGGCGAATTCATCGGCTGCTTCGGCCTGACGGAACCGAACCACGGCTCCGATCCGGGCAGCATGGTTACGCGTGCGCGCAAGGTGCCGGGCGGCTACAGCCTGTCCGGCGCCAAGATGTGGATCACCAACAGCCCCATCGCCGACGTGTTCGTCGTCTGGGCCAAGGCCGATGAAGGCGCGATCCGTGGTTTCGTGCTGGAAAAAGGCTGGAAAGGCCTGTCGGCGCCGGAAATCCACGGCAAGGTGGGCTTGCGCACCAGCATCACCGGCGAAATCGTCATGGATGAAGTGTTTTGCCCGGAAGAAAACGCCTTCCCCGACGTGCGCGGCTTGAAAGGCCCGTTCACTTGCCTGAACAGCGCCCGCTACGGCATCGCCTGGGGGGCGCTGGGCGCGGCCGAAGACTGCTACCTGAAAGCGCGCCAGTACACGATGGACCGCCAGCAATTCGGCCGCCCTCTTGCTGCGAATCAATTGGTGCAAAAGAAACTGGCCGACATGCTGACGGAAATCACCATGGGCTTGCAAGGCTGCTTGCGCCTGGGCCGCATGAAGGATGAGGGTTCGCCTGCCGTGGAAATCACCTCCATCATGAAACGCAACAGCTGCGGCAAGGCCCTCGATATTGCCCGTGTAGCGCGCGACATGATGGGTGGCAACGGTATTTCCGACGAATTCGGCGTCATCCGCCACCTGGTCAACCTGGAAGTGGTCAATACCTATGAAGGCACGCACGATGTGCACGCGCTGATCATCGGCCGCGCCATCACCGGCATCGCCGCCTTCAACTAATGGAAGGCCTCGTTTCCACCCTGCGGCCCGCGCCGCTGACCGGCCTGCGCGTACTGGACCTGTCGCGCGTGCTGGCCGGCCCGTGGGCCGGGCAATTGCTGGCCGACCTGGGCGCCGACGTCGTCAAGGTTGAACAGCCGGGCCGCGGCGACGATACGCGCTCCTGGGGCCCACCGTATCTGAAGGACGAAGATGGCCGCGATACGGCCGAGGCCGCCTACTTCCAGTGCGCCAACCGCAACAAGCGCTCGCTGTGCATCGACCTGGCCGCGCCTGAAGGCCAGGCCCTCGTGCGCCAGCTGGCTGCCGAATCGGACGTGCTGCTGGAAAATTTCAAATTAGGCGGCTTGAAGCAATATGGTTTGGACGCGGTCAGCTTGCTGGCACTCAACCCGCGCCTCGTGTATTGCTCCATTACTGGCTTTGGCCAGGATGGGCCGTATGCGGCGCGCGCCGGCTATGACTTCCTGATCCAGGGCATGGGCGGGCTGATGAGCATCACGGGCGTGCCCGATGGCCAGCCGGGTGCCGGGCCGCAAAAAGTGGGCGTGGCGCAAACAGACATCATGACGGGCCTGTACGCCACCATCGCCGTGCAGGCGGCGCTGGCCGAACGCGAACGCTCGGGCCTGGGCCAGCATATCGACCTGGCCCTGCTGGACGTGCAAGTGGCGGCCCTGGGCAACCAGGCAGCCAATTATCTATGCGGCGGCAAGGTGCCGCAGCGCATGGGCAATGCGCATCCGAACATTGTTCCATATCAAGACTTTCCCACGGCCGATGGCGACATGATTTTGGCGATCGGCAACGACGGGCAGTTCTCGCGCTTTTGCGCCGTCGCCGGCCACCCGGAATGGGCGCAGGATGAACGCTTTGCCACCAATCCGCAACGCGTGGCACACCGGGCGATCTTGATCCCCTTGATGCGCCAAACCACGGTCATGCGCACCACGGCCGAGTGGATCAGCGCTTTCGAGGCGCAAGCCGTGCCGTGCGGCCCCGTCAACCGCATCGACCAGGTCTTTGCCGACCCGCAAGTGGTTGCGCGTGGCTTGAAAGTGGAGATGCCGCATCCGACGGCAGGCACGGTGGCGCTGGTGGCCAATCCCGTGCGCCTGTCCGGTTCGCCGGTGCAATACCGCTTGCCGCCGCCATTGCTGGGGCAACATACGCGGGAGGTGCTGCAGCAGTGGCTAGGGTTGGATGGCGGCCAGATCGACGGCTTGCGCGAACGCAAGGTCGTCTAAAAAAAACGCGGTACAGTCAAAAAACTGTCCCGCGTTCTTTATTATTTCAGCACCAGTTTCAGCGCCGGCTTCTCGCCATAGTCTTCGTAGCGCTCATTGATGCCGGCGATACAGAACGTGATTTCTTCCAGCAAGTCCGGCGCCTGCGCCCTCATTGCCTCTGCGTCTAGCACGACGACCTCCAGCACTTCGTTCGGTTTCAAACGGAACTGCGTCATGTTTTCGTCGTCACGCAGATAGCTGAGGCAATCGACCCAGGCATCCATGCTGTTGCCGTAGAACGCGGGGAAACCGAACGCTGACACGCATTGCGCGTGAAAGCTCGCTACGTCGGTGATGTCTTTTCCATTCAGGATGGCAGTGGCCATGGTCTTCCTCAGTTCTTCAGCGATAACACGTCCTGCATGTCGAACAGGCCGGTCGGCTTGTCGGCCAGGAAACGCGCAGCGCGCAGGGCGCCGTGGGCGTAGGTGACGCGGCTGCTCGACTTGTGGCTGATCTCGATGCGCTCGCCGATGCCGGCAAACAGCACCGTATGGTCGCCCACGATATCGCCGCCGCGGATGGTGGCAAAGCCGATGGTCGACGGATCGCGTTCGCCCGTCACGCCTTCGCGGCCGTACACGGCGCATTCCTTCAGGTCGCGGCCCAGGGCGCCGGCTACCACTTCACCCATTTGCAGGGCCGTGCCCGATGGCGCGTCGACCTTGTGGCGGTGATGCGCTTCGATGATTTCAATATCGTAGCCTTCGGACAGGCTTTTCGCGGCCAGTTCCAGCAACTTCATGGTGACATTCACGCCCACGCTCATGTTCGGCGCGAACATGATGGCCGTCTTTTCGGCGGCGGTGGCAATGGCGGCCTTGCCGGCGTCATCGAAACCGGTGGTGCCGATGATCATCTTGATGCCGTGCTCGGCGCAATACGCCAGGTGCTGCAAAGTGCCTTCGGGACGCGTGAAGTCGATCAGGTAATCGGCGCCGGCCAGGCCGGTAGCCAGGCTTGACTCGATCAGCACGCCGGCAGGTTTACCGAGAAAGGCGGCGGCATCCTGGCCGACGGACGGCGAGCCAACACGGTCGAGCGCGCCAGCGAGCACGGCGTCGGGGGCATTGCTGACCGCTTCGATCAGGATATGGCCCATGCGGCCACTGGCGCCAGCGATGGCGATTTTCAATTCAGTCATTTTATTTTCTTACAGCAACTTATTTGGTGGGCTCGGCAGTAGGTGCCGTTTCGGCGGCAGGTGTCGTTGCAGGTACGGGTGCAACGTCAGGTTTGCTCACAGGAATAGCGGGGGCGGCATCGGCCGGCACGGGCACGGCGCTCGGCGCCACGGGCGACGGTACGGCTGCGGCAGGCACATCGGCCTTGGCAACCTTGGCGAACGGCGACGGACCGGCGATGCGGTCGATGTATTCTTTCTCCGTCGGCAAGTTGCCGCCTTCGAAACGTGCTACCTTGCCCTCTTTATCAAAGTACACGACCACGCGGCTGCTGGTGGTTTCGCCACTGCCGCGTGCCAGGCGGAATGGATAATCCCAGCGGTCGGCATGGAAGATATCGGTCAGCAGGGAAGTGCCAAGGACGAAACGCACCTGGTCGCGCGTCATGCCCACTTTCAACTGGGCCAGCATCTCTTCGGAGACAAAGTTGCCTTGTTGAATGTCAGGACGATACGGCGAGAAAAACCACATGAATTTTTGCAGCGGCGTCACGGTGGTCGTTTGTGCGCCCTGATCGGGGACCACTTCCTTGCCTTCTTTTTGGCTCGCTGCCGGCTTTTCGCCAAGGATGCCACGGCTGGCGCAGCCGGACATGGCCAGCGCGACACAGACCATGCCTGCCACGACTGGTGCTCGAAATGAAATACGGTGCCAGAGAGATGGCAATACAGCCGGTGTTACGCGCATAAATGACCTCAATTGGATGAACAAAACGCCAGGAGTGACCGGCCTGCCAAAAAATGCATATTTTGGCACTCCCCGACAAAACGCTATATGATAAAGCACCTGACCCACATACGAGCAACAAACATGAGTAACAATCCTAGTGATCTCAAGGCAAGCGGCCTGAAAGCGACCCTGCCACGCCTGAAGATACTCGATATCTTCCAGAGTAGCCCGGTACGCCACCTGACAGCAGAAGACGTCTATAAAATTCTGCTGGCCGACAATATGGATGTCGGTTTGGCAACTGTCTACCGTGTCCTGACGCAATTTGAACAGGCAGGCTTGCTCAACCGCAACCATTTTGAAACCGGCAAGGCGATTTTCGAACTCAACGAAGGTTCCCACCACGATCACCTGGTGTGCCTCGACTGTGGCCGGGTCGAAGAATTCTTCGACGAGGACATCGAAATCCGCCAGCAAAAAGTGGCTGAAGAGCGTGGCTTCAAGATTGCCGAACACGCCTTGGCCATCTACGGCAACTGCATCAAGACAGCTTGCCCGCATAAAACCGCCTGACGCAGGCTTGCCGCTCCTGCGGGGCGGTTGGCGCAGCATCAATGATGGCTGAGCGCGCTCGACAGTAATTTAGCCGTAATATCGACGATCGGAATGACACGCTCGTACGCCATGCGCGTCGGTCCGATCACCCCCAACGTTCCCACGATCTTGCCGTTGACCTCATACGGCGCTGTCACCACGCTCATTTCATCCATCGGCACCAGGTTCGATTCGCCGCCGATGAAAATCTGCACGCCCGTCGCCTTGCTCGACACGTCGAGCAACTGCATCAAGCCCGTTTTTTGCTCGAACATGTCGAACATCTGGCGCAGCGAATGCATGTTCGATGACAGATCGCTCACGCTGAGCAAGTTGCGTTCGCCGGAAATCACCATGTCATCGCTATGGTCGGCCATCGCTTCGCTGCCCGCCTCCACGGCCGCCTGCATCAGGCTGCCCATGTCGTCGCGCAGCTGGCGCAATTCGCCCTGCAGGCGCACGCGCACGGCGTCGAAGGACAGGCCGCCATAATTCTGGTTGATGTAATTGGCCGATTGCACCAGTTGCGCCGGCGTGTAGTCGGCCTCCGTCAGCAGCAGGCGGTTCTGCACATCGCCGCCGGGGGCAACGATGACGAGCAGGATGCGCTTTTCGGACAGACGCAAGAATTCAATTTGCTGGAATACGGATTCGCGGCGCGGACTGAGCACGACGCCGGCAAACTGCGACAGCGACGACAGCATCTGCGCCGCGTTGGCGATGGTTTTCTGCGGCTGCGGAGTCTGCAGACGCATGCGCGACTCCACCAGGTGCTCATCCAGATGCCGGACGGTCAGCAAAGTGTCGACAAAGATGCGGTAGCCGCGCGGCGTGGGAATGCGACCGGCCGAGGTGTGCGGACTGGATACATAGCCTAGCTCTTCCAGATCGGCCATGATGTTGCGGATCGTGGCCGGCGACAGGTCCAGGCCGGAAATTTTCGACAAGGCGCGCGAACCGACCGGCAGGCCGTCGGCGATATATCGCTCGACCAGGGCTTTCAGCAGTGTCTGGGCACGTGTATCGAGTTGCATGGTGTCTTAGGTAAGCAAATATTCTTTAAGCAATTATTCTTTAGGCAAGCGGCAGCGCAAGCGGCCGAACGTGCATCAACAGCACCTATTATGCACGTTCGCCCGTCCGGCGGTGCTCAATCTTCCAGTTGCTGCCGCAGCCACAGCAGCAACTCGTCAAAGTTGGCGCAGATGGCGTCGGGCTGCACGCCGGCGGCCAGGTGGGCGTCGCTGCCGTTGCGGTTCATCCAGACGGCACGCATGCCCGCCCCTTGCGCTCCCGTCACGTCGAAATGCAGGTCGTCGCCCACATACACGGCCTCATGCGGGGCTACTTCCAGCGCGGCGCAGGCTGCCAGGAAGATGCTGGCGTCGGGCTTGGCCACGCCAAACTCGCTGGCGGCAATCGATACCTTGA
Organism: Janthinobacterium sp. ROICE36; assembly: GCF_002869965.1. Classification (GTDB taxonomy): domain Bacteria; phylum Pseudomonadota; class Gammaproteobacteria; order Burkholderiales; family Burkholderiaceae_D; genus Janthinobacterium. The sequence goes on from NZ_PEBS01000068.1 coordinate 25,605, forward strand.
AATGCTGCGCCAGGCCGATAATGTCAAGGTCCGCATTGCCATTCGAGATGGAGCCGACCAGCATGCGCTGGCCCATCCAGGCCAGGCCAGGCAAGACGTCGTCATATGGCTGGACGCGGTTGCGCGCGGCCAGGAATTGCAGGATGGCCCCGTCGACCAGGGCGGCATCCTCGCCGGCAGCCTCGAAGGCGGCCAGCAGGCCGGCGCGGCGCAACTCGATCAGGTTGCCATGGAAATGCGGTTGCTCCTTGAGCATGGCCAGACGGTGCTGGCGCAGCACCTCGATGGAAAACTGCTGCGCCACCTTGGGCGCATGCGTGGCCAGCCAGTCGTGTAGCAGGGTTTCGGCGGCGGCAATCACGGGCGCGATGGGCCACAAGGTATCGTCGAGATCGAACAGGATGGCCTTGGGCGGCACGGCGGGTTTGACAGGGGCAAGGGACATGGGATTCACGGTGGATGCCGCGCCACGATGCGCAGGCTGCATCTATTGTCGCACCGATCGCCGCCGCCGGCATGGCTGCGCCACCGTGGAATGGGGCCGGGCCAGCGCTTCCCGGCGAAAAATTGTTACAGGGTGATACAAGGCAAGGTCATTCAGCTTGCCAGATAGACTAAAATAGGCGCCATTCCAATGCGGCGCCAGCGTCCGCGTTGCGCTACCCAACCTAATTCGTTTTGGAGAATGTATGAAAAATTTGTACCTGCGCTCGATGCTGGCGGCGGCTTGCGCCGTCACACTGGCAGCCTGCGGCGGCAGCGGCGGCAACCTGTATCTGGGTGGCCAAGTCTACGCTCTGGCAAAAGATGGCCTGATTCTGCTGAATAATGGCGAAAGCTTGCCGGTTCCTGCGGGCCAGACCCAGTTTGTTTTCACCAAGCTGATCAAGACCGACGACCGCTACGATATCACCATTGCGCAACAGCCCAAGGGCGCCGTTTGCAGTATTACCAACGGCAGCGGCAAGGCAACGAGCTATTCCGTGAACACGGCCATTGTCAGCTGCACGACCAATACCTACCCGCTGAGCGGCACGATCACGGGCCTGGCCGCTGGCGGCTTGCGCCTGGTGATGGGTCCCAACGGCACCAGCCCACTGGCTGGCACCACCTCCTACAAATTCGATGCGGTACCTGACGGCGCCCCATACAGTATTTCCATACTGACTCAGCCAACGGGCCTGAAGTGCCGCTTCCAGGGTTCCACCAGTGCCGACGGCAGCGACACGGTCGGCACGATGGGCTCCGCCGCCACGAGCGCTGCCACACTTGACTGCACGCCGCAGTAATCTTTGCGATCCGTCACCTATTTTTGGAGAAATACATGAAGTTATTCTGTCTGCGCCCACTCACCGCGCTGCTGTTGACCCTGGGACTGGCCGCTTGCGGCGGCAAGGCCTCGTATGATGTCAGCGGCACCATCAGCAACTTGAACAACGACGGCCTGGTCCTGGCCAACGGCGGCGACACCCTCCCGGTTCCAGCCGGAAAAACCGCGTTTACATTTAGCAAGCGCATCGACTATGGCACCGACTACAACATCACCGTGCAAACCCAGCCTGCCCACATGACTTGCGGCGTCAGTGGTGGTTCCGGTTCGGCTGGCCATTACATCAACATCAGCGCTGCCGTTTCTTGTTCGCAAAACACGTATACCGTGAGCGGCACGGTTTCCGGCCTGACGGTAGACAGCTTGGTGCTGATTAACGGCAATGTAACCACCACGGTGGCCAAGGATGCCACGACCTTCATCATGGCCGGCCCTGTCGCCGATGGCGCCACCTATAACGTCAGCGTCTCCAGCCAGCCGAAGGGCCTGCTGTGCGTCGTACAGCCTGGCACAGGCGCTGGCACCATGGGCAGCGCCAACATCACCACCGTGCAGATCGTTTGCAATCCAGCCGCTGCAACTTAACAGGGTGTTGAAAAAGGACCCCAGTCCTTCGGATTTTGTCGCCAGACATGCGAATTTTTCGGGCTGGAAGCCGCATTTTTCCTAAAAAGCAGTTTTCAGCCACTTTTCAGGCCGTTTTTTGACATTTTTTAGCGCTTTCCGTACTCTAGGGACGGAGTTACCCACCCACCGCCGATAAACGCCAGCCAAAGATCGTCGCCATGCGCGTCAGGTTGTAAGCGGCGAAAGTGAACGTGGTTTGT